>JAISQF010000008.1 GCA_031274365.1 Elusimicrobiota bacterium | reverse complement strand
AGCGGACGATATGGTCGGACATAAGTTATGCGCAAAACAAGGGGCTTGAAGTAAAAGGATTTGCAGGGATAAACGGCGGAGTAAGCCAGAATGACGAGATAAGAGAGACAGGAGATTTGACAATGAAAATAGAAGCGGGATATTATGCGAAGGTGAGCGGACTTTTTGGATTGAGAGCCGACTGGGTATCGGATAAGCTTGATTGGTTTGGAAAGATTTATTTAGGCGGAATAGAGTATGGAAAGGATGTTGAATACGATATGAGTTTAGAGGGTCAGAAGATGAGAGAGATAGAAGGATCAATAAAACAATCGGCGTATGCGGGCTTTGGCGGGGGAATAGAATACAAGTTGACGACAAAGACTGCATTGACATTGAACACAAGTATAAAAGCAGGAGCGGATATATTTGAATATTTCGGAGGAGCCGGAGTGAGAGTAGGTTTTTAATTGAGGGCGGTTTGCTCAAGCCGGCGTATGATATTACACTTGCAAGTCCCCGCGGGGGGACGATACTTGCTTTTGCTCTTTATTATTAAAATATTTTTTTGTTTTCTAGCTCCGACCCGACCGCTTCGGACATTCGTTTATAACCTCATCCTCTAAGGCGGTCTCCGCTAAAAAACTTCTATAAATAAAGACGCGGCAAAAACTGTTTTTTTGTCGTGTCTTTTTTCCTTTACAGCCTGAAAGGCTGTATTTTCATAACCGCAGGTCTTGACCTGCGGACTACGCTCCCCTCACAAGTGTCTGCCTGAAAGGCAGGACTAAAAGCAACACAATAGAAAAGCTAAAAGCATACGATGGAAACAAAAACAACAATGGCGAAAGTAAGTCTGCTTCCCCGCGGATGTTGAATAATAAATCCTACGCTTGTCGGGCGCATAATTATAATATATAAAATATGCTATAATTATTGGGTATTTATATTTACGCGCATCGTATTTTGACCGGGGAATAAATGACTACTAAAAGAAGACAAGCAAGAATATGTTCGTTGAAAATGCTTTATGCTTATGACAATTGTAAAATGCCCGTTGACGAGATTGTAAGTTTTTTTGAGAGCCGTATTCCAAAAGGAGAGACTTATAAATCTTTTATGATGAAATTGTTTGACGGCGTTTGCAAAAAAAAAGATGAAATAGACGAGCTCATTGCAAAACATGCAAAAAACTGGGAAATAAGCAGAATGGCGGCGGTTGATAGAAATATAATACGTTTGGCGGTTTATGAAATTATGGAAATGCCCGAAACTCCCATTAGCGTGATAATTGACGAGGCCGTTGAAATATCTAAAAAATATTCCACAAAAGATTCCAGTAAATTTGTCAACGGCGTTTTGGATAAATTAAAAATTATTAGGTCGGCAAAATAAAATAGAGCGCGCATTTGCCGCGCTTTTTCTATTATAAAATAGGAGAATAAAATGCGTCATTTTGATTTGGAAATCAATGAATTAAAAAAACAATTGGTCGATATGGCGGCTTTAGTAAGAGAGATGATTAAGTCCATAATGGATCAGCTTATTTCAAAAAACGCCGATTTTCACGATAAACTTTTTGCCATTGAAAAAGAGGTCAATATTCAAGAGATTGTTATCGACGATAAATGCTTGAAACTCATAGCTCTAAATCAGCCTGTGGGGACGGATTTGAGATTTATAACTTCGGCTATGAAAATCAATACGGATTTGGAGAGAATGGCCGACGAAGCCATAGGAATTGCAAAAAAAATAGACATAAATTTAGACGTTATTGAAAATGTTTCAAAAATGGCCGGGATTGTCAGACAGATGGTTGAGGACGCGATAAACGCTTTTAATAAAAGCGATGTGGATCTTGCAAACAGCGTTCTCGATAAAGACAGAGAGCTTTCAAATTTGAAAGACGAAATTTTGCAGCGCTTAAAAGAATCTATGATGAAGTCGACCGATTCTGAAATGATTGGAAAATATTTAGATCAAGTTATGATGTTGAGAAATATTCAAAGAATTGGAGACCATGCGACAAATATCAGCGAAGACGTGATTTTTATGGTCCAAGGAAAAGACATAAGACATCCCAAAGCTTTTAGTAAGTGAGGAACGGAATTTATGAAAATAGATTTGCCTTTGCTGCACAGAGGAAAAGTTAGAGACATATACGATTTAGGCGATAATCTTTTAATTTGCGCGTCAGATAGAATCAGCGCTTTTGACTGCGTTATTCCCACCGAAATTCCAAATAAAGGAAAAATTCTCCATAAACTTTCAATGTTTTGGTTTGATTTTGTTAAAGATATTGCCGCAAATCATATAATAACTGGAGAGTTTAGCGAGTTCCCGGATTTTTTGAAAAAATATGATTATCTCGACGGCAGAGCTATGATAGTAAAGAAAGCAAAAAGAATTGACATTGAATGTATAGCGAGAAATTATTTATCGGGTTCGGCTTGGAAAGAGTATGAGCTTTATAAAACGGTGTGTTCCATGCCTTTGCCGGACGGATTAAAAGAATCGTCTAAGCTTCCTAACACAATTTTTACTCCGTCGAGTAAAGAGGACGGCGGGGCGCATGACGAGAATATATCTTTTGAAGAAACTAAAAAAAGGATAGGGGACGAGGCCGCCGAAACGATAAAAAATTTAACTCTTAAAATTTATCAAAAAGCTTCGGATTTTGCTTTAAGTAAAGGAATTATTTTAGCCGATACAAAATTTGAATTTGGTTATTATAATAATAAAATTATTTTAATAGACGAAATTTTTACTCCCGATTCTTCGAGGTTTTGGGAGGCTGCAAAATATCAAGAGGGCAAAGCGCAGGACAGTTTGGACAAACAATTTGTTAGAGATTATCTTGAAAAAATAAAATGGGATAAAAAACCGCCCGCGCCGAATTTGCCGGATGAGATTGTTAAAAAAACTTTAGAAAAATATATAGAAGCGTATGAGAAATTGACGGGCAAACGTTGGCAATAATAAGAAATTTCATAAACGGAGAGGCGATGTATAAAATTGAAATTAAAACAAAAGAAAATTTTAGAGACGCGCGCGGCGAGTATTATCTTTATGAAATAATTTCAATGGGGTTTGATAATGTTAAGAAAGTTAAATATTGTCCTTTATACATTATTAAAGGAGATATTTCTGACGGCGAGGCTGAAATTATAGCAAGGCAATTGTTGATTGACGAGATAACCGAGGATTATTCCATAAAAAAAGAAAATGAAATTTTGTCTCCAATTAAAGTTGGGGGAGCAATAGAAGTTTGGTATAAAAAAGGCGTGACCGATACTGTCGCACAAAGCGTTCAAAAAGCGGTTAAAGATTTGGGTATAGATAAAAAAATAGAGGTTAATACGGGTCATAAATATTATTTGTTTGGAGATATATCAGACGAGGATTTGGCGCTTATGGCTGAAAAATTGTTTGCAAATACTTTAATTCAAGGATATGAAATTGAAAACCACGCATTGCAAAGAAATTGACATTTTGAATTTGTCCGACAAAGAGCTTTTAGATTTAAGTAAAAACAACGTCTTATCTCTTTCTTTGGAAGAGATGAAAACAATTCAAGATTATTATAAAAATCTCAAAAGAAATCCCACCGATATTGAAATTGAAACAATAGCCCAAACTTGGAGCGAACATTGCAAACACAAAACCTTAACGGGTATTATTGATTATTTGGAAATATCTCCTCAAAAGAAAATTCATAAACAATATAACAATCTTCTTAAAGAAACTATATTTAAGGCCACTATGGAATTGAAAAAGAAATGGTGTCTGTCCGTTTTTGAGGATAATGCGGGCATTATAGATTTTGACGATAAAAACGCGATAGCTTTTAAGGTTGAAACGCACAATCATCCGTCGGCATTGGAGCCTTACGGAGGTTCGGCTACGGGGATAGGAGGAGTAATCAGAGACATACTCGGAGTCGGTCTTGGCGCAAAACCTCTTGCAAACACCGACGTTTTTTGTTTTGGAAAACCAAACACGCCGCCAAAAAAAGTTCCAAACGGCATGCATCATCCTAAACGCATTATTGGCGGAGTTGTATCCGGCGTAAGAGATTACGGCAATAGAATGGGTATTCCAACAGTCAACGGGTCCGTTTATTTTGACGACGGTTATATGGCGAACCCTCTTGTTTTTTGCGGGACTATGGGAATAATTCCAAAAAATAAAATTGCAAAAAAAACGCGCGCGGGCGATTTAGTTCTTGTCGCGGGAGGACGGACGGGCAGAGACGGAATACACGGGGCGACTTTTTCTTCAGTGGAGCTTAATAAAGAATCGGATGTCAGCGCCGTTCAGATAGGAAATCCCATAGTTGAAAAAAAAGTTTTAGACGCTATGTTAAAAGCGAGAGATTTGAATTTGTATAGGGCCGTAACCGATTGCGGAGCGGGCGGACTTTCGAGCGCGGTTGGGGAGTTGGGCGAAAATACCGGAGTTGAAATAGATCTCAAAAAAGTTCCTCTAAAGTATGACGGACTTAGAGCTTGGGAAATTTGGATTTCCGAAGCGCAGGAGAGAATGGTTTTTGCAGTTCCGCCAAAAAATAAAGAAAAGATAATTGAAATTTTTGCAAAAGAAAACGTCGAGGCGGTTTTTATCGGCGTATTTACAAAAGATAAAAAATTAAAAATTTCCTACGACGGAGATTTAATAGCCGATATGGATATGTCTTTTTTGCACAAAGGCGTTCCGAAAATAACGCGCCGTGCAATTTGCGAGATAAAAAATGAATTTGAACAAAAAACGATAAAAATGAATTCATCAGAGATATTAAAATCTTTGAAAAAAGTTCTTGAGGATTTGAATGTTTGTTCAAAAGAGTGGATAATCAGACAATACGATCACGAAGTTCAAGGCCAGACTATAATAAAACCTTTGCAGGGAAATAATATTGAAGTTTCAGGTCCCGGGGACGCCGCCGTTATTTTTCCTTATACCGTCGTAAAAGGGACAAAAAAAGCTATTGTTTTATCAAATGGATTAAATCCAGAATATGGAAAAATCAACGCATACAAAATGGCGGCTAGCGCCATAGAGGAAGCTATCAGGAACGCCGTTTGCGTCGGCGGAAATATTGAAAAAATATCTTTGCTTGATAATTTTTGCTGGGGAAATACCGATAAAGAGGAAATTTTAGGCTCTCTAATTAGAGCGGCTAAAGCTTGTTATGATTTTTCAAAAAGTTTTTCAATTCCTTTTATTTCGGGAAAAGACAGTTTGCATAATGAATATTCTATCGGTCAAAAAAAATATTCAATTCCTCCAGCTTTGCTTATTTCGGCTATGGGCGTTATAGAAAACGTTTCAAATACTTTGACTATGCCTTTTAAGAAAGAAAAAAATAAAGTTTTTATTTTAGGCTTGACGAGAAATGAACTCGGCGGATCCGTTTTTTCAAAAATCAATTCAATAAAAGACGGAGTTGTTCCAAACGTTTATCCCAAAGAATCAAAGCCCATAATGAAAAAAATATATCAGGCTATAAATAAAAGTTTGATTGAGTCTTGTCATGATATTTCCGACGGAGGACTCGCAGCTGCCGTAAGCGAAATGGCTTTTAGCGCCGGCATAGGGGTTAAGATAGACATTGATAAAGTAAAGATAAAGGGAAAAATGAGTCCCGCCGAGATATTGTTTTCTCAATCAAACGGAAGATTTGTCGTCGAGGTTGACGCTAAAAATGAAAAAAAGTTCCGCTCTCTTTTTAAGGGAACGGTTTTTTCGCAAGTTGGTTTGACGGGCGGAAAAGACGTCGTTTTTGAGAGCGTAAAAAACAAAATAAAAGTTATGGAAAATCCAAAAAAATTAATGTCGTCTTGGCAAAAAACTCTTCAAGATATTTGATTTTGGCGAGCTTTAAAAACGAGCTGCAATTGAAAATTAAATCGGAGCAGATATGAAAAAAGTAAAAGCCTTAATTCTAACGACGGCGGGAACAAATTGCGATTATGAGTCGCAAGCGGCTTTGCAATTATGCGGAGCGTCGGCGGATAGAGTTCATATAAATGTTTTGCTTGAGAAAAAAGATGAAATTCTAAATTATGATATTTTAGTTTTTCCGGGCGGATTTTCTTATGGAGACGATATCGCCTCGGGAAAAATTTTAGCAAATGAAGTAAAAAATAAAATGGGCGGCGTTTTGCAGAAATTTGCTTTAAGTAAAAGACCCGTAATAGGAATATGCAACGGTTTTCAAGTGCTTGTAAAAATGGGTTTATTGCCGTCTGTGCGGGAGTTTTGCCAAACGTCAACTCTTTCTTATAATGATTCTGGTAAATTTGAATGCAGATGGGTTTATTTGAAAACAATGAAAAATATAGACGGCGTCTCAAAATGTTTGTGGACGCGAAATCTCCCTGAAATTATTTCTCTGCCGGTGGCGCACGGCGAAGGAAAATTTATAGTTAGAGATAAAGATATTCTTGATATGTTGAAAAATAATGAGCAGATAGCTTTTAAGTATTGTTCAAAAGACGGATCTGAAGCGGATTATCCTCTTAATCCAAACGGTTCAATTGAGCAAATAGCGGGAATATCAAACGATTTTGGAAATGTTTTTGGACTTATGCCGCATCCTGAAAGATATGTTTTTGCTTTGCAGCATCCCGCAAGACAGGGTTATGACGGAAAATTCGGCTGGGGAAAAATAATTTTTCAAAATGCCGTGGATTATGTCAAGGGATAAATTAAAAAATTAGAGGAAATAAAATGAAAATATTGGTGATAGGTTCGGGCGGAAGAGAACATTCGATATGCTGGAAATTTTCTCAAAGCCATAAAGTAAAAAAAGTTTTTTGCGCGGGGACAAATGACGGAATTAGTAATGTTGCGCAATTGGTGGATATTGATATTTGCGATTTTGAAAAACTTGCCGAATTTGCAAAAAGAAATAAAATTGATTTTACTTTTGTGGGACCCGAAATTCCTTTATCGCTGGGTATTGTCGATTATTTTGAAAGCAAAGGATTGAAAATAGTCGGTCCTTGTAAGGAAGCCGCAAAACTTGAGGCAAGTAAAATTTATTCAAAACAATTTATGGAAAAATACGGTATTCCCACGGCAAAATATAATAGCTTTTCTTATTTAGACGACGCTCTGAATTTTCTTGATAAAATTGACAAAGATAAAAAGCTCGTCGTAAAAGCCGACGGACTTGCCGCCGGCAAAGGAGTTTATATCTGCGGCGACAGCGTTAGCGCAAAAAACGCCGTGAAACAAATAATGCATGAAAAAATTTTGGGCGATGCGGGAATAAATGTTTTAATCGAGGAATTTATTTGCGGAGAGGAATTATCGTATTTAATTTTTACCGACGGAAAACATTATTCGATGATGCCCGCGGCCCAAGACCATAAAAGAATAAACGATAATGACGAAGGACCAAATACCGGCGGTATGGGCGCATACGCTCCCGCTCCTCTTGCAAGCAAAAGCTTAAATAAAAAAGTTGAGGAAAATATATTAAAAAAAGTAATGACGGGACTGCAAAAAGAAAATTTGGATTACAGAGGCATTTTATATGTCGGCGTGATTGTCAGCGGCGGCGAGCCTTATGTCTTAGAATTTAATTGTAGATTTGGCGACCCTGAAACGCAGGCGGTTTTGCCGCTTTTAGAAAGCGATTTAGTCGATATTTGTCAGGCGATTTTAGATAGAAATCTTGATAAGATAAAAATTTCTTGGAAAAAAGGTTTTTCGGTTTGCGTGGTTTTGGCGTCTGGCGGTTATCCCGACGCTTACAGAAGCGGTTTTGAAATTAAAGGACTTGAGGATATTAAAGAGGCGTTGATTTTTCTTGCGGGAACGAAAATAAAAGACGCTAAATTGTTCACCAACGGCGGCAGAGTTTTGGGAATTACGGCTTTAGACGACGATATTAAAAGCGCTGTCGATAAAGTTTATAGTCAAGTTGCTTTGATAGATTTTGAAAATATGCACTATAGAAAAGATATTGCGGCAAAAGCGTTAAAAAACAAAACGGAGGATTTATGACAAAATCAATAGACGCCGCTATCATTGTCGGCTCAGATTCCGATCTTGATATTATTGAGCAGACTTGTAAAATTTTAGAATATTTTGATTTGACTTATAGTCTCAATATAGCCTCGGCTCATAGAACCGCGGAGCATCTAAAAGAATGTATAGAAAAATCTCAAAAAGCCGGAGCAAAAGTTTTTATTGCCGGCGCCGGTATGTCGGCGGCATTGCCGGGAGTAATTGCGGCGCAAACTGTTTTGCCGGTAATCGGAGTGCCGATAAAGGGCGGCTCTCTTGCAAGTTTGGATTCTTTATTCTCCATCGTTCAAATGCCGGCGGGCGCGCCCGTGGCATGTGTTGCCGTTGGAAAAGCGGGAGCGGTGAACGCCGCGGTTTTAGCGGCTCAGATTATCGCTGTCTCAGATAAATCTTTAAGAGAAAAATTGCAAAAATATAAAGACGACATGGCGGGAGAAATTGTAAAAAAAGATTTGAAACTTCAAAAACTCGGGATAAGGAAGTATTTACAATGCAAGAAATAATTTTAGAAAGCGCTGATTTTAACGACGCCATTACAAGAATGTCGCGCCAGATTTTTGACGATAATAAAAATATAAAAAATTTGGCCGTGATAGGCATACACGGAAAAGGAGTTGTTTTAGCAAAAAGGATAATTGATAAAATTGTAAAACTCGCCAAAGACGATTTGTTAAAAATTCCTTTTGGAACTTTAGACATTACCCTTTACAGAGACGATATTTATAAACGCGGCGCGGATATTCCTCTTATTAAAGAAACAGCCATTCCTTTTGAGATAAATGAAAAAAATATTATTCTTGTCGATGATGTTCTCTATACGGGCAGAACTGTCAGAGCGGCTTTGGACGTCTTGATGGATTTCGGGCGGCCAAGATCCATTAAGCTTGCCGTTTTAGTCGATAGGGGACATAGAGAATTGCCGATTGAGGCGAATTTTACGGGAATTAAATATCCGACAAAACAGTTGGTAAAAGTTGATTATGATAAAAATATAGTCGTCAAAATATAAAGGAAACAAAAATGCTTTTTAACCGCAAAGATCTTTTAGGACTTGAGTTTCTTGATAAAAAAGAAATTCAAATTATTTTAGATTCGGTAAAACCTTTTAAAAGTCTTTTTATGCGCTCCGTAAAAAAAGCGCCCACATTAGTCGGAAAAACTGTGGTGACTCTTTTTTATGAACCTTCCACAAGAACAAGAACTTCATTTGAAATCGCCGCTAAAAGATTGTCGGCAGACGTTGTAAATCTCGCCGTGAACGCTTCAAGCGTCGTAAAGGGAGAGAGTCTGATAGACACGGGCAAAACTCTTGCCGCGATGAATGCCGACTATATTATAATAAGACATTCTATGACGGGCGCGCCCGATATTCTTGCAAGGAATTTAGACGCTTCCGTAATAAATGCCGGAGACGGATTTCACGAGCATCCGACGCAAGGACTGCTTGACCTTTATACGATTTTTGAAAAAAAGAAAAAATTCGAGAATTTGAAAGTTTTGCTTGTCGGCGATATTTTGCACTCGCGCGTTGCAAAATCAAATATTTGGGCATTGACAAAAATGGGCGCGGATGTCGCCGTCGCCGGTCCGCCGACTTTAATTCCTCAGGGAATTGAAAAGCTCGGAGTGAAAGTTTTTTATAATTTAGACGAAGCGCTTAAAACTGCCGACGTGGTAAATATTTTGAGAATTCAATTAGAGAGACAAAAAGAAAATCTTTTTCCCTCGGTTCATGAATATGTGGAATTATATCAATTGACAAAAGACAGACTTGCAAAAGCAAAATCAAATGTTTTAGTAATGCATCCGGGTCCGATGAATAGAGGGATAGAAATTTCGTCGGAAGTCGCCGACAGCGTAAATGCCGTGATAAACGAGCAAGTGACAAACGGCATTGCCGTAAGGATGGCGATTTTATTTTTATTAAAACCAAAGGCGAATAAAAATGCGTATTCAGATTGACGATATTAGAATTATAGATCCGGCTTTTAATAAAGACAAAAAGGGTTCTCTTTTTGTGGAGGGCGGAAAAATTGTTTCTTCGCTTTCAAAAAAAGCGGATAGAATTATCGACGGGAAAGGCAAAATTGCAGTCCCCGGTTTAATCGACATTCATTCTCATTTAAGAGAGCCGGGAATGGAAGGAAAAGAAACAATTTATACGGGCACGAGAGCGGCCGCTAAAGGCGGAATAACAAGCGTTTTTTGTATGCCAAACACCAATCCCGTCATAGATAATGCGCCGACTGTGGAATTTATTTTATTAAAAGCTCAAAAAGAGGGTTTGGTAAATGTTTTTCCCATAGGATGCGCCACAAAAGGATCTTTGGGCGAGGAGCTTTCGGAAATAGGCGTTTTGAAAAAAGCCGGAATTGTCGCGGTAAGCGACGATGGAAATCCCATTTCAAATTCTCAAATAATGAGAAGGACTCTTGAATATACGAAGATGTTTAATATACCGGTAATTTCTCATTGCGAGGATAAAGAGTTGAGTAGAAACGGAGTGATGAATGAGGGATTAAATTCTACGATTTTAGGTTTGCGTCCAATACCCGCTCAAGCCGAAGCAGTAATGGTGAGCCGCGATATTTTACTTGCCGAGCTCACGGGCGGATCCGTTCATTTTGCTCATATTTCGACGGCGCTTTCAGTAAATTTAATAAGACAGGCAAAAAAATCCGGTCTTAAAATCAGCGCCGAAACTTGTCCGCATTATTTTTCTTTAACGGACGATATTGTCAAAGCTTATGATACAAATACAAAAATGAATCCTCCTTTGAGAAGTAAAAAAGACGTTAAGGCTGTAAAAGACGGGCTTTGCGACGGGACTATAGACTGTATAGCGACGGATCACGCTCCTCACGCTCAAGAGGAGAAATCAAGAGAATTTGATAATGCGCCTTTTGGAATTATAGGTTTTGAAACTTGTTTAAGTTTGATTTTAAGCGAGCTTGTTTATACGAAAGTTTTGACATTATCCCAAGCCGTGGCAAAAATGACGGCTAATCCCGCAAAAATTTTTAACTTAAAAAATAGAGGTAATTTGCAAGCCGGATCTATTGCCGATATAACGATAATAGACCTTGATTATTCTTATAAATTCAGTAAAGAAAGCATTGTTTCGAAAAGCAAAAATTCTCCCTTTATCGACAGAGATTTTAAGGGCGGCGCTTGTATGACTATCGTCGGCGGAAAGATTGTCTGGGAGCGTAAGAATTGATGCGGAGGGATACGGTTTGCAAAATTATTTCTAATAAACAAGCCGGAAAGTTTTTTTTTGAGATGAAAGCGGAGTGGATAAGCGCTGCAAAAATTTGCGCGCCGGGACAGTTTTTTATGATAAATATTCCCGGCGTTTTTTTACGCCGTCCCATGGGCGTTCATAAGATAGAGAAAAAAACTATTTCCTTTTTGTATAAAGTTGCCGGCAAGGGAACTGGAATTTTGTCTCAAATGAAAAAAGGGAAAATAGAAATTTTAGGTCCTTTAGGCAATGGATATGACTTAAATATAGGGTCAAAAACTCCGGTGCTTATAGCAGGCGGAACGGGTATTGCCTCGCTTTATTGTTTGGCGGCCGCGATTAAAAAAAAGAAGGGAATACTTTTTTACGGGGCAAGGTCGCGCAAAGATTTAATTTGTCTTGATAAATTTCGCAAGCTCGGCTGGCGCGTTTTTATTTCTACCGAAGACGGATCAAAAGGTTATAAAGGTTTTGTTACGGAAATGTTTGAAAAAGATTTGGCATTGCGTTTTCGAGAAAAAGAAAATTTTTCATCATACTATATATATGTATGCGGACCGTCTCCTATGATGAATGCGGCTATTAAAATTGCGCGGCATTATTCTTTAAGCGGCTGTGTTTCTCTTGAGGAAAAAATGGCTTGCGGCGTTGGAAATTGTCAAGGCTGCTCCGTTTTAATCGACGGGCAAAACAAAATGGTCTGTAAAGACGGACCGGTTTTTTATATTAATCAAAACTTGTAAAAGCCAAGCGAATATGAATACGACAATTAAAAAAGCCGTTAAATTTTAACGCTTAATTGTATATTTTGCGTTTTAATAGAGCGGCATTTTTTAATAGAGTTATTAACTGAGGGATAAATGACTATCTATTCCATTTTAATTTTATTGTTTTTACTTATTGTTCTTTTGATCTCCGGCGTTCCCATAACCGCGGCGCTTGGTTTCTGCGCTCTTGCCGGCGCATTTTTATTAGACATCGCTCCCGATTTTTTGGCTAAACGTATGGTTGCAAGTTTGCAGTCCGACGCGCTTATGTCCATTCCTTTTTTTATTCTTGTTGGAAATATTATGATGGAAAGCGGAATCTCAAAAAAAATAATTATTTTTTTAGATTCTTTTTTGGGGAGAATGCGCGGCGGGCTAAATTATGCCGCAGTCGCCGCATGCGCTTTTTTTTCAGCATTAGCAGGTCCCGCGCCGCTTACGGTGATAGCTGTCGGTTCAGTTTTGTATGAGCAGATGACGGCTTTGGGTTATCCCAAAGAACGCTCGGCTGGACTTTTTACGGCGGCGGGTTCTTTAGGATCCATTATTCCGCCAAGCGTCATTATGATTGTCTATTCTTCAATTACAAAAATCCCGATAAAAGATTTATTTACGGCCGGTATGGGTATAGGAATAATACTTACTGTAGTTTATATGATTATTTGTTTATACATTGGTAAGAAAGAAAATTTGCGCAGGAATATTGAAAAATTTGTGTTTAGAGATTTTGTTAAATCTTTTATCTCTTTATTGCCTGCGGCTTTTATACCTATTATTATAGCGGGCGGCATTTATTTCAAAATCCTAACGCCTTTGCAAGCCGGCGCCGCTTCAAGTTTATACGCTTTGCTTTTGGGATTTTTCGTTTATAAAACTCTTAATAAAGAAAAGTTTGTCCGCGCTTTTTTTAATTGCGCAAAAAATTCGGCTATGATTTTATTTATTATTATCGGGGCAAATCTTTTTTCCGTTATTTTTATAAATTCCGGACTTGATAAATATTTACAAAACACAGTTAGTGTTTTGGATCTTTCGCCTCTGTCTTTTTCTTTATTTGCGGGATTTATAGTTATTGCAATAGGAACTGTTCTCGACGGAGCGGCGATATGTGTTTTTTTAGCGCCGGCATTTTATGCCATAGCTCAAAGTCTGGGTATTGACGGAGTTCATTTTGCAATGATAATGTGCGTCGGAGCGGTTTTAGGATCTATGACGCCGCCCGTGGCTGTAAGTATTTTTGCCGCAAAAACTTTTACAAAACTCAGTGCGGGCGCCATAGCCAAAGGTCAAATGCCGTTCTTTATAGGCTTTCTGTCAGTCTATATTTTAGTGATAATTTTTCCAATAATTAGTAGATTTTTATCTAAATAAAACAGGAGAAGGTAAATGAAAAAATTTGACTCAACGGTTAAACTGCTTAAACATAAAGTTTTAACTGAAATTTCAAGAAGTTATTTTAAGGGAACTTTAATTGACGACCTTACGGATATACCAAAAAAAATTATGCCGGGACCGCGTCCGACGCTTCGTTGCTGCATTTTTAAGGAAAGAGCAATTTTAAGCGAGAGGATAAAAATAGCGATGGGCGGAAATAAAAATAATCCAAATGTCATAGAAGTAATAGACATAGCCTGCGACGGCTGTCCGGTGGACGGATACAATGTTACAAATATCTGCAGAGGATGCTTGTCTCATAACTGTTTGGAATCTTGTCCTAAAAAAGCGATTAGCATAGGCGAGGACCGCACGTCTCATATAGATAAAACAAAATGCATTAACTGCGGACTTTGCGCGCGGGTTTGTCCTTATAATGCGATTATCAATTTTGTTCCGCCGTGCCAGACGGCTTGTAAGGTTAACGCGGTTAAAAGGCAAGACGACGGAGCAAGTTTTATAGATAATGACAAATGCGTTTCTTGCGGAGCTTGCATAGCCAAATGTCCTTTCGGAGCGATAACCGATAAATCTTTTATTTTAGACGTTATAGATATGATAAAAAAAGGGGAAAGAATTTACGCGATTTGCGCGCCGTCAATTGCCGGACAATTTGATTTTGCCTCTATGGGACAACTTATAAGCGCAATTAAAAAACTTGGTTTTCAGGAAGTTTGGGAAGTGGCTTTAGGCGCGGATATGACGGCTTATAACGAGGCTTTGGAATTGTCGCAAAAGAAATTTCTCACAAGTTCGTGTTGTCCGAGTTTTGTGTCTTTTGTAAAGAAAAATTATCCGGATATGAAAGATAATATTTCTCATAATCTTTCGCCCATGGGAGAGATAGCGAAATTTCTTAAAGAAAAAGATAAAGATATTAAAGTCGTTTTTATCGGGCCTTGCACGGCAAAAAAAATGGAATTTCAAGATCAGAAAGTTAGAAAATATGTTGACAGCGTTTTGACGTATGAGGAATTACAAGCTCTTATCGAGAGCCGCGATATAGAAATACAAGCGCTTGAGGGAGATGATTTTTCAGACGCTTCGTATTTTGGAAGAATTTTTGCAAGAAGCGGCGGCGTGAGCGAAGCCGTGAGAGAAGCGCTTAAAGAACAAAGTATTGATTTTGAATTAAAAGCTGTTGCTTGCAACGGCTTGGAGGAATGTAATAAAGCTTTGTTGAAAGCGTCGGCTAATAAAGATAATAGAGTTGAAAATTTTATAGAGGGTATGGCTTGTGTCGGAGGATGCGTCGGCGGAGCGGGAAATTTACATCATAGTCCAAAAAATAAATTTTTTGTGGATCAACACGCGTCAAAAGCGCCTAAAAGTATCAGCCAAACATTAGATAAAGCTAAAAACTGATATTGCGAGGGTGCGGAGTAGATAAAAAAGATTTCGGCGTATTAAAAATTGAGAAATTAAAATGAATACGAAATTAAATATAAATTTTGCGGGAATAAAATTAAAAAATCCGGTATTAACGGCGTCGGGGACTTTTGGTTACGGTTATGAACTTGCCGACTTAATTCCCTTAGAAAAACTCGGGGCAATTATTACAAAAACAATCACTCTTGAGCCGCGTTTAGGAAATCCGCAGCCCAGAATTGCCGAAGTTGAAAGCGGAATGCTCAACGCCATAGGATTGCAAAATATCGGCGTAAAGAATTTTATTGAAAAGCCGCTTGAAAACTTAAAAAAAACCGGCGTTCCAATTATCGTAAGCATTGCTGGAAAATGCGGCAAAGATTATGCCGAGATTGTAAAAATATTAAACGGGTTTAAGGAGATAGCGGCAGTCGAGCTAAATCTTTCCTGTCCGAATTTGAAAAAAAAAATTATCTGTCATGACGTATCTTTAACAAAAGATATTATTAAGCGGGTAAAAAAAATTTCTAAAGTTCCCATTATTGTAAAACTTTCTCCTCTGATTACCGACATTTCAGAGCTTGCATTATCCGCGCAAAATTGCGGAGCGGACGCCGTAACTCTTGCAAACACATATCCCGCGATGGCAATAGATATAGAAACTTTTAAGCCGAAACTTTCAACTATAAAAGGCGGCTTGTCGGGACCGTGCGTAAAATCTATGTCAATACGCTGCGTTTATGACGCGTATCAAAAAATTAAAATCCCCATACTTGGCTGCGGCGGAATAATGACATGGCAAGACGCTGTGGAATTTATGCTTGCGGGCGCAAGCGCGGTAAGCGTAGGAACGGCGAGTTTGATTTCTCCAAAAAATCTTATAAAAATTATAGACGGTCTTGAAAATTTTTTATCGGTAAAAAAAATAAAATCGATTAAAGAAATATCCGGAGCTATGAAAAGATAAAATTGATGATAAAAAATCAGAGAAATATAATTTTTGTAAAAATGTTTTTTGAAAAAATATGCAGAGATTGATTAAATACAAATGACTTAAACGAGATTAAACAAAAAGGATGAAAAATGAAAAAAATAATTCTTGCTCTTGACGTTTATGACTTAAAGAAAGCCGAAAAGCTCGTCAAAGACACAAGCGGCTATATTGATATTTTCAAAGTCGGTCCGGTGCTTTTTTTGCAATCGGGTAAAGAAATAATAAAAATGTTAAAAGATAACGGCAAAGAAATTTTCTTGGATTTGAAATTTCACGATATACCGGCGACGGTTAAACGTTCCGTTGAATCCGCAAGGGAGCTTGGCGTTTATAGTTTGACGGTTCATTGCGCCGGCGGTAAAGAAATGCTTGAGGGCGCGGTTTCAGTTGAAAAGAGACCTAAGATTTGGGCTGTGACTATTCTTACAAGCCAAATGACAAGCGAGGCTGAAGTTCTAAAAATGGCGAAGCTTGCGAAGGATTGCGCGGCTGACGGCGTCATCGCCTCTCCTCTTGAAATTGCCGTCATAAAAAAGGAGTTTGGAAAAAATTTTGAAGTAATTACGCCCGGCATTCGTTTATTGAAAACAGACGATGATCAAAAAAGAGTTGCGACGCCTCAAAATGCCGTTAGAAACGGAGCGGATTTTATAGTCGTAGGCAGACCTATTATAGAAGCGCATAATCCAAAAGAAGCCGCAATGCTTATATGGGAAAGTATTAGAGAATAAATTATGCAATATTTAGAAACAGCATTAAGAAATGTATTTGAATATTTTTATATTATCAGCAATTCATACGGAATTTCAATTATTTTTCTATCAATAGCCGTCACAGGATTTTTAACGCCTTTTTATTATCTTACCGGAATTTTAGAAAAGCGCGAAAAGAATACAAGGGAAAGATTAGATCCTTTTATAGAGCGCATAAATAAAATTAAAGATCCTCAAATTCGCCATAAACATATGCAAAAGCTCTACAAATCGTTTAAATATTCGCCGATATATTCATTGCGTTCATTGTCATCGCTGCTAATACAAATTCCATTTTTTATAGCGGCATATGAAATGTTAAAACATTTTGAAGGACTTAGGGGGATAAGTTTTTTATTTATAAAAGATCTGGGCGAGCCTGATAAAATTTTGGGCGGAGTAAATTTATTGCCGGTAATGATGACATTGATAAATTTTATAGCGGCAATATTTATGACTTGGAATGCCGGGGGTGGAAGCAGAGAAACAGAAAAAGAAAGGAAACAAAGTTATATTATAGCGGTATTTTTCTTAGTGCTGCTTTATACTTCGCCTGCTGGATTAGTTCTTTACTGGACATTTAATAATTTTATTAATTTGATTAGATATTTTATAATTTGGAATAAGGAAAACAGCGTTTGCGAAATTGTTGGCGCGGTTGGAAAAAAGATAAAGGATTTCATAAACAAAGACGAGTTAAGCGTTTTCCTGCTTTTTTGCGCTCTTTATTTTTCTATAAATCTTTTTTCTTTTGGGGCATATACAAGAAATAATTCCAATATTCTCATTATGCTGCTTATTCCTTTTTATCTTGCATTATTATTAAAAACAGCGCGTTTTATTAAAGAAAATTTTTCAAAAAATAAAAGTTTTATAATTAAAATATCAATTGTTATAATTTGCTATATCGTTTCTTTTGCAGTTTATCAATATGAAAAAACTCATTATCTTTTTGCCGTCTTAATTTTACTCGCCGCGTATCAATATAAAAAAATCAAATTCTATCCTCTTAAAGATTATCTAAAAATTTCTATGTTGTCTGTGACGGTAATGCTTTTTCCATCCATACTTTATTTCAAATCAAATGCGGTGTATTTTGTAGGCAATGATATTTTTTTCTACTTTTTAGCATTGATTTTCTTTGCGGCTTGTCTGCCGCTAATTACATATTTTCTTAATCAAACTTCATTAAACAAAATTTCTATTTTCTCCGTTTCATTTATAATTTCAGCGATGTTTCTTCCTCTGATTAGAGAAAGCGTCGGATATGCGGGAGAGACTTCAATTGATTTTGTTTTATTCTTTTTAATCGTTTTGTTTATAATTTGGCTGTTTGATAAATACAAAAAAATAATCATCATTTTCTTTTTATGCGCCGCTCTGTATGCGGCTTTTTCCGGCCTTAAAATAAATTCAGATTCTAATGAGCGGCAAAGTTCTAATATCAATCCGACTACAAATATTCCAAAAGAATTAATCGATATGGATATGAAAGACACGCCGAGCATTTATCTTTTTATGCACGACGGTTTTCCTCCAAAAGAGCTGGCGCAATATCTGGGACTCGATTACAGCCAACTTGATGAAATTTTTTCGCAAAATGATTTTGTCGTCTATGATGTTTATTCGATAGGATATTACACCAATGTTTCTATGACGTCGGTTTTTGATATAAAAGATCACAGAATAGACGAAGTTTTTATAGACGAACAAAGAGGACGCCAGATATTTGCGGGAGATAATTTTGTAAATTTATTGTTGCGACAAAAAGGTTATATGACGGCCGTCGCGGGAGAAGACGATCCGTCTGCATTTGATAAAAATCTTTTTGTCTATGGGTTAACTTCGGGAAAAGGAGAAATGCAAAATCAAGTGCTGCTTGGAATAATGCAGGGGCGGTTAAACACAATGCTTCTAAAATATAGACGCGAAGGATCCCCCGCTATGCAGGTTGCCGAATTTGCTAAAAAGAATGCCGGCAAAGATAAAATTTTTGCTTGGGGATCGGCGGGACCAGATCATTCCTCATTGAGTTTGGATTTATCCAATGAATTAAAAGTGTGGTCTGTAAAATACTATAATGCGATTTCTGATTTTAGAAAAGAAATTGATATAATGATAAAAGAAAATCCAAACGCCATTATTATTTTTATGAGCGATCACGGACCGTGGATGTTGGGCAATCCCAGAAATGATTATGCCAATGTTTTAGACAAGGATATTAATTCTTTGTATTTTAGAGATAAATACGGCGCCGAGATGGCGATACGTTGGCCTGATAAAAAAAGAGCTTCAAAATATGACAAAGAATTTTATATAACGCAGGATTTATTTCCGATCGTCTTGGCTTATTTATATGATTCCAAAATTCCTCTTAAATATAAAATAAAAAATACCGACGTTAGAATTAAAGATTATAAATTTGATAAAGGAAAACTTTATCCGCACTTTTATTAAAAGGAGATTGGAATGAATGTGTTGAAATTAGCGGCGGCAATTATAATATTTCTGCCCGTCTATGCTTACGCTTATCTTGATCCGGGGACGGGAAACGCTTTAGCGGCCGCGCTCTTTGGATTGATTGGCAGCGTTTTATTTTTTTCAAAAAATCTTTATTATAAGGTTAAAGCAAAAATTACCGGCAAAGAAATAAAAACAAATGCCGCAAATAATCTCGCTTTTTTTTCAGAGGGCCGCAGGTATTGGATTTTTTATAAAGACATTATAGACGAGCTGATAAAAAGAAAAGTTGGATTTACATATTACACAATGGATATGGACGATCCCGCTTTTGAAATAATGGATTTGGGAGATTCTAATGCGGATTTGGATGCTTTTGACATACAATATGTCGGCAAAGGAAATAAAGGTTATGCCGCGATAAGCGCTTTGAAAGAACCTTATTTAGTTACCACTACTCCCAATATAGGAACGCCCGGCTATCCGATAAAAAAACCAAAAAATTGTAAAAATCTTATTCATATTTTTCATTCCATAAGCAGCGTAAGCATTTATCATAAACATTCTTTGGACTCATTTGACACAGCGATTCTTTCCGGCAAAGAGTTTGAGCGCGACATCAGAGCGCTTGAGAAAAAACGCAACTTGCCCCCTAAAAAACTGCTTATAGGCGGCTTGCCTTATATGGATAATTTAATAGCCAAAGCGTCGCGGCTTGATATAAAAACCGACGGAAAAACAGTTTTGATAGCTTCAACATGGGATAAAAGAGGATGCCTAAAAACATATGGCGCCGATTTTATTAAACAAATTGCGCAAGCGGGATATAATGTCATAGTCAGACCTCATCCTTATTCATATGTTTTTGAGCCCGACTTTATCGATAAATTGGCCGGACAGTTAAAAGATTTTACGAATATAAAATTTGACGATGAAATCGATAACTTAAAAAGTCTTGCAAGAGCTGATGTTTTAGTGTCTGATGTTTCGGCGGTAAGATTTGATTTTCTTTTTGCTTTTGACAGGCCGATTATATCTTTAGAGACGGGATATGAAAATTATGATCAATATGAATACGCCGATTTAGGCTATTGTTGGGACGTGGAGATAGGAAAGGATTTAGGCGCTTATGTAAAGAAAGATGAAATAGGAAATATAGTTGAAAAAATCAAAGGATGTATTAATAATAAAGCAAGTATAGACAAAGATTCAATAGTAACAAATATCGGCTTATCGGCCGAAATAATCGCGCGCCAAATAACTGACATCTCAACGTAAAAACAAAGAGGTTGTGTCGTATGCATTATTTAGAAACAGCATTAAGAAATGTATTTGAATATTTTTATATTATCAGCAATTCATACGGGATTTCAATTATTTTTCTATCAATAGCCGTCACAGGATTTTTAACGCCTTTTTATTATCTTACCGGAATTTTAGAAAAGCGCGAGAAGAATACAAGGGAAAGATTAGATCCCTTTATAGAGCGCATAAATAAAATTAAAGATCCTCAAATTCGTCACAAGCATATGCAAAAGCTTTATAAATCGTTTAAATATTCGCCTATATATTCATTGCGTTCATTGTCATCGCTGCTAATACAAATTCCTTTTTTTATAGCGGCATACGAAATGTTGAAACATTTTGAAGGACTTAGAGGAGTAAGCTTTTTATTTATAAATGATTTGGGCGAGCCTGATAAAATTTTGGGCGGAGTAAATTTATTGCCGGTAATGATGACATTGATAAATTTTGCGGCCGCGATATTTATGACTTGGAATGCCGGCAGCGTGAGCAGAGAAACAGAAAAAGAGAGAAAACAAAGTTATATTATAGCGGTATTTTTCTTAGTATTGCTTTATACTTCGCCCGCTGGATTAGTTCTTTATTGGACATTTAACAATCTTATAAATATGATTAGATATTTTATAATTTGGAATAAAGAAAATAGTGTTTCTGAAATTGCGCAGGCGGTCGGCAAAAAGATAAAGGGTTTTATAAACAAAGACGAGTTAAGCGTTTTCCTGCTTTTTTGCGCTCTTTATTTTTCTATAAATCTTTTTTCTTTTGGAAATTTTGACAAATCAAATGTTCCTATTCTTTACGGCGCTTTGATTCTTTCTTATGCGGCTTGCATTCTAAAAGCCTGCGGTTATATTCACTCTAATATAAAACAGGACAAACATTTTAAGAGCAGAATAATTTTAATTGCCTTATTGTTATTTCTCATCCCCAACAGAGTATATTTAGACGAGAAACTTTATTATTTATTGTCGGTTTTGCTTTTCTTTTTAATTTGCAATAAATGGCATTTCAAAAAATATCTTTTTAAAGAATATGCGCAAAGTTCGGGTTTTTGTATGGTTGCGGTTTTATTTCCGGCTTTGATTTATGTTAATCCAAATCAAATGTATTTCGTCGGAAACGACATAATTATATATCTGGCGATACTTATATTTTTTGCGGCATTGTTACCTGTGATTTCTTCTTTTTTTAGTTCATTGCCGCTAAGAGAAATTACGGATTTATCGGTTTCTTTTATATTGTCGGCTATGTTTTTACCTTTAATAAGAACTATGGTAAAATTTACGGGAGATATTTCAGTTGATTTTATTATTTTATTTGCTTTCGTATTTTTTGTCCTCAATCTTATAAAAAGGTATAGAAAAATTTTAATTATATTTTTACTTTGCGGCGCCGCATATAGTCCTTTTTCAGCTTTTGCATTAAAGTCCGCGTCTCAAGACGACAATGTGGTAAATATCGACGTAAAAGATCAAATTGTCGAAGCCGTTCCCGAAGAATTACTAAATATGGATATGAAGGACACGCCGAGCATTTATCTTTTTATGCATGACGCTTTTCCAAGAAAAGATTTAGCCCAAGTTTTAAATATTGATTATGAAGAAGTAGAGGAAATATTAAAGGAATATGATTTTACTATTTATGACGTTTATTCTATTACCGATAATACGTTAGGGACAATGTCGTCTATTTTTAATATCTCGGATAAAAGCGCTTTGGTGATGTCAACAATCTCATTTACAGATGTCAACAACAATCATCCTTCCGTAAGCATACTTTGGGAAAAAATTATGAGCGGAGAAAATTTTACCGATATTTTATTGCACAGCAAAGGATATTCAATTTGGCTTGAAGGCAGTCTTGTCGATTATCAATCCCAAGACGTTGATTCTGTTATGAGAGTAATGAATAAATACGGTTTTATGCCTCAAGTATTGCTTGGGATAATGCAGGGATATCTAAACAGCACAATGTTAAAATATTATTCCGATTATCCCGCTATGGTGACCGCTAAATTTGCCTCTAAACAAAATAATAAAGATAAAATTTTTGCTTGGGGACATACGGGTCCCGACCATTCGACATTACAGGGACATGGTTCCGCCGAGGAGCAGCGCAGATGGAAACCAAGATATTACAATTCGATAAAAGATATGAAAAAAGAACTTGAATTGACTTTAAGAAATAATCCGGACGCGATTGTAATTATAATGAGCGATCACGGGCCCGTTTTATTAGACGATGCCGTCCGTCTTTATTCCAGTCTTGACGCAAAAGAAATAAGCGCTATGCATTTTCGCGACACTTTTGGCGCATTTATGGCGATACATTGGCCTGATAAAAAAAGAGCGTCAAAATATGATAAAGAATTTACCATAGTTCAGGATTTATTTCCCATTGTTTTTGCTTATCTTTACGACTCTCCTATTCCGTTGAAATATAAAATTAAGAATACGGAAGTTGAAATAAGAGGGCGCAGATTCGACAAGGGAGAATTGCTTTAATAGACGCGTCTTATAAAAAATTTAAGAGGAGGAAACTATGCAAGCTGTTATACTTGCTGCCGGGCTGGGTTCGAGATTAGAAGATAAAACGAAATATATGCCTAAAGGTTTTATAGAGCTAAACGGCATTGCCATCGTCGAGTGGTCGGTTCAAAAACTTATAAATGCGGGGATAGACAAAATTATAATAGGGACCGGGCATTGCAGTAATTTTTACGACGATTTGGCAAAAAAATATTCCGTTATCCGCACGATAAAAAATTATGATTATGCAAACGTTGGAAGTATGGCCACTCTCGATATTTGCGTGGATTTGATAGACGATGATTTTTTATTGCTTGAATCGGATTTGATTTATGATAAAGCCGGATTAAACGTTTTGATAAACGACAGACGTTCGAATATTGTTTTAGCTTCAGGCGCGACTTGCTCGGGCGACGAAGTCTATATTGAGATAGGAAAAAACGATTTGTTAAAAAATATATCTAAGAAAAAAGACGAACTTGCAAATGCCGGTGCGGAGTTGGTCGGCATCAGCAAAGTTTCTCTTAAATTGCTAAAATCTATGCGTCTGTTTTTTGACAAAAATAAAAAAGATTTTCCAAAACTTGATTATGAAAAAGTTCTCGCGTCCGTTTCAACCGGCGATTGTCCGGTTTTTGTAAAAAAAATACAATATTACGCTTGGCGTGAAATTGACGACAATAATCATTTGGAAATGGCAAAAAAAGAAATTCTTCCGCGTATTATTGAAAACGAATCTTTATATTCCGTCGAGCGCGAAGTGTTGTTAAATCCGGGGCCGGCCACGACTACCGACAGCGTAAAATACGCTCAAATATGTCCCGACATATGTCCGAGGGAAAAAAAGTTTGGCGGGATTATGCGATGGATATGCGACGAACTTTCGGCAATGGTGGGGAAAAAAGAAAATATAAAAACAGTTTTATTCGGTGGGTCGGGAACGGCGGCCGACGAGGCGATGATTTCTTCCTGCATACCCGACGACGGAAAACTTTTGATAGTTAATAACGGCGCTTACGGTTTGCGTTTGGCAAAGATTGCCGAGGTTTATAAAATTAATTTTGAGATTTATGAAAGTTCCGGATTTTTACCAATTGATATTGAAACTTTGAAATCAAAATTGATTGACGGGAAATTTACTCATATTGCCATTGTCTATCATGAAACTACAACGGGTCTATTAAATCCTGTGCCTGAGATTTGTCGTTTTTGCCGTGAGTATGGAATTGTTACAATAGTGGACGCGGTAAGCGCTTTTGCCGCCATACCTATTGATATGGATAGAGACTGTATTGACTTTATGGCTTCGACTTCAAATAAAAATATTCAGGCAATGGCGGGAGCGGCTTTTGTTTTTTGCCGCAAACAAGCGCTTGAAAATATAAAAAATTATCCTATGAGAAATTATTATTTGAATTTATGGTCTCAATATTTGCATTTTGAAAAAAGCAAACAAATGCGTTTTACTCCTCCCGTTCAGACTCTTTACGCTTTGCGCCAAGCTATTATCGAGACAAAAATTGAAACTATAGAAAAACGCTACGCTCGTTACTCGGCTTGCTGGAAAGAGCTTGTGAAAACGGTTGACGAATTAAAATTAAAAATGCTTGTTCCGCTTAAACATCAATCAAAAATGATAACGGCTGTTTTAGAGCCAAAATCTCCAAAATATAATTTTGACGATTTTCATGATTTTGCGCAAAAGAGCGGATTTACTATTTATCCCGGAAAAATTTCGCAAGCCGATACTTTTCGCATTGCAAATATCGGAGATATAAAAGTTTGGGAAATGCAAGAATTTTGCCGTATTCTTAAAAAATATATGGAGGAAATATGACGGATAAAACGAAAACTATTTATTTGGGTTTGAGCGGAGAAATCGTTCATCCCGGAATTATAAATATAATAAAGGAAGCCGCAAAAAGAGGCGACGTTTTGGTGGGACTTCTCACAGACAGCGCGATAGCGTCGCGCAAAAGAGTTCCTTATCTAAATTACGAGCAAAGAAAAGCGGTGATAGAAAATATTAAAGGAGTGTCGCGTATCGTGGCTCAGGAGGAGTGGAGTTATATTCCGAATTTGCGCAAGTATAAACCGGATGCGATTATTCACGGAGACGATTGGGAAAGCGGATTTTTGAGAAAAGAAAGAGACGATGTTTTTGCTTTAATGAAAGAGCTTGGCGGAGAGGTGATAGAAATCCCTTACACCAAAGGAGTAAATTCTTCGGCTATGGGCGAGGCTATGCGTTCGATAGGAATTACTCCCGACGTTCGTCTTGCGTCGTTAAAACGTCTTATAGAGGTAAAAAAAATAGTAAGAATTATGGAGGCGCATTCGGGTTTGTCGGGGTTGATAATTGAAAAACTTGAAATACAAAAAGAAGACGGCTTGCACAGTTTTGACGGAATGTGGTCGTCGAGTCTTACGGATTCTGCCAGCAAAGGAAAACCCGACATTGAAGCGGTGGATTTAACGACGCGGATGCAGGACTTGACGAATATTCTTGAATGCACGACAAAACCGATTATTTATGACGGAGATACCGGCGGAAAAACCGAGCATTTTGTTTTTACAGTCCGCACTCTTGAAAGAAACGGCATATCGGCCGTTATCATCGAGGACAAAGTCGGATTGAAAAAGAATTCGCTTTTTGGAACTGAAGTTAAACAAGAACTTTCGTCTATCGAGGATTTTTGCTTAAAAATAAGAGCGGGAAAACGCGCTCAAATAACGAAAGAATTTATGATTATAGCAAGGCTTGAAAGTTTGATAGCGGGCCATAGCGTGGACGACGCGCTTAAAAGAGCCAAAGCTTATGTCGAGGCCGGAGCGGACGGAGTTATGATTCACAGCAAAGAAAAAAGCGGACAGGACATTAAAGAATTTTGTTTAAGATTTAGGGACGATTATTTGAGCGTTCCGATAGTTCTCGTTCCCACGACATACAACCAATTTAGAGAAAAAGAATTTTTATCGTGGGGCGCAAATATTATTATCTATGCAAATCACATGCTGCGCGCGTCTTATCCCGCTATGTTAAATGTTGCAAAAATTATACTCGACGACGAACGTTCGATTAGAGCCGACGAATTTTGTATGCCCATAAAAGAGATTTTGGAATTGATACCGGGAGGCAAATAATGATAGACGTTTCGTTTTTTTATTCAGAGCTAAAAAAAAATAACGTTGATTTTTTTTGCGGTGTTCCCGATTCTCTTTTGAAAAGTTTTTGCGCTTTTATTACGGATAATTGCGGCGATAAAAAACATATCGTAGCCGTAAATGAAGGAGCAGCCATAGGACTTGCCGCCGGTTATTATCTTGCTTTGGGGAAAATCCCTCTAATCTATATGCAAAATTCCGGCATAGGAAATGCGATAAATCCTTTATTGTCTCTTGCCGATTTTGACGTTTATCAAATACCGATGATTTTGCTTATCGGCTGGCGCGGCGAGCCCGGAATAAAAGACGAGCCTCAACACGTTAAGCAGGGGAAAGTCACCTGCGATATTCTTAAAACGTTAGGAATACCTTACTCTATCGTTGAAAATAATGAAGATGATGTAAAAAAACAGATGGCGCAATGTTTTGATTATTTTTCTAAAAACAGCGCTCCTTATGCTTTTGTCGTCAGGAAAGATATTTTTAAGCCTTATGTTTTGCAAAATAAGGGTTATGATAATAAAGCGCAAATGAGCAGAGAGGAAGCTATTGAAGATATTGTAAATTTGTCAAATGAAAATGAGGCTTTTATTTCGACTACCGGTATGATTTCGCGGGAGCTTTATGAAATAAGAGATAAATATAAAATGAATCACAGTCATGATTTTCTTACAGTCGGCTCTATGGGACATGCTTCTCATATCGCGCTTGGCGCCGCTTTAGAAAAACCGGAAATTAGGTTCACTTGTCTTGACGGCGACGGCGCAGTGCTTATGCATTTGGGATCTTTATGCGCTATCGGAACAAAAAAACCGTTTAATTTGCGCCATATTGTGTTAAATAACGGAGCTCACGATTCTGTCGGAGGACAACCCACAATAGCGCCGTTTATAGATATTTGCCAAATAGCGCGCGCCGCAGGTTATGAAAAAGTATATAGCGTGTCTAATAAAGATGAAATGAAAAAAGTTCTTGCGCAAACGAGAGAAAATTGCGGTTTAATTTTTATTGAAATTATTGTTCGTAAAGGAGCGAGGAAAGATTTGGGAAGACCAAAAATGAGTCCTGTTGAAAATAAAGAAGCGTTTATGCAATTTCTGAAAAAATAAAAATTTTAGTATATTGCAAATAGTTTGTTATGTATTGTTAAAAATAAAAATCAGATAATCGGTAAGTCAATTAGGATTAAAAGGAGGCGGTTATGGCAAAAGACGACAAGATTAAGGCTTTAGATTTGGCTCTTTCTCAGATAGAAAAAGATTTTGGCAAAGAAGCGATTATGAGGTTAGGGGAGAAACATTCTAAAGAAAAAGTGGACGCTATACCGACCGGCGCGCTTCCTCTTGATATCGCCATAGGAGTGGGCGGAATACCAAGGGGCAGAGTCATTGAAATTTTTGGTCCCGAATCGTCGGGCAAAACAACTTTAGCTTTATGTATGGTGGCTGAGGCGCAAAAGCTCGGCGGAACTGCGGCTTATATAGACGCCGAACACGCTATGGATCCGGAATACGCGTCTAAGATAGGAGTGGACATTGATAATTTGCTTATTTCTCAGCCGGATTCAGGCGAGCAGGGATTAGAGATTGCGGATAAACTTATACGTTCTGGAGCGGTTGATATTATAATTGTGGATTCTGTAGCGGCTCTTGTTCCGAAAGCTGAAATTGAAGGAGAAATGGGAGACGCTTTTGTGGGATTGCAGGCAAGACTTATGAGTCAAGCGTTGAGAAAGTTGACGTCAAATATTTCAAAATCAAACACTTCCATAGTTTTTATAAATCAGTTGAGACAAAAAATCGGCGTTTCATGGGGAAATCCCGAGACCACGCCCGGAGGATTAGCGTTGAAATTTTATTCCTCTCTTCGTCTTGATATAAGAAGAATAGAATCTGTAAAAAAAGGCGATGAAATTCTTGGAAATAGAGTTAGAGTTAAAGTGGTAAAAAATAAAGTCGCGCCTCCTTTTAGACAAGCTGAATTTGAAATAATATTTGGTTCGGGCGTTGATAAAATGGGTTATTTGATAGACATTGGAGTGGCGGACGGACTTATTGAAAAAGCCGGAGCGTTTTTTAGTTATAATGGAGAAAGATTGGGACAGGGCAGAGAAAATGTAAAGGAGTTTTTGCATCAACATCAAGATATTGCCGACGAAATTGAAGGGAAAATACGCGCTAAGGCTTTTGGCTTAAAAGACGATAAAAGCGTTAAAGAAGTTAAAGAAAGTAAAGAAGTTAAGGAAAATAAAGATGAAAAACCGCTCGGCGAAACTAAAAAAGAGGATGAGATAAAAAAAGACGAATCTCAGCCTCAAGCCAAAGAAAAACCGTCAAGAGGTAAAAAAAGCGGCCAATAGATAAATTGGGAGCGCAAAAGAATGGACACCGCGTTAAAACTGTTTTTTAGAATCTGGAAAATATTTGTTTTATTTATAACTTCTTTTATACCTATAAAAGAAAAGCGCAGAAGTTTGAGAAAGTCTATGTTGAAACTCAAATTTTACTGCAAGCGTTACGCTTTTGAGGATAATACAAAATTTCCCGTCTATTTAAGCGCTTTGGTCTGCTCAAAAAATGAAGCTCCTTACTTAAAAGAATGGATTGAATATCACTTGCTTTTGGGGATTGAAAGATTTTATTTTTTTGACAATGAGTCAAAAGACAATACTTATGAAATATTAAAACCTTATATAGATAAAGGAATAGTCGTTTATCATACATTTTCTTTTAAGGGCGATATTTGGCCAAAACCTCAAATAGAAGTTTATACAAAAGCTGTGCGCAAATATAAAAAAGAAACAAGATGGATGGCCGTTTTTGATATTGATGAATTTATAGTCCCTATAAAGCATGACACAATTTCTGAATTTTTGAAATCTTACGAGGCGTTTTCCCAAATTACCATTCATTATAAATTTTTTGGTTCTTGCGGACACAAAACAAAACCTAATGGATTAGTTATTGAAAATTATCTTTATTCGAGAAAAAGTTCGGAAAATACCGTTGACAGCGTGGTCAATGATAATACGGGTAAATCCATTATAAATCCCCGCGCGGCTTGCGGGAAAATTTATGAGCATTATTCTTCCGTTATCGGTATGCCGGTTGATGAAAGAAAAATGCCTTATTTGGAGGATCCGTCGGTCATAGGTGCGACGACTGACATTATTGAAGTAAATCATTATTGGTCTAAATCGGAAGAGGAATGTCTGTCTCGCGAGCTTCGCAATACAAATAAACTTTCTAATTTTAACAATTCGGAAAGCGAGTATAATGACGATATATTAAGATTTCTTCCTAAACTTAAAGAAAGATTAGATAACTCTTAAATCAAAGGAGAGCGCAATTTTATGATAAAAGTTTTATCTAAAATAAAAATTTCTGTTAAATCTTTCCTAAAAGGCGATATAGAATTTAACAGAAATTTTTTATTTTTAGCCTTGATTATATTTTCAGCTTATTTATTGTTTAATAATTTATCCGTAAATCCTCTCTCTACCGATGGATATTATTATGCGAATTTGTCAAAAAATATGGTCATAAATAACGACTATATAACCTTTGTTAACGCCGACAATGAAATTGATTTTACAAGCGGCAAAGGCCATCTTTTTTATTGGATATACGCTTTGTCGGGCGCGCTTTTAGGGTTTAGTGATTTTGCAATGAGACTTCCGGCGGCCGTATTGGGTTTTGCCTGCGTTATAATTGTGTTTTTATTTTTGTCTAAAAGGCGTGGATATAAATTTGCTTTTATAAGCGCTGCAGTTTTGCTTTTGACTCAACAATTTTTGCATCACTCAAGAGCGGTTCATCCGGACGGTAATTTTGCAGTTTTTTTTACTTTTGCAGTTTTTGCTTTTTATATAGCCGTAAGCGGCGATAAGCCGCTTTTTTATTATCTCTTTGGTATTTGTCTTGCCATATCGATATCAATAAGGCAAGCGGTCGGTTTGTTTATTATTCCCGTCGTTTTTTTCTATGTTTTAACTATTCCCGAAAGAAAAAAAATATTTCTAAACAAACATTTATGGCTGTCTTTGATTTTGGCGGTTTTAATCGTTTTGCCTTGGTATATAGCGGCTTATGATAAATACGGAGAAAAGTTTCTAATTGAATATTTGGCGACTCCTTATAAAATTTTGACGGGAGCAAATTTTGAGACAAGTCCTTTTGACGACAGCGGACGCATAACATACTTAAATATACTTTTGGCAAATTATCAGCCGTGGTTTATATTTTTGATTGTCGGTTCTTTTGTAACAATAAAAAAAATAATAAAAGAGAAATTAATCTTTAATCAATCTTTTGAAAAATTCATAATTATATGGGCTTATATTCCTTTAATTTTATTTTTGGCTATGAGCGGACATAAATATTATTTTCTTCTGCCTCTTTATATTCCGTTTTCAATGTTAAGCGCATTCGGGCTTTTATACGTTTTTAGAAAAAAGGGCGGTAATGCGGTAATTTCATATCTATTGACAGCGTTGATGTTGCTTTCATTTTTATGTTTTGCTTTCAAACTTTTTCCAAGAACTTTAGATAATCAGCATTATGTTAACACTGTTAAAATACTTCCCGAGATGAACGCCGTCGGCGATAACGGCGATAAAATTTATACATTGGACAGGGCAAAATATTATAACGCTTTGCTTATGTTTTATAGGGATAAACCGAATGTCATTCATATAGAGGAAAATGAATTTATGGAGATGTTTAATTCTTCCAAGCAATATTATTTCGTCGTTTATAAAAAAACTTTCGATGAAATCGGCAATACGATAGAAGCGCAAATTATCGGCCGGACAAAAGAGGACGTTTTATTTACAAATAAAAAACGTGATAATTTTTAACTTAAAATTTATAAAAATAGGAGGGCTCTGATATGAAATTTTTTTGGCGGGTTTTACTAAAAATTATTTTATTAAATTTAATATTTTTATTTCTGATGTCTATATTTAGAGCGGTTTTTTTCTTCTATTACGGTAGAGGAATAGATTTAACGGGCTTTGCTTTCGACGTGTTCAAGACTTTTTATATGGGAGCGCGTTTTGACGCGGTTGTGCTTGGATATATAAATATACCCATAACAGTTTCTTTGATTGTTTTGTTTTTTATTGGAAAAACGCGGTATTTTAAGAATTTTTTCTCGGCGGCAAAGTGGTATTACGCTTTGATAACCGGAAGCGCTTTTGTTTTTTTGTGCATAGATTTTGGTTTTTATTCATATTTTCAAAGCCATTTAAATATTTTGGCTTACGGTATAATTGACGATGACACCAAAGCGCTTTTATCGACGTTTGCCGAAAATTATAATTTAATTTTAATATTTATAGGATTTATTTTTATTTATTTTTTGATTTATTTTATTTCAAAAAAAATATTGATATTAAAAAATACAAGCGGCGCGCTGCCTGAAAAGATAAGCGTAAAAATAACGGTGTTATTTGTTATCGGCATTTTACATTTTATGCTTATAAGACAAACTTTTCATATGTTTCCTTTAAGTCTTTTTCATGCGGAAATTTCCACAAATAGTTTCCTCAACAAAATGGCGATAAACGGTTTTTTTACTATGCAAGACGCTATGATAATCAGAGCCGAAGAAAAAAAAGATATTGATTTTATAAGCAAAGCGGGATATGGTGACGATATAAGACGCGCTTTTGCGGATTTCTTGGACAAAAACATAGAGCAAATTCCTAAGGATAACCCCGAGGATTCTTTGATAACGGCTCTTGCTTATAATAAGGATATTGAGGATATAAAACCAAATGTGATTTTGATTGTTATGGAAAGTTTCGGGACTGATTTAATTAAATATAATTCGGATGAATTTAATATTTTGGGCGAGTTAAAAAAACATTTTGACGAGGACATAGTCTTTTTTAATTTTTTACCCGGTCATCATGTAACTATAGGCAGTCTTGAAGCCACAATTACAAATACGGCGAGAAAACCTATGTCGTCTTATTTGTCTCAATCAAAATATGTTTATAATAAATATAAATTTGCGGGACCAAAACCTTATAAAGATAAGGATTATAAGACTTTTTTTATTTACGGTGGGAATATGGGATGGAGAGGTTTAGAGCCTTTTATGATAAGTCTTGGTTTTGACGAAGTTTTAGGCGAGGGAGCGATGGATCAAAAATTTCCAAGAAATCAATGGGGAATTTACGACGGTTATCTTTTTGATTTTGTTTATGAGATTTTGCAAAGAGACGATAAAAGAAAATTCATAGAAGTTTTGACGATGACAAATCATCCGCCTTTTTCTCTGCCGCAAGATTATAAAAAACTTCCGTTAAATCCTCCTGATAGTTTAAGCGTAAGAATTCAAGATAAAGAGCTTGCAAAAATGAGATTTGAAACATATCAATACGCATGTCAAATGCTTGGAAAATTTATAAGCCAGATAAAGAATTCAAAATACGCCGACAATACCATAATAGCCGTTACGGGAGATCATAATTTTTGGGGTTTATTTGAATACTCCGACAGCGAGCTTCTCGACAGGTTAAGCGTTCCTTTTTATTTATATATTCCTAAAAAATTGAGACGAAAAAATATAGATATGTCGGTTTTTGGTTCGCATTTAGACATCATGCCCACTCTGTATTCCATTTCTTTATCAAATATTAAATATATGGCTATGGGAGAAAATCTTTTGTCTAAAAGAGCGTTAAAAAATATTGTTTCTCACGACAGCGGGGCGGTAATGGACAAAAAATTTGCCATTGAATATAATTTCCAAAGCGGAAATATTAAATATTTTGTGTGGGATAAAAATAATCCAAGACGCGCAATTTTGTCTGAAGAAATGCAGGGGCATAAAAAACTCTTAAAACATTTTCTTGCTCAGACGGCGGTTGCGGATTATTTAATAAAATATACGGGAGAATAAAAATGAAAATTTTAGTTACGGGCGGAGCGGGATTTATTGGTTCAAATATAGTCGATGTTTTGATTGAAAAAAAACATAAAGTTGTCGTCATCGATAATTTATCGACGGGTAAAAAAGAAAATATAAACCGCGGAGAAAAATTTTATAAAGCCGATATAGCCGATAAAAAAACCATTGATAAAATTTTTGCAAAGGAAAAACCGCAGATAGTTATTCATAATGCGGCCCAAATAGACGTTAGAAAATCGGTTGAAGATCCCGCTTACGACGCTAACGTTAATATTATCGGATCTATAAATGTTTTGAAGGCTTGCGTGAATAATAAAACTAAAAAAATTATTTTCGCCTCTTCGGGCGGAACAATTTACGGCGAATGCGGCAAGAAAGCCCCCGACGAAAAGGCTTTAGCAAATCCGATATCTCCATACGGTATAGCTAAATTCTGCGTTGAAAATTACATTAAATTTTTTCATTTAGTTTATGGACTTAAATATACGATTTTAAGATACGGCAATGTCTATGGACCAAGACAAGATCCTTTTGGAGAAGCCGGCGTTGTCGCCATATTTTCAAAACGTATGCTTTCAAACGAGCCGGTAACAGTTTTTGGGGACGGAAAACAGATGAGAGATTATGTTTTTGTAGGCGACGTTGTCAACGCAAATGTAAAATCTCTTTTGAAAGGCGATAATCAAATTATAAATATAGGAACTAAAAAGACCATTTCCGTTCTTGATTTGATAAAAATTATGTCCAAAATCACGGGATGTTCTAAAAAGCCGAATATGAAACCAAAGCGCGACGGAGAGCTTTTTAAGAATTTTTTAGATTTTGGAAAAGCCGTGAAAGTTTTAGGCTGGAAACCGGAAGTTGATATAAATGAAGGCATAGCTAAAACGATTGAATATTTTAAGAAAAATTGAGCGCTAAAAAATAACGACGATTTCATAAGCGACAAATGAAAAATCTCATACACATAATAGATTTTAGTTTTTGCCATAGCAGTATCTCATAGGGATGGCACTTGCCGTTGTTTTTGTTTTATTTTTTTCGCTGACCGCTATGGTTTCTTTTTTTGTTTTTTGTCTCCAGCCGCTGCGGACATTCGCTTATATTTTTTTGGCATTTGCCAAACTCGCCGCCCCCGCGCATTACGACATAAGGTAGGGCGTCTCACACAGTGTCAAATGATAATCCAAAAAAATATCTCGCTCATAGACGCGTCCTTTTAAGGCGGCTTTCGCAAAAAACACTCTATAAATAAAGACACAGCAAAAAGTCTAATGTGTTAAGAGATTTAGCAATAAATTTTCTTTTATATAAGTTTAGTGCTATAATATGAGTATGCGTATATAAATGAATAATGCATATATGCAAATACAAGGGCGTGTCTTGCTTTCGAGCTTGGCGGTCCCTATATAAAAGGAGAAGTTTTATGAGTTTAGTAAAAAGCAGCGGCAGTTCCAGAGGTTATTTTTTCTCTTCAGAATCTGTTACGGAAGGACATCCCGATAAAGTTTGCGATATTGTTTCGGATTCTATTTTAGACGCAATTTTGAAACAAGATACAAAAGCGAGAGTCGCCTGCGAAACGTTTATTTCAAAAGGACTTTTAATTGTCGGCGGAGAAATTACGACAAGCGCAAAAATAAATCCCAGAGAGGTTATAAAGGAAGCCATTAAAAATATAGGTTATGACAGACCGTCTTTTGGTTTTGATTATAATACTTGCGCGATATTAGACGCTATAAACAGCCAGTCGCCGGACATAGCCCAAGGAGTTGATATCGGCGGAGCGGGCGATCAGGGTTTGATGATAGGTTTTGCCTGCAAAGAAACGCCCGAGCTTATGCCTCTTCCAATAATGCTTGCGCATAAACTTGCTTTAAGGCTTACCGAAGTTCGCAAGAAAGGCATATTGAAATATTTAGGGCCGGATGGAAAAAGCCAAGTGACTGTGGAATATATAGACGGCAAGCCGGTAAGAGTGGACGCAGTCGTTATTTCAACTCAGCACACTGAGGAAATTTTAGATAAAAGCGGTAAAAAAATTACTGAGAAATCTAAAAAAGAAATTTTTGAAAAGATAATAAAACCCGTTCTTGGAAATCGTATTGATAAGAATACAAAAATTTATATAAATCCCACGGGAAAATTTTTGGTTGGCGGTCCGATAGGCGATACCGGTCTTACGGGCAGAAAAATAATAGTTGACACTTATGGCGGAATGGCCGCGCACGGCGGCGGAGCATTTTCTGGGAAAGATTCGACAAAAGTCGATAGAAGCGCATGCTATATGGCAAGACATATTGCAAAAAATATAGTTGCGGCGGGCATTACGGAAAAATGCACCGTTCAGCTTGCTTATGCCATAGGAGTGGCCGAGCCTGTTTCCGTTTATATAAACACGCATGGAAAAGGAAAGATTGCCGGAAATATTTTAGAGCCTATTGTTAGAAAAGTATTTCCTCTTACTCCAAACGGTATAATTGAATATTTGAAATTGCGCCGACCTATTTTTGCTAAGACCGCGGCTTATGGACATTTTGGAAGACGCGATAAGGAATTTACTTGGGAGCAGACAAATAAAGCCGCGGAGTTAAAAAAATTGTCGGGAATATAATATACGAGGAGTTTTTATGGATCTGAGACGGAAAATCTTAAGGGAAAGATATTTCCGAAAAATTCTTGCCAACGCTATTCCTTATAAACCTTGGCGCAAAGCCGTATTATATGCGACATTTGAAATGGGTTTTATTCATTTTATGAATTATTTATATTATGAATTTTTGAGTTTTGATAAATTCCAAAAAACTCTCGGCAATTATAATCCGGATGTAAAAAAAGATAAACAAATATCTTTTGAAAATGAATTATCCGTCGTCTCAATTATAAAAAATGAAGCGCGGTATATACGGGAATGGTTAGAATTTCATCTTTTAGTGGGCGTTGAGAAATTCTATATTTATGATAATGAAAGCACCGATAATGTAAAAGAAATTTTATCGCCTTATGTAAAAGCGGGCATTGTTAAACTTATAGATTGTCCCGGAAAAGCGCAGCAATGCTATGCTTATATGGACGCTATGTGTAAATACGCAAATAAAACGAAATGGCTTGCCATTATTGATTTAGACGAATTTATTGTTCCATTAAAAGATGAAAAGATTACGGATTTTTTGAAAGATTTTAATGATTATTGTCAAATACTTATCGGCTGGAATTTATACGGTTCTTCCGGTCATAAAACGAGGCGGGAAGGTCTGCTGATTGAAAATTATAAATATCATGCGGCTGATGATTATATTACTAATTCAAAAGTTATAGTTAATCCAAGGGCGATTAGAGGAATGTTAAATCCTCATTGGTGTTTTCCTTACGGTTTGTCGGTTGACGAAAATAAGAAAATATTTGATTTTTATCCTTATACCAATAAATATTTTAGCCCTATTTCAAAAAAGAAAATTTGTATAAATCATTATTATTGTAAGTCTTGGCAAGAATATGACGAAAAAATCAAGAAAGGCTGCGCTGACGGAAATGTTCTTGAGCGCAACAGATCTCTTTTTAATTATTACGATAAAAACGACGTTTTTGATCCTATTATGGACAAATATATAGAGCCTGTAAAAAAGGCAATAGAGGAGAGAAATAGAAAATGAATTATGATATTAAAGACATTAAATTAGCAGAGCATGGCAAAAAAAGAATTCTTTGGGCTCAAAAAGAAATGCCCGTTTTAGAGCAGATAAAAGAAAAATTTGCAAAAGAAAAACCTTTGAAAGGAAAAAAAATAGCGGCTTGTCTGCATGTCACTACGGAGACTGCTAATCTGGCCATAACGTTAAAAGCGGGCGGAGCTGAAATTTATCTTTGCGCTTCAAATCCTCTGTCCACGCAAGACGATGCGGCGGCGTCTCTTGTCAAACATTATAATATTCCCGTCTTTGCCATAAAGGGAGAAAACAATCAAGTTTATTACAGCCATATAAATTCGGTGTTAAAAATAAAACCAAATATCACCATAGACGACGGAGCCGATTTAGTGACCGCTGTTTTTACTAAACACAGAGAACTTCTAAAAGATATAATCGGAGGAGCGGAAGAGACGACGACCGGCGTGATACGTTTGAGAGCTATGGAAAAAGACGGAGCGCTTGCATATCCCGTAATTGCCGTCAACGACGCGCTTACAAAACATTTTTTTGACAATAGATACGGCACGGGGCAATCGACTATAGACGGAATTGTCAGGGCTACAAATATTTTGCTTGCTGGAAAAGTTGTCGTCAGCGCGGGATACGGCTGGTGCGGAAGAGGTTTTGCCATGAGAGCAAAAGGTTTAGGCGCGCATGTTATAGTTACGGAAGTGGATCACTTAAAAGCGATAGAAGCCGCTATGGACGGGTTTGAAGTTATGCCGATGAAAGAAGCCGCGAAAAAAGGGGATATTTTTGTAACGCTTACGGGCGATATAAACGTTATAGATAAACATCATTTTCCATTGATGAAAGATGGAGCGATTGTTTGCAATTCCGGGCATTTCAACGACGAGATAAATCTGGAGGCTCTAAAAACTATGTCTAAATCGTCAAAAATAGTAAGAGATTTTGTCGAAGAATTTACGTTAAAAAGTGGCAAGACAATTTGCATTTTAGCCGACGGCAGACTTATAAATTTATCCGCGGCCGAAGGTCATCCCGCAAGCGTTATGGATATGTCTTTTGCCAATCACGCGTTGTCGGCTCAATATTTAGTCAACAATTATAAAAAACTTGAGAAAAAAGTTTATGTTGTTCCCGAGAAGATAGACAGAGAGATAGCCAGACTTAAATTAAACGCTATGGGAATAAAAATAGACTCACTTACGGCGCAGCAAGAAAAATATCTTAATTCATGGAAATCAGGGACTTAAATCTAAATTAAGGAAATTAAATGCGCCTACAAAAAACAAGACCTAAAATCAAAGAATATATTTTGGCCGTAAAAGAGATGAGAAAAAATCTCTCCGAGACCGGAATAAAAAAAAATAAACAAATAAAGAATTTAATTAATTTGTTTTTGTTTAAGAAAATCCCTTATGTCGAAATTGCCATTACGACAAGATGCACGTTAAAATGCAAAGATTGCGCTAATTATATTCCCGACATTGACAACGATAAACATTATTCCATGACTTTTGAGGAATATAAAACATATCTTGATAATTTGCTTTTTGATATAAAAAAACTTCACAAATTAGTTTTGCTCGGCGGAGAACCTTTGTTAAACAGGGATTTGGAAAAAATTTTGAGATATTCTTTAGAGCATCCTAAAGTAAGAAAAGTTAAATTGGTAACAAACGGCACGATGGATATTCCTGAAAATATAATAATGCTGATTAAGCGTTACAGCAAGCCTCTTTTTTCAAAAGTTCGTCTTTTTATATCGGATTATTCGGCAAATAAAGAAATATCGGGCAAATTGAAAATAAAAGAAATTAAAGCAAAACTTAAATCTTTCGGAGTGCCCGTTTCATCAACAAAAAACGCCAATTGGTATCCCGTTTCTCAAATTAAAAATTATGGACGTTCCCGTAAGGAAAATATAAAAAATTTTCTAATATGTCCTTTTCAATGCGTCTCTCTCACTTTAGATTCTTTATTTGTGTGTCCCCGCGCGGCTTTTTTTAAGATGTATGATATTTGTTTTCAGCAAGAAGGCGTGGAATATTTAGATCTCAAAAAACCGGTCATGCAAAGAGATTATTTTGCATTTTATTCAAACATATATTTTAACGCATGCAGTTATTGTAATATGATTGAAGATGTAAAACATTCCGTAATGCCGGCCATACAAAAATAAAAATGGGACAATTAAATATTATTTCAAGAAATATAAGAACGGCTTTTGCGAAATTTTTGTTTGATAAAAAAGAAAGAAAACTGGCTGACGGGAATTATTATAAATCGGAGGGAATTTTAGACGTTTTGAAATTCCGCTCCGTTTTGTTTGTAATACACGACGACAGAATAGGCGATATGATAATTTCCACAATAGAGTTTAGAGAAATAAAAAAGAAATATCCAAATATAAAAGTTTTTGTTTTGTGCGGGAAAAACGGAAAAGAAACGCTTAAATATAATCCTAACGTTGATGAGATTTTTGAAGTTTGTGGAAAGTTTTGTAAAGATCTGAAAATCTATAAAAGATTGAGAGAAAAACATATCGGAATTTTGATTGATTTTTTTGAATTCAATCCCCGTCCGTCTCATCTTTTATTTTTAAGGATTATAAATCCGTTTTTTCTCATAGGTTTTTCAAAGAAAAATTACAATACTTATGATTTATCTATCGACGAAAATTTCTTTGATACGCATATGGTTAATCGTCATAAAGCTGTGCTAAAAATTTTGGGGATAGATAATCCGAATTTGGATTACGATATTTTCTTTACGCAAAAAGAAAAAAACGAAGCGCAAAAATATCTTGATAAAAGCGGCGGCAAAATAAAAGTCGTCATAAATCCTTTTGCAAGCAGCAAGCACAGAACTTTTAAGTATGAAAAATTGCGGGATTTGGCGTTGAGAATTACCAGAACGCAAAAATGCGGCGTTTATATTTTATGTCCTCCGTACAATTATAAAAGTATTAAAAATATTGAAAAAGCGGACAATAATATAATTGCAGTCCGATTGAATTCTATTCTTTCGGTCGCGGCTTTTATTAAAGAATGCGATATCGTTATTTCTCCGGACACTTCCATTATTCACATAGCTTCGGCTTTTAATAAAAAGACCATAGGGCTATATTTAGATTTTTCTTTCAGACAAGAAAAGACGGATATAATTTGGGGACCTAATAATTCAAACGCCGTGATTATAAATGCCGACGCGCAAAATGGAAAAATTGAAAACGATATAAACAATATTGACAACAATAAAATTTTTAATAAATTTAAGGAAATGATATGAAACTTTTTATAGCAATTCCCGTTTATAATAGAAAGGAATATTTGGAAATTACGGCGAGATCCCTTTATGAATGTTCAAATGTTGATAAAGCGGAGATTGTCGTTTTTAACGATTGCAGCGACGAGTTTGACGAAAATTATCTCAAAGAATTGTTTAACCGTCCGAATACAAAAATAATAAATGCCGACGAGAAAATAGACATAGACATACATTATTATAATATTATGAAATATTTTATAAAGACAGACTGCGACGTTTTGGCGATTTTAGATTCCGATTTGCTTTTAAGACCCGACGCGATAGATTATATATTTAATAATTTTAATAAGACGGACGGTTTCTTGGGTTTATATAATTCCGAACTTCACAGGGATTTATTTTTTGACGGAGAATTTGTTTATAAAGAAGACGTCGGTTTTGCGGGAATATGCGTAAGCAAAAAAGTTTTAAGCGATTTTATTTTACGCCAAGATCCAAAAGCGAGAGCGATTGATTTTAAGTTTTCAGATTTTTTGCTTGACAATAATATCAGAATAACGGTCGCTAAAAATTGTTTGGCGCAGCATATAGGTTTTGACGGAGAGCATTGCAGCGATACGTCGGTTGAGTTTTCGGCAAATTTTATCCCCGCGTCGGATTTTAATAAAGAAATAATAAATAAACTTTTACCCATAGCTCTAAAAATGCAGGCTTCTATGATAAAGTATTTATTGTTTGACGACAAATATCGCAGACATGGTTTTTTTGTTCATCAGCCGCGCAAGTATTTGGAGAAAAAACGCAGAGCAAAGAAATTAACAAAATATTACTCCAAAAATTATTCTAAGCCGCAAAAGGCCTAAAATATATGATAATAGCGAGAGGAACTTTTTTTAGATTAAAATTATCGGCGGTTTATACGGCAATAATAGCCGTTGTTTTTTTTATTGGAAGAATCGTTTTGTATTTGTCGTCGTATAAATTTTTTGAAAAACTATCGCCTGAGGAAGTGTTTTTTTCTTTCATAGAAGGTTTTCGTTTTGACCTTATAGTGACAGCGGTTTTTTACGGACTGTTTATTTTATTGATAAATATTCCGACAGATTCCAAACGTTTAATAAAAATATGCTGCGCTTTTATGAATGTTTTTCTTTTGACTTTTTCTTTTTTACTTGCAGCCGACATAATATATTTCAAATTATTCTTAAAGCATTTCACCACGGAACCTCTTTTAATAGGCGATCATTTCACATATTTTCTCAGTCTGGCTTTCGGCGATTATATTTATGTAACTTTCATTATTGTCGTCGTGTCATTTTTGCTTTTTTATTTTTCTTTTAAGGCGATAGATAAATATTATTGTCCGCCTAATAAAAAAGTTTTTTTTAACATTGCAACATTTATAATATTAGTCGTTTTAATTATCCTCTCTTTTAGAGGAAGGATAGACAAAACTCCTCTTGATATAGTCGAGGCCTATTCAATGGGCGGGCATATCGGCGGCGAATTGATATTAAACGGCGTGTTCACCTCTTTTGAAAGTTTGAGAGAAAGAAGGTTTCCTAACAAAATAAATATCGATTATGGCGACGCTTTGAAAGTTGTGAGAAGTAATTTAATAGATAATGACGAGGAGATTTTTTATGATGAAAAATTTCCGTTGATGAGAAAAAGAATAAAGTTTAACGTTAACGCTAAAGGTTATAATATCGTTATTATTTTGCTTGAAAGCTGGCAGAAAGATTATATTGATTCATTGTCCGGATCCAAATACGGAGTCACTCCAAACTTTGACGCATTGATAAAAGACGCGTTGGTCTTTGATAGATTTTACGCCAATGGACAAAGAAGTCTGATGGGGATGATGTCTATCTTTTACAGTATGCCTTTTATTAAAGGCATTCCTTATATGGCGCATGGGCTTGAAAATTTTGAACAGATAAGACTTCCCATTATGCTTGCAAAAAACGGTTATGATAATGTTTTTGTAGCCGGCGACAAAAGAGAAGCGGATAAAGCCTATTATGTCGCCAATTTTCTTGGATTTAAGAACGCTTATTTTAAGGAAGATATTCCCGTCAAAAACGATTATGTTCAAATAAGCAAAGGCTATGATCTTGAAACGTTTGAATTTTTTCTTGACAAAGTTAATTTATTAAAGCGCCCATTTTTTGCTTTTATCTTCACCACCACCACTCATATTCCTTATGCAAAAACGATTTTGAAATCTTTAGAAAAATATCCCGAGGACGGAACGGAAAAAATGGGTTATCTAAACAGGCTTTATTACGCCGATTATTCTCTTGGACAGTTTTTTCAAAAAGCAAGAAAACAGCCTTGGTTTAACAAAACTATTTTTATACTTCTTGCAGATCATCAGGCTTATACGGTCGGCAGAGACAGCTCAGAGCTTGAGAAAACTCCGGCCGACAGAGGATTTAAGATTCCAATGATTATATATGCGCCGTCTTTGTTTAAGCATGCTTTGATAAAAGAAATAGGTTCTCAAAATGACATTATTCCGACGATAATTGACGCGTTAAATATAAGCGATCCATATTCGTCGATGGGGAAAAGTTTATTTTCAAAAACAAAAAATAGATTTGTGTTTTTATCTTATGAAGGCGAGGAGATATTCCTTATAAATAATGAAGGGACGGCTGAGCAAGATTGGAAAGATCCGTCTAACAGCGACATAGATATGTCCAAAAGCAATGCGATTTTATTGTTTTCCATAGAGAAAGTTTTATATCAACTTGTGGTTTCGGATTCGTGGTATGATCAAAAAAATATATAAGAGGCTTTATATGATTTTTTCTTGTAAAAAAAATGAAGTCAAATCGTTATCCGACGGAAAATTGAGAATTGTTTTTGTTTCGCCCGAATTTATAGAGCCTAAAACGGGTCTTATCCCCGCCGGAGGGTTAGCCAATTATTTGCATAAAATAACCGATATATTAAATAAAATGGAAAATGAAATTCATGTTGTCGTCGTGGGTTCCGTAAAAAAAGAAATAAATTATAACGGCATTCATTTGCATTTTATAAAAAGACGAAATATTTTTGGTTTTAAGAAATATAGAAATTCTGCAAATCCAAGCGCTATGGTCGTGAGAGATTATCTTGAGAATTTTAATAAAAAATATAAAATTGACATTATTCAATACGCTAGTTATTTGTCATTAGGACAATTTCCTCTTTCTTATATTCCTGCATGCGTTAGAGTTTCAAGTTATGCAAAGCTGCATCAGGAAGCCGCGGGATATGTAAATAAAGCCGAGGCGGATAACGAGAGAGAAATGTATAAAGCGTCTAAATTTATTTTTGGTCCTTCAAATAAAACGAATGCTTTTATAAAAGCCGATTTAGGATTAGAAAATGAAATAAAAACTATAGAAACTCCTTTTGTTAAATACAATAAAGACGAGGATTTTTCGGTTTATAATGAGAGATTAAAGGGCAAGGATTATATGTTGTTTTTTGGAACTCTCTGGGCATTAAAAGGCTCTGAAGAGATAGCCGAAATTATTTATGATTTTTTAGACGCTTATAAAAATATGCATTTTGCTTTTGTGGGAAAACAAAATAAAGATAAAAAAAATAATTCTTATCCGATAGATAAAATAATTAAAAATTCTAAAGAGTATAAAGACAGAGTAATTTATATAGACAGTCAGCAGCATTCGTCGCTTTATCCGATAATTAAAAATGCAAGAGCTGTGATTTTACCGTCAAGATACGATAATTTTCCAAACACATGTATTGAAGCTATGAGCTTGGGGAAAGTTGTTCTGGGCTGCGGGGACGCGGGTTTTGATCAAATAATTACCGACGGAGAAACCGGTTTTTTGTGCAAAGCTTATAATTCGGCGTCTTTACTTTGCGGCTTAAATAAAATAATGAGTTTAAGCGCCGGACAGCTGGATGACATAGGCAAAAAAGCCGTTTTGAGAGTTATGAAACTAACTCCGCAAAAAATTGCCGGTGAGATGCTTTTTTATTATAATGATATAATCAAAAACTGGAAAATAAAAAATGATTAAAAATGAAAATATAAAACGTTTATATATGGACGATAAAACCAAAGAGGATTTTGAAAAAGTTTGGTATAAGAATCATTGGAGAAAAGAAGAGCGGGAAGTTGTTTTTGTAAAGAATGCGGTTATAACGCCGGCTTTTACGACTACTAATAGAACGATACATGAAGCTGCGGTTTTAGACGAAAATAAAAAATATGTAGAGGGTTCGGGCACAGCGGGATATGACGTGAAAGATTTTATTCCGCCATTGCCGGCAGACGACGACATTGATATTGTTGACAAAGACGTTATTTGGGGCGGTAGAATTATATGTCATTACGGTCATTTTTTGATACAAAGCACATTGAGACTTTATTATTACATTAAAAATAAAGATAAATATCCTAATATTGCTTTTATAATTAACAAAGACGACAAATTGCCAGAATATATTATTGATTTTTTTGATTTATTGGAAATTCCAAGAGACAATATTATTTATATTAAAAGTTGGACAAAATTTAGAACGGTTATTTGTCCTCCGATTGCAAGCGAGCAATATGACGATTATACTGACGATTTTATTTTACCCTTTAATAAAGCGGCTCAAAATATAGAGCCGGGGAAATATAAAAAGATTTTTTTTTCAAGAAAATTTTGGACTGATTCGGAATCTTTAGGCGAAGAAACTTTGGAAAAAGTTTTTAATAAAAATGGATTCGTATCGGTTTATCTCGAGAGATTATCTTTAAGGCAGCAAATATCGATTATTAAAGGCGCCGAAATTGTCGCGGGAATTAACGGCACGGCGTTTCATAACGCTTTGTTTGCGTCCCCTAATCTTAAATTGATAATGCTCAATCGCAATGAAGAATTTGATTTTCAATATGTCATAAATGAAGCCGCAAAAACGGATTGGTATGTTATAAGGGCATATGCAAATCCTTTTCCCGTAATGCATGCAAGAGGTCCGTTTATCGTGGGGTTCACGGAATTTCTTAAAGATTTTTTTAAGGATCATAATTTGAATAGTTTTAACGCGTCGTTTAAGGTTGAAAAATATATAAAAGATTTTGTTTATCAATATTGTAAAATTTACGGAGATAATAGATTTGGCGGAGGTTTAACGTTTACAAATAAAGACAGCATAAACGCTTTCAACGCTATTAAAGCTATTGAGATATCAAGTTATTCTATTATAGACAGGATAATTTATTATATTCTTTATCATATAACGTTAGGCAACTTAAAAAGAAAATTTAAGAGAAGGCATAGAGCGATTAAAAGTTTTTTACAAAATAAAAATAAAATTAAATGGAATTTTTGAAAAAAGGAGAATAGTATGAGTAATAAAAAAAACATACCTTTATTTAAGGTTTTTATGTCGCCTAATGTCGATAACCCTTTGCTTGACGTAATTCACAGCGGTTGGATAGGCGAGGGTCCGAAAGTTAAGGAATTTGAAGAAAAGTTAAGAGCTTTTTTTGGAAATCCTTATTTGACGACATTAAATAACGGAACGGCGGGATTGCATCTTTCTTATCATCTTGCTCAAAATCAGGACGAGTATAAAAGTTATTTCAACAATAATAAAAATGAAATTATAACCACGCCTATTACTTGCACAGCCACAAATACTCCGATAATATCTACCGGCGCAAAAATTGTTTGGGCTGATGTGGATCCTATAACTGGAAATATTGATCCAAAAGACATAGAAAATAAAATTACAAAAAACACAAAAGCGATAGTTATGGTTCATTGGGGCGGCAATCCTTGCGAGATTGATAAAATAAACGAGATAGCAAAAAAATATAATATTAAAACCGTTGAAGACGGCGCTCATTCTATGGGTATGGAATATAAAGGAAAAAAAATCGGCAATAACAGCGATTATACGGTTCTTTCTCTGCAAGCTATAAAACATATTACAAGCGTTGACGGCGGAATTTTGATGACAAAATCTGAAAAAGATTATGAGCGCGTAAAATTGCTGCGCTGGTATGGAATAGACAGAACGATCAGAGAGGGGATAGATTTAAGGTGCGAGTTGGACGTTGCCGAAGCGGGATATAAATTTCATATGAATGACGTTTGCGCAATTATTGGAATTAAAAATTTTGAACATATAGACGAGATTCTTTCTAAACACCGCGCAAACGCTCTGTTTTATAATGAAGCGTTTAAGGCAAAATCGGGGATAACGATTTCTCCTCAAAATCCGGACGCAAAAAGTTCTTATTGGCTTTACACTCTTCATCTTAATAATCGCGACGAAGTGATGAAAAAACTCGGAGAGGACGGGATAATGTCGTCTAAAGTTCATGCAAGAAACGATATTCATTCAATGTTTAAGGATTTCAAAGCGGATTTGCCAAACGCCCAGAAATTTAACGATACGCATCTTTGTATTCCCGTGGGTTGGTGGGTAAGCCGAGACGATAGAGAATTTATCGCCGAGAAAGTAATAAAATATGCAAAATAATTTGCGCGGTAATAATTAAAAAGGGATTAAGAATGGAAATAACAATTCTTACGGTTAATTACAATACTTCTCATTTTATAGAGCTTATGCTTTTTTCTTTTTCCAAACTGACAAAAAGAAAATGGAAAATGATAATTTGCGATAATGGAAGCAAGCCGGAGGATTTTCTTAATTTACGCAAAGCGGTTCAAAATTATCAAAATGCGGAAATTATAGTAAGACAACAAGGAAACGATCAGCCCAGCATCGCTCACGGAAAATCAATAGACTTGCTTATATCAAAAGCAGACACGTCTTATTTTCTTTTAATGGATGCGGACTGTATTTTTTTGAGAAAGTATTGGGACGACGATATTATAAATGAAATGCAAAAAGGCGGTTATACATTATTAGGGACGCCCGCCGTTTTTAATATTTATAAACCCATAGATTTTCCCGAGGTTTATGCGACTATGTTTGACGCGCAAAAATATAAAGAGTTAGGTTCACCGACATTGTGTCCCGACGAGAATTGGGCTAATTCGGATAATGGAAATTCATTGGAACAAAAAGACACGGGCTGGCTTGTTAGAAAAGAATGTATTAGACAAAATCATAAATTTTATGTTTTTGACGGAATTTATACAAAACACAATTATATAAAAAGCAGATATTTTCCCGGAATTTATTGTCTTGAATTTTTTATGAAAGGAACGGATGAAATTATGTGTTCTCATTTTGGGCGGGGAAGTTCTGAAGGCAAATGGAAGTTTGACGATATGCGTTCCTTTATTCCTAAATTTTTGCTTCGCAAGCGCCAAATTTCAAAATGGATAAGATTATCTAAAAAAATAATTGAAAAGCAGTCGCGGTTAAGAGAGCCAAAGCCTCTTATTCCTTTAACTTAAAAAATATAAAAATATTTTCGGAGAGTAAATGAAAAAATTATTAATCAATTTAATAAGCGCTTTTATTCCTAAAAAAGAGTTGAGAAAAAAAGTTAGAAATAAATTGTTTGTAAAATTCATAAAAGATAAAGAGAACGCCGTTTTTTACGGCGAATTTGTTAAATATTTGGAAAACAAAGACAATAAAGATTGTTTTGTTGACATAGCAAAAACACAGCCGTCAAAATCTTTTGATATAAAACTTTTAGCTTTTTATCTTCCTCAATTTTATCCGATAGAGCAAAACAGCCGTAATTATTGCCAGGGTTTTACGGAATGGTTTAATGTTACAAAAGCTACGCCTCTATTTAAGGATCATTATCAGCCGCGTTTGCCCATAGACGTGGGTTTTTACGATTTGTCTCATGAAGATATTATGTTTAGACAAATTGAATTGGCTAAATTATACGGCGTATATGGATTTTGCGCTTATTATTATTGGTTTTCGGGAGAAAAATTATTGGACAAACCTTTTAATAATTATCTTAAAAATAAAAGTTTGGATTTCCCTTTTTGTTTTTGCTGGGCTTTGGAAAATTGGACGAGAAAATGGGATGCCGGAGATAAAGAAGTGATAATGCGGCAGGAGTTTAAGTCCGGCGACGTCGAGAAGTTTTTTTACGATATAGAGCCTTATTGGCGCGACGCAAGATATATAAAAATAGACGGAAAAATTTTATTAGTCGTTTATAAACCTCATCTTTTTGATAAAGAAACGGTAAAAACTTTTTTTGAAAGTTTGAGAAAATTAGCAGAAGAAAATAATGTCGGAGAATTGTATTTGATTTATGCAAGAACAAGCGAAATGTTTGAAAGCGAGTTTCACTCTCAAGATACTGCGGAGTGGGGTTTTGACGCTTATGCGGATTTTCCTCCTCACAATTTAAGAAGTAATAAAAATAAAGAGCTTAATGTTCCGGATAAGAAAATTTTTGGATATGTTAATCCGAATTTTGACGGCAGAATTTACGATATGGAAAGTTATGTGAAAAATGAAATTTACTTAAATGATAAAAACGACGTATATAATTTATTTAAGGCTTGTTTTCCGTCTTGGGACAATACTCCGCGTTTTCCAAATAATGGAAGCGTTTTGTTTGGACTAACGCCCGAGCTTTATAAACAATGGCTTAAATACTGTTTGTCATGGACAAAAAAATATCATAAAAAAGACGAGCAAATAGTTTTTATAAACGCTTGGAATGAATGGGCCGAAGGCGCTCATTTAGAGCCCGATAGAAAATATGGATACGCTTATTTACAAGCGACAAGAGACGCTTTAGAAGAAAGTTTGTAATAATAGTTCTTATAATTGTTGTTTTCAAAAAAAAGTAAAAGCGTCTGTATCTAAATTAAAATAAAGAGGAAAAATGAAAATATTGATTACAGGAGGCGCCGGTTTTATAGGTTCAAGTCTTGCCGACGCTTTATTGTTAAAAGGCAAAGAAATAATTGTCCTTGATAATTTTAATAATTATTATGATCCGGCGCTTAAAGAAAATAATGTCAGGCATAATTTGCAAAATCCAAAATACCGCTTGTATCGCGGAGATATTTGCGATAAACAAATATTGGAAAAAGTTTTTGACGAAAATAAAATTGACGCTGTGATTCATATAGCGGCAAACGCGGGGGTCAGGGCTTCTATAGAAAATTCAGAAATTTTTGTGCAGACAAATATTTCGGGAACTCTAAATGTTTTAGAGCAGATGAAAAAAAAAGAAATTAAAAAACTTGTTTTTGCATCTTCATCCTCAGTATACGGCAATTGCAAGGCCGATAAATTTTCGGAAGACTTAAAAGTAAGCGAGCCGATTTCTCCTTATGCGATGACAAAATCCGCTTGCGAGCAATTGATATACACATATTCGTTTTTATATGCGATAAAATCAATATGTTTGAGATTTTTTACAGTTTATGGTCCGCGTCAGAGACCAGATTTGGCCATAAGAAAATTTGCGGAGTTAATTGAAGAAGGCAAAGAAATTCCCGTTTTTGGCGACGGCAGTTCTAAAAGAGATTATACTTATATCGACGATATTATAAACGGAATAAGCGCGGCGATAGATTATGATAAAAGCTCTTATGAAATAATAAATCTCGGCGGAGGCTCGCCGATAACATTAAATGAAATGATAGCGGTCATTGAAAAAGCCGTCGGAAAAAAAGCTTTAAGAAAAAATCTTCCTATGCAAAAAGGCGATGTGGAAAGGACTGTCTGCGATATTTCGAAAGCAAAAACTCTGCTTAAATTTGAACCTAAGACGTCTTTTAAGGAAGGAGTGGAAGAATTTTTGTTATGGAGAAAAAAACAAAATAATGGAATATAAAATTGTCGAACTTAAAAGTTTTGGAGATAAAAACGGATCTCTTGTCGCTTTAGAGGCGGAAAAAAATATTCCTTTTGAAATTAAAAGGGTATATTATATTTTTGGGACTAAAAAAGATTTTGTGAGGGGAAAACACAGTCATAAAAATCTTAAACAATATATTATTTGCGTCAGCGGCAGCTGCGATTTTTATTTAGACGACGGCGATAGAAAGGAAAAAATAACTTTAGATTCTCCTCTGAAAGCGATTTATATAGAGGGAAATATATGGAGAGAGTTTGTTAATTTTTCTAAAGACTGCGTAATAATGGTTTTGGCAAATCAATATTATAATGAAAAAGAATATATTAAAGATTATGAGGAATTCTTAAAATGCAAGAAAAAATGATAAATAAATTGTCCGACGTTCAAAGCGAAAATATCGGCGAGGGGACAAAGATCTGGCAGTTTTGCATTATTTTGCCGGGCGCAAAAATAGGAAAAAACTGCAATATTTGCGCAAATGTATTTATAGAAAACGACGTGATTGTCGGGGACAATGTGACGATAAAATGCGGAGTTCAAATTTGGGACGGGATAGAAATAGAGGATGATGTTTTTATAGGTCCAAACGTTACATTCTGTAATGATAAGTATCCTAAATCGGGTAATAAAAATTTTAAGTTGGAGAAAATATTGATTAAAAAAGGCGCTTCTGTCGGAGGAAATGCGACGATACTTCCTGGAATTACAATAGGCGAGAATGCACTAATCGGAGCGGGCAGCGTTGTGACAAAAGACGTTGAAGACGGCGCTGTTGTGATTGGAAATCCCGCGGTAAAAAAATAAGAGAGGTGTTGTATGAATGTCATTCCAATTGTTATGTCGTCAAACAATGATTTTGCTGTGTATGCAAGCGTGACAATGGTTTCTATTTTAGAAAATGCCAATGAAAACACTATTTATGATTTTTATTTTCTTATCGGTAATGATTTTTCAGAGGATTCAAAAAGAATAATTATTTTAGAAATAGAAAAATATCATAGACATAAAATTAATTTTATATCTGTCGGGGATACCTTTAATTCTTCATATTATGTGCCTTATCTTAGTCTTGTAGCATATTATAGATTGCAAGCATGCGAATTACTGCCTGAAAAATATGATTTTTGTATATATCTTGACTGTGATCTAATAGTTAATTGCGATTTATCAGAGATGTATGAGACAAGACTTAAAATGGCAGGAGACGGGGGGGGGGGGGGGGTATTTAGTTGCAGGGGTTCGAGGTATTGCAATTCTTCGCATTCCTGATTATTGTAAAAAGCTTGGCATTCCTTCATCTGATCAATATATCAATAGCGGTGTTTTAATTATGAATTTAAAACTTATGAGAGAGATGGATATTTTTCCAATTTTCCTTGAGGAGTCTCGCAAAAAGCATCTTTTGGCTGATCAAGATATCATAAATAAAATATGTTTTAATAAAATTTATCTATTAAATCTTAAGTATAATTTTTATTTACATATTCCAAAAGAAGAGTTTTATAAAGAATTAAGCCGAGATGAAGTTGATGCCGCGCAAGAAAAACCATATATTATCCATTATGTGGGCGAATGTAAACCTTGGTTTCGCAGCGCAGATTTCTTTTGGAGCAGTTTTTGGTGGCGTTATGCCCGCAAGACATATTCTTATGAAAAAATAATTATGGATATTTCTGTGGAAATTGCGAGGAAAAATACAAATAATGCGCGGGATGAAATTAGATCTTATGTAAGGCATAAGATGAGATTTTATAAAATTACAATATGTTTTATAATTTTAATTTTATTGATATACGCGGTGTTTAATTTGTTTTTTTATAAATAAGAGTTACAGAGTAATTTTATTTATATTATGGAGTATTAGAAAAAATAATAAAGAGGTATTGTAATGAATGTAATTCCGGTTGTTATGACGTCAAACGAGTATTTCGCCGCGTATGCAAGCGTGACGGTAGTTTCTATTTTAGAAAATGCTAATGAAAATACTATTTATGATTTTTATTTTCTTATCAGCAATGATTTTTTAGAGGATTCAAAAAGAATAATTGTTTCAGAAATAGAAAAATATTATAGGCATAAAATTAATTTTATATATGCTGAAAATACTTTCAAACATTCATACATGGCAAAACCGTTAGGCAAAGAAGTATATTATAGATTACAAGCATGTGAATTACTACCTGAAAAATATGATTTTTGCATATGTCTTGATGTTGATTTAGTAGTTAATTGTGATTTATCAGAGATGTATGAGACGAGATTTAAAATGGCAGGAGAATATGGGGCAGGGTATCTAGTTGCAGGGGTTCGTGATCCTTGGATTTGTTTGCAAACGATTCCTGATGAACATTATAAAGAGTATGGTATTCCTTCACTTGATCAGTATATTAATGCCGGTGTTTTAATTATGAATCTGAAGCTGATGAGAGAGATGGATATTTTTCCAATTTTCTTAGAGGAGTCTCGCAAAGATCGCAACAAGCTTTTAGGTTTTGATCAAAATATCATAAACAAGGTATGTTTTAATAAAATTTATCCGTTAAATCTTAAATATAATTTCTGTCCAGTTATTGTATCAGACAAGAGGTTTCATAATAGGATATTTTTGATATTTGGTCAAGATGAAATTAAAGAAGCGCAAGAGAACCCATATATTATCCATTACGCAGGCTATTTTAAGCCTTGGTATCGCGGAACAGATTTATTTTGGAGCAGTTTTTGGTGGCATTATGCCCGTAAGACATATTCTTATGAAAAAATAATTATGGATATTTCTGTGGAAATTGCGAGGGAAAATACAAATAATGCGCGGGATGAAATTAGATCTTATATAAGACATAAGATGAGGTTTTATAAAGGTGCAATCTGTTTTATAATTTTAGTTTTATTGATATACGCGGCTTTTAATTTGTTTTTTTATAAATAAGATTTGCAAGTAATATTTATATATGGAGTATGAGATAAATATGAGTTATTAAAAAAACGAAATGAGTATCATAATAAAATGATAAATAGAATTATGCGCAAAGGGATACAATTTTTAACAAATTTTATTCCTTTTAGAAATAAACGTAGAATGATAAGAGAAAAATATTTAAGGAGAATATGATGATTGTGCAAAGTTTATAAGAAAAAATCAAATATAGATGTGGCGGAAGTGATAGTTAACGTGAAAAAATAATCAAAGGAGCGAGCGATGCCGCAAAATCATTTAATATCCGTAGTAATTCCGGTTTATAATTCTGAACAATATTTATCTCAATGCTTGGAAAACTTAATATTTCAGACTTATAAAAATCTTGAAATAATAATAGTCGATGATGGGTCTACAGACGGTTCGCATCTGGTTTATGAAAAATATGCAAGTCAAGATCCGCGTATAAAAATTATAAAGCAGGAAAATAAAGGGCCGTCGCCGTCAGCTGCAAGCAATGTTGGTTTTAAGCAAGCTAAAGGCGATTATATTCATTTTATAGATAATGACGATTATTTGGATCTTGATTATTATGAAAAAATGCTAAAAGCGGCGGTTGATACTCAAGCGGATATGGCTTGCGGAGGCTTTGTTTTTTTTAGAGACGGCGAGGGAGGACATTGGGATGATATGTCTTGGGGGTATAACACTTTTTCTCACAGCGCTATTCTTACAAATATTTATGACAAACTTTATATAAATCGTCCCGCCGCCCCTCTGGCCGCTTGGCAATATCTCTTAAGAACGGAATTTGTTAGAGATAAAAACCTTAGTTTTGAAGAAGGACGTATGGGACAGGACTTGCTGTTTTCTAATATGGCGCTTTATTATGCAAATAAAGTAGTTTTAGTCCCTGATGTAAAATTACATTACAGGTTCAAAAGATTAGACGCTATCTCAAGCGCGTTTAATAATGAGCTGGCAAGAAAGAGAGACAGCGATCATATATATATGTTAAATAAGCTCAAAGAATTTGCGAGAAGTCATAACTTTGAGTATGAAGTTGACAATCCGGATAAAGATTATGTTATGTCAAAATATAAATTATTTTCTAAATTGTCATTGTTTAGAAAAAAGGTTTATAATGATAAAATTAAATACTATATACTTGGCGGGAAAGTTTGTGTTTTGACGGTTAAATTAAGCGAGGGAAAAGATGGATAGTCTATGTTTGTTCTAAATCAGAAGTGAAATTGCCACATGTTTGAGAGAAAATATAAAAAAACATAAAGAGACATTAAAAAATTCATTAGACGAGGAAAGTAAAATGCCGCAAGATTTTTTAATATCCGTAATAGTTCCAGTTTATAATGTTGAGAAATATTTGTCTCAGTGTTTGGAAAATTTAATATATCAAACTTATAAAAACCTTGAAATAATAATAGTTGATGACGGATCTACCGATGGTTCGCATCTGGTTTATGAAAAATATGCCGCCAAAGATCCGCGTATAAAAATTGTAAAGCAGGCTAATAAAGGACCGTCGGGCGCGAGAAATGCCGGGATGAAGCAGGCGCATGGCGAATATATTTATTTTATGGACAGCGACGATTATATAGATCTTGATTATTATGAGAAAATGATAAAGGCGGCGATTGATACTCAAGCGGATATTGCTTGCAGCAGGCTTTGTTTTTTTAGAAGCAACGGAGTGACTTGGGCTGGGATAAACTTTTCGCAAAATGCAATTCTTACAAATGTTTACGATAAACTCCATGTTTCCGAGTGTCTGAGATATCCAGGAGTTACTAAGTTTCTTTTCAAAAGCGAATTTGTTAAGAATAAAAATCTTAGTTTTGAAGAAGGAAGATGTTGCGGCGAAGATAGTATGTTTTCTGTTCCTGCGCTGTATTATTCAAATAAAGTGGTTTTAGTTCCGGAGGCCATGTATCATTATAGGAGAGATTCTTATAATTCTATTACAAATATGATTGACAGTGAAAAAGTAAAAAAAAGAAACAATGATGATTTATATATGAGAAATAAGCTCAAAGAGTTTGCAATAAGTCATAATTTTGAAATAAGGGTTGATAATCCGGATAAAGATTATGTTATGTCAAAATATAAATTATTTTCTAAATTGTCATTGTTTAGAAAAAAAGTTTATAATGATAAAATTAAATATTATATATTTGGCGGGAAAATTTGTGTTTTGACAGTTAATACAAGCGAAGGAAATGATAAATAAAGTATGCCGCATAAAGCGCGGAAATATTCTGATAGTATTCTAAAAAAAGGAGTTATATAGAGTAAAATGAGAGAGAAAAGTAGGGAAATATAAAAGATTGTGTGTTATATACAAAAGTGAAAAGTGATTTGGAATTCGAGAATATAAGTAGATATCCGCAAGAAGGATAGATAGATGAGTGCATATAGGTTTACTGTCATAATGCTGAATTATAATAAAGGAAAGTTTATAAGACAAGCGATAGATTCAGTTCTTTCTCAGAAGACAAATTTTGACTATCAAATAGTAATATCCGACGATAATTCAACGGATAATTCTCTCAATATTATTAAGGAGTATGCAAGTAAATATTCAAACATATATCCTCTTTTATCAAACGATAATGAAAGAGGTATTCTTAAAAATCTCATAAGAGCATATTCTCTTACCAAAACTGATTATTTTTGCGTTTTAGATCCTGACGATTATTGGACTGATGAAAACAGACTTCAAAGGGCTTTTGATTTTTTTGAGACACATCCCGAGTATACGATTTATTTTACCAATATACTATGTTCCTATGAGGACGAGGCAAAACTTTCTTATAAATATTTTAGAGAGGATGGAAAAAAAGAAGCCAGTTTTTCTCAAGATAATATTATCGATTGGAGTCTGTTGATTCCTCAAACAAGCGGCGCGTTTTTTAGGAATGTTATTTTTAAGAAAGGAGTTCCTGATATAATGAGTAAAGCTGTAGGGACGATTTCGGAGGCTTCCTTTAGAGCTGATGCAGGGAGATTTATGATGCATCTGCAATATGGAAAAGCAAAATATGTTAACAATGTAGAAAGTGTATATAGACTTGGGGGAGGAGTGTGGACTTCTCTTTCTTTATTTGAACAAAACACATTAAATGCCCAGATATATCTTGATTATAATGAATTTTATAATAATAAGTATAAAGCCGCTTTTTTTCTTAATGCTTATGAAGTAATATTAAAAGCAATAGACTGTTTTAAGAATGATATTGTAAATAAATCCATTAAGCCAATTTATTTAGAGATGTTTACAAATGTTCTTAAAAACATAAATAATGAAGAATTGATGTTATCATATATGCGTAAAAGAGAAATTGAAAATGAAAAGAGAATAAAATTGATGAGTTTTAAGCAAAGATTGAGGCTTAAAGTTTTTAAATACCTGTATAAAAAATTACATAGAAAAGGGTTGGTATAAAGAAGATAGATAAAAAACATAAAGAAATACTCTATAAATTCATCAGATGAGGGGAATAAAATGACGCGAGATCCTTTAATATCCGTAATAGTTCCAGTTTATAATGTTGAGAAATATTTATCTCAGTGTTTGGAGAATTTAATATTTCAGACTTATAGAAACCTTGAAATAATAATAGTTGACGACGGATCTACCGATGGTTCGCATTTAATTTATGAAAAATATGCAAGCCAAGATACGCGTATAAAAATTATAAAGCAGGCTAATAGAGGATTGGCGGCCAGTGCAAGAAATGCCGGAATCAAACAAGCGCAGGGCGAATATATTCATTTTATGGACAGCGACGATTATATAGATCTTGATTATTATGAGAAAATGCTAAAAGCGGCGGTTGACACTCAAGCGGATATGGCTGGTAGTGGGTTTCGATTTTTTGTAGATGGGGGAGGGGTATGTGATTGGTCTGTTATAAGCTTTTCGCAAAATGTCATTCTTACAAATACTAATGACAAACTCTATGTTTACGGTTTTATACATCTAACTGTTTGGAAATATCTTTTTAAGACAGAATTTATTAAGGACAGAAATCTTAGTTTTGAAGCAGGAATATACGGATACGGGGAAGATCCTATGTTTACTGTCACTGCGTTGTATTATTCAAATAAGATAGTTTTAGTGCCGAAAGTTTCATACTATTATAGGTTTCGTAGAGCTGGTTCTATTATGAATTTGCAGGATAGTCAAGAAGCGAAAAAGAAAGATAGCGATTATATAGATATGTTTAATAAAGTGAAAGAATTTGCCAGGACTCATAACTTTGAGATTAAAGTTGATAATCCGAATAAAGATTATGTTATGTCAAAATACAAATTGTTTTCTAAATTGTCATTGTTTAGAAAAAAGGTTTATAATGATAAGATTAAATACTATATACTTGGCGGGAAAGTTTGTATTTTAACAGTTAATACAAGCGAAGGGAAAGACAAAGGAGAGGAGGAAAATATGTAAAACTTTAAACAACAACTATATTTTGTCGGTTTTTCGATTTCATTATTGTAAATGTTGGGCGATTATTAATGCGAGGAGATATTATATGAAAAACGAGAATCCAATATTTTTTTCTTTCAATAACGATTATGTTGTTCCTGCGGCGGTTGCATTTCATACGTTATTATATTATGCCAAGACGGATATAGTTTATAAAATGTTCGTTTTACATTCGGATATTTCAGAATATAATCAGGATTTGCTTTTTAATATTGTTAATAAACATAAGAATGCCGAATTAGAATTTATAGACGTTAAAGGTTTTTTGAGGCAAGAGTGGGACAGAGGAAACTTTGAAGGTTTAGAAAAAAATTTAAGAAAATTTACTCCGGATGCAATAGTTAAATGTTTTGCCGCAAGGTTTTTTCCACAGTTTGATAAAATTATTTATTCAGATGTGGATGTTGTTTTTATGGACGATATATCCGAGTTGAGTGATTTAGATTTAGAAAATCAATATATCGGCGCGGTAAAAAATGCTTTTATAAAAAATGATCCAGACGAATTGTCGCATTTCTCAAAAGAGAATTGCGATAAATTTAGAGACACTTATTTTGCCGGCGGAATATGGGTGATGAATTTAGATAAAATTAGGCGGGATAATTTGGAAGAAAAGATGATTGAAATAGTCAATGACGATAATATTGCAAAAAAGTGGCCGGATCAGGATGTGATGAATATAGCTTGCGATAATAAAGTAAAATATATTTCCTTGAGATATATTTCATATCCATATTTAATGGATGTTATTTCCAAAGAAGGATTTCAAAGTCATTATGCGCAAGAAGAATTGCTGGAATCTTTATATAAACCAAAAATACTTCATTATGCCGCTTGGAAACCTTGGAAGCATAGAGAGACAAAAAAGGCGGATGTTTGGTGGGATATTTTTGCCGAGTTGGGTTTAGAGAAAACAAGAATTTTTAAGAAATTTGATTACAATAAATTATCATTGAAAAATAAAATTCGTTATAGAGTGTGGAGATATTCTGAAAATATTCTTAAAGAAAAAGGAGTAATTTGATTTTATGGAACAAAAAACGGAAAATAAAAATCAGAAAACGTATTATATTGTAAGCGGCGGTTTTGATCCTGTTCATGAGGGACATATAGAATTGATTAAAGACGCCGTTTCAAAAAGCGACGGAGTAATTTTATTACTTAATTCTAACGATTGGCTTATCCGTAAGAAAGGAAAATTTTTTATGCCTTTTAAATCGCGCAAAATTATATGTGAAAATATAAAAGGCGTTGTTGAAGTTTTTGAATTTGACGACAGCGATAATTCAGCTTGCGATGGAATTAAAAAATGCCGCGAAAAATATCCCGATGTAAATCTTGTTTTTGCAAACGGCGGAGACAGAACAAAAGATAATATTCCAGAAATCCCTGTCTGCCGGAAATATAATGTTTGTTTGGAATTTGGAGTCGGCGGACAAAACAAAGCCAATTTTTCGTCGTAAATATTGAATAATTGGACAGAGAAAAAATAGAAAATTTATCTATATAACAGCGCTTATTATGAGAGTAATTTCGGGACGTTAGTTGTCTGTCTAATCAATATAATTCAAGCGCCGAGTGATAAAAGAGGATATATTAAAAGTGTCGAATGAATCTCTGTATCTTTTTGATTTGGATGGAACGCTTACGCCTGCCAGATTGCCTATGGAGGAATATTTTGCCCGCCGTTTCATTCCCTTTATAAAAACAAATTCGGCATACATAGTTTCAGGTTCGGATATTGTAAAAGTTAAAGAGCAAATTCCGTCTGAAATATTTTTTTACATCTGCGGTATTTTTTCGTCTATGGGAAATGAGATTTATAAAAAAGGCGAAAAAATTTTTAGCAGGCCTTTTGTTGAGGACGCTTTGCTGGTTGATCTCTTAACAACAGAACGCAAGAGGACAAAATATCCGTTCAAATTATTTCCAAACTATTTAGAGAAACGCTGCGGAGCGATAAATTTCAGCGTGCTTGGCAGAGACTGCCCTCACAGCGAAAGAATAAAATATAAAAATTGGGACGATAGCAGCGGGGAGAGAAAAGAAATTGTCGATAGATTAAAAAAGCTTTGTCCGGGCTATGAATTTTCTATAGGCGGAAATATAAGCATAGATATCGTTAAAAAAGGGTTTGGCAAAGAGCAGGTTATAGATATTTTGCGCAAAGAATTTCCAAAAACAAAAATTATATTTTTTGGAGATAAAATTGACGAAGGCGGAAATGATTACAGTCTTGTCCAGTATTTACGCGCCGCGGGAAATTATGAAATACACGGAGTGGAAAATCCGAAAGAGTGTTTAGAAATCCTTGGCATATAAAATAGAGGGTGAAATGTATAGAGTAAAGAAATTTTTAAATATGGACGATTATTTATATGAACATTATTTTATGCAGAAAAATAAATAAAGGTTTCTTAGATGAATAGATTAAAAAAAAAATTCAAGAAAATTTATGCAAAAATGATTTCTAATTTGATTTATGACAGAGATAAAAGAATCAGAGTAAGAAAGATTTTATCGGAGTCAAAAAGAGGTTCCATAAAGAGAGAATGGACTGAGCCTAAAAGCCACTGTTCTCACTTGATTTCAGTTTCGGGAGAAGGGCATAGCGGTTCGGGGGCCGTCATTGATTTTTTGAGAGAATTTGACAATTGCTCCGTCAGCGGCGGCATTGATGAAAACGGCATCGGCCCTTTAGGCAAAACAATAAAAAATGATGAAGCCAAAATAGAATTTACAATTTTTAGAGACAGTTACGGCATACTTGATTTAGAAAAATATATTGCCGCAGGTTTATTAAATTCGGATATAATAAATCATTTTGTCGGACTTAGTGAAAGATTTTATGTAAATAACGGCGGAATTTATAATGATAAATATATGGAGTTGATGTGGGAATTTGTCGATCAAATTTCAGATAAAAAAAAATTGTCGGGCTGGGATATAGGCTATGCATCTTTCTGCGATGACGAGGAGAAGTCTATTCCGACAAATATCAGCGCTCCATATTTAGTTTATCCAAGCGATATCGGATATACATTTGCGTCAAAAAAAGACTTGACTTTGGATGTTTACCGCCAGAGAGCGCAGATTTTTTTAGATAAAGTTTTTAAGACTATAGAGTCAAAAGAATATCTTGTTTTAGATCAATTTATCGGTCCGAATGTTTCGGATGATACAATAAAAAATTATGTGAAAGATTTGAAAAGGCTGCATGTTTATAGAGATCCAAGGGATGTTTTTGCGACTGCTATTTTATTGGATGTTCCTTGGCTGCCTAAAAAAGTTGACGAATTTATTAATTCTTATAAACGAATGAGGGAACGTTTAGTGATAGGAGAAAATAAAAATATAATGTATATTAGTTTTGAAGATTTAGTTTTTAACTATGAACAAAATATAAAAAAGATTATGGATTTTTGCGGTTTGAAAGAGGAAAATCATATTTATAAAAAAGGATTTTTTGATCCAAATGTTTCAAGAAAAAATATAGGTTTATATAAAAAATTAGATAATCAAGACGATATTAGATTAATTGAAAAAGCATTTAATTTGTAATAATAAAAGTTTTGTATTGTTGTTATCTTTAGTTTTAAATATAGTATTATTTTTTATGATTTAAGTAAAAATAATTTGGGGACAGTGTATTGCAATGAAAAAAATTTATTTAGGCATGAGCGCGGACTTGCTTCATCCGGGACATTTGAACATTATTGAGCGGGCAAGAAAATTAGGCGGGCAATTGATAGTGGGTTTGCTTACCGATAAAGCCGTGGCAAGCTATAAGAGACTTCCCTATATGAGTTTTGAACAAAGAAAAGTGATAATTGAAAATGTTAAAGGCGTTGACGAAGTTGTGCCTCAAGACACTCTCGATTACACTGAGAATTTGGAAAAAATAAAACCTAATTTTGTAGTTCACGGAGACGATTGGAAAAGCGGAGTTCAATCCGCCGTCCGTCAAAAAGTTATAGAAGTAATATCAAAATGGGGCGGAGAGCTTATAGAAGTTCCTTACACCGAAGGTATTTCTTCGACGAAATTAAATAAAGCGCTTAAAGAAATAGGAACAACTCCGTCTTTAAGAAGCCAAAAATTAAAAAGGCTTATAGATAATAAAGATATTGTAAGAGTAATAGAAGCGCATAACGGTTTGACTTCATTGATAGCTGAAAATGTTTTTATAAGCGAAAATAATCAAAGAAGAGAATTTGACGCGATGTGGATTTCATCTTTAACTCAGCCGGTTGCAAAAGGCAAACTCAACAACGGTTATCTTGACGTTACAACGAGGATTTTAACTATTTTTGATATGTTGGACATAACCACAAAACCTATAATTTACGACGGAAGCAACGGAGGCCAGATAGAGCATTTTGTTTCCACGATTAAATCTCTTGAAAGTCTCGGCGTTTCGGCTATCACTATCAACGACAAAATAAATAATAATAATTTATCTAAAAACGGATTTTTCGACGGTCAAGACAGTATTGAAAACTTCTCGCAAAAAATAGCCGCGGGAAAACGCGCGCAAACGGGCGAAAATTTTATGATATTTGCAAAGATCGAAAGTTTAATATTTGATAAAAGTTTGGACGATGCCATAGATAGAACTAAAGCGTATATACAGTCGGGCGCAGACGGCATAATGATACATTGGAAAAAGGAAAGTTTTGAAGAGGTAAAAGAATTTTGCCAATGTTATAATAGTTTGGGTTATTTGAAACCGCTTATAGCTATGCCGTCTTATTATTGTCAAGTAAAAGAGGAAGAGCTTATTAAAAATAATGTCAAAATTGTTATTTACGCAAATCAACTTTTACGCGCGGCTTATCCGGCTATGATAAAGACTGCCCAATCTATACTTGAAAATCACAGAGCAAAAGAAGCGTCCGATAAATACTGCATACCTATTAAAGAAATAATTAATTTAATTCCCGGGGGAAATGTTGATAGTTGATAATGCCAGCTTGTCCTGCGGGTCTATAAAAGAATTGCCGTTTGTGCTAAGAAAAATTGGAAATGTAAAAAAAATTCTTATCTTTACCGGTAAAAAAGTCTTTGAAAATTTTAGAGGAATAATAATTCCTTTGCTTGAAAGTTACGATATTGATTATTATTCAGATTTTTCTACAAATCCGACGGATACGGATTTACAGAAAGCTCTTAATAAACTAAAGAAAGATTATCAAGCTATAATTGCTATCGGCGGAGGCAGCGTTATAGATTTTGCAAAATTGTTTAATTTTAATAGAGGAAAACATTTGTTTTTAACAGCTGTTCCCACGACGGCCGGTTCCGGAAGCGAAGCGACAAAATTTGCGGTTTATTGGGTTAAAGGAAAAAAGCAGTCCGTCGAGGATGAAAGCATTCTGCCAAATTATGCTATTGTTGACAGCCAATTCTTAACCAGTTGTCCGAAATATCTCAAAGCATGTTCGTCTTTTGACGCTTTTGCTCAAGCCGTGGAATCTTTTTGGTCAATTCGTTCCACTGATGAAAGCAGGCGGTATGCGAAAAAATCAATTTATTTATGTAAAGAAAATATCGTTGATTTTGTAAATTCAAACGATAAAAAAAGTATGGAAAATATGTCGCTGGCTTCATTTTTAGCAGGCAAAGCCATCAATATATCAAAGACGACGGCCGCTCATGCGCTTTCTTATGTTTTTACGATAAGATTTAATATTCCTCACGGTCATGCCGTGGCTTTGAGTTTTTCAAAATTATTTGCGGCTAATACCAATATTCCTATCGGCGCGTTAAATGATAAAAGAGGATTGGATTATGTAAATGAAATTTCAAAAGAATTAAAAGATATTTTAAGCAAAGAATATTTTGACAAACTTTTTGAGAAAATAAATTTAGAGACAAGATTAAAAAAATTAGGCATAAATAATACCGCAGAGCTCGTTAAAGAAGTGAACTTGGAAAGAATGGCTAATAATCCGAGGATTTTTACACAAAAAGAATTGGAGGATTTATTTAATAATGATTAGCTTTATGGATTTGTATAAAATAAATCAACGTTATAGAAAGGAAATCGACGAGGCTGTCAAAAGAACAATTGACAGCGGATGGTATTTGCTTGGTAAAGAATATGATAGTTTTTGCAAAAATTTTGCAGATTTTTGCGGGACAAAATACGCTGTCGGCGTTGCAAACGGACTTGACGCTCTTAAGCTGATTATAAGAGCTTATGGTTTTGGCGCGGGCGACGAGATAATAGTTCCAGCAAACACTTTTATCGCTTCTATGCTGGCCGTATCGGAAAACGGCGCGGCTCCCGTTTTAGTAGAGCCTGATATTTGCAGTTATAATATCAATCCTGATTTGATTGCCGAAAAAATAACTCCCAAAACAAAAGCAATAATGGCAGTTCATCTTTATGGTCAAACCGCTCAAATGGACAAAATCTGCGCTTTAGCAAAAAAATATAATTTAAAAGTTATAGAGGATTGCGCTCAAGCGCATGGAGCCGTATATAAAGGAAAAATGGCCGGAAATCTCGGAGACGCGGCGGCATTTTCTTTTTACCCCGGTAAAAATCTCGGCGCTTTGGGAGACGGCGGAATGGTTTTGACAAATGACGAATCTCTTTTTGAGAAAATAAAATGTCTTGCAAATTACGGCGGGATAAAAAAATATGAATATATATATAAAGGAGTAAATTCGAGACTTAGCGATATTTGCGCTGCCGTTTTGAATGTGAAATTGAAATATCTAAAAGAGGATAATTTAAGACGTTTTGAAATTGCAAAATATTACAGAACAAATATAAAAAATCCTTTTATAATTTTGCCGCAGATTTATGACGGAAATATCGCTATTCCTATTTCTCATGGAAATATAAGCCAAGGGGAAAAAGTTCACGTGTGGTATTTGTTTGTCGTTAGAACAAAAAACAGAGATAAACTTCAGAAATATTTATCTGAAAACGAAATTCAAACATTGATTCATTATCCTATTGCGCCTCACAAACAGATTGCTTATAAAGAATGGAATAATCTAAGTTTTCCAATTACCGAACAAATTCATAATGAAGTTCTTTCAATACCTTGCAATCCGTCTTTGAGCGATGCGGAAGTAAAAAAAATAACGGAAACTATAAATAATTATAAAGAGTAGTTTGTTGAAAAATCTCAAACGCACAGAGGAAAAAATAAAAAAGGTTATTAAGCGGAAAGTGTTTTTGTCGTGTCTTTATTTATAGAGGGTTTTTTGCGAAAGCCGCCTTAAAAGGACGAGTCTATGAGCGAGATATTTTTTTGGATTATCATTTGACACTGTGTGAGACGCCCTACCTTATGTCGTAATGCGCAGGGGCGGCGAGTTTGGCAAACGCCAAAAAAATTTGTTTGGCAAACGCCAAAAAAATATAAGCGAATGTCCTTAGCGGCTGAAGTCAAAAAACAAAAAAAGAAATGTGTCTGCTGAAGCAGACAGTTAATAAAGCGTCGTTCTTACCGCGTCGAGAAAAATAGGCTGTAATAAAACTTTTAATAAGGATAATCTATGCAAGAGCCATTAGTGTCGGTAATAATTCCAGCTTATAATCATGAAAAATATGTTCAAGAATCTATCCATTCAATTATAAATCAAACATATAAAAATATTGAATTATTAGTTCTTGACGACGGCTCAAAAGACAATACCTGGACTAAAATTTGCCAAATGAAAGAATTATGCGAAAAGAGATTTGTCAGGGTTGATTTTGACGCTTGGCAAAATCAGGGAATATGTTTAACTCTTAATAAAATGATTGATAAGGCAAAAGGGAAATATATTTATTTGATTGCTTCGGACGATTTGGCTAAACCCGCAGCCATTCAAAAGCAGGTTGACTTTCTTGAAAGCAATTCTGAATACGGGCAAGTGATGGGAGACAATGAAATAATAGACGATAATTCTTGCAGAGTGTTTTGGGATAAAGATAGAAAAAATATTGCCGACGAAAGCAAAGCCGTTTATAAAACCTTTGCGCAATTTCTACAAAAGGAAAGACCTGATGTGGATTTTCATTGCGAGAATTTTGGTTCTTATGAAAGTCTTATAAAAGGCGGAAATTATATCCCTAATGGAAATTTATTTGTTAGAAATATTATTTTAGACGCCGGCAAATATCAAAAAAACGCGCCTTTGGAAGATTGGTATATAAATTTGCAAATGTCTCAAAGATGCAAGATAAAATTTATAGACGAAATTTTGTTTTCATATCGATGGCATAGCGTAAACACGGCAAAAGATATAAAAAAACTAAGCGAGATTTCGCAGCAGACATTTTATTATGAATTATTCTATGCGCCAAAAACTCAAAAAGCTATCGACGTTATAAATGAATTTAATTTGTATAAGAAAAAACATTTTTTGTTTTTCACTATAGAAAGATACCGCAGCCAAATAGAAAGAAAAAAATATCTATCGGTTTTCAATAAAAAATTTCTTATAAGCAAAAAAAATATTGTGTTTAAGAAATATGATTTTGAGAAGTAAAAAAGAAAATGCAAGGGCGGAAAATCTTTTAACGTCGGGCAGGCGTATATAAAAAGGAATAAAATTTATGAAATTTCAGACGAAATTATTTTTGGACAGATTGTTTGGAAATTTAATTTGTCTTGCTTTGCTTCCTTTTGTTTTTCTTTTCGGTAAAATATTGAGAATAGACCATAGTATAAAAAGCGATAATGTCAAAACCATTGCGGTTGCAAAATATTTTGGTTTGGGGAGCATAACTTGCGCCGTCCCTATGCTTAAAGCGCTAAAAGAACGTTATCCTTTTGCGCAATTGATTTTTATTTCGCGCAAAGAAAATCGCCAGTTATTGGAACTTATAGATTATATTGATAAAACGTTTTTTATAGACGATAAAAATATTTTGAGTTTATTTATAAGCTCTGCGCGTCTTTTTTTTAATTTACGCAAGGATGCGCGCATTGATCTGTTTTTTGATTTGGAAGTTTTCTCTTCTTATGGAGTTTTAATAAGTTTATTTTCTTTGGCAAGAAATAGGCTTGGATATTTTTGGGCAAAATCTACAGAACTTAAAACGTATATATACACGCATTTGATGTATTTTAATTTTTTAATGCCCGTGCGTTTATCTTATATACAGCTTGCAAGGATCGGCGGAGTAAACGTTGATTGCCAGACTTCTCTTTTACCTTTTAATTTAGACGAGAATGTAAAAATTTCGGCGGATAATAAATTAAAGAAGCTCATTGCCCCCTCCCATCTATCATATGATAAAATTTTGGCTTTTAACGTTAATGCTTCCGATCTCTCTTTTGCGCGCAGATGGGCTTTGGAAAATTTTGCTCAGACGGCAATTCACTTTGCAAATAAAGGTTATGATATTATTTTGCTTGGTTCGGCAAGCGAAAAAAATTATACGCAAAAAGTAAAAGATTTTGTGAGCGGTGATAACGGCGCGGACAAAATTTATAATGCGGCGGGTTATTTTACATTGTCTGAAGTTTTGGTTTTACTTCCTAAATTTTCAGCTTTTTTAACAAATGACACGGGACTTATGAATTTGGCTTATGCTCAAAACGCTAAAGTTGCCGCTCTTTACGGAAACAATCTGCCTGATTTTACGAGCGTTGATAACGGCGTAAATATCGCGCTTTATAAAAAAAGTTATTGCAGTCCTTGTTTATATATTTTTGACAAACCCCCTTGCGGCGACAAAGCTTTTTGTATGGAGAATATAAAAACGGACGAAGTAATTTGCGCTTTAGAAACTTTATTAAATACAAAAGTTGGTCAAGTAAAAGAAAGCGTCGAAATGGATTGTCAAATAATAAGCGAAAAACAAAATTATTTATTTGGAACTTTAAGAAAAAAGTAATATTTTTTCGCATTGGAAAGGGGAAGAATATGCGTTTGGAAGTATCTAAAAAACGAGTAGTTTTTATTTCAGGATTGGTTTTAATTGCGGGGCTATTGTATTTAATTCTCTGTTATGATTTTAGCGTAGGCAGACTTGGACTTCCTTTGGAATTACAACATCATATTGCAATTGATAGAGAGACGATATATAAAGGTCAATTAAGCAATATGGATATTAAAGGAGAAGTTTTAAGAGCGCAAAAAGAAAATTCTTATGTGTCTTTTAATGTTCCCGATTCGTCTAATAAAACAAGTAATGGTCAATATTTAACAGTTTATGTGTCAAGATTTAATTATCCGCATAAAATAGTCAATAATGGTTATCCCGGAACAATGCCATTTGACGCATACGGACAGAAAGCGTATATTTACGCTAAAGAGCAAAATGGAACTTATAATGGCAGAGATGAACATGAATTAGTAATCCGTAACGGGAAAAATGACACGATAATACTGAATTCCGGCAAATGGCAAAATATAAAAATAGAATTTGATAATGCCGACACCTCTTTGTCTATTGAGAAAATTATTTTAAGCAATTATCCTGTTGTTTCAAGTCTGGGAATACCGATATTTTTATTAGTATTCTTTTTTGCCGCAATAGTGTGGTATAAAATAATCTTTGATAAATTTTTAGAAAAAATTCTAAAAGCTCCTCGTATTTTGTTAATCGTTATAATTTTAACCCAGCTCCTTTCCATTCTTTATTATACGAATTTAAGGAAAGGATTTTTTGGCGACGAAATAGGCTCCATACTTCATGGAAATAATTTAATTGATCAATATAATGCGGGAAATATAGGCGGTATGACTTGGGCAAAAAGCATAAAAGAAGAATGGCTGCCGTCTAAATATTTTTTTAATGTTTTATCCATACAGCCCAAAGAACGTTTCAGATATGACATTGTTTACAAAGTATCTCAAGAGGATATCGCTCATCCTCCTTTTTACCACTATCAACTTCATACGGTATATTCATTATTTACGGATAAATTTAATAAATGGATAGGAATAATTCCTAATTTATTTTGGTTTATTTTCACCTGTTTATTGCTCTACGCGGCTTCTAAATCAATTTTAAGAAATAGTTTAGCGTTGCTGCCCGTATGTTTGTGGGGTTTTAGCGCCGGAGCAATAAGCGACGCGTATCTTATGCGGGATTATATGTCTTTAACCGTATTTCAAACGGCGTTGTTATATGCGGCATATCGTTTTATCGATAATAAGAATGTAAAAATTAAAGATTGCGTTTTGTTTGCGGCAATTGTGTGTTTTGGTCTCTTGTCTCATTATTATTTCTTAATATATTTATCTTTAATTTCACTTATTATTTTTTGTTGGTTTGTTTATAATAAGCGATATAAAGATTTAAGAAATATTATTATAGGTATGGTAGCGGGAATTATCTCATTCTTTTCTCTATGGATTGTTTCGATTTCAAGTATTTTTGGAGGACGGAGCGGCGGAGCTTTGCATGAATTATTTAATGTAAGCGATATTTCAAAAAGGTTTGTGTTTTTTGCAATTAAGTGTAGCAGGGAATTGTTTCATGGGGGGGGGGGGGGGGGGTATTGTTTATTATTATATCCCTTGCCGTTATAATACTTTTTGTAAAAGCAATTAAATATATGTTTGCCAAAAATATTCTTTCCTATTCGGCTGACGGAACGATGATTATTATGAAAACGTCGTCTATTAATTTTAGGGGAATAATTAAAAGCAATTTTGTTAAAATTTCCATATTGTTTATTGCGATAGTATATATACTAATTGTTTCAAAGATAGCCGAGCAAATGGAAGCGCGTTATATTTATGGCGTATATCCATCCGTCGCTCTTTTATCAATTGTAGTTTTAGATAAATTTTTTGAAATAATTTTGTCTAAAAAAATAAAAAATAAATTATTGGTTTTGATAATAGTTTTTCTTATAATACTTGGGTTTTATAATAAAAAACAATATTTGGAATATTTTTATCCGCTTGACACGGCGGCAATAGCCAAGACATATTCCGATTCTAAATTTATTATGGTGTCATTGCCCGAGGGCTGGCTTCCTATAAATGCGGTTACTTTTGCGGCTGAGAATAATACGCAAGGTTATGTAATATATGCTGCGGATGAAAAAGATATTGAACGGAAATTGGTAAAACCGTTATCTCAGATTGACGATTATAAAGATGTTATTGTTTATATAAGCATAGCGCGGTCGGATTCAATTTGGATATCTTATTGGCGTCCGGAATTATTAAAAAGACAAATTGTGAAAGATAAAGTTTTTGAAGTTATTAAGAAATCCGGCTTTACTGATCCTAAATTTTTATTTAGCGGTTTTTGTTTTGAAGCATATTGGATTAAAAGAAAGTAAGAAATTGGAAGCAATCTTTTCGAAAATATAATTAATTCTTAAAGACAGCGTTAATCAAAGGTGGTTAAAAATGTTTAAGGCATTAAACAAAAAATTCAATGATTTTTATTTGCAGCCTCATAAGATTTTAAGATTTTTTATTTCGGCGCTATGCGCTTTAATTTTGGGCTGGGGACTTTTTTGCGCGCTCATTTATTTTGAGCCCGTTTCAAATAAAGCGTCAGATTTGTTTAGCGGTTTGGTTTATATGGTTTATGACAATATATCAAACAGACTTTTTTCGCTTAATGTTTTCTTTTGTTTTTCTTTTCTTGTTTTTGTCATACTTTTGTTTAGCTCTTTGTCCTTAAAACTTGCCCAAACTCTTAAAAGTTTTGTCCCTTCTTTTTTTGAAAAAACTTTTGAAAAGTTTTTAAGCGCTCAAAAAAAATTAGAATTGATTGTAAAAAATTCTCCGCTTCCTCTAAAGTATCTCGCTTTATCGCTTTTTTTTGCTTATACAATTTTTCCCGCAATATCTTTAATATTTCTAAATTTCTCGCCTAATTCCTTACCGTTTGCAAATTCCATTTTATCAATTTGCAGAATACTGTTTATGTTTATTTTGTTTGGTTTATGGTTTTTTAGACGGGAGAAAGTCTTAAAAGGATTTATTTTCTGTTCACAGTTTTTTGTTTTGTTTTATTTTCTTTTGTTATCACCGCAAAAATTTATCAATAATACAGATATTTTTTCAATGCCGAGTTTTAAGATAAATATTATAGCCGCTTGTCTGATATTTATAGGAATTATCGATGTTTTCAGAAGAAGAAAAAGAGAATTGAATAAAAGTTTTTTCTCGCCTGTGGCAATATTTGCTATACTTTTAGGATTTGTCGTGAGAGGAATTCCAGCCGTTATTTTGGCAAATTCTTATGAAATAGGCTCAAGACTTCCGGAATATTGGATGATTTCCCGCGGGTGGATGTCCGCTTTTAAGGATATGTATATAACTTATGGATTATGGGATTTGGCGTCTATGGCGGCGGGAGAATTTCTTTTTAACGGGCTTACGATTATAAGCGCAAGCATTGGTTTTGCCTATTTTTCAATAATTATTATGGCTGTTTTTTTTGCTATTACAAAAAGAACTATCCCTCTAATCGCGGCTTGCATTTTAACCTATTTAATAGGACGCAACGGCTATCAGATAATGCCGTGTATATATGCCGCCATACTTCTTTATCCGTCGCTTATATCAAAACCTGAAAGATGGATTATAGTATGGGCTTTGCTTTCCGCGATATATCCGTTTGCAAGAATACCTCAGGGATCTTTGGCTGTGGCCGCTTCTTTACCCGCGGTTTTGTATCAAATAATAGTTTTGTATAAATCCAATAAAAAAACATTTTATAAGGTGGGAATTTTTGGATTGTGTTTGGCTTTTGTAGTGATGATTTATCCTTTTGGCGAATATTTTAGAGGAATAATAAGAATAGTTTCGGAAACTGCCGCGGTAAACGGAGTTTTTGCGGGAACTCCTTTTAGACAAGTTTATAAAATGAGTTTTGATCAAATGCTGCATATAAGTATGTTTTTTATTATGCCGATGATTTCTGTTTTTACAGCTTATCTTTTGCGCAAATATTGTGGTAAAGATAATAAAAAAACAGCGGCTTTTGTAGGTTTTTTTGTAATTTCATTTTGCTTTCTTTACGCTTTATCAAGCATTAGTTATTCTTTCTCTCGTCTTTGGGATTTGTCTTATGCAAGATATAGTCAAACTATTATGATAACCGCGTCAATTTTATCTATCGCAATATGCGCTTTTATTGAAAATAAAAAAGTTAAAATCGGCGCTTTTTTATTTCTTTTAATTATTATTTGGTATTCAAATTCCGGCAATAGCGTAAGGGGTCTGTATAATAGAGGAATGTATCATATTCCTAACACTAAATCGGAAATCACAGACGGCGCTGATTTTGGCGTTGATAGAATTGGCAAGGGATTTTTAAGCAAAGATTTTGTAGAAGACGAAAAACTTGTCAAAGAATCATTAGACAAAATTTTAGACAAAGATGAGACTTTTTTAGATATGACTTTAAACGGTCTTCATTATTATGTGTCGGATAGAAAATTGTGGTTGGAATATCCCGTTTATTATGTTTATCCAGGCAATAAACCTCAAAGGCGCGCAGTTGAGATATTGAAAGATAAAAATATAAAAGTGAGTCTTCTTGATTTGAGAGATGTTGACGATAGAATAAATATAAATACGCGTTCCTATCATTTATATCGCTATGCATTGCTTAACGGATTGCCTTGGGAGATATCCGAATACAAGACGATTTTAATGCCTGCCGAGTATTTTAAGAAAATAGGTAAAAATCCTCCGGATAAACTTCAAACTCTGAAAATTTTGGATAAACATTTTCCGCGTCATAGCGGCGAAACGGATTATGATCCCGAGAAAGAATTGTTTTTTGCGCATTTGCCCGCCGTTTGGGGAAACGGATATAAAGGGTTTAAGAAAAATTTAATTGAAATAAATTCTTTTGAATTTTCTAATAAAAATCCTCGAATAGAGTGGGAATATGTTTTTTCTCATTATATAAAAGGTATAGACGGCGGACTTTTGTATATTGATATTTTAGATTTGGCAGGCGGCGACACGGCTTATATGACAATCAATTGGATAAACGATGAATTTCCAAATGAAATAAACGAGGTTTGCTTTATTGCGCATAAAGGAATAAATCTTGTTCCCGTTGAAGCCGCGCCAAGATGGCTTTTAGCCGATAAAATAAAATCTGTGATAATATCAAGAGATGATGGAAAAGAATTCTCCGTAAATGAAGTAAAGATTTTTAATAGAATAAAAATATGATAAAACAGAGCGCGGCGTTGATTTGCGATTTACCATATAATAATAAAATATCAAAATAGAGCTTGGAATAAATTTAGATTAACGATTTAAATAATAAATAATATTTTAGGCGAGGAGAGGGATTATGAAAAACCAGTGGAAGAAACAGGTGATGTCAAATATTTTTATTCGCAATTATCGGAGAATGTGGCCGTTTGTTAAACCTTATTGGGGGAGAGCCTTGATAGGACTTCTCTTTACAATACCGATAGGATCAATGGACGCCGCGATAGCGATGTTATTAAAACCTTTTATGGACGATGTTTTAGTCCAAAAAGAAGTGACTTTTTCTTCGGAATTGCCTTTTATAATTATGGGCATTACTTTGGCTCAAGGGACTATGACTTATGTTTCAGGTTATCTCAATTCATGGGTTTCAAGTAAAATCACTCTTTTAGTCAGAAGCAAACTCTATCAAAAATTACTTTTAATGGATTCCACTTATTTTGACACAAATAATTCAGGTATGGTAATAACACGTTTTTCAGGGGATGCAAACGCTGCGGCAGGCGGGTTAATTAGCGATCTAAAATCATTTTTAACAAGACTGTTTTCCTCATTAGGTTTATTGGGCGTTCTTGTTTATAATTCATGGCAATTATCCATAGTTGCTGTAATTGTTTTGGTTGTTGCCGCATATCCGTTGAGTTTAGTAAAGAAAAGAATTACGTCCATTACAAGACAAAGCGTGGGAGCTGGCGCGAATATAACGACTCTTTATAATGAGACTTTTAGCGGAAATAGAGTTATACAATCGTTTAATCTTGAAAAAAAACAAGACGAACGTTTTTGGGATACCGCCAATTATTCGTTTAATTTGTCTATGAAAATGGTTAAAACAAGCACTTGGCTTTCTCCTTTTATGCATTTTATAGGCTCTTGCGGAATTGCTGGCGCTTTAGCTTACGGAAGTCATTTGATTATCAGCGGAACGATTACCAGCGGAAACTTTGTGGCTTTTATTGCCGCTTTGATGATGTTATATACTCCATTGAGATCTATAAGCGGAAATTATATTTCAATTGTTCAGGCTTTTATGGCGCAGGATCGTATTTTTGAGATTTTAGATTCAAAGCCCGTGATAAGATCTAATGACGGGACAATTGAACTTGAGGATATTAAAAAGAATATTGAATTTAAGCATGTCACTTTTGCTTATAATAAAGACAGAGACGTTTTAAGTAATGTAAGTTTTGAGGTTAAAGTCGGTCAGACTGTCGCTTTGGTGGGAAATAGCGGTGGAGGGAAAACTACAATCAGCGCTCTTATCCCGCGTCTTTATGAAGTAAAAGACGGCGAGATTCTTATAGACGGCGTTAATATAAAAGATTATACGATAGATTCTTTAAGACGTCATATATCGATGGTGTTTCAGGATAATTTTTTATTTTCAGGCACAATTAAAGAAAATATAATTCTTGGAAAAGACGATGCGTCCGACGATGAAATATGGGAAGCCGCAAAGAACGCTCATTTGGATCATTTCATTAAGACATTGCCTCAAAAGCTGGATACTGAAATAGGCGAGCGCGGTATTCTTCTTTCGGGAGGCCAAAAGCAAAGAGTTGCAATTGCGAGAGCTTTTATAAAAAACGCTCCTTTGGTAATTTTGGACGAGGCGACAAGCGCTTTGGATAATAGATCTGAGAAAATAGTTCAAAGAGCATTGGATAATCTTATGAAAGGCAAAACTGTAATTGTCATAGCTCATAGACTTTCCACAATACAAAATGCGGATAAAATACTTGTTCTAAACGACGGTTTGGTTGTGGAAGAGGGAGTTCATAGCGAATTGGTAAATAAAGAAAACGGCGCTTACGCGGCGCTCTATAAAAGCCAGTTTCAAAAGTAGAGATGCGGCAGGAAATAATGGAGAGGTTATTAACTATAACAAAAATTAAAAAATGAGGTATGTAAATGAATTTAAAAAAGTATTATCCAATTGGCTTGAATGATTTAATAAGGCTTGGGAAAAATTGGGACGGCGGATATGTCGTCTCGCAGAGGCAGATAGACAAAACTGATATTTTATTAAGCTTTGGAATCAACAAAATTGATTCTTTTGAAGAGGATTTTTTAAAGATAAAAAAGGTTAAACTTTACGCTTTTAACGGCGCTGTTTCGTCTGGAATAATCAAACAATTAAGAAGAAATGCCATTGAGCTTTTTAGAGAAGCGATTGTTTATTTTTTTAAGGGCTATGCTCGTAAAGCAAAAGAGAGATTTGTCCATGGGCGCAGAGATGTGAAGATTATGAACTATTTCACAAAGTTTTTAAAGCCGTCTAAAAATTATTCTTTCATTAATAAATTTCTTAATCAATTTGATGATGAGAGATTTATTTCTTTTGATAATATTTTTAATCAGATATTACCCCCCCCTCATGAAATTAAGGATTTATCTATATTTGTAAAAATGAATATTGAAGGTTTAGAATTTGACGCATTGTCCGATATGATTCCATTTTTTAATAAGGTTAATGGTTTGATTGTGAAATTTCCTTATTTTATTATTAAGCAAAAAAGATTTGAAAATATTATGGATACGTTTTGCCAACATTTTTATATCACACATATTTGTATGATCAAATGTATGGTAGTTGATGATTTAGAATTACCTCAAGAATTGGAGATTACATTTATAAATAAGGATTTGGTTTTAAGTTCTGAATTGTTCGCATATACTCCTTACTATGAATTGTCAAGCATAGTTACAAAACTGCCGGCGGATATCCGTTGCAACAATGAATTATTTTTGGGCAGTGTCCTGATGAAATATGTTAAGAACAATATATATAATCAAAGTGGTCAAGTAAAAGAAGCTATGGAATTTTTGAGAAAAAACACTGAAGGAATACAAACAAGTGAATTTTTAAAGATATGGTTAGAAAAGAACTCGAACGGTAATTTTTGTTTTAATTTCAATGGAGCAAAATTACCTTATATTATAAGTAATGATGATCAAATAATGGATATGTTGACTCGTGTGTTTCAAGATGTGTTTATGTTCCCATGTATGTTAAATGATGATTATAATAAAGCGACGGTGGAATTGCTTGATCAATATATGCCGGAAGGACCGTATGGATATAAAGATGGAGATTTTGATGTTACGGTAAAAAGGGATGATGTGGTGATAGATGCGGGAGCATGGATAGGTGATTTCAGCGCTTATGCGGCGTCAAAAGGAGCAATTGCCTATGCGTTTGAGCCTGTAAGTAGAACATTTGAATTATTAAAAAAGACAGTTGAATTAAATGATGAAAAGATCCATCCTGTGAAAATGGGTCTTGCCGACAAGGAAGGCGAGCTGCCAATATATATAAACGAGCAAAATAGTGGCGCCCATAACTTGCATTCTAAAGAACGTAAAACATCAGAGATAATAAAAATAACAACATTAGATAAATTTGTAAAAGATAACGATATAAAAAAAGTTGATTTTATAAAAGCGGATATAGAGGGAGCCGAGAGAGATTTGTTGAGAGGAGCGAGAGAAGTTTTAAGAGAGTTTGCGCCAAAGTTGGCGATATGCACATATCATCTCCCAGATGATCCTGATCTATTGGAGAAAATAATATTGGAAGCAAATCCAAGATATAAAGTTGTGCATACGAGAAAAAAATTGTTTGCAAAAGCTGATTGAGTATAGATATGGCGTCAATTCGGATTACCATATCGCGGCGAGTTTTGGTTTTACATTTAATATGTAATTTGCTACACTTTATATTGTTGTTACATAAGGATAAAACAATAAAAATCAGAAAATAAGGAGATTATTAAATGGTATTTGAGAAAAAGGCTGTTGTGGAACAATTCAAGACGCACGCGACTGACACGGGTTCGCCCGAGGTTCAGGTCGCTCTTCTTACGACGAGAATAAAATATCTTTCGGAGCATTTTGAAAAATTCCCAAAAGATTTTGCTTCAAGAGTCGGATTTCTAAAAATGATAGGACATAGAAGAAGACTTTTGGACTATATAAAAAGACATGATAACAATAAATATACGGATTTGATAAAGAAATTGGAATTGAGAAAATAAAAATCGTAAAAGTCTGTAAATTAGAGTATAAAAATAAGTCATCGTTCAAAGGATGCAAAGAGACGCTTGTAAGAGAAAATTCTTATGGAATTTTCTTTTTAATTTATTTGAGGCATTTCTTTGAATCTTTTGCGCGGTGATAATAAAACGAAATGGAGATTAAATGAATTATTTTAAAAAAGAAATTGATGTTGCGGGTAAAAAATTTATTATTGAATCGGGCAAAGTTGCAAAACAAGCAAGCGGTTCGTGTATGGTAAGAATAGGGGAAACGGTAATTTTGGCGACGGTTACAGCCGGAAAAGAACCTAAAGCGGGCATAGACTTTATGCCTTTAACCGTAGATTATAGAGAAAGAATGTATGCCGCCGGTAAAATACCGGGCGGTTTTTTTAAGAGAGAAGCTAAGCCCAGAGACAGCGAAATTCTTATCAGCAGATTGATAGATAGAAGTATAAGACCGCTTTTCCCGGAATATTGGAGAAATGACACTCAAATTGCCGTTCTTGTTCTTGCTTATGACGGTCAAAACGATACGGAAATGGCCGCTATTTTGGGAGTCTCGACGGCTTTGTGGATATCGAATTTGCCTTTTACAAATCCTGTATCTTCAGTTAGAATAGGAAAAGTCAACGGTCAGTTTGTAATAAATCCCACAAAAGAAGAGCAAAAAATAAGCGATTTAGATTTATCGGTAAGCGGAACTGAAGACGCTTTGACAATGGTTGAAGCCGGAGCAAACGAGCTTTCTGAAAGCGAAATGTTAGACGCTCTAAATCTTGCCCGCCAAACTATAAAAACGATTTGCGCGGTTCAAAAAGAGTTTCCGACAAAAGAAAAAATTCAAGCGGAAGCTCCGGTCTATAATGAAGCTATGAAAGCCGATATTGAAGCCGAAGCCATAGATAAAGCCGACGAAGGCGTTAGAATAAAAGAAAAAGAAGAAAGAGAATATTTCTGGTCTGCTTTTAAGAAAGATATAAAAACGAGAATTAGCGAAAAATATCCCGAAGAGGAAAGCTCAAAAATTGACGCTATTTTAGAGGATATTTATTATAAGAAAGCCCGCGAACTTGTATTAAATGAAAAAATCCGCACAGACGGGCGCACTTTCGAGGAGATAAGATCTATTTCCATAGAAACGGACGTTCTTCCGCGCGTTCACGGGTCGAGTTTATTTACAAGAGGACAGACTCAAGCTCTTGTCGCGGTAACGCTTGGCGCGCCGAGCGATATGCAAATTATGGATGAAATGACGGGAGATTATAAAGAGAGATTTTTGCTGCATTATAATTTTCCGGGATTTGCCACGGGAGAAGCAAAGGGCGAGAGAGGAACAAGTCGCAGAGAAATCGGTCATGGTAATTTGGCAAGACGCGCGTTAAAACCTATGATACCATCTGAAGATGAATTTGGTTATACGATAAGAGTTGTGTCCGATATTTTAGAATCAAACGGCTCGTCTTCAATGGCTTCCGTTTGCGGAGGTTCTCTTGCTCTTTTTGACGCTGGTGTTCCTCTAAAATCAAGCGTGGCCGGAGTGGCTATGGGTTTGATAAAAGAGGGAGACAATTATGTAGTTTTGACGGATATTATGGGAATGGAAGATCATTTGGGCGATATGGATTTCAAAGTCGCCGGGACAAGAAACGGCATAACGGCTTTGCAGATGGATATTAAAGTCAGCGGGCTTACCACTGAAATTCTTGCCAAAGCTCTCGAGCAGGCAAAGCGCGGCAGATTTTTTATTTTGGATAAGATGGATGAGGTAATTGATTTACCCAAAACCGCTCTTTCCGATTATGCGCCGAGAATGATGGTTTTGTCTATACCGCCAAAGAAAATAGGCGAGCTTATAGGTCCGGGCGGAAAAAATATAAAGAAAATTCAGGAAGTAAACGAAGTTAAAATAGATATAGACGATACCGGTAAAGTTTTTATTTCGGGCGCTAATGCGGAATTTGTCGTAAGAGCAAAAGAAATGGTGGAGTCTATTGTGGCGGAACCGGAAGTGGGCAAGATTTATAAAGCAAAGATTGTTAAGATTATGGCTTTCGGGGCTTTTGCGGAAATTTTGCCGGGCAAAGAAGGATTGATACATATATCCCAGCTTGCTGAAAAAAGAGTAAATAAAGTTGAGGATGTGGTAAAAGAGGGCGACGAGGTAACTGTAAAACTTGTTGAAATTGACGATCAGGGAAGATTGAATTTAAGTATGAAAGCTGCAAAAAAGTCAAATTAATAAAATTTGAGGTTTTTATGGCAAAGACTAATAATAATAATGAAGTGAAAGAAAAACTTAAAACGTTTTACGATATAATGACCGCTGAAAATCTTGAAGAATTGGAAATAGATTCTAAAGAATACAGCGTTCATATAAAGCGTAAAAATGTAAGTCTTGTCAAAGCAAAAAATCAGTCTTTGCCGGCGCAAGTAATACGTCAGGATCCGGCTTCAAAATTTTCTGCGGATGAAAATAAAGAGCAGGTCTTATCAAAAGCCGCTTCAACTATAACCGGAGAGACGATAAAATCTCCGATAACCGGAATGTTTTATCGTTCGCCGGCGCCGGCTATCGCGCCTTTTGTAGCCGAAGGAGATATTGTTGAAAGCGGAAAAACTCTTTGTATTGTTGAAGCGATGAAAGTTATGAATGAAATAAAAGCGCCGTTTAAAGTTAAAATTATTAAGATCTTGCTTGAAAATTCTAAAGCCGTAAAAACGGGGCAAGATTTATTTTCCGTTGAAAAAATTTAAGAGGATATATGAGTGATGATATAAAAACCGCAATCGGTTTGGCGTCTGGAGAAATCTGGAACTATTTATCTAAAAACGGCGATTCTTCTTTTGTTGAAATTAAATCCGATTTGGAATTATCCAACACTATGTTTTGCCTTGCTTTAGGCTGGCTTGCCAGAGAGGATAAAATATATATAAAAGAATTTGAGCACAATAATTATATAATATCCCTTAAATAAAGGAGATTTGGTGTCAAAAAACAAGGGATCTAAAAGAAATGATAGAAATAAAAACAGGGATATTTTAGCCCTGTTTTTTGCTTTGGCGGCTTTTGTGAGCGCATACTCTATTTTGTTGCCGTCTAATTCCGGAATTTTGGGAAAAGCGTTTTCAAATATTGTAAATCTTATATTCGGCGACGCTTGTTATATTCTGCCAATTTTATTATTTTGGTACTTTCTCTTAAATATTATCAGATCTTTTAAGCAAAAAGGAAAAATTGATTTTCTTTGGTCGATGTTAAGCATAATTTCAGCGTCGTCATTTTTGTCGGCTGATAAAGACTTGCTCGGGTTGCAGCTTTCAGGCGGATGGGTAGGCGTAAGTTTGTATCCTTTTATAGAAAGATTGCTGGGACATTTTCTTAGTTTGGGAGTTTTGGCGATAATTTTTATTTACTCTTTATTAAAGCTCTTTAGAATTCCGATAGGAAATTTGTTAAAGTCCTTTATAGCTTGCAGAGAGGAAAAAGATAAAGAGCAAATTGAACCCGCCGTGATTTTTGATAAGAAAGAACAAAAGTCATCTCCTAAAATATCTCAAAGCGCAGGATCTTTATTTGGAGAAGAAGAATATGATGATGAAGTTTCAGGCGAGCCAAATATTATAGCGTCAAAAAATAAGAAAAAAAATAAAAATACGGTTTATGAAAAAATCGATAGTTCCGGCATAGATTATGTTTTACCTCAAACTTATAGTTTGGCGGAAGATGAAATTATCGATTATGACGAGAATAAAAAAGAGCTTTTATCAAGGGCTGAATTGCTTAAAAAAACGCTTGCCGAATTTGATATTAAAGCCGACGTAAAAGATATAATAGCGGGACCCGTTGTTACTCGTTATGATTTAACTCTTGCGCCCGGTATGAAAGTTCAATCTATTGACGGCGTTATTGAAAATATATCTCTTGCTATGAGAGCCGCGGCGATAAGAGTTGTGCCTATTCCTGAAAAAGGAGCTGTCGGCATTGAAGTTCCAAATCCCGAAAGCATTATAGTTGGGTTGAGAGGTGTTCTTGAAAGCGAAGCGTTTATAAAATCTCAGTCCAAGTTGACTTTGGCTTTGGGCGAAACTACCGACGGAAAAGGTTATGTCGCAAAATTAGACTCAATGCCGCATCTTTTAATAGCGGGCTCGACAGGTTCTGGAAAAAGCGTGGGCATACATTCGATAATTCTTTCTATTTTGTTTAAGGCAAGACCCGACGAAGTAAAGTTTATGCTCATTGATCCAAAGAGAGTTGAAATGCCAGTTTACAGCGATATTCCTCATTTATATAATCCGTGCGTTAGAGCTTGCGACGCCGATATAATTACGGACCCGCAGCAGTCCGCCGCGGCTTTGAAAAAACTTGTGGCGGTAATGGAAGATAGGTATAATAAATACGCTCAAAATTCGGTGAGAAATATAAACGAATATAATGCTAAAATGCAAGAAACCGGCGGGCAAAAAGAGTTTTCAGTAGTTGTGATAATCGATGAATTGGCCGATTTAATGCTTGTGGCGCAAAAAGAAATAGAAGATTCAATTCAAAGACTTGCGCAAATGGCGCGCGCCGTCGGCATTCATCTTATACTTGCGACGCAGCGTCCGTCCGTTAATGTGATCACGGGCGTTATTAAAGCTAATTTTCCGGCGCGATTGTCTTTTCAGACTTCGTCAAAAATAGACTCGAGAGTTATTCTCGATATGATGGGCGCGGAAAATTTGCTTGGTAAAGGAGATATGCTGTTTTTGCCTCCGGACGAATCAAGACCGACAAGACTTCAAGGTGCTTATGTGTCTTTGCGCGAAATAGAAAGCATAGTTAATTTTATAAATAAACAGAATTTCCCGCGGGTTTATGATCCGCCCGTTGACGAGATAAAAAAAGAAAACGGATTTAAGGCTGATAAAAATAAAGAGTTGCTTCCTATTATTATGCTCATTAAAGAGAGAAAAAGAATTTCGCAGGATTTATTAAAAGCTAATTTCGGCGGTTCGGCAAAAGCTACGAATATTTTAAGCATTCTTGAAACTGAAAATTTTATCGCAAAGCCGGAGGGAACTAATAAGTGGCAGATAAATTGGAATAAAGTCAATGAATATTTAAGCGAAAGCGAAATAAAGATAAAATCAAAAGAGCAAGAGCGAGGGGGAATGGAATATGAATAAGAAAATATTTTTATTTATAATAAGCGCATTGAGTTTTTTTGGGCCGCCTCTTTTAGCTCAGGAAAATGATAAATTAAATGAAATTTTAATACAAATGCAGGGCGCCGATAAAGAGATAGAAACGCTTGAAGTTGATTTTAAGCAAAATATTATTTTTACGGAGACAAAAGAAAAACAGAATTTTGCGGGCAGGCTGTTTTTTTCAAAACCCAAAAATATACTTATTAAAAGAAGCGCTCCGCAAGAACAAGAAATTTATATAAATGGAAATACATTAACTATTTATACTCCCAAAACGTCTCAAGCGATAATAAGCGATATTTCTAAAAACGCAAACGCGGATTTTTCTCCCGCGTCTTTTATAAATTTTGGCGGCAATTGGGCAAATTTGCAGAAAGAAAATATTATAAACTATGTGTCTGAAAACGACGCCGAATATGTTTTGGAAGTTTATCCTAAAAAAAATAAAAATTGGATGATGAATGTTTATATATCTAAAGAGACGATGAACGCCAATAGAATTACCGTTAATTCGGACACTTTATCCGTGGATATAACTCTTTCAAATTATAAAATAAATCAGCCGCTGGATAAACAATCGTTGCGGTTTAAGCCTTCTAAAAATATTGACGTAATTAAATTATAGAGATAGATACTTTATAGAAAATAAATTTAACAGGCGGTAAAAATGGAAGAAATTGGAAAATTATTAAGGGAAGCAAGACTTCAAAAAGGCGTTTCTTTTGAAGACATTTGTAATGCGATTAGAGTGCAGGAAAAATATCTTGTCGCTATTGAAAAGGGAGACAGGAGCGTTTTTAGCGCGGAACTTTATTATAAAATATTTATGAAATCATACGCTTCTTTTTTGGGGTTAAACGTTGACGAGCTTACTCAAAAATACGAGGAAAGTAAAAAAGAATTAAATGAAAAATCGTCTAACGGCGCTTCCGCCATCAATATTGCCAATATGCCCGACGCATACAAAGATGAAAAATCTTTTTTTATAAAAGAAAGATTTGTCCAAAAAATCAGAAGCGCTCAAAATGTAAAAAAAATATTTATTATAGGCGGCATTTTTTTAATAATAGTTATAGCGATAGTTTCGCTTCTTCTTTTTTCTACCGGTAAAAAAGGAAATTCGATAGATGAAAATTATGGAAATGAAAATGCTCTTATTGAAAGTTATGATTCAGAAAATGTGATAAAAACCGAATCTGCTTCAAATGCCGCGGCGTCTTTGCCAAAACAAGCTCAAAACATTCAAGTTTTGCAGAGTTCTTTGTCGTCTTCAACAATTCCATTTCAAAATGTTGCGGTTGCGGTGGGCGAGGGAAATCAAATTTTGACGATAGGCAATTCCTTGCCTGATTCTGAGCTTTGGGTAAGAGTTGACAGCGACGGGAAATTGGCTTTTGAGGGCAATCTCGCCAAGGCTGAACAAAAGACGTTTCGCGCAAATGATATGTTTAGAGTAAGGGTTGGCTATGCAAAAGCGTTGAGAGTTGTTTTTAACGGCCGCCAAATAGACGCGCAAAACGGCGCTCAGCCAGACGGGACGAATACAATTGTTTTAAGAAGAGAGTAAATGATAAAAAAAGCGCAAAATGCGGCTTTAATTGTTTTAGGTTGTCCTAAAAATATCGTTGAGGCTGAATATCTTTCCGGGATTTTAAGAAATAAAGGATTTAATATAGTTTCGCAAACGGACGATGCCGATATAATCGTAATTCACACCTGTTCTTTTATCGAGGTTGCAAGACGCGAATCAGAGAGTTTTATAAGAAAAGTTTTAGAATTAAAAAAGAGAAAGTCTGTGAAAGTTTTTGTGTCGGGTTGTCTTGCTCAGCTTCTAAAAGACGAGATGTTAAAAAAGTTTTCAGGTATTGACGGTTATGTCGGAACCGGTTGTTTGGATAAACTCCCGTCGATGTTTTCAAACAATGCGGTCAATTCGTCAAGTCGTTCGTATCTATCGCCCGGCGGACTAAACAATTCAAAATTTAGAATCCTATCTTCTCTGTCGCCAAGCGCATACTTAAAAATAGCGGAAGGCTGCAATCATAAATGCAGTTTCTGCATAATTCCCGATTTGCGCGGGAAGTATCAAAGCAGAACGATTGAATCTTTAATAGATGAAGCTAAATCTTTGGCAAATGCCGGAGTTAAAGAGCTGGCGGTAATAGCGCAGGATACGACAAGTTACGGTATTGATATTTATGATAAATTTGCTTTGAGTAATTTATTAAAAAAACTTTCAAAAATAAAATTTAAGTGGATAAGACTTTTATACGCTTATCCAAACGGTTTAACCGGCGAGCTTTTAAACGTTATAAACGATTATGAAAATATATGTAGTTATATCGACATTCCCATTCAGCATATAAGTAAAAAAATACTTTCGGCGATGCATCGTCCGATAAATACAAGATCGGTAATTGAGAAAATAAATAAAAAATATCCGAATATAATTTTGCGGACATCTCTCATAGCCGGTTTTCCCGGAGAGAAAAAAGCGGATGTGAAAGAATTGATTGATTTTCTTAAAGAGGGACATTTTCTTTATGCGGGCGTATTTAAGTATTCAAATAATAAAAAAGCGAAGTCGTCAGATTTTGACGGGCAAATTGATGCTAAAACTATAAAAATAAGAAAAGAGCTTTTGGAAAACGTTCAATACGAAGCGTTTAAGTCTCGTGTCGAAAAGTTAAAAAATAAAGAAATAGAAATGTTGATTGAAAACGTCGTCAAATATAGAAACGTTTATAGAATTTCAGGGCGGGCGCAGTTTCAAGCTCCGGAAATAGACGGGAAAATATCTTTTACAAACGGGAAAGAATTAGAGGTTGGAAGTTTTCAAAAAGTATTCGTGGAAGGAAATGCCGGATACACGATAAAAGCAAGGAGAGAAATAAAATGAATTTGCCCAATAAACTTACGTTGACGAGAATGGCCATAGTTCCGTTTTTTATTGCATGTATTGAAATAGGCGGTTTTTGGTTCACAACAGGCGCTTTATTATTGTTTTGTCTGGCCGCTTTGACGGATTTTTTTGACGGACGTATAGCGAGAAAATATAATATCATCACTAAGCTGGGGATTTTTTTAGATCCTCTCGCCGATAAATTGCTCGTATCGGCGGCTTTTATAGGTTTTGTCAAATTTGACGATTTGCATATTCCCGCTTGGATGGTCATAGCGATTATTTCAAGAGAATTTCTTATAACGGGTTTTCGCTCTCTTGCCGCCAGCAAAAATATTATTATTCCCGCGGATAAATCCGGCAAGTTTAAGACCACTTTTCAAATAGTTGTTATTATCATTGTTCTTGTGATTATGATTATAAGAGATTGGTTTTGGGAATTTTACGGAGTTGCTCCCGATATGATTGAAATTTATGATAAAGGCGCTTACAGAACGCTCGCATTTTTGTTTGACGTGATTCCTTTTTGGGCGGTTTTAATAGCCGCATTATTGACGATATATTCGGGATTAAATTATCTTATAAAACACAGAGATCTTCTTAAAGAGTGATGAAAATGAAAAAAACAGCTTTGATTTTTTCGTCCGTATTTGGCATAGGTTATATAAAATACGCATCCGGGACTTTCGGTTCTTTGGCGGGTCTTGTTTTTTGGATTTTTATTCCAAATTCCGTTTCAGCTCAAATTATCGCGGTTTTAATTATTATTGCCGCTTCAATAATATTTGCAAATATTGCGGAAAAAATATACGGGCGTATTGACGACGGGCGCATAGTTATAGACGAAGTCGCGGGTATGTGGGTAAGCCTTTTGTTTTTGCCAAAAACAATATTTTTTCTTGTCCCCGCTTTTTTCTTGTTTAGATTTTTTGATATTTCCAAACCTTTATTTGTGGATAAATTGCAAAGATTAAAAGGCGGTTTTGGAATTACTGCCGACGATGTTGCTGCTGGAGTTTTGGCAAATATAATTTTGCAAATAATAAATGTTTTAATTTGCTTATTTGCATAGGCTGTAAAGAATATCGTATAAAAAATTAAGAATGGCGTAAGGAGAAATTATGATAAAAGTTGAATCGGTTGTTTCAGGGCCGATAAGAACAAATTGTTATTTGATTTATGATTCCGATACAAAAGCGGCTTTGATTGTGGATCCCGGTCAAGATGGGGATAAAGTAATTGAAGCGGTCAATTCTCTCGGCTTAAAACCTGAAATGCTTGTAAACACTCACGGTCATTTTGATCATATTTTTGACGACGATAAAATTAGAAAAAAATTTAATATTCCTTTGGCCGTTTATAAAGACGAAGCCTATATGCTAGCCGATCCAAACAAAAACGCTTCGGCGTTTTTTGAGGAACCCGTCTCGATAACAAATCCTGAAATTCTTTTAGAGGACAATCAAATTGTTAAACTCTCGTTTACAGAGTTTAAGGTAATTCATACTCCGGGACATACAAAAGGCGGGATCTGTCTTTTGTTTGATAAATTTCTTATTACGGGCGACACGCTTTTTAAGGGCGAAGTCGGCAGGACTGATCTTGAGGACGGGAGTTATCAAACGCTTATGCAGTCTTTAGAGAAACTTAAAAGTTTGGATCCCTCTCTTATTATTTATCCGGGTCATGAAGAATATACGGATTTAGATTATGAATTAAAACATAATCCTTATTTGAAGAAATAACGATGTTAGACGAGAAAAAAGCCGTTGACGATTTTATCGCATACATAAAGGTTGAAAAAGGTTTGGCGGAAAATACGGCGTTAGCTTATAAATCCGATTTGTTGAAATTTATCGATTACGCTCAAAACAAAAAAATTGACATAAGCGTTATAAGTCATCAGGATATTACTGATTTTCTTTGGGGGCAAAAGCAAGAGGGATTAAGTCCCAGCTCGATTTATAGAACGATTGAATCTATCAGACAGTTTTATAAATTTTTGCACAATGAAAATATTATTAAAACTAATCCCGCTAAAGACGTTCCCGTTCCGAGATTGATGGAAAAATTGCCGACTGTTCTTTCTGTGGGCGAGACGGACGCTTTGTTAAATTCGGTAAGCGAGAATAATATTACAAGTATCAGAAATCGCGCTATGTTTGAAATTTTATATGCCACCGGCATGAGAATTTCAGAGCTGATAAATCTTAAATTTGAAGATCTTAATATGAATGATAGATTTTTGAAAGTTTTTGGAAAAGGATCTAAAGAAAGGCTTGTTCCTTTTGGTGAAACCGCAAAAAGATTTTTAATTATTTATCTAAACGCGAGGAAAAAAATTAAAGACGCGAAAGAATTTATTTTTATTTCTCGTCTTGAAAAAAAAATCTCGCGGGTGGCGGTTTGGCAGCAATTAAGCGCGGCGGCAAGAAATGCGGGTATTGAAAAAAAAATATATCCTCATATTTTAAGACATTCCTGCGCCAGCCACTTGCTTGCGGGCGGCGCCGACATACGTTTTGTTCAGGAAATTTTGGGACATAGCTCTATATCGTCAACTCAGCTTTACACGCATTTAGACGCAAGAGAGATTGGCGAGAAACATAAAAAATTTCATCCAAGGGGATAATAGTTTTATGAAAAATATTATAAACGCAGATTGTCTTATTAAAGAAGCGCTAAAAGAGGACGCCGCGGACAACGACGTCACGACTAATTTTTTTATAGGCAATAACAGAAAAGCGAAAGCCGTTTTGATAGCAAAGGCCGACGGCGTTTTGTGCGGAGTGGAAATTTTTAAGCGGGTGTTTAAGATAGCGGATAAAAATTGCAAAGTAATTTCAAATTTTTCAGACGGGGATGTCTTAAAAAAAGGAGATAAGATTTTAGAAGTTTCAGGCGGCGCTAAACCTATTCTTTCGGCTGAAAGAACGGCTCTAAATTTTATCCAGCATTTGTCGGGCATAGCCACCACGACAAATCGATTTGTTAAAGCGCTCAAAAGCTCAAAAGCAAAAATTTTTGACACGAGAAAAACTATTCCGGCGTTTAGACAGCTTGCAAAATATGCCGTCAGATGCGGAGGCGCAAGTAATCATAGAATGGGATTGTCGTCTATGGTTATTATCAAAGACAATCATTTGCGTCTTATAAAAGATTTGTCTAAAGAAATTGAGCTTTTTAGAAAAGCTTATAAAAATATTCCTGTGGAAGTGGAATGCCAAAATTTTTCTCAAGTGAAAAAAGCGCTTAATGCCAGAGCCGATTTAATAATGCTTGACAATATGAAATTCAAAGATATGAAAGAGGCGATAAAATATATCAGAGCTTATTCGAAAAATTCGTATAAACCTGAAATTGAAATTTCGGGCGGCGTAAATGAAAAGACGGCAAAGAAATTTGCAAGTCTTGATATTGAAAGAATATCCGCCGGCATGCTGACACATTCTTCAAAAGCGCTTGATATGTCTTTAGAGATTACGATTATTTAATGCGAAAAATATCCTTGAAAAAGGGGGCATAATCAAATGAAAAAAAATATATTTACAGAAATTTTACGTTATGAAAGTATAGATTCAACTCAAATAAAAGCTAAAAATTTAGCTGAAAAAAATTCATCCGAGGGCACGGTGATTATAGCTCAAAGACAAACGCAGGGCTATGGGAGAATGCGGAGCAATTGGAGTTCCGAGATCGGAGGTTTGTGGTTTTCTTTTATTTTAAGGCCAAATATTTATGCCGACGAGGTTGTTCAAATCGCGCCTCTTATAGGCGCGGCCTTGCACAAAGTTTTTGAAAAAGAATTGAAAATTAAAACTAAGATAAAATGGCCTAATGATATTTTATTTAACGGGAAAAAAGTTGCGGGAATAATTGCAGAAATGCCGGTTGACGAAAATAAGGTTAAATGGGTTGCCGCCGGAGTGGGAATAAACGTCAATAATGTTTTAGACGGGGAAATAAAAAATACGGCGCAATCCTTAAAAGATATCACGGGTAAGGAAGTTTGCGCAGAGACTGTTTTTCAATCTTTTTTGACTGAATTTAGTGCGATATATTTAGATTTTCTAAAAAGCGGTTTTAAGATTTTTGTAGATAAATACAATAAAGAAACAGCATTTTTGAATTCGCAAGTTGTCATAACAAACGGCGGCGAAAAGTCCGTTGGAGTTTATAAAGGTATAGATGAAAACGCTAATTTGCTTTTGATGACAAAAGACGGTCTGAAGAAATTTATATCGGGAACTTTGAGACCTTATTTGCCCGATTAGTATTGTTTTTATATATTATGAAATACTATAAATTGTTTTTTATTCTTTTTGTATTAGACATAACAGCCGGTATTGTCGTCGGCTGGAAACTGCATTTTATTGCCGGCATTATCACGGCTCTTGTTTTGCTTGCTATAAATGCAATTTCTTTTTTGGTAATTTTGAAAATGGAGAAAAAATCAAATGAAAAACGATAAAAGATTTAATTTTTACAAATACTTATTTTTAATATCCACATTGAGCGGAGTTTTAGGGGCATTCTCCCTATATAAAGATTTTAAGACTGCGGGCTGGGTTTTGATAAGTATTTGGTTAGTTCTTGCTATTTTAGTCAGAGTTTTAATAATAAAAAATAGACGAGGAGGAAAAAATGGATTTTATGAAAATGGCCAAAGAAGCGATGGCGATGAAAAGCAAAATAGGCGAGATGAATAAAGCCCTTAGGGCGAATATTTTAGATATTGATTATAAAGGCGTGAAAATAAAAGTTAATGCAAAGAATGAATTTATCAGTATTGTTTTGTCCGAGGATTTACTTAAAGAAGGCAAAGAAAAAATAGAAAAAATTTTATTGAATGCCCTCAATGAAGCTTCAAATAAATCGCAGGCCGCTATGGCGCAGGAAGCTAAAAAACTTACCGGCGGTATGGATATTCCCGGAATGTAATCAAACGTTGCCATTGCGCATTTCTTTTTTTTGTTTTTTGGCTTCAGCCGATGCGGACATTCGCTCATAGGTTTGTCCTCTAAGGCGGTTTTCGCAAAAAACCCTGGGTAAATAACAGCTACGACCACGACGAGAATAAAGTGTCGTCCCCGCGGGATTATTTTTAAGTTGACTTTAGAGAGGCGTTGTAGTATAATTTTTAAGATATTGGGGATGTGGTGTAGCCTGGTTTAACACACTGCCCTGTCAAGGCAGAGACCGCGGGTTCAAATCCCGTCGTCCCCGTTTTTCAATTCTATTTTTTAGTAATCTTTTACAAAATTAAGGTGAATTTTTTAAGAAAGCTGCCGCGGAAATGGCGGCTTTTTTTTGTTTAATTTTATCTTTACCGTTTTTAGCTTTCTATCGCGCAAATAAAATCGGGAGGTGATAAATGAAAAATCGCAGAATGTAAAATTATTGTTTTGAAAGTTTCCGTAAAGATTTTGTTTTAGAAAAATTCTAAAAGGAGAGCTTTATGAAAAAACATTATTTTTTATTACCAATTCTTGCGGTATTTTTATTTGCTTGTTCTGATCCCAGATTAGATATGACTAATGCCGATACTTTTGAGAAATCGGCGAAAAAAATCACCTCGTCGTTATCCGCGCAAAAGGCAAAAGATTTTGGATATGCATTAGTGTCAATTACTCTCACGGAAAACCTTAAATTATCAGCAAAATCATCGTTTAGCCATAAAGTTAAAGATGAAGAAGTTCAGGCTCAACTCAAAAAATTATTAGACGGAAAAACTGCCAACGAAGTAATTATAATTGCAAAAGAGGAAGAAAAGTATATGGAAAATTTTAGCAAAGAATTAAAAGCGAAAGGTTACGGAAATTAAAAACAGAGCATAAGAAGCAGTCCTATTAAAATGTTTTAATATTTTTGTAATTGTATTTCTTATTTGTTTTGTTAAACATTTCTAAAAATAATTTATTTTTTAACTTTTCCCCGCAATGACAAGTCTATAGTCATAATTGCGGGGAATTTTTATTTTTTATTATACACTATTATAACATACCTCTTTTATTCCCGCCTGTATATCCGCACAATAACCTTTTTTATAAACGCTTATAAGTATATATCCAAGAATATATGTATCATAAATACTATGATTTTTCATCTCCTGTAAAATACTATTATACGATAGTATAAATAAGTTTGACTTGACAAAATTATTATAAGATTGTATAACTTGCAACATTATGACAAGAACATCTCAAAATATCGATAAGCAATTGATTGATTTAGGTAGGAAAACTATCCTTGAAAAAGGAATAGGTCTTATCTCTATACGTTTTATGTGCGAGGAAGCGGGCATCAATTTGGGAATGTTTTCGTATTATTTCAAAAACAAGAGAAATTTCATTCAAATTATTGTTCAAAGTTTAGCGGACGATGGGCAAAGATATATTGAAGAGATTATTAGAAATAATTCGGATTTGAATTCCGTTGAGAGAATAAAGAAAGTTCTACTTATGCTTATGAGAGAAATGAAAGAAAATAAATTTGCCCTTGATAATGTATTAAAGAATATAGACCTTTCAGACGATTTCTATTTCAACTTATCAAAAAAATTCAAAAAAAGATGGCAAGACCTCTTTTCCGCAATGATTGACGAGTGCAGAAAAGACGAAACTTTTTGCACTGATTTGGATAATATGCAAATATTTTCAATTTTAATAGGAACTTTGCATTCGTATGCGCAAATAATTCTTGAAAGCGAGCCTGAAGAATTTTATATCAAAATTTATAATATGTTGGAATTTGTAATAAATAGAATTATTGTTAAAAATAATAAGGAGGAAGTGCGATGATGAGCAGGATTAAGTTTTTAAGCGTGATGTGCATAGTGATGTTTTTTACCGTAAAGATGATGAGGAGGAAAAGCAGAGATGAAAAGAATTAAATTTTTAGGCGGGGCAGGTTTGATATTATTTTGCGCGGCTTTTGTTTTTGGCGAAGTTATAACCATTGAACAATATATGGAAATTGTTGAAAAAAATAATCCTCAAATGCATGCGATTTCCGCTCAAATAGAAGCTACAAAAAATCAATTGGCTCAGACTGAAAGAGGCATTACTCCTTTTGCTTTAACGGCAGGCGGAAATTATACTCAAGATTCTTTCAGCGGACTTTCTCAAGGGTATGATAAAATTAATACCACCGGTTATAATCTCGGCATAACTAAACAATTCATAACCGGAACAAATATCAGCGTTGGCGGGAGCGGGTCGGAGGCTTCGTATAATTCAAACGCTGCGGATCCAAACAGAAACGTTAATACTTTGGCGCCATTTGTCTCGGTGCAGCAATCCCTATGGAAAGATTTTATATGGGGATATTCATACTATTCTATAGAAGCCGCAAAATCTTCAATCAAAGCGACTCTGTATAATCTTGAATATCAAAAACAACAATTTATTGTAAGCGCAAGAGCGGCTTATTGGAATTTGTCTTATGCAAAAGCCAATACCGAGTATAAACTCGCTTCTTACGATAGGTATCAGCAGCTTTTAACTTGGAATGAGAAAAGATATAAATTGGATCTTGGCGATAGAGCTGATCTTTTGCAAGCTCAAGCCACGCAAAAAACGGGCGAACTTGCGTTAAGAGTCGCCGAGAGCAGTCAAAGACAAGCGCAGACAACTTTTAATCAATTTATAAATGCGGATGAAAATTCTTCGCAATATGACGTCGTTGATTTTGAAGAAAGCGCAACGCAATATATAAATATGAAAACAATAGAGAAAAAAAGAACGAGAGCCGACGTTTTGGCCGCAATGGAAAATGCAAAGGCGGCAGAATATAATCAAAAAGCCAATATAAATAATTCGGGAATAGATGTGGTGTTAAATGGAAAATACACGGCAAACGGTTCGGGAGAATATTTTAGCGACGCGCAAAAAGTCGATAAGCCGGTTTATGTTGTCGGCGCAGTTTTAACTGTTCCTTTGGATTTTTCGCGGTGGAGTAAAATAAATGAAAGTTATAAGCAGACGGCGATAGCCGCAAAAAAATCCGCCGAGCAGGCGATTTCGCAAGAAAAAACGGATTGGGCTAATCTTGTAGATTCGTGGCAGACGGATATGTTAAATTATGAGCTTTCCGACGCCGCTAAAAATTATCAGCAACAATACGTTGATGAAAACCGCAGACTTTTAGAAAGAGGAAGAACCACTACAAATATTCTTATTCAAAGCGAAGAAAGTTTAGACATTTCAATTCTTCTCGTTCTTAGCGCCGTATATAATGTGATAATGGATTACGAAAAAGCAAATATTCTTTATAATAACCAACAAGGTATGGAGGAAGTGAAATGAGTTTAGGGACATTATCGATAAAGAGACCCACGTTTATAATATCTATTTTAATTATAGTTTTAGTATTAGGAATGACCGCGTATAAGCAGATGAACGTTCGTATGATGCCCGACGTGGAAATACCATACGTTTTGGTAATGACCACATACGAAGGCGCGGGCGCTCAAGAAATTGAGCAGCAAGTTTCAAAACCGATAGAGGATGCTTTGAGCGGAGTAGCGGGAGTAAAACACATTCAGTCGATTAGCCAAGATAATTCGTCGATAGTTTTTTGCGAGTTTGAACTTTCAAAAGATGTCGAGGTGGCCGCTCAAGAAGTGCGCGATAAAATGAGCGTGACGGTTATGTCTTTGCCCGACGAGATTGAAACTCCGATGGTTATGAAAATGGATATGAACTCTATGCCTTTGATGGGTTTTAGCTTAAAAGCAAATATGCCGGCCGAGGACATTTATGATTTTGCCGACGCCACAATAGTCAACGATATTGCTCAAGTTGACGGCGTGTCTCAGGTCAGAATTATCGGCGGGACTGAAAGAGAAATTCATGTAAATGTGGATAAAAGAAAAATGAGAGACTATCAGTTGACTCTTACGGGTATTGCCGGAAAAATTTCTTTGAACAATCTAAATATTCCAGCCGGCACAATCGATAGAAACCTCAATGAAATGACTTATAGAACAATCGGCGAATTTGCAAATCTTGCTCAAATAGAGGAAGTGACAGTAAATTTTGCAGGTAACGACATTCCCGTCAGAGTTAAAGACGTCGCAACTGTCGTTGAGACGAGAAAAAAAACCGATTCTATCGGACGCGTGACTAAAAAAGAAGGGGACTTGGTCGTATCCGAACCGTCTCTTATGATAATGGCTTTTAAGCAGGCAAAATCAAACGATGTCACAATTTCAGACGACCTCTTAAAGAGAATGAACGACTTAAACAAAAAATACGCGTCTTATCCCGGCTCGCCGCAGTTGTCTTTGATTTTTGACGGAGCGGACGAGGTGAGAAAAAATGTCGCCGACGTTATCAGCACAATTTTTGAAGGAATTTTTCTTGCCGTGATAGTGGTTTATTTTTTCCTTGGCAGCTGGCGCTCTACTTTTATTACGGCTTTGGCTTTGCCAAACAGTTTAATCGGAGCATTTTTGCTTATGTATTTGTGCGGTTTTAGCATAAACGTTTTGTCTTTGATGTCTTTATCTCTGGCGGTGGGGCTGCTGATAGACGACGCCATAGTGGTCCGAGAAAATATTTTTAGACATTATGAAAAAGGCAAAGATCCGATTCAGGCTTCCATCGACGGAACGCATGAAGTGACGATGGCTGTAATTGCCACGACTGCCGCCGTGATAGCGGTATTCACGCCGGTCGCTTTTTTGAGCGGAATGATGGGTCAGTTTTTTAAGGAATTTGGGCTGACGGTTGTTTTTGCAATGGTTATTTCTATTTTAGACGCTTTGACAATAGCCCCTATGCTTTCGGCTTATATAATTCCAACGCATGCAAAATCTGCCGCCGATGCTAAAAAAACCGGCAAGGTGCGCAATGCCGTAAAAGTCATTTCTAAAGTTTTTAGATCTTTGACTGTGGATTGGTTTGAAAAAGTTTTTGGAGCCGTTTTGAAATTTTACGACTCTGTTATGAGGAAAATTGTCGTCTCAAATAAGTTAAGAATCGGCGTTGTGCTTGGGTCGATCGGCATTCTTGCCTTAACGCTTTTTGCGGGAGTAAAATTTGTCAAAGTCTCGTTTATGCCTAATGCCGACAGCGGAGAATTTACGGTTAATGCGACTGCCGATCCCGGCGTTTCTCTGTCTCAAATGGACATATTCTCAAAAGAAATAGAAGACATTATTATGGGGCAGGGAGTCGTGGAAAAAATTTCAACGCAAGTGGGCGGTTCGGGAGTTTTTGGCGGGGCGTCAAATGAAGCGTCTTTTGATGTGACGCTTGTCCCTGAAAAACAGAGGAGAGTTTCCACAGCCCAAATGAGAGATAAAGTCAGAAGGGAACTCGTTGAAAAGTTCGGGGATAAAATTGATTTTGCCATCAAAGCTGGCGCCGGCATGGGAGCGGATTCAGCGGTGACAATCGAGCTTACCGGAGCCGACGGAAACATCGACGTTTTATACAAAGCCGCCCAGACTCTTATGGAGCGCTATAAAGAGATTCCTTATTTTGTTGATATTCATTCTAATTTCACGCTCGGAAAACCTGAAACTCAAATTCGTATCGATAAAATGAAAATGGAAATGACGGACGTAAATTCTGTCGATGCCGGAAAGGAAATCAGGGCGATGATTGACGGCGTTTTGGCCGGCAAGTATAGAGAGCACGGGAATGAATACGATATCAGAGTTCATTTTCCTCAATCTCAAAAAGACATTATCAACGATCTAAATAATACTTTCGTTTATAACGCTAACGGCAGACCTATTCGCATAAGCAATGTCGCTAAAGTTGTGGAGGGGGTGGGACCGACGGCGATTTATAGAAAAGACAAAGTGCGCTTTATTTCTATAGAGGGAAATCTCGAAGAGGGCGGTTATGTGGGACCCGTTAGAGAAGCCGCGATAAAAATATTTCAGGAGGAAAAAAATAAGCCTGAAAATGCCGAAGTCTGGAAAGACATCAATTTGGTTTTATCGGGAGATGTTGAAAGCATGCAAGAAATGCAGGCTGCCGTCGTAACTGCGGTCTTGATGGCGCTGCTTTTTATCTTTCTTGTGCTGGCAAGTTTATACGAGTCAATCATTACGCCTTTTACGATTATGACCGCTCTGCCTTTTGCAATGATAGGCGGCGTGGCGGCTTTGATAATAACCAATCAGCCTTTAGATATTTTTACGATGATAGGTTTTGTGATGCTTTTAGGAATAGTTGCGAAAAATTCTATTTTGCTTATAGACTATGCGCAGCAAAAAATCAGAGGCGGAATGGAAATAAGCGATGCTTTGGTAAAAGCGGGAGAGACAAGACTGCGTCCAATTCTTATGACTTCTTTTGCTTTGATAGCGGGTATGTTACCGACGGCTCTGGGGCTTACTGAAGTCGGGCAGTTTAGAAAAGGTATGGGGATTGTCGTCATAGGCGGGGTTATAAGCTCGACGATTTTGACCTTGATAGTCGTGCCGGCTATTTTTGAATATCTTGATACTTTTAGGCATTTTCTCAGACGGCTTTTGCTGGTAAGCGAAAAGAGAATGGTGGATTATACTGAGGAAGAACTTAAAAAAATGAAGTTGTAAATTTGGCGTAAAAAGCGTTGACGCGTCCGTTGTCTTTTAGTCCTGCCTTTCAGGCAGAAAGAGGCTGGGTGCTTTACGCAGGGCGTTGACCTGCGGTTATGAAAACCCAGCCCTCAGGGCTGCCGGGTTCACATCAATATTCTTTAATCTGTTTTTTATTTGTGTTTTTTCTATTCGGCAAAGCCAAGCCATGAGAGGAGAGAAATGTCAGAATTCAAATTAATTTCAAAATTTAAGCCGTCGGGAGATCAGCCTCAAGCCATAGACGAATTATGCCGCTCGTATCAAAACGGTGTCGATTCTCAAGTTTTGCTCGGCGTTACTGGATCGGGAAAAACTTTTGTTATGGCTAATGTCATCGAAAGGTTGCAATTGCCGACGCTCATAATTTCGCCAAATAAAATTCTTGCCGCTCAAACGTATGCCGAGTTTAAAGCTTTCTTCCCAAATAATGCTGTCGAATATTTTATTTCCTATTATGATTATTATCAACCCGAGGCTTATATTCCCTCAAGCGACACATATATAGAAAAAGATTCTTCAATCAACGATCATATAGATAGACTGCGCTTAAAAGCCACGACGTCTATGCTTGAGCGAAAAGACGTCATAGTGGTGGCGTCCGTTTCTTGTATTTATAATATCGGCTCCCCTCAGGAATATAAAAATAGATGTATAGAAATTTCCGTCGAAAAAGAAAAATCCCGCGACGCTTTATTGTTGGAATTGATAGCAAGCCAATATGAAAGAAATGACGTTGAATTTATACGCGGACGTTTTAGAGCCAAAGGAGATACCGTTGAAATTTTTCCCGCTTATCTTGAGACTGCCATAAGGGTGGAATTTTTCGGAGATTGCGTCGAGAGTATAAAAGAGTTTAATCCTTTAACGGGAAATATTATCGGCACAAAAGATAAAATTTATATTTATCCTGCAAAATTATTTGTAACAAGCGGCGATAAATTATCGGCGGCTTTAATTAGCATAAATGACGAATTAAAAGAGACATTAGCGGTTTTAGAATCGCAGGGAAAACTTCTTGAAGCTCAGAGACTTAAACAGAGGACATTATATGATATGGAAATGTTGCGCGAGACCGGTATATGTAAAGGCGTTGAAAATTATTCCCGTCATTTGCTGGGAAATCCGCCGGGCGTAAGACCTTGCACTTTAATAGATTATTTTTATCAAAACGGCGACTTTCTTTTAATTGCCGACGAGTCGCATATTTCAATACCTCAAATACGCGGTATGTATGAGGGCGACAGGAGCAGAAAACAAACGCTTATAGATTTCGGTTTTAGACTTCCCTCCGCTTTGGACAATAGGCCTTTGAGATTTCCCGAATTTGAGAAATTGATGAAAAAATCAATGATGGTTTCGGCTACGCCAGGCAAATACGAACTTGAAAAAACTGGAAACAGAATCGTAGATTTGATTATTCGCCCGACGGGACTTATTGATCCCGAAGTTGTAATTCGTCCTATAGAGGGACAAATTTCCGATTTGATGGAAGAAATTAAAAAGACAATAGCGCGAAAACAAAGAACTTTAGTTACGACTCTTACAAAAAGAATGTCTGAGGATTTGGCGGCGTATTTGAAAGAAAAAGAGTTTAGGGTTGAATATCTGCATTCTGGCATTGACACTCTTACGAGAATAGAAATTTTGAAAAATTTGAGGCTTGGCGAATTTGACGTTTTGGTTGGAATAAATCTTTTAAGGGAAGGACTTGACTTGCCGGAAGTTTCTTTAGTGGCTGTGCTTGACGCGGACAAAGAAGGATTTCTGCGATCAGAGCCCACGCTTATACAAATTTGTGGACGAGCCGCAAGAAATATCGACGGGAGAGTGGTTTTTTATGCTGATAATATGACCGGCTCTATGCAGAGAGCTTTAAGCGAAATGAATCGCAGACGGCAAAAACAGATTGAGTATAATGAAAAAAATAATATAAAACCCAAGTCGATAATAAAAGCGGTTGCCGAGCTTGACGAATTTCAAAATCTTTCCCGCAAGCGGGGAGCGGCTCAATTTTTAGACGAAGACATAGAGGATTTCAAAATAACTCCAAAAAATATTGATTCTAAAATTTCAGATCTTGAAAAAGAGATGAAAGACGCGGCTGATATTTTAGATTTTGAAACGGCAGCCGTTTTAAGAGATAAGATAGCGGAATTAAAATCTTTCAAATCTCCGTCCCCGTCTGTTTTAATTAAAAATAAAAAATCCAATTTGCGAATGCGCAAATAAACATTGTATAGAAACGGAGATTTTTGTAATATCGCAATAAAAGCAAAATTATCTCGCGCGGAGTAAGAAACTTCCCGAGACTTTTATGGAGTAAAATATGGATAAAAATCTAATTTTGAACAAAGTTTTGGAAGCAAAAAAGGCGTCGCGCCAGCTTGCTCTTTTAAGCGCGCAGGCAAAAAATAATATTTTGTCCGCAATGGCTCAGGCTCTTAAACAAAATAAAAAAGAAATTTTGTTTTATAATGAAATAGATATTGAAGCGGCAAAAGAATCAAAAGTTTTACCGTCTTTAATCGACAGACTTTTATTGACCGACGAGCGCATAGACAATATGATAGAGGGTCTTGAAAAATTGATTTCTATCGAAGATCCAATAGGCTCTCAAGCGGATGAGCTTTCTCCGTCGGCAGATATTAAAGTCCAAAAAATCAGAGTTCCTGTAGGCGTTATAGCTATGATTTACGAAGCGCGCCCGAATGTCAGCGTGGACGCGGCTTCTCTATGTTTGAAGTCTGGAAACGCCGTGATATTAAAAGGCGGTTCCGAAGCGATGAATTCAAATAAAAATTTAATAAGAATAATTTATGAAGCCGGCTTAAAAGCGGGGCTGCCAAAAGGCGCTATTCAATTTATAGATACGACTGACAGAGAAGCGATAAATGAATTGTTGAAATTTGACGAGTTGATAGATTTGATTATTCCGCGCGGAAGCAATGAGCTTGTTAATTTCATCCGCAAAAATTCTCTTATTCCCGTATTATCTCACGGCAAAGGATTGTGTCATCTTTATATAGATAAAAGCGCGGATATTGAAATGGCAAGAAAAATAGCGATAAATTCCAAATGTCAAAGACCGGGCGTATGTAATGCTATTGAAACTTTACTCGTTGATAAAGACATTGCCAAAGATTTTTTGCCGGTTATTTGCAATGATTTTGCAGAGAGAGGCGTTATAATCAAAGGCGATGAAATTACGAGAAATTTTGTTCCGCAAATAAAAATTGAGGAAGCCGTTGAAGAGGATTGGAGCAGCGAATATCATGATTTGATTATCTCCATAAAAGTTGTCGAATCGCTTTCCGACGCCATAAATCATATCAATAAATACGGCTCTAAACATACGGACGCTATTGTCTGCCAAGATCAAATTGCGGCTGATAGATTTTTGGCTGAAGTTGATTCGGCGGCCGTAATGGTGAACGCTTCTACAAGATTACACGACGGCGGTGTTTTTGGTTTGGGAGGGGAAATAGGCATTTCAACGCAGAAACTTCATGCGCGCGGCGCTATGGGAATAAAAGAATTGACGACGACAAAATATATTGTTAGAGGAAACGGAGCGGTAAGACAATAATTGCGGCGGAGGAAAGAAATGGTTGAAGTAAAAAAATTAAATGCTGAAATTAAAGAAGAAAGTATTTTTATTCAAAAATTATTTGAAGAAGTTTCAAAAGTAATTGTCGGGCAGAAATATGTTTTGGAAAGAATGCTTATAGGACTTCTTGCGGACGGACATATTTTACTCGAGGGTTTGCCTGGTCTTGCAAAAACTTTAGCCGTAAAAACTTTGTCTAAAGCGATAGAAGCCCAGTATAAAAGGATTCAGTTCACTCCCGACTTATTGCCCGCCGATATTATCGGGACTCTTATTTATAGCCCTAAAAACGACGGGTTTGTCGTCAAAAAAGGTCCTGTTTTTGCAAATATAATTCTTGCCGACGAAATAAACCGCGCACCCGCAAAAGTTCAAAGCGCATTGCTTGAAGCTATGCAGGAAAAGCAAGTTACGATAGGGGATACGACTTATGATTTGCCAAAACCTTTTTTGGTAATGGCCACGCAAAATCCCATAGAGCAGGAGGGCACATATCCTCTGCCGGAAGCGCAGGTTGACAGATTTATGCTTAAATTAAAAGTCGAATATCCGAGCAAAGAAGATGAAAAAATAATTCTTGAAAGAATGACTAAAAAAAATGCTGAAATAAATCCGGTTGTGGATCTTAAAGAAATAGAAAAAGCAAAAAATCTTGTCAGTCGAGTTTATGTCGATGATAAAGTAAAAAATTATATAGTGGATTTGGTTTTTGCTTCAAGAAATCCAAAAGATTACGGGCTTGAGGATTTGAAAAATCTCATAGCTTATGGAGGCTCGCCGAGAGCCACGATAAATTTAACGCTTGCCGCCAAGGCTTATGCTTTTTTGCAAGGCAGAGGATACGTTATTCCCGAGGATATAAAGATAATAGGTCATGACGTGTTAAGACATAGAATTTTAATCACATACGAAGCGGAGGCTGATTCTCTGACGTCGGACGATATAATAGATAAAATTTTCAGCGGAGTGGAAGTCCCCTGATTAAAATGAGATTTTTTGACAGTTTAGGGGGATTAAATTATGGATAGAAAAGATTTAATAAAGCGCCAGATAAGACAATTGGAAATAAGGTCTAATAAATTAGTTAATGAAATGTTTGCGGGGCAATATCAAAGCGTTTTTAAGGGGCGCGGTATAGAATTTTCAGAAGTCCGCGAATATCAAATCGGCGATGATTTTAGGAGCATAGATAGAAATGTCAGCGCGCGTTACGGCAAACCTTTTATAAAATTATTTTCAGAGGAGCGCGAGCTTACGATAATTTTTCTTATAGATTTGTCGGCGTCGCAGCATTTTGGCGGAATGAGCAAACTTAAATCTGAAGTTGCCGCGGAAGTCGCGGCTGTACTGGCTTTTTCGGCATTGAAAAATAACGATAGAGCGGGCATGCTTTCCTTTAGCGATAAAATTGAAAAGATAATTCCGCCTAAAAAAGGTAAAAATAATATATTGCGGATTATCAACGAAATTCTTGATTACCGTCCTTTAGGAACAAAAACTTCCATTTCAACAGCATTAAAAGCGATAAATGAAATATGGCGCAGACGCGCCGTAGTTTTTCTTATTTCTGATTTTCAAGATAAAGATTATAAAAAAGATCTTGCCGTCACGGCTAAAAGACACGATTTAATATGCGTTAGGATAAGCGATAGACGGGAAAGGGAAATACCAGATGTGGGACTTATTGAAATGATCGATCCTGAAACGCAGAGAAAAGTTCTTATAGACGCTCGGCTTGAAGCTAAAAGTTTTAAGGAAAAAAGTTGCGATTTTGACGACGAAACTGAAACAATTTTAAGAAGAGCAAATGTGGATATAATAAATCTAAATACGGAAGAATCTTATATCGGACCGTTGATAAGGTTTTTCAAAAACAGAGAGAGAAAATTAGCTCTGGAATAAATTTAGGATAAAAATGAAAACATTAAAAATATTTATCGCTCGTCTTATACTGATTGTTTTTGCAGCCTCAATTTTTATCCCGCCGGTTTTTAGCGGGGAAAATGTAGAGGTGTTTTTTAATAAAGAAAAAGTTTTTGTCGGCGATTTTTTTGAGATGAAATTAAAAGTTGAACTTCCAAAAGATTCTTATATAAGCGCAAAGCAAAACATATCTTTCAATAATTTTGATATAGAAAACATAAATATCAATCATATTTCGCACAATCCAAATATCTATGAAATGATTTTTAAACTTGCGGCTTATAAAACGGGCGAGCTTGTTTTAGAGCCCGAACCCGTTTTTTACATAAACCCCGACGGAACAAATAATTTGTTTTTCACGCCCCGCGCAATTTTTAATATAGAAAGCGTCATAAAAGATTCTCAAAAAGGAATAAAAGATATTAAACCTCCGTCAAAACTTTCATTGGAGCCTTTCTATTTTATTTTGATGATTTTGCTGCTTTTGATAATCGGAGCTCTTGTATTTCTTATCTATAAAGATATTTCAAATAAATCTCAAAAAGAAATTCCTTTAGATCCTAAAACGGCGGCGTTAAACGCTTTGGACGAACTTTATAAATCTGATATGAAAGAAATAGATTTGCGCATTTTTTATTACAGAATGTCTGAGATTTTAAGAGAATACATATCCTATAAATATAATTTTAACGCTATGGAAATGACTACGACGGAATTTTTTAAGGCGATAGAAAAAATTCTACCTCAAAGCATAAATATAAATGAAGTTAAACAATATTTGAATGTTTTTAATCTTGCAAGATATGCGGCTTTTAGCCCCGATAATAATGAAAATGAGAAAAATTATATCTTTACAAAAATGCTGTTGGAGAAATTATGAGATTAGCCAATCCTTTATTTTTGATAATTGGAATTCTTGTTTTGGCGGGAATTTTTTTATATTTGAATTATTATAAAAAAGCGGCTTATAATCCCGCGTTAAAATTTTCGCGTCTTTGGATAATAAATAAAAATAAAAAATCTTGGAAAACGATAGGATTGCAAATCATTAAATGGGCAAAATATCTCGCTTTTATTTTACTTCTTATCGCTTTGGCAAGGCCTCAAAAAGGAAGAACTTTTGAAAGTTTAAACGAGCGGGGTATTGACATTATGATAGCTTTGGACACTTCCTCAAGCATGCAGTCCATAGACTTTAGTCCCAATAGACTTGAAGCTGCAAAAAAAGTCAGCGAGGAATTTATAAAAGCGAGAAAATACGACAGAATAGGGCTTGTAAATTTTGCGGGACTTGCTTTTACCCAGTCTCCTTTAACGACGGACAAAGCTTCGTTGGCCGAATTTGTTAAAGAAATAAATATCGGCGACACGGGGCTTGACGGGACGGCGATAGGTTCGGCGATAATTACTTCCGTAAACAGATTAAAAAACAGCTCTGCAAAAAGCAAAGTGATTGTTCTTATTACCGACGGGAATAATAATATGGGCGAGATAGATCCGATGACGGCTTCTCAAATAGCCGCGCAATACTCTATAAAAATTTACGCCGTGGGAGTGGGCAGCCTTGAGGGCGGAATATATATTGTTGACGATCCGTTTTTTGGCAGAAGACAAGTGAGAGATACGGAAAATAAAATAAACGAAGAGGCTCTTAAACAAATTGCCGCAAATACGGGCGGCCAATATTTTAGAGCTTTGGATATGCGGTCTTTTGAAAATATTATCAAACAAATAGATCTGCTTGAAAAAGATGAAATTAAGGTAACGCAATTTACAAATTACACTGAAATTTACAAATCGTTTGCTTTTGCGGGCTTTATTATTCTGCTCCTTATTGTTATTCTTGAAAATACTATTTTAAGGAAATTGCCATGATTTTTGTCGATAAAAATTATCTTTTCCTGCTTTTAATTTTACCTTTTTTAATTTTTGTTTTTAGCGTATTTTACAAGAATAGAAAAAAAGATCTTGCAAAATTTGCAAGCGAAAAAAATTTAAACGTTTTAACCCAAACAGATGAAAAATCTTGGATAAAAAAATATATTTTAATAACGATAGGTTTCTTTTTTTTAATTTTAGCTTTGGCGCGACCGCAATTTGGGGACACAAAAGAGGAGATAGTTCAAGAATCTTCCGAGATAATTGTGGCGCTTGACGTGTCAAAAAGCATGCTTGCCCGCGACGTTTCTCCAAATAGAATTGAGCGCGCAAAATTGATGTTGTCAAATCTTATAGACGCAAATGCGGGAAATAAAATGGGCATTATAATTTTTTCAGGAATGGCTATGTGGCAGTGCCCGTTGACTTATGATTTGGAAGCTTTAAAAATGTTTTTGCAGGACATTTCCGTAGAGCAGCTTCCCGTGGGCGGAACGCAGATAAGCGGCGCCGTTATGCTTGCCGCCTCGGCGGCAAAATTAGCCCCGGGGAGTAATAAAGTTCTTATTTTAGTAAGCGACGGTGAAGACCATGATTCTAAAATAGGCGAAGCGATAAAAGCGGCAAAAGAAAGCGGGCTTAAAATAATTTCCGTCGGCATAGGCTCTCAAACGGGAGCTCCGATACCTGAAAACGGATCTTATATAAAAGATAATCAAGGCAAAACTGTTTTTACAAAATTAAGTCCGGCTGCCTTAAAAACCGCCGCTAATGAAACCGGCGGGGAATATTTTGAAGCCGGTCTGAAAGATATTTCAAGCGATTTGATCAGCGCTAGCGGCAATATTGAAAAAAATGAAAATGGGAAAATAACGAGAAATTCAAAAGCCGACAGATTTCAAATATTTTTACTTTTAAGTTTATTATCATTTTTTGCGGCTTTACTTGTTTTGCCTTCAAATAAAATAAAATGAAAACAGCGATAAAAATAATTTTATTACTTCTATTTGTCATACTTTTAATTTGTGTTTTTCTCATCTCGGGAAAGAGCGTGAGAGAAAACAATGCGGGCGTGTCTCTTTATAATAATAAAGATTATAAATCGGCCGCTAAAATGTTTGACGAGGCTTTCGCTAATGCCGAGCAAAATTATGAAATACAAAATAATGCCGCCGCGGCCGAGTATAAAAGCGGAGATAAGGAGAGCGCCGCTCAAAAGTATCAGCGGAGCGCGGACTCTTCTCTTATATCGGATAAGGATAGATTTGACGCTTTGTATGGGCTTGGCAATATTGCTTATGCGGATAATGATTTTGATTCGGCTCTTGATTTTTATAGACAGGCTTTGAAAATAAATCATAATGATATGGACGCAAAATATAATTTAGAAAAAACGCTGCAGGCTAAAGACGAAAAAGAAAAACAACAGAATCGGCAAAATCAACAACAAAATCAAGAGCAGAAAAATAAAGAGCAAGATCAGCGGCAAGATAGGCGCGCTATGGAAGATTTGAAACGTCAGATGGATGAAAATAATAAAAAGCAAGAAGCAAATGATGAAAAAAGAAAAGAAAGCGGCCAAAAAGAAAATGAAAATAAAAATAATTCTCAAAAAAATCAAAATGAGCAAAGCGGACAAGATCAGCCGCGTGAGCAAAATGAAAAAGAAAAGCAAGAGCTTGAAAAACAAAGACAAGATATAAGCGATAAAATTGAGCAGGAAAAGAAAAAGCAGGAGGAAAAATTAAAAGAAAAACGAGAGCGTGAAAATCAACAGGCGCGCAAGAATAGACAAGAACGACGGGATAAAGCAAAAGAGCAAGACGGGGCAAATAAAGATGAAAACAAAGATCAAAATAAAAATAATGAAAATAAAAATCAACAGAATAATGCCGCACAGTCTCTGCAAAATCAAAATAATGAAAAACCCGATGATAAAAAAGCCGTCGAAAGCCCCGACGATAAAAAAGACGATTCGTCTGCTGAAGTTTTGTTAAGCTATTATAATCAGGCCGATAAAAATTCGGATAAAAAAAGGAGAAGGATTAAAACTCCAAATATCAGCCGTCCCGTTAGAGATTGGTAAAAATTCATAAAAAAATAAAAAGAAAAAATGAAAAAAATATTAACTTTACTATTAATTGTTCTTAGCGTTTTGACGGCATTTGCCGACGATATATCGTTTAAAGCGTCTGTGGATAGAGGTTCTGTCGCAATAAACGAATCGTTTGTTTATACCGTTACAATTAGCGGAGACGCCGGAGATTTTCCAGAACCGCAGATAAGCGATCTGGCGGCTTTTAATATTTTTTCCAGAGGAAAATCTCAAAGTTTAAACGTTATAAACGGTAAAGTCAGCGGAAGCGTTTCATATAAATATACTTTAGGGCCGAAATCTGCGGGACGGTTTACGATAGCGCCCGCTGTGATTAGATATAATAATAGAACTTATACAACTCAAAGCATTGACATTGACGTTTTGTCCGCTCAAAATATTTACGGCGGAAATAATGCTTCTCAGCCGCAGCAAGTCCGCAATCAAATTAATCCGCAAGCTCAAAAAGCAAATATTTTTGTCAGAGCTTCGACAAATAAAAAAACCGTTTATGAAAATGAAAAGCTCGTCTATAAATTTAGTTTTTATACAAACATCCCTTTGCCGTCAAATCCTAGCCCGCAATACATTCCTCCCGATTTTAGCGGATTTTGGAACGACGGATCCGAACCTACAAACAGATATGAGAATATAAACGGAATCTCCTATCATGTAAGCGAAATAAACACAACTCTTTATCCTATTTCCATAGGGACAAAAACAATATCGGCCGCGCAAATAAAAGTGGCCGGACTGAAATCGTCTGCGTCCAATAATATTGACGATTTAATGCAGGCGTTTTTCGCTATGGCTCAATCTCAAGGGCAAACTCAAATAAGAGTTCTTGAGACAAATCCGATAAAAATAACCGTTTTGCCTTTGCCAAAAGCGGGCAGACCGAATGATTTTTACGGGGCGGTTGGAAAATTCAAAATCAGCGCAAAAGTCGATAGGACAGATATTTCAACAAATGAGCCGATAACTCTGACGATAACTTTGAGCGGAGAAGGCAATATGAAAAGCGTAACCAGATTTGACATTCCGGTTAGCAGCGATATAAAAAAATATGATATGGTTATGTCCGATGAGGATGACAATAAAAAAACATTCACAACTATTATTACGGCGCTTATGCCCGGCGAAAAGATTATTCCGTCGATAAAATTGTCTTATTTTAATCCCAATACAAAAAGATATGAAACCGCAAACACTCAACCTATTAAGTTAAACGTGTCGGGAGAAGCAATATTTCCAAATCAAAGCCAAAACGGTTCGGAGTTTGGAAATAAAACGGATATAGGTTATAATAAAGACATCAAAAATTTTAATAACTGGCGAAGGGATTACATAAAGGACAAAAATTTTTATTTAATATTTATTTTATTTGTTTTATTGTTAATAGGAGGAGTTATGTTTAATATTTTTGGAAAATCAAAAGCGTCGATTGATAAGGCTCAAAAGCAAATTATGAAAGCTGAGGAAGAATTTAAGAATGGAAATCTGGGCGGATTGTTTGACATGGCTTATAAAGCGTTGATTGAAGCCATTGATTCAAAAACGGGCGTTGCTTCCGAGGGTTTGCAGGAAAAACAATTGATTGAAAATTTGAAAAAACAAAATGTTCCCGAGGAAACGACAAAAAAACTTTATGAAGTTTTTGAACGTATTAATTTTTATAAATTTGCCGCCGTCCGAGCCGACGAGAAAACATTGCAAGAAATGCTGACTAATATTAAAGAGATAATAGGAAAATTGAATTAATGAGTAAAATTTTATTGCCGCTTGCCGCTCTGATTGCATTTGGTAATATTTGTTTTGCCGCCGAGATGAACGCCGCTCAAATAAGAAATGCTCAAAACAGTTTTAATAACGGCGACTATTTGAAAACAATTGAAATTTACGAGACGATTGTCAATGTTGAAAAAATTCACAATCCCCATATCTATTATAATTTGGCAAACGCCTATTTCAGGAACGGAGATTCACCCAGAGCTCTTTTGAATTTTGAAAGGGCTTATCGTTTAGATCCGAGGGATAAAGACATAAGGCATAATAAAAAATATATATTAACTCTCTTAGAGCGGCAAGACGGATTAAAGCAAACTCAAGAGAGTTTTTTTATGCAATGGGTTTCATTAAATGAAATCACTGTTTTTGAAAGCGTAATTTTTGTCATATTGCTTTTGTCGGCATTTGTTTTTATCGTGAAAAGAAAATATTTTTTTAAGAAAGCAATGACGGTTAGCACTTTGATTTTTATAATTTTTCTTTTTGTTTTGATTTATAAAGCGTATTGGCAGTTTGAAAACAACGCGATGATTTTAAACGCCGCGACAATAGAAAACAGTCCGTCGGCTGTTTCGCAAGATTCTAACGAAGAATCGCCGGCGCTGCACGCGGGAACTTTCGTTCATTTTATTTCTAATCGCGATAATTGGAGCCGGATAAAAGTAAAAATCGACGGAAAAACTTTTCAAGGTTGGCTGCCAAGCGAGCGGCTTGGGAAAATATAATGTCTGACATAGCGATATTTGGAGGATCTTTTGATCCCGTGCATAAAGCGCATATTGAAATTGTAAAGTCGGCTTTTAAATCTTTTGATTTGGCAAAAATAATTTTTACTCCGTCTTTTTTAGCTCCTCATAAAACTCAACATTACGCTTGCGCTAAAGATAGAATTGAAATGTTAAAAATAGCGTTAGCCGGCATTTCTAATGTTGAAATAAATTGCTTTGAAATTCAAAAAGGCACTAAAATTTATTCTTATCAAACGCTTGATTATTTCAAAGAGTTGTATCCTAATGATAATATTTTTATGATAATAGGCTCTGATTCTCTCGTTAATTTATCTTATTGGAAAAACATAGATTATATCGCCGGCAAATATAGATTTATCGTCGCAAATCGCAAGGGGATTTTATTAACGCCCGAGACAAAATTTTTAGACAAATGTTTGTTTTTAGAAAAAGAAATAGACGATATTTCGTCCACGCAAATTAGAAAATTGATATGTTCCGGAATGGATGCGCAGGAATATCTTGATAACGGAGTTTATGAATATATAAAAAAAAATGGATTATATTACTCGGAAAACAACAATTCTTAAATATCTAAAAAAAAATCTTTCCAAAAAGAGATTGGAACATTGTCTAAATGTTTCAAAACTTGCCGTCGAGCTTGCCAAAAAACATAATGCGGATCCGTTGAAAGCCGAAATTGCGGGGCTGCTTCACGATTGCACAAAAAATAAATCCGATAGAGAGCAAATTCTTTTTTTCAAAAAACGTTCTAAAATTAAAGAATTTGATTTAATTGCAAAAAATAATCCGCAGCTGCTTCATTCATACAGCGCGGCAATTGTTTCAAAAGAAGAATTTAATATAAAAGATAAAGACATATTAAACGCCGTTGCCAATCATACTTTAGGAAATAAAAATATGTCATTGCTTGAAAAAATTATTTATGTGGCAGACTCCGCTTCTTTTGAAAGAGAGTGTTCAAACGCTTTAAGTATAAGAAAACTTGCTAAAAAAAATATAGAGAGGGCTTTTGTCGAAGTTATGAAAAATAAAATCGGATATGTTTTGCGCGAGGAGTTTTGGATTTGCCCTAAATGCGCGGACGTGTGGAATTTTTATGTTAAAAATAAAAAGTAACCGTCATTTGATAATTACAATAATTATTGCTGCCGCTCTTTTAATCTATTTGGTTGCTTCTAAATCAGGCGTTCAGATAAAAAATATTTTGTTTGAAAAACCGTTTCAAATTATTGTTTTGATTTATCAAGACGATAATAATTCGGCGGATAAATTGGACGCATTTGTCGTCTGTATAGACGGAAAATCTAAACTTATAAAAGTTTTGTCTATTGACACGAATATGAAAGCCGGTAAAAATATAAGTTTGAAAAAATCGTTTTATAATACTTCTAAAAAGGATTTGAAACTTGCAAAGGAAAATTTTTATTCGTCTTTAGAAAATCTCTTTGGCGACAAACTTAAATCCGCTTATTATATAAATATCGATTATAAAACTCTTTCAAAAATGATTTTTGTTAGAGGAAAACTCTTGGAACTTATTTTGAAAAACGATTTTAAGAATATAGACGATAGAGAGATTGCTCAATTGGAAATATCCGAATTGCTTTTGAATCGATTTGAAAGGCTGCCGTTTTTAATGTTGTTTAGCATTGAGAAAAATTATAAAAAAACTGAAACCAATTTATCAAGATTGTTTTTTTGGACTTTAACCGCTTATATTCAAATTTCAAAAAACTCAATATTGTTCTATGATTTGCCGGCAAATCAAGTCTCGCTGGCGACGGAGTCGTTGAAATTAGAAATGAGAGAATTTTTAGATAATACTTTTTTTGCTTCTCCTATAAAAAATAACGGCAGACTTGACGGCTTTATAGAAATAAGGAATGCTTCCGATATTCAGGGAGCGGCTCAATCTCTTGCTTGGTTTTTGAGAGAAAACGGACTTGATGTTTTGGATTATTTAAACTCGTCGTTTATATTGGACGAAACGATAATAAAAGATTACAGGGGTAATATTTTTCAGGCAAAAAAAATTGCGGATATTATCAAGTGTGGTAAAATTATAGTATCTTATGACGGCGCTCATTATTATGACACTACGGTAATAATAGGCGCCGATTATAAACTAAAAGGAGTCAAAACAAGAAATGAATAAAACTGATTTTTACTCTTTAGCGCTTTGCGCCGCTTCAATTGCCGATGATAAAAAAGCTTTGAATACGATTGTTTTAGACGTAAAGGATATGACGGATTTTACAAATTATCTCGTCATAACCACGGGGGAATCCAGCGCGCAAATAAACGCTATTGCCGATGAGACGGAAAAGAGATTTAAAGAGATGGATATTATGCCTTTAAGAAGAGAGGGCAGAAGCTCGGCGCATTGGAAAGTTTTAGATTACGGCGGAATTATGATTCATATAATGTCGCCTGAAGTACGTAAAACTTATGATTTGGAAAGTTTTTGGAAAGAAGCGCAAAATATAATTCCCGTCGAGGAAGAAGAAATTAAAGTTTTGGAAGAAATTGAACAAGAAAAAATTGAAGCGGTGGATTTGCAAGCATTTGAGAAAAAAGTTTTGACGGAGAATAAAAATAAAGTTAATACAAAAATTAAAAATAGAAAAATAAAAATGAAAAACAAAACGGTAAAAAAATCTACTAATAAAATAAAAACTAAAACGAAGCCAAAGAAAAAAGTTAAAGTAAAGGCAAAAACAAAGACAAAAACAATTAAAAAAAATATTGATAAAGCAAAAATAAAGTCAAAGCCAGCAAAAAAAGCGAAATTAAAAACAAAGACGAAAGTGAAAGTTGCAGGCAGACGGCGATAGCCGCAAAAAATCCGCTAATAAAGCAAAGAGAAAAATAAGACGATGATATTAGATTGTCAGAAATAAAATAATGCTGCGGGGAATTGAGGATGAGGCTGTGTCTTGTCGTGGCGATGTGATTAAAAAGATAATATGGAGTGTGATATAATAACCGTATCTCTAAAAGGAAATAAAATAAATAAATGGAAGAAATGGAATTTAATTTCAAAGACAGCGGTCAATCGGATGAAAATATTCCGGTCTACAGCGTAAGCCAAATAAGTCAAGAGATAAAAAATATGCTTGAAGATTCTTATCCGGCTGTGCGGGTTGAGGGCGAAGTGTCAAATTTTAAAACCTATAATTCAGGGCATAGTTATTTCAATCTTAAAGAAGAGAAAGCTCAAATTAAAGCGGTGATGTTTGAAGGAAATGTTACGGATTTAACATTTATTCCTGAAGACGGAATGAATGTTTTGGTTTTCGGGAGAATAAGCGCTTATCCCGCAAGAGGCGATTATCAAATTATTGTAAGCAGTATGGAGCAAGCCGGAGAAGGCGATCTCGCCAAGGCTTTTGAAAAACTTAAAAAAAAGCTTGAAGCGGAGGGAATGTTTGATAATGAACATAAAAAGGAAATTCCGTCTTTTATAAATAAAATCGGCGTAGTGACTTCTAAAGACGGAGCCGCTTTGCACGATATTTTGAAAGTTTTGGACAGCTTAAATGCGGATGTCTCCGTTCTTATTTATCCTGTGCGCGTTCAAGGCAAAGAGGCTGAAAAAGAAATTAGCGAGGCTATACAATACTTAAATAAAGAGTATGAAGATTTAGACGTTTTGCTTGTCGGGCGCGGCGGAGGATCAATGGAGGATTTATGGGCTTTTAATACCGAAAGAGTGGCGAGAGCAATTTATAAATCTAAAATCCCCGTAATTTCTTGCGTGGGTCATGAGATTGATTTTACCATTGCCGATTTTACCGCAGATTTGAGGGCTGCTACTCCTTCGGCCGCAGCGGAAATTGCTGTTAGAAAAAAAATAGAAATGATAAATAATTTGAAAACTCTTAAAAGAAATCTTTTTTACGAAATGCAATCCATAATTGAAAACTCCTCTCAAAGACTTGAGAATCTTTCTAAATCGCGGGCATTGCAAAAACCGTATTTAATTTATGAGGATAAAATCGCTTATGTTGACGATTTAAGCGCAAGATTAAAAATGTCTATGGAAAAATTGATCGTTTCTAAAGAGACAAAATTAAAATATTGCGCGGAAAAATTAAATTTGGTTTCGCCTCTTAACATTTTGAAAAGAGGTTTTTCTATCGTCAAAGATGAAAATGGAAAAATATTAAAAAGTATTAAAAATCTTAGTTTGAATATGAAAGTAAAAGTCGAACTTTCAGACGGTGGATTTGAAGCAAAAGTGGAAAATTTTGATAAGGAGAAATAAATGACGTCAAAAAAACAAATGAATTTTGAGGAGTCGCTTAAAAAATTGGAGAAAATAGTCGCTGAAATGGAAAATGCGGATCCGGATTTAGATAAATCTTTGTCGCTTTTTAATCAAGGTATAGAATTGGTGGAATTCTGTTCTGAGAAATTAAATGAAACAAAGAAAAAAATAGAGATACTTATTAAAGATGCGGAAACAATTAAAAAAGAAAATTTTATCGAACAATAAAGCGGGTAATATGGAATCTTTTACAAATTATCTTTCTAAAAAAACAGAGTTAATAGAAAAAACTCTCAAAAACTTTCTCCCTCAAGACGCATCCCTCATTTCGCAAGTTATGCGCTATGCCGTGTTAAACGGCGGAAAAAGATTGCGTCCCGCTCTTGTAATTTTATCAGCCTCTCTTTTTAATTTCAAAACAGAAAACGTTTTACCTGCGGCCGCGGCGGTGGAATTTATGCATTGCTATTCTTTAGTTCATGACGATTTGCCGTCGATGGATAACGATGATTTAAGACGCGGCAAGCCGACTGTTCATAAAAAGTTTGGATCTGCGGCGGCAATTTTATGCGGCGACGCTCTTTTAACCGAAAGTTTTAATCTAATTACAAAATCAAAATCTAAAGAGAAAAATATAAATGCGGCGGTAAAAATTTTATCTTGTTACGGCGGATATAAGGGAATGATAGACGGACAGCTTGAGGACACTTTGGAAACGGGCAAGTGGAATAAAAAAAATAAAAAATCGCTTGAGAAAAAACTTAATTATATACAAATGAAAAAAACTGCGGCTTTAATTGTCGCGGCGTTAAAAATTGGAGCGGTTTTGTCGGGCGCTGATAAAAAAAGTTTGGCGGCTCTTGAAAATTACGGAGAGCATATCGGCTGCGCTTTTCAAATTGTGGACGATGTTTTAGACGTTTATGCCGATAAAAAATTGCTTGGTAAAAAGGGCAGCGATCTTGCAAACAATAAACTCACGGCTCTTTTTTTGTTTGGAAAAGACGAGGCTTTACGCCGAGCCCAAAATCATATAAGCAAAGCAAAAAAGAGCGTTGAAATTTTCAAAAAAAAGGCGGGACTTTTAGAAAGTTTAGCCGACTTTGTCATTAAAAGGGCGTATTAAATGTTGCTTGAAAAAATTCACAATCCTGACGATTTGAAACAATTAAAAAAAGAGGATATCCCTATTCTTGCGCATGAAATCAGAGAAAAAATAATAAATTCCGTCTCAAAAACGGGCGGACATTTAGCTTCAAGTTTAGGAGTTGTCGATTTGACCGTAGTATTGCATTATGTCTATAACGCGCCTAATGATAAAATAATTTGGGACGTCGGACATCAGGCTTACGCTCATAAAATTATTACCGAGAGAAAAAATAAATTTGACACAATAAGAACTTATGAAGGGTTGAGCGGTTTTCCAAAACGCAGCGAAAGTGAATACGACGCTTTTGGCGCGGGTCATTCGTCCACTTCAATTTCAGCGGCTTTGGGTTTTGCCGTCGCAAGAGATTTGAGAGGCGAAGATTTTAAAGTTGTGGCTGTGATAGGCGACGGGTCAATGACTGGCGGCCTTGCTTTTGAAGGATTGCAAAACGCGGGATATCTTAAAAAAGATATGCTTGTTATTTTAAATGATAATGAAATGTTTATCTCTCAAAAAGTCGGCGCTGTGGCCGGTTATTTGGCAAAACTTTTAACGGCCGGTATGGTGAAAAAAGCTCAAGAAAAAGTGATGAAAACAATAAGCCGATTCAATAGTTTTTCTTCGCCCGTCAGCAAATTTCTTAAAAGAGCAAAAGTAATGCTTTTTCCGGGCATGCTTTTTGAGGAATTGGGATTTACTTATATCGGTCCTATTGATGGACATAATGTAAATAGTTTGCTTCAAGTTCTTTCAAATATAAAGGATATGGCGGGGCCAGTTTTATTGCATGTGATTACAAAAAAAGGAAAGGGTTATAGGCCTGCCGAAGAAGACCCTATGAAATTTCACGGCGTGGGAAAATTCAATGTTGAAACGGGTCAAATGCCTGTAAAATCAGAGTTGACATATACGGATATTTTTTCAAAAACTCTTGTAAAACTTGCAAAGAATAATAAAAAAATAACTGCTGTTACAGCGGCTATGCCAAGCGGCACGGGTCTTGATAATTTTGCAAAAGAATTTCCCGAAAGGTGTTTTGACGTCGGAATAGCCGAAGGCCACGCTGTAACTTTTGCCGCGGGTATGGCGGCTTGTGGAATGCAGCCGGTGTGCGCGATTTATTCGACATTTTTGCAAAGAGCGCTTGACAATATTATTCACGACGTTGCTTTGCAGAATTTACCGGTAATTTTTGCCGTAGATAGAGCGGGCATAGTTGGAGAAGACGGAGCGACTCACCACGGAGTTTTTGATTTGTCTTATCTAAAGTATATTCCAAATTTAATTATTATGGCTCCTGCCGACGGAAATGAATTGCAGCATATGCTCAAGACGGCTTTTAATTCCGGCAAACCCTGCGTTATAAGATATCCGAGAGGAGTTGTGTCAAGCCCTGAGGTATTGGATTTATATCAATCCGTTTTGCAAATAGGAAAATCAAAAATCTTAAAAGAGGGAGACGACGTTTGTATTATTGGCATAGGAAATCAAGTTGATAATTGTCTTAAAGCCGCGGAAATTTTGAAACAAAAAAATATAAACGCGCGCGTTGTGAATATGAGATTCTTAAAGCCTATGGATGAGACGATAATAAAAGAAACGCTTGTCAAGACAAAAAATTTTATAACGGTGGAGGAAAATGTTTTGTCGGGCGGATTTGGCGAGAGCGTGGAATCTCTCTTATGCAATAGCGGAGCAAAGGTAAAAATGATTGGATTGCCGGACGAATTTATAGAGCATGGGAATGCCGGCATCTTGAGAGAAAAGTATGGATTAACGCCTGAAAATATAGTCAGAAAAGCAATTGAATTGATTGAAAGTTGAAATGCCGATTTTCTATTTCTTTGTGTAAAATCTTAAACGCATATGCATTTATTTTACGAGATACCGATAGCATATTGACATTTATTTTTCAATATTGTATTTATTCACGCAGGCGCTTTAAAAAGCGTAAAATTTTTTTGTAAGGAGGTCATTTATGTCAGAAAAAAAACCGTCTGTTCCAATTGGAACGAAAGTAAAAACGGGACAGAAATGTCCGGAGTCGGGAGTTTGGAAAGTTGTTGTTGGTGAAAAGTCCACTACAGCCCCTGTAGCAAAAGGAAATGTGTTTCCTCCGTATGATGGAAAATCAGTTGAGTGGGAATTAATTCAATACGCGTAATTTTGTTTGTAGTTATTGCAAGAAAAGAAACAATATGTGTGGGAAGTAAAAGTAACATCGTATCGTCATTTACTATTCTGATATTTTGTTTGTTTACTATGACGATATTATTAAAGATATTTTTGTGGTAATACTGCATTGATGCATTGATATTTTTATCAATGCGGGATGGAGGATATATGTCCAGAGAACTTATAGACTCTGAATTTGTATTAGTGTGTGAAGTTGTGGCAATGATAGAGAAAAAATTCGGTTCAGAAAACGCAATGAATTTTATTGAGCTTATGTCGCGTAATTATTTCTTGCCTGAAAAAGAAAGGCTTCCGATCTACAAGTGGGTGGGTAAAAAGAATAAGAAATCTAAACATAAAAAGAAAAGAAATAATTTTAGAAAAATTGCAATTAATGGAAGCGACGAGAATGACGATTTTCTAAAGACTTTAAAAAAAGACGAATAGACCGAATAGTTTTTGACACTTTACACAAAACGCTGAAAAATCTCAAACAGAAATAGACTTTTGTTCTTGCCGTTGTCGTCGTAGTCCCGCAAGGACAATACTTGCCTTTGTTCTTTATCATTACAATGTTTTTTTATTTTTTAACTCCGCCCGCTTCGGACATTCGTTTATGTTTTTTTGGCATTTGACAAACTCCCCGCCCTCGCGCATTACGACATAAGGAAGGGCAGCTCACACACCGTCAAATGATAATCCAAAAAAACATTTCACTCATAGGCTCGTCCTCTAAGGCGGTCTCCGCTAAAAAACTTTGATAAATAAAGACACTGCAAAGACAAAAGCGTAATTTCTGATATACAAGTTCCGCATAGACGGCACTTCGTTCAAAAAGTTTAATATGTTAAGAGGTTTTACAAACACTTGACAAAAAAATAAAAATAATGTTTAATTAATAAGAAATTGACAAATTGTCAAAAAGGGATGAGTATCTAAAATGGTTTTTTGTGTAAAAATAAAAAGTTAATTTTAGAAAATGATAGCGAGAAAGATTGTCCTGTTAATGATTTTTTTAGAGAGTTTAAATAAGACAAAAAATAATTTAGTTTTTAATTTTTTATAAAAAAGTTGACAAAAAAATAAAAATAATGTTTAATCTCAATCTTAAAGATGGTAGTTGTTTTTGAAGGTCTAACTACCATAAGAGATTTTTTGTGTAAAAAGATATTAATAGAAGTAATTGTTTTTTAGTTCTTTGATAGCTAAATAATATGCCAATAAGCGCCTTGTAAAATTAAGTAATTTAATGTTGTAATTTAATTTGGAAAATAGAGCTACAAGCCTCTATATTTATTTATGGAGAGTTTGATCCTGGCTCAGAGTGAACGCTGGCGGCGTGCCTAACACATGCAAGTTGAGCGGGATTTTACAGAGTATCGTAAAATCTAGCGGCAAACGGGTGAGTAACACATGGGAAACCTTCCTCAGAATGTGGGATATCTCCGAGAAATCGGAGTTAATACCGCATAAGACCACAATTCGGCATCGAATAGGGGTAAAAGCAGCAATGCGTTTTGAGATGGTCCTGTGGACTATCAGCTAGTTGGTAGTGTAACGGACTACCAAGGCTATGACGGATATCCGGCCTGAAAGGGTGAACGGACACACTGGAACTGAGACACGGTCCAGACTCCTACGGGAGGCAGCAGTGGGGAATTTTGGACAATGGGGGAAACCCTGATCCAGCGACGCCGCGTGGAGGACGAAGGCCTTCGGGTTGTAAACTCCTTTTAGAGGGGAAGAAAAAAATGACGGTACTCTCAGAAAAAGCCACGGCTAACTACGTGCCAGCAGCCGCGGTAATACGTAGGTGGCGAGCGTTACTCGGAATTACTAGGCGTAAAGCGTATGTAGGCGGTTAAATAAGTCTTTAGTGAA
>JAISQF010000021.1 GCA_031274365.1 Elusimicrobiota bacterium | reverse complement strand
ATTCCGTGCTTGTCAATGTTTATTTTATTTTTGTTCTCATCCCAATCAAATTTCATACCCAATTATACCTAACGTCTTACATCGCTGTCAATATTTATTTTCATAACGCTTGCGCTTTTGCTTTTGCTTTTACATTTTCCCCAGACATTCTAATATTCTTTGCTATTTGTTTTGATGTTGTCAATACCTAATTCTTGATGAAAATATTGAAGCGTGGAAAAAGCATAATAAAAACGCCTCTCGCCTTTTTGAATTAATGATTTATAATCCCTGACATATTTAGAAAATTTGTTAATTATCTTTACTTCATCTTTCATAATTACTTTACGTTCTTGCCTGTTTATGATGGCTTTTCTTGTATTATCTATATAACTTGACTTATAGATTACAACAGCTTTTGAAAAATCTATTCCCTTTTTTTCGGCAGGAACGGTTAAAAAAGAAAATCTATGATTGATATGCGTTCTGAATGGAATTGCAAAAGTGTTTTTTTCTATCTTTATTAGAAACACAAAAGCCCCTCAACAGAGAGGGGCTTTGTTAAATCTTCAATTTGAGCTTTCTTTTTTTATTGCTCGCCACTCTGCGAGCAAGTTCTTTAAATATAATTTACAATAAAAATCAAAAAAAATCAACGCTATACTTGCCGAAATTCAAATCAAAGCAGTTTTTAATATTTGCTAAAATCAAACAAATAATTTTTTTAATTTTCCTAACCGCTTGATGCTGTCTCCAAAAAAACTAAACAAACCGCGCCGCGCAACGGTAAAAAAACAAAAAAATATTCTTAATATAATAATCTTTCAAAAATATTAGCTGTCATATCGCACGCGCCAGCAACGAAAAATGAGCCGGAATTTTTTATTTGGAAAAATAGAAGCATACCCCGCCCGCAACGAAAAAATATTATTGCGGCAAGTTCGTCAGATGTCAAAAAAATTGACACAATATAATCAAATTTGATAACTTTACGGCTATGAAAAAAGAAATCATAGCCCTTTATCCCGGCAGCTTTGATCCTCTTACAAATGGGCATTTGGATATAATTACAAGAGCAAGCCGATTATTCCCCACTCTTATCGTCGCAATTACAAAAAATCTAAATAAAAATCATTTATTTTCTTTAGAGGATAGAATTGATATGCTTAAAGAAAGCGTTTCGGATATGCATAATGTGAAAGTCGTTTCTTTTTCAGGATTATTGGCCAATTATTTTGACGAGATGAAAGCGAATGTTTTAATCAGAGGGTTGAGAGCCGTCTCGGACTTTGAATATGAATTTCAGATGGCGCTGATGAATAGAAATTTGAACGCTAATTTTGAAACGGTTTTTCTTATGCCCGATCAGGATTACACATTTCTTTCCTCAAGTATGATTAAAGAAATAGCAATGCTTGGCGGGGACACAAAAGATTTTGTTCCAGCCTGCGTTGAAAAAAAATTAAAGCAAATCAAAAAACAAAATCAATGAAAAACAGATTTTTTTCCAAATTCTTAAGCAGATTCGGATTTAATAAATACGAACGCATTGTTATAATTATAATAATGGCGGTATTTATATTTTTTACATTATTCAAATTTATTTCAAGTCAAAAAAACTTTAATCAAGACGCCACAGTTCTTGGACTCAGATCGCTAAGGACTGCCGTAAATCTTTATTACGGCGAGCACGGCGGACGATTTCCGAGCAAAAATATCGCCGAGGAACTTATTGAAAACGGTTATTTAGACAGCATTCCTTACAATTATATTGGCGATAAATCAAACAAAATAATAACTTCCGATTTTGAAGATAATCAAAATTTGGGAGGTTGGTGCTATAAAGCGCCGGGATCCGACGAATACCCTCAAAAGAAAGCCGGCTCTATTTGGATAAATAGTTCTAAAAAAAATTCTGAAAATAAACTTTGGAGCGATTTATGACAATTGCAGATAAAATTATTTTTATCATTTGCGCCGCGCTGTTATTTGCGGCAAGCGTAATAGATTATAAAAAACGTATAATACCTCCGATATTCCCAACTCTTTTATTTGTTTGCGGGATTTTTCTCGCCGTATTTAATATAGCAGTCTATAAAAATTTTGCGTTTGACGAAATTTTGCATTGTCTTTTAGGCGCGGTCAGCGGAGGGCTTTTTTTAATAATTGCGGCTCTTATTGGAAAAATATTTTTTGCAAAAGAAACTATCGGCGGCGGAGACATAAAACTTATGGCGGGCATCGGGAGCGTAATCGGATGGGATAAAGCGATATTTGCAAACATCGCAGCGTTTTTTATAGCTTCCGTCGTCGGCATTATTTTAATTTTAGCAAAAAAATTAGACCGCAGAGGTTATATGCCTTTTGCTCCTTTTTTATCCGCGGGAGTTTACATTTCAATAATTTTGCCTCAAACTTATATAAATTATTTTTCAAAAATTATGCTTTAACGGAGAATTATTATGTTTAAAAAACATTTCTTAAAAATACTTTTGGGATGTTTAATCAGCGCGGTTTTGATTTATTTAACGTTTAGAAATATAGATTTTCCTGTATTATGGGGATATATAAAAGATACGAAATATTATATTTTAATCCTCGCCGCAATTTTATCGGCTCTAACTTATGCCGCAAGAAGCGCGAGATATTTTTTCATTATTTTGCCGATAAAGAAAACAAGATTTTTTGAAAATTTTCCATATACGGTTTTAGGTTTTTTTATGAACAATATCATCCCTTTAAGACTTGGCGAAGTCATAAGGGCAAAAGTCACGGGAGAGAGATTAAAAATTTCGCGCAGCAGCGCTTTGGCGACGATAGTCGTGGAAAGATTGATGGATATAATCGTCTATGTTTTATTTTTCTTTTTGATAATGAACACCCTGCCTTTTCCCGTATTGATAAAAAGAAGTTTTTTTATTTGCGCCGCAGTTTTTGGAATAATGCTTATCGTTTTGTTTATCGTTTCAATCTATGACGCAAAAGCTTTGAAAGCAATATCTAAATTTCCCCTGCCGTTAAAATTAAAAGAACTTATCGTCTCTCTTTCAAATAAATTTATAGACGGGCTTGGGATATTAAAAAGCAAAAAAGCTCTGGCGACTTCGTTTATATTTTCATTTATAGTATGGATTGTCGAGAGTATGTCTTTTATAGTCGTGGCTTATGCGTGCGGAATTCAACTGTCTTTAATAGAAGGAATTTTTACCGTAATAATTATAGGAATAGCGGGCATAATACCGACGGCGCCGGGATATTTGGGCGCTTTTGAAATGGCGGGGCTTGCCGCATTATCAGTATTGGGCATTGAGGAAAATTCGGCTCTTGCCTGCATACTTATTTATCATGCGATGCAATTGATTGTGAATTTTACTCTCGGTTTTTCCGTCATAATATTTGCCAAAATTTCTCTTGCGGATTTATTCAAATTTGATGAAATAAAAATGGAGGAAGAAAATAATGTCCGATAATTATCTTTATTTGTTTTCTTTTGTTATAGCTTTGATTATATCCGTAACAGCCACTCCGTTTTTTAGAACAATAGCGGTAAAACTTAATATTTTAGACAGACCCTTAACTGAAATAAAAACTCACAAAACAAACGCTCCGTATTTAGGCGGTCTGGTAATCGCTTTGGCTTGGTTTTTGACTCTTATAGCGATGAGACAATTTACTGATTTTCCGACGGGAACTTTAAGAAATTTAAGAGGAATAATTTACGCTTCGTCCATTATTATGATTTTAGGCCTTATCGACGACGTAAAATATAAGGGGCTTGGATATAAAACAAAACTGCTGATACAATTTTTGGCGGCGGCAATAATTGTGATAGGCTTTGATATAAGAATCAATTTTATAGAATATTATTATCCGTCGGTAATCATAAGCATTATCTGGGTCGTCGGAATTACAAACGCCTTAAATATAATCGACATAATGGACGGTTTGTCAAGCGGCATAGCTCTCATCGCTTCCGTTGCGTTTTTATTTATATCTTTGCCGACGGAAATGATATATGTGAATTTTTGCGCGGCGGCTTTAGCCGGAGCAATATTGGGATTTATGCCTTATAATTTTTCAAAATCAAAAAAAATATTTATGGGCGACGCCGGCAGTTTATTTATCGGCATTATACTTTCAACTTTGGCTATGGGGACGTCTTATACAAATATGAGCGAAATAGGTTCTTTTTCTCCTCTCGTTATTTTAGCCGTTCCTATCTATGAAACTTTTCTCGTGAGCTGGTTTAGAATACGCAAAGGAAAATCCCCTCTTGTCGGCAGTAAAGATCATTACGCGCTAAGATTGGAAAGAGCCGGATTTTCGAGAAAAAAAATACTTATAATCACTTACGCCGTCTGTATAGTTCTTGCAATATGCGCGTATCTTTTTACGGTATTAAGTATTACGTATTCAATTATTTTATTTGCATTAGTTCTAATCTCTTTATGGATTACAAGTATGGAGTTAAGCTCGATAAAGGTTGAATGATGAAAGATCCCATAATTATTATCGGCGCGGGAATAAGCGGACTGAGCGCTTCTTATTTTCTAAAAAAAAAGAATATAGTTTTAGAGGCAAATCTTTGCGCGGGCGGGCTTTGCCGTTCTTTTTATGAGGACGGTTTTACATTTGATTGCTCGGGGCATTTTATACATATTAGAGATCAGAAAATAAAAACATTTGTAAATAAATTAAGCGGGGGATTGGAAAAAATAAACAGAGACGCCGCGATATTTCTAAAAAATAATTTTATTCCGTTTCCATTTCAAGCAAATCTTTATTATCTTGACGAAAAAATAAAAAAAGAATGTATCGACGGAATATTAAAAAGAAAAGATATAAAAATAGACAATAAAATGCCTTTTATAGATTGGTCTCTGTCGATGTTTGGTAAGGGGATTACAAAATATTTTATGGAGCCTTATAATAAAAAGTTGTGGAGTTATGACTTAAAAAAAATGAACGCTCAGTGGACGGGACAATTTGTCCCCAAACCCGAAGCGAAAGAAATTATAGAATCGGCTTATTCAAAAAATCGCTCCGCATACGGATATAACAGCGTTTTTTATTATCCAAAAAGCGGAGGATGCCAAGCGCTTATAGACGGATTTTTACAAAAAGTTAAACCAATAATGAACGCCAGAACAAAAAAAATAGACATAAAAAATAAAATTGTTTATACGGATTTTTACAGTTATAAATATTGCAAAATCATATCCACGCAGCCTATTGTCGAACTTATAAAACAAATTTCAAATGTCCCGCCAAAAGTTAAAGAAGCCGCGAAAAAATTAAAATTTTCAAACGTTAGATGCGTAAATATCGGAATAAAAAGCAAAAACGGAATTCCCGCCATATTAAAAAACAAACATTGGATTTATATGCCCGAACCGTCTTTGCCGTTTTACAGGGTCGGAATATATTCAAATGTAAATAAAAATATGTCGCCGAAAAATTCTTATAGTTTTTACATTGAATTTTCATCGCAAAATAACGAGTATAAAAAATCCGCAAATGTCATAAACGATTTGAAAAAAATAGGATTTATCTCAAAAACTGACGAGATAGCGTCGATAAACGTCGTCGATATGCCTTATGCTTATGTGATTTTTGACGCTAATAAAGACAAAGCGCTTAAAATCATAAATGAATTTTTAAACTCAAACAACATTTATTCCATAGGACGATACGGGGCTTGGGAATATTCTTTTATAGAAAAAAATATACAAGACGCAAAAGCCGCGGCGGATATTATAAACAGAGAAAAATAAATATTAAAAATATAAAGCGATAAATTTTGGAGATGAGAAATGAAAAAAGTTTGTTATATTATTACAAAATTGGAATTGGGCGGAGCGCAAAAATTAGCGCTTTATGTTTTGGAAAATATCGATAAAAAGTCTTTCGACACTTTTCTTATAACCGGAAAAGGCGGAATTCTCGACGATGAAGCCGCTTTGAAAACTAAACTTTTTTCCCTCTCTGATTTTGTCAGAGAAATTTCCCCTCTAAAAGACATAAAAACATTGATTGAAATATATTCAATCTTAAAAAAAGAAAAACCCGACATTGTCCACACGCATTCGTCAAAAGCCGGAATATTGGGACGTATAGCGGCAAAACTTGCGGGCGTAAAAATGATTGTCCATACGATACACGGATACGGTTTTAACGAAACTCAAAACCGCTTTGTAAAATATTTGTTTATTTTTATTGAAAGATTTTGTTCTCTATTTTCAGACAAATTGATTTGCGTGGCCAAAGAGGATATAAAAAAAGGGCTGCGTTATAAAATTGCAAAAAAAAATCTTTTTACGGTAATTAGAGCCGGTATCGACGTTAAATACTATAAAAATTTTAAGCCGTCTATAGATTTTAGAAATTTGCTTGCCGACGGAAAAAACGACAGTATCGTCGCGACAATCGGTCCTTTCAAACCGCAAAAAAACTTAAAAGATTTTATAAAAGCGGCGGCTATAGTTTTAGACGAGATTAAAAACGTCCGTTTTATAATCGTCGGAGACGGTGAACAAAGAAAAGAAATCGAAGGATTAATTAAAGATTTGAAAATTGAAAAAAACATATCTCTTTTAGGCTGGAGAAAAGATATTGCCGGCATACTTTACGCCTGCGATATTTTTGTTATGACGTCTCTTTGGGAGGGTTTGCCGTGCGCCATAGTCGAGGCTATGTGCGCTCAAAGACCGGTTGTGGCAAATGCCGTTGACGGAGTAAAAGAAATAGTTCAGGATGAAAAAACTGGATTTTTAATAGAGCCGTATCAATACAAAAAAACAGCCGAAAAAATTATTTATTTGATTAAAAATGAAAATGAAAGAATAAAGATGGGCGCTGCGGGTAAAGAATCTATCGGAGAGGAATTTGACTTGAATTTCGTCGTCAAAGCGCACGAAAATTTATATAACGGTCAATAATCTCTCGTCGCATCCGTCTCTTCTGTATGAAAAAAATAAATATTCGCCGTTATGCTTGCAGCAATTGGAGCAGAGTTTATATTCATAAACATGTCTTACCCCGCATTTTCCCATTCTGTCTCTGGCAAATTGAGACAAATCAAATTTGTTTTTATTAAGTTCAACGCTAAAAATTTTTTCAAATTCTTTTGAAACTTCATAACAGCATTTGCGAATATGAGGCGCAATATAGACGACTAATTCGTATGGATAAACGCCAAGTTGTAAAAACTTATCCATAGTATTTTCTATTATTCCAAACGCCAATCCTTTCCACCCCGCATGAATGGCGGCTTTGACTTTAGCGTCTTTGGACGTCATCAAAATAGGCATACAATCGGCAGTAAAAATCCCCAAATTCAAATCCGTTTCTTTTGTGACAAAACCGTCGCATCCGTCGATTATCTTTCCCGCGTCCATTTTATCGACAATTTTAATTTTATTGCTGTGAGTTTGATTTGCCAAAACTAATTTTTGAACGTCAAAATTTTCGGAGATCAGAAAATCATTTCTGTTCTGCTCGTTTTTCATATCGCCCGCTAATTTTGTCGTCGTCAAATGTCTAAAAGGAAATTTGCTTGAAGATATGTATTTCATTTTCTTTCCAATCTTCCCGTTTGTTTCCATACTTCATAAGCGGGTTTATCAAACATCAACGTTTCTTTTTTTTCAAACTCTTGATCTAATGGAAACAATTCCGCGGATTTATTATCAGTCTTATTTTTAGATTTATTTTTGGCGTCGCGCGCAAACTTATTCATCGGTTTTCTTAAACCGTATGAATATTTGAAACCGGTAGCGATTATTACAATTCTTATTTTATCGTCAAGACGATCTTCAAAAGCGTGTCCGATAACTCTGGGAAACTCCGACATAGTGTTAAAACTCTCTATGGCTTTATGTATTTCCGGAATTTTTGCGGCGTCCATCTTGCTGCTTGTTACCATATTTATAAGCAATTTTTTTGCTTTTGAAATATCGTAATTTTCAAACATTGGATGTTTTATCGCTCTATAGATAGCTTCTTTCGGATCTTCTTGGCTTGAACATTCGCCTATTCCAATAATAGCTGTTTGCGAATCTTTGAGCACGGCTTTCACATCGTTGAAATCTCTATTTATTTGGCCTTTTCCCGTTATGATACCGGTGATAGATTGAACGGCTTGTCTTAAAACGTCGTCAATTATCCCATACATTCCCTTAACCGAAAGACCCTCTATGATATTAAAAACTTTATCATTATGAATTATTATCATAGAATCCGTCCATTGTCTCATATTTTCTATTCCTAATTCCGCTATCTCGTCTCTTCTTTCAACTTCAAACGGCATAGTCACAACGCCTATCGTCAAACAATTCATTTCTCTTGCGGCGCGGGCGACGACGGGAGCAGCTCCCGTGCCCGTTCCTCCGCCCATACCGGTTGTGATAATTACCATATCGGCGCCCGACAGGGCTTCTTTTATCAAATCAAAACTTTCCTCGGCGGCTTGCTTTCCAAGCTCTGGATTTCCGCCGACGCCTTTTCCACCAGAAACCTTTTCGCCTATCTCTATCAATCTCTGCGCTTTGCATTCTCTTAGAACTTGATAGTCCGTATTTATACCTATAAAATCCACGCCTGTTACTCCTTCGGCGATCATTCTATCTATGGCGTTATTTCCGCCGCCGCCGACGCCGACAACTTTTATTATGGCCGGTTGAGATATTTCTTTTATCAACATTTGCATTAGAATATCCCTTTTAAGAATTTTTTAATTTTGCTCAAAATACCAGAGAATTCTAAAGACGATTCCCGCCCGCCAATCTGCTCTTGCTCGTCTGAAAGCATATAATACAAAGCTCCTATGGCGGCCGTATAAGACGGATTTGACGTTATTTCTCTTATACCGGTAACTTTATCGTCTAAAGGTTTTGCAATGCGCACGGAACAACCGTCAAAAAATCTTTCAAAAGCGTCCCTCATGCCCTGCATACGGCTTCCGCCTCCGGTAAGAATAATGCCGCCCGATAATTTATCTTTTCCATATCCTTTTTTTTCAAGGACGTTTTCTATTTCTTTTAGAATTCTATCCATCTCAGGCTGTATAACTTCCCGCACAAGATGAACCCTTTCATTTCTATTTATCGTCGTTCCGTCGGCGCCGAGATATTCAAATTCAGAATTTTCAAAATCATCTCCGATAACTGCCGAGCCGAACTCTTCTTTTATTCTCCTTGCCTCGTGGCGCGGAGCTCTGAGATAGAGACTTATTGCTTTTGTTATTAAGTCGGATCCCGCGCGAATTTCATAAATAAATTTTAAGTTCTCAATATATAAAACAAGTCCTATTGTGGATCCGCCAAAATCGACGACAAGACAACCCAATTCCTTTTCATCTTGTCTAACAAGAATATCGCTTGCGGCTATATAAGAATATACTTTATTTACATAATCTATATTTGCCATTTTTAAAGCCTTGTCTATATTTTCCATTTTTAATATTGGAGCGGCCAGAGCATGAACTTCAATTTCTAAATTGATGCCGCCCATACCGAGAGGCTGCTGGATTCCGGTCGCACCGTCTAAAATAAAATCATTTGGAATTATTTGAAGTATATCCGAAGCGTATGAGAGATCTCCCGTTATAACGTCTCTTGCATTATTTATCGCATTGTCCATTGTGTCTTGAGTAACTTCTCTTGTAGAGGTATCCGTGCTTGCTTTGCCGGTGGCGCGCCTTGCTTCTATAAAACTTCCTCTGACGGCGATAATAAAATGCGACGCTTCTCCTCCCGCAAATCTTTGAGCTTCTTCGAGCGCAGCTTCAATCGTATGCGAGGCTTCCACTATGTTTTTTATCTCGCCCGCTTCTATAGATCTTTTATCGTTACATCTAACTATAGAGCTTCCCAAAATGTTCACCTTTCTTAAACTTTCATCGACAACACCGATTACGCAAGTCACTTGATCGCTGCCTATGTCTATACCGGCGCTGAGAGTTTGAGCCGCAGTTAAAACTTTAACCGTCTTTTTTTCATATTTCATAATCAATCCTTTTTATAAGATGGCTTTATTATCGCCCGGCCCGAAGTGAAAAACGTCATATCAATATAATCTATCATTTCATATTTTGATTTTGCATCAGTGTAAATCTTTTGAAAAATATCCGTTTTTTTAGACAAATTTTTATCGACATAATCGCCCCAATAAACAAAAGTTCCGTCGTCGGCTATAAAAACTATGTCGCCCGCATCGACTATTTTAACTTCTTTGATATTATTAAAAAATCCTTTAAGCGCGGGCTTGGAGTATCTCAAAAAGTCCAAAATCATTTCCGCCTCTTTATCCGTTTTATAAGCTATCAACGGCAGCTTCATGCTTTTCATATCTCCACGCAAAGGAAATTGTTTATTATCGGAATCTATTCCTTTTAATATATTTCCATTTTTTACAAAAGCTTCCGGAACGCGTTCTTCAATTTTTATCGACACTTTGCTTACTCCCCCGTCAAATATCTCTCTGTTGATTGAGATATTTCTAACTTCGGGATTTTTAGTCATTATAGTATCTTCAAGCTCGGACAAATCCACCTTAAAAATATTGTCGCCTATTCCAAAAGGAATAATGCGTTCAATTTCAGAGACGCTTACATTTTGCGTTCCAATTATTTCAATATTTTTAATCGTCATAATTTCAAGGGCAAAAAATTTATCTATCCCTTTTGAAATAAGATTATAAATCAAAAAAACCGCAAAAGCTATAAGCGCCATTCTAACAATTTTTCCAATTGTTTTTAAGACATCGACATTCGGACTTGTATTTTTTTGCCGGCGCTTTTTTTCTCTCGGATAATATTGAAAGTCGCCGCGGTTAATTACGGCGTCCGTTCTCAATTTTACCCAATAATTAGTTTTTTTTTTAGTTATTCTCTTTTTCATAAGTCGGATTATAAACACTCCAAAATTTTTAGAATAACGTCGTTAAAAGTAAGTCCTGCAAATTTTGCGGCGTCGGGAACTAAAGAAGTTTCCGTCATTCCCGGCATAGTGTTATTTTCTAAAATCCAAACTTTATCGTCTCTATCTATAATCATATCAACTCTGCATATGGCGCTGCAATTAAAAAGTTCATAAACTTTCAGAGCGTAATTTCGAGCGGTTTTATAAGCTTTTTTACTTATCCTTGCGGGTATAATATGAAGCGAGCCGCCTTTTTTATATTTGGCGTCAAAATCATAAAAACCTTTTTTAGGGACAATTTCTATTATCGGTAAAACTTCTCCTTTTAAGACGGCGCAAGTTATTTCTTTTCCTTTTATAAATTGTTCCGCTATTATTTTTTTATCGTAATGGAAAGCGTTTTTCACAGCTTTCAAAAATTGACCGGAATTTTTTACAATGGTTATGCCTATTGTCGAGCCCCCGCTTACGGGTTTTACGACTATGGGATATTTTTTTATTTTTGGTATCGCTTGAAATTGTTTTAAGACAAACCAAGCCGGCGTATTTAGATTTTCAGTTTTTAGAAATTTCTTAAAAACATCCTTATCCATTGAAGCGGCGCTCGAAAAAATACCGCAGCCCGTATAAGGTATTCCCATCATTTCAAGCATTCCTTGTATGCTTCCGTCCTCGCCCAAAGATCCGTGCAAAACGGGAAAAGCAATATCTATTTTATTTTTTTTTATTTTGTCGGCGACATTTTTATCCACGTCGATTGCGCAAACGTTAAAACCCATTTGCTCTAAAGCTTTAAACACGGCTTTCCCGGACTTTAGAGATATTTCTCTTTCGCTGGACATTCCGCCGTATAGGACTCCGATTTTTTTCTTTTTCAATTTTTCAACAAGCATCTTTATTCCTTTATCACCCTTATTTCCTCTTGCAATGCTATTCCAAAAATATTTTTTATTTTTCTTTTAACCATATTTATCAAATCTAAAACATCGGACGCTTTCGCATTATTTTCATTGACGATAAAATTTGCATGGATTTCAGATATTTTAGCTCCACCGATTTTTGTCCCTTTTAAGCCCGCTAAATCAATCAATTTTCCCGCGCTTTCACCAGTAGGATTTTTGAAAACACAACCTGCATTAGGTATTCCAATCGGCTGCGTTTGTCTGCGTTTATATATTTTGCTATCTAAAATCTCCCTTAAAATACCATTTCTTTCGCTTTGTGTCAACAGAAAATTAACATTTGTGATAATTCCCGAAATATTTGTTTTTCTATATTCACAAACTAATTTTTTCCTATCTATGAGTTCTTTATACATATTATTCACAATATCTATGCTAAAAACAGCGCCGCAGATACCGCAATCTTTGTCGCCCGCATTTCCAAATACGGCTCCGCCAACTGTTCCGGGTATGCCGGCGCAACATTCTAAACCCGATAAATTTCTTTTAGCGCATTCTCTTAAAACGGCTGATAAATTTGCGCTTGCGCCGCAAATAAGTTTGTTTTGGCAAAAAGAAAATTTTTCAAAATCGCCGGTAAGTTTAACAATTATCCCTCTGAAACCTTCGTCGCAAAAAAGGACATTTGTCCCGCCGCCAAGAATAAAAATTTTCTCATTAGAGGAATTTTTCAAGAATTCCATTAAAGATTTTTCTGACGGTATTTCCAATAAATAATCGGCGGGGCCTCCTATTTTGAAAGAGGTGTGTTTGGAGAGCGGCTCGTTCTTATAAATCCTAACGCCCATATCTGATAATTTTTCAATCAAATCAAGGTTAATAATTTTTCACCTTCTTTCCATACGTCGCCGGCGCCCAGAGTTAAAACTATACATCCTGAAAAAACATTATCCGCAAGATTTTTGGCTCCGGTATATTTTTGAGCTTTTATTTTATTTTTTTTCAATTCATTACAAATTAAATCCGCACTTACTCCCTTTATAGATTTTTCGCCGGCTGAATAAATATCTAAAACTTCAACCAAATCAGCTCCGTTAAAACTTTCGCCAAACTCTTTAAATAAATTTTGCGTCCTCGTATATCTATGGGGCTGAAATAAAACAATCAATTTTCTTTTAGCCCAAAAATGTTTTATCGCGCTTATCGTGGCTTTAACTTCCGTCGGATGATGTCCGTAATCGTCTATAACTAAAACTCCGTTTTTTTCGCCTTTTATTTCAAGACGTCTGCCGACGCCGTCAAAATTATATATTCCTTTTATTATCGTCTTAAAAGGAATTCCAAGCTGCAAACCCACGCCTATAGCCGCGAGAGAATTCAAGATATTATGCATACCGGGAACTCTTATGCGCGCCCGTCCCAACTTTTTATTTTTATAAAAAACTTCAAATGTCGTATAACCGTTCATAATTTTAACGTCGGAAGCTTTTAAGTCGGGATTTCCTTTAAAACCGTAAGTTATATATTTTCTCCTAATTTGAGGAATAATTTCTACGACTATTTTATCGTCGGAACAAATTATCGCAGCCCCGTAAAAAGGAACGCTGTTTATATGCTCGACAAAAGCGTTTTTCAAATTATCCATAGTCTTATAATAATCAAGATGATCGTTGTCTATATTTGTCACAACTGTGACGGCGGGCGAAAGTTTTAAGAAAGAGCCGTCCGATTCGTCGGCTTCGGCAACAAGATAATCTCCTTTCCCAAGACGAGCGCCTGTATTTATATTTTTCAATCTGCCGCCGACTACGACGGTCGGGTCAAGCCCGCCTTCGGACAATACCATAGCCGTCATAGAGGTGGCTGTGGTTTTTCCATGCGTTCCGGCTATTGTAATGCAATATTTAAGACGCGCTAATTCCGCAAGCATTTCAACTCTGCGTATGACGGGAATTTTGTTTTGGCGGGCGGCTTTAACTTCGGGATTACTTTTTTGGACGGCTGTAGAAATTACGGCGACTTCTGCGTTTTTTATATTTTTTGGATTATGTCCTATAAAAATTTTTGCGCCCATAGATTTTAAGCGTTCGGTAGTCTCAGTTTTTTTCAAATCGGAACCAGAAACTTTATGCCCTAAATTTATCAAGACTTCGGCAATGCCCGACATACCGGAACCGCCTATTCCGATAAAATGAATATTCTCAACTTTTTTTAACATTTTTATCCTCTATTTGTCTGCTGACCGTAGTTTCTATTCCGCCGCGAATTCCAAATCTTAACTCAACAAACATTTTTTTAGGTTTTATAATCGACGACAAATCGTCGGTGATTTTATTTACAACGCTTTCGTGAACCATTCCCACCATTCTAAAAGACTGCAAATACATTTTTAACGATTTTAACTCTATTACCAATTCATTGGGAATATAAGAAATTGAAAGCAAAGCGTAATCGGGAAGCCCCGTCCACGGACATAAACAGGTAAATTCCTCAGTTTGAATATTTACGTCTATATCTTTTCCTATATACTGATAGGGCATAGCCTCAAGCAAATCGGGACTGACTTTATCAAAAATCGGTGTTTTTTTCTCCACTATAATCTCCTTTTTATCGCGATATTTTTATATTTCTAATTTTTTAATCAAATCTCTAAAATTAAGTCTTTATTAAAATTTGTATTTTTCTTTCCCATATTTTCATATCCTCTTGCATTACATAAAACGGGAATTTTTCCTATTTTATAAGCGCATGAAATATGTATATGTCCGTGTATTATCAAAGACAAATCGGGCAATTGTGCAGAGATAAAATCCTCTAAATCGCTTATATAAAACGCCGCTATTTCATCGCAAGTATATCCTAATCCTAAAACTTTCGGAGAGACTCCGTGATGAACAATCAAAACTATTTTCTTTGCGCCGCCGGCAAACTTATCATAAGTTTTTTTTATAAATTTTAAAGATTTTGCAAAAAAACCGGCGCAATGTTTGGGAGTAAGAGGAACTATTTTTCTTTTTTCATCAAGATATAAACCCCATCTATAATCGTTCATACATTCGCTTGCAACTTCCATATTGACCTGAATAATTTTTTTTACAGAAACGTCTTTTGGAAGTATTCCGGGATTATAAGCATAGTCAGTCCATAAAGTCGCGCCGATAAAAACCGTATCGTCTATAATTTTATAATCGTCTTGCAAAAAAGCTATTTTAGAATCAATGGGAAATTCGTCTTTTAAGTCTTGATAAAGAATTTGAATCGGCATATTTTCATCATTATAAACTAAATGATTTCCCGCTATAAAAATGACATTATTAAATTTATCTCTCAGAAATTTTTTAGTATCAGATAAAGAGCCCGCGACATCCCCCGCTATAATAGTAAGAATATCTTTATCGTCCCAAGAAATTTTATATTTACTATTTACGTCGATATGGAGATCCGAAAGGACTCTAAATTTCATATTATATCTCCTTTGTAAAATAAAAACAAAACGTGTTAAATCTCTTAACATATTAGACTTTTTGTAATGACAGTTTAAGAGACAAAGACAAAACAAGAGTAAAATTAAGTCCCGCGGGGACTTTCTTAACAACAAAAGCAAAAAAAAGAAATGCAAATCTCTGCTTTTGCTGTGTCTTTATTTATAGAGGGTTTTTTGCGGAGGCCGCCTTAAAAGGACGCGTCTATGAGCGAAATATTTTTTTGGATTATCATTTGACACTGTGTGAGCCGCCCTACCTTATGTCGTTATGCGCGGGGGCGGCGAGTTTGGCAAATGCCAAAAAAATATAAGCGAATGTCCGCAGCGGCTGGAGACAAAAAACTAAAAAAAGTCCCAAGCGGTCAAGCGAAAAAATAAATAAAAACAAAAAAACTAAAACAGTCCTCTTATTGTTCCATCGACGTTTATTGTCATTTTCTCAGCCGCGGGGATTTTTCCTAATCCCGGCATAAGCATTATATCCCCCGCCAAAGCGACTAAAAATTCAGCTCCGCCCCTTAAAAGAATATCGCGGACAGTTATGTCAAAATTTTCAGGACGTCCTAATAATGCGGGATTGTCCGAGAGAGAATATTGAGTTTTGGCTATACATACCAAAAACTTTTCATAAGACTTTCCCTTAATCGACTGCAAAACTTTTTGAGCTTTTGGCAAAAAAACGACGTTTCTTGCGCCGTATATTTTTTTTGAAATTTTCTCAATTTTTATTTGAGGAGAGTCGGACAAATCATAAGCAAATTTTAATTGCGATTTTATTTTACAAAGCTCCGCTGTTTTCTCGGCAAGCTCTTTTGCGCCCGCTCCGCCTTTAGCCCAAACGTCGGCAAGAACGCTCTCGGCGCCGGCTTTTTTGCATTCGCTTTCCAATACTTTTATTTCCTCATCAGTATCGCTTTCAAATTTATTGATAGCCACAATGCAGGCAAGCCCAAAAACATTTTTTATATTTTCTATATGCTTTATTAAATTTGGAATTCCTTTTTTTAGAGAATCTAAATCGGGTTTTGAAAGATTCTCTTTTAACGTTCCGCCCGCATATTTTAATCCCCTTATCGTCGCCACAATTACGACGGCGTCGGGCGCTATATTTGCAATACGGCATTTTATATCGAGAAATTTTTCAGCCCCCAAATCCGCCCCAAAGCCCGCTTCCGTCACAACATAATCGGCATAACTCAAAGCCGTCCTTGTCGCTATTATGCTGTTGCATCCGTGGGCGATATTTGCAAAAGGTCCAGCGTGAACAAAAGCCGGATTACCCTCTAAAGTTTGGACTAAATTCGGTTTTATCGCATCCTTTAGTAAAATAGTCATAGCCTCGCCGGCTTTTATGTCTTTTGCCGTGATAAAATTATTGTTCTCATCTTGAGCTATTATGATATTGCCGATTCTTTCTTTCAAATTTTCTATGTCAAAAGATAGAGCCGTAATAGCCATTATTTCGCTTGCCGCCGTAATATCAAAACCGTCCTCTCTTACATTATATCCAAGCCCGGCGACGATATTTCTCAAAGAGCGGTCGTTGACGTCTTGAGCGCGGCGAGCAAAAACTTTTTTTATACGAAGAGAATTTCCCCAATAAATATGATTGTCAATCATAGCCGAAAGCAAATTATTTGCCGCGGTAATGGCGTGAAAATCTCCGGTAAAATGCAGATTTATATCTTCCATAGGCGCTATCTGAGAAAATCCTCCGCCCGCAGCTCCGCCTTTTATTCCAAAGACAGGTCCTAAAGACGGCTCCCTTAAAGCAAGCGCCGTTTTCTTGCCGATTAAATTTAATGCGTCGGCAAGCCCTATGCTTACAGTCGTTTTTCCCTCTCCTGCCGGCGTGGGATTTATCGCGGTGACCAAAATCAGTTTTGCTTTTCTATCATTTTTAGCGTTCACCTTAGCCATATAATTTCCATATAGATAAAGCTCGTCTTTGTCTATTCCAATTTTTTGAGCGACTTCTTTAATAGGTTTTAATTTCACGCCGTTTGCAATTTCTATGTCCGTTTTCATCAAAATTTTTCTCCTTAAAATTTTTAATTCCCGACATTATCATTATAAATGAAGCAATTTAGACATTGCTTTAGACAAACCGTCTTTGTCAATATCGTCAGTAATATAATTTGCGGCGGCTTTTGCTTTGTCTGAAGCATTGCCCATCGCTATGCTAATCAACGGCAAAGACAGCATTTCGGCATCATTATCTCCGTCGCCAAAAACCGCAATTTTGTCCATAGAAAACCCGAAATATTCTATAACTTTTTTTACGCTTTCGGCTTTATTTGCTTTCAACGGAATTATATCTATACACTGGCTTCCCCATCCCGTCCAAGAACAATATTCCATCTCTTGTATTATGGGCACGGCAATATCTTTTGCGGCATAAGTATTTATCTGATAAATTTTATTTTTCAAAGCTCTATAACAATCGTTTATATCTAAAAATGTTTCGCATTTTTTAGAAATTCTTATATTGTTTCCTTGCAAAAGTTCAAAATTTTTATAAATCATATCTTTTTCTAAAAACATAAAAGGAATAGTTTCTTTTTGAGCTTTAAGATAATTTAATAAAATTTCCACAGCTTTTTGATTGATATAATTTTCATAAATAACAGCGTCTCCGCTAAAACAAAATTGACCGTTTAATGTGATATAACCGTCAAAGCCAAAATCCATCATCCAAGGAATATCCTCTAAAAACAATCTATGGCGTCCGGTGGCAACAAACAGTTTTATCCCCATATTCCTTGCCGCTTGCAAAGATTTTTTAGAGCTTTCGGGAACGCTTAAAGTTGAATGACTAAAAAGCGTTCCATCGACGTCAAAGAAAATAGCCTCGGGCATTTTAAAGTCAATCATAGGACGTTCTTTTTTATCCATTCGATATAATCTTTATTTCCTGCGGAAATATCTATTGATATGATTTCAGGAACTTCATAAGGATGGATTTTTTTGATTTCTTTTACAAGACATACGAATTTGCTTTTGACCGTTTTCATTAAAAGCAACAACTCCTTTGAGCGTTCAACTTTTCCTTTCCACCAATAAAAAGATTCAATATCTTTAATAATGCTTACGCAGGAAATTATTTTATTGTTTAATAAATGACGAGCTATTTTGTCCGCAGTTTTTTTATTCGGAACAGTTACAAAAACATTGATACATTTCATTTTCTATCTCCGCCGTTAAATTTCAACATAATATTTTTAATGATTATAAAATATGAAGTGTGAATTATCAATAGTTATTGTAATATAATATTCCATCTATATTTATTTTTTTCGATTTATACGGCGGGCGTTGACGCTTTCTCTATTTTTGGTCTGCCGATTTTTTTTATTTCAATCCATATAATTTCTACACATGCCCCTTATATAATAGTATCGTTAATCGCGGGCAAAGCAAAAATCATTGCGATAAAAAATTTGCGGCAAAGTGTAAATCCATATAAAATTCACACGTTTGCTAAGTATTAAGTATAATGAGAATATCAAATAAAGGGAGGAAATGTCGCTTTATGGAATCGGAAATCAAATCAAAAAAAATGAGAATCGGCGGTATGACATGTATAAGCTGCCAAAACAAAATCGAAAAGAAACTGCGAAACACTGCGGGCGTCTTAAGCGCAAGTGTCAGCTATAGAACAGGAACCGCTGAAATCACCTATGATACTGACATTATATCAATAAAAGATATTACGGCAGTCATTGAAAAGTTGGACTATGAGGTGTTGACGGACAAAGCTCCAAAAACGGATTATAGGCACGCCGTCGGCATCCTAATAATACTGCTTGCGCTATTCATATTGGCAAGACATTTCGGTCTTACGGAGATTTTTAACCTATTCCCAACCGCCGAGGCTGATATGGGTTATGCAATGCTGTTTGTCATCGGACTTTTGACTTCAGTTCACTGTATCGCTATGTGCGGAGGAATAAATCTCTCTCAGTGCATACCGCCGGCCAAGAGCATGTCGCAATCCGCACAGATAGGCAAAGCCGGCGTCAACAGCGCTGCAGCCTTGCGCCCCAGCTTCCTATATAATCTCGGACGGGTTGTTTCCTATACAGCCATTGGCTTTCTTGTCGGCGCGCTCGGTTCGGTTCTTTCTTTTTCGAGCAGCCTGCAAGGAATACTGAAACTTGCAGCCGGCATATTTATGATTATTATAGGAATCAATATGTTTGGCATTTTTCCAATTATAAGAAAACTCACACCGAGTATGCCGCGTATATTTTCCCGCAAAATAGACGAGAAAAAATCGAGCGGTAATAGTCCGCTTATCGTCGGACTGCTAAACGGCTTTATGCCATGCGGGCCTTTGCAAGCCATGCAAATTTACGCTCTTTCCACAGGAAGCCCCATTACGGGCGCATTGTCCATGCTGCTATTTTCTCTCGGAACCGTGCCCATGATGTTCGGGCTTGGCGCGTTGAGTTCAATGCTCAGTAAAAAATTTACGCACAAAGTTATGACTGTTGGCGCCGTATTAGTTATGATTCTTGGTTTTTCAATGTTATCACAAGGCTGGACTCTTTCGGGATTATCTCTTGACTTTCTATCCGCACCCAATTCAGCGCTTGCCGCAAGAGGACCGTCAAATGCTTCTAACATTGTTATAGAAAACGGCATCCAAATTGTTAAAAGCACACTTGCGGGCGGACGCTATCCATCAATTACCGTCCAAGTTGGAAAGCCCGTGAAATGGACAATAGACGCGCCGCAGGGCAGTATTAACGGTTGTAATAATAGAATGCGGATACCGGAATACGGCATACGCTATCAGTTCAAAACAGGTGAAAATATCATTGAGTTCACGCCGGATAAAACCGGCACATTCCGGTATAGCTGCTGGATGGGTATGATAAGAGGCTCTATCACTGTGGTGTAATTAAGTTTCGCGGACATCCATCGTCATAGAACAGTTGATTTCCCTGCCATTATCCCGTAAATAATTCGCGCCCCAGTCATACATAGCAAACAAAATAGGTTTCAAACTCAGACCGGAGTCCGTGAGCGCATATTCCACTTTTGGCGGCACAACGGGATAAACGGTGCGAAAAAGCAAGTTGTCCCGCTCAAGCTCACGAAGTTGCTGTGTCAGCATTTTGGGCGTGGCTTGCGGAATCAAACGGTGAATTTCACTGTGGCGCAAAGCGCCATTGATGAGATGCCATAGAATCAAGGATTTGTATTTTCCGCCAATCAGACGCAGCGTAGTGTCAACGGGACAATTAAGCCCTGTGCAATTGCAGTTTGTCATATTTATATCCTCCATACTTTCCTTTTGTATAGTATGGCACAATAAAGTGCATACTTGAAAAATAAATTATTATAGTTATAATAATATCATGGCAATTGAAAATTGTCAACTAGAACATCAATGTTTAATGAGTGAGGTGATCCAAATATGGAGAATCAAGTATTGAGTATCAGAGGTATGACATGCGCGGCTTGCGCGCAGAGGATTGAAAAGACTGTCCGAAAGTTGTCGGGTATCAGTCAGGCGAATGTGAATCTGGCAAGCGAGAAACTGTTCGTGGAATATGACGCGGCAAGTCTGTCTATTCCCGCTATCAAAGAGGCCGTAACAAAAATTGGCTATGAAGTAGTGGAAAAGACGGACAATAGCAATATTACCATACCGATTGGCGGTATGACATGCGCGGTCTGCGCACAGCGGGTGGAAAAAGCGATTAAAAAGTTAGACGGTGTGACAAACGTCTCCGTAAATTTCGCTACGGAGAAAGCGGCGGTCGCTTATGACCCCGCAAAGACGCGGGTATCAATCATCAAAGAAGCTATCGAAAAGGCGGGCTACAAGGCATTAGAGTTTTCCAAAACTGATGCCGCCGACGAGGATAGAGAGCGCAAACAGAAAGAAATTCGAACGCTATGGACGAAATTCATCGTGTCGGCTGTGTTTTCCCTGCCTCTGCTTTACATCGCAATGGTTCCGATGATTAAAGTAATTCAGCTTCCATTCCCCGGCGGACTTGATCCGATGAATTATCCGTTGCTCTATGCGCTGGCGGAATTGATTCTTGTCATTCCCGTTATCAGCGTGGGCTATAAATTCTACACCATCGGGTTTAAGGCGCTTTGGATGCGAAGTCCAAATATGGACAGCCTTATTGCCATAGGGACGACGGCGGCTGTGCTATACAGCATCTACAACACTTGGCAAATCGCCGCGGGCAGATTTGCGGCGGTGGAATCGCTCTACTTTGAAACGGCGGGCGTTATCATCACGCTGATACTTTTAGGCAAATCGCTTGAAGCCGTCTCTAAAGGCAGGACAAGCGAGGCAATCAAAAAACTGATGGGTCTTGCGCCCAAAACCGCTATTGTGATTTCTGACGGCATTGAGCGTGAAATTCCCATTGACGAAGTGGAAATCGGCGACATTATTGTAGTAAAGCCCGGCGAGAAAATTCCGGTGGACGGCACGGTTGTTTCCGGCAATACATCAATTGACGAATCAATGCTCACGGGCGAGAGTATGCCTGTGGATAAAAAGGCGGGAGACGCGGTGTATGCCGCTTCGCTAAACACAACGGGCTCTATGCAATTTCGCGCGGAAAAAATCGGCGCTGATACGGTTCTGGCGCAGATTATAAAATTGGTGGAAGACGCTCAGGGCAGCAAAGCCCCAATTGCGAAAATGGCCGACATCGTATCCGGCTACTTCGTTCCGGTGGTTTGTATAATTGCTCTCTCATCGGGAATCGCTTGGTATTTCGGCACGGGTGGAGATTTGAAATTTGCTGTGACTATTTTTATCTCTGTGCTTGTCATCGCGTGCCCCTGCGCTTTGGGACTTGCGACGCCGACAGCGATAATGGTGGGGACCGGCAAGGGCGCGGAAAATGGAATTCTTATTAAGAGCGGCGAGGCGCTTGAAACCGCGCATAAAATAAATATCATCGTCTTTGACAAGACAGGCACAATTACTGAGGGCAAGCCGACAGTGACCGACATTTTGACGATAGACGGCAGCGCAGAGAGTCTATGCGGCAATAATTCCCTGCTTGCGCTCGCGGCGAGCGCGGAAAAAGGCTCCGAACATCCGCTTGGGCAGGCAATCGTAATCGCCGCTCAGGACAAGGGATTGAAATTCTTGCCGGTGGACGAGTTTAACTCCATAACTGGACGCGGTATTGAGGCGAAAATCGGCGAAAAGACAATCCTCGCGGGAAACAGAAAACTGATGGACGAACGGAATATCCCGCTTTCCATGCTTACGGAAGCCGTCGACAAATTAGCAAGCGAGGGCAAAACGCCTATGTATGTGGCGATTAACGGCGCACTCGCCGGAGTTATCGCAGTGGCCGACGTAGTAAAACAGTCAAGCAAATCCGCTATTGAAACTCTGCGCAAAATGGGCATTGAGGCGGTAATGATTACCGGCGACAATGCAAAAACTGCCGCGGCTATAGCCAAGCAAGTCGGGATTGACCGCGTGCTGTCCGAGGTTTTGCCGCAGGATAAATCTAATGAGGTCAAGAAATTGCAAATGGAAAAACGCAAGGTGGCAATGGTTGGCGACGGAATAAACGACGCTCCCGCATTGGCGCAGGCAGACATCGGAATTGCAATCGGCTCCGGCACGGATGTGGCGATGGAATCGGCGGACATCGTGTTAATACGAAGCGACCTTATGGATGTGCCGACAGCGATTAATCTAAGCCGCGCAACTATACGCAATATCAAGCAAAATCTCTTTTGGGCATTCGGCTATAATGTGGTCGGCATACCGATCGCCGCGGGCGCGCTTTATCTATTTGGCGGACCTCTGCTTAATCCGATATTTGCCGCCGCCGCCATGAGTTTAAGTTCGGTTTCAGTACTCACAAATGCTCTGCGTTTGAAAAGATTTAAGGTGAAAAACTAAACGATGTTCCCGACAAAGCGCAACTTTGCAGGATGTAGAATAAAGGATTGATTCATAATAAAAAATTTTATTAGAAAAATTGCATAAGATTAAAGGAGAACGAAAATGAAAATGAAGCGCAAAATGAAAAATTCTATTAGGAAAATTGCACTTGCAGTTGCAGAGGTGATGGTGCCCGGTAATGTCAAATCTTTTTTCCTCTATGGAAAATTTGCACTCGCAGTTACAGTGATGGCGGCGGCATTGACGGCTTGCTCCGGATTGTCCGGGTTAGATGTGGTGGGCAAGGATTCCGTTTCATCGTTTGAAAAAGTTTTGAACGCTATCCCTGACAAAGTTCAAGCAGACGAAATGAATGTCGGATGGTCGCTCTCGGCGCCGGACAATACGGTGCGTTTTATATGGAGCGAGAATTACAGCAAAAGTCCGCTCTACGACGTGATGTTGGAATTTGACGCAAAACCATTTGTGGACGCGGGACTTGATACGAGCAAATTGCCGAAAAACTATACAATATATAAAGGTATGCTGATAGTGGGAACTAAGTTAGGCGGCGACGATTTGAAATACAGCGGCAAGCCCACAGCTTTGGCGGCGTATGAACAAATCGTCAAAAAATACCGCGATTCTATCGGCTATCACACCGCACTTGATCATTACAATGTAAATCTCGGCGATGGAAATCTCTTTGAGTGGGCAAAGGACTTATCCACGAACGGCACGACAAAGGAAAATCAGGATAAGGACATCGTATTTGTGTTAAACCCGGAACCTCTTATTGCGGCGGGCGTTGATCCCAAAAAGGTTAAGGGTTGGATATATACCACAGTAAACGTTGATATTAACGGCAAGCCGACCGATGTTTATAAATTTTTGAAAGCGTTTAATTTGCAGTAAGAGGACTATAAAAAGGAGATGCGTTATGAAAAAAATAACTTTGCGCGTTGACGGAATGTCTTGCGGGTATTGCGAAATTGTGATTCAAGACGCTGTGCGTAAACTACCCGGCATTAAAAAAGTAAAAGCCGATAGACGCAAAAAAGAAGTTGGCGCGGAATTTGACGCGGCGTTAGTAACAGCGGGTGCAATTGTCGGCGCAATCAATGGCACCGGGTATCGGGTGATTACTTAGCGCTGCGACGAGGCTATATCGATGATTTTGAAAAATAAAAATATTTTAGTTGTGGATGACGAGCCAAAAATCTTGGAAGTGCTTTCCTCATTTTTGGAAAGCCGCACCTTCACTGTATTTACAGCACAAAACGGAAAACGAGCGCTTGAAATCTTTGAACGTGAAAACATAGCGCTGATTCTTCTTGACTTGATGCTGCCCGATATTTCCGGAGAGGAAATCTGCCGCAGGATACGAAGTAAATCCCGTGCGCCTATTATTATGCTGACGGCTAAAATTGAGGAAAACGATTTGATAGAGGGACTTAATATCGGCGCGGACGACTACATCACAAAACCGTTTAGCTTAAAAGAACTTGCGGCGCGGATTGACGCCGTCCTGCGGCGAACCGCCGGCGATTTAATTCCCCTAACAGTAAAAAACTCTTTTTGCAACGGGGATTTAATCGTTGATTTTGAAAATAACACCGTCTTGAAAAATCGGCAACCCGTCAGCTTAACGCCCAGCGAGATGAAAATTCTCGCAGCGCTGATTAAATACCCGGGCAGAGTGTTCACCCGGGCGGAGCTTATTGATATTGTCTTTGGCGATGAGTTTGATAGTTTTGACCGCGCAATTGATAATCATATTAAGAATCTGCGAAAAAAAATTGAAGACGATTCCAAAAATCCGAACTATGTCATTACAATACACGGACTTGGATATAAGTTCGGAGGCGCATAAATGCGAAGTCTTAAAACACAATTATCATTGGCGTTTATGCTGGTTGTACTGATTACGGTTTCCATTATCAGCTTTTTTTCAAATACGTTGGTAAGCAGCCAATTTGAATCATACATAACGAAAACACAGACGCAAAGGACTGATCATATCTTGAGCGACTTGAGCCTGCAATACAACAGTTTTACGCACACATGGAATATAAACGCTGTTCGTACCGTAGGGATGGATGCATTAGAAGAAGGCTATATTATTAAGGTATATAACCGCGTTGGCGAAAATATTTGGGACGCGGAAAACCACGATATGACAGAGTGCAAACACATCATGGACGATATTACAAGCAGAATGAAGGAATATGGCGCAACCGGAAATTTCGCTTCGCATAAATATACATTGACGCAAAACGGACAAGAGATTGGTTCTGTAACCGTTAGTTATTTTGGTCCTTATTTTTTGACTGAGGGCGATTTTGATTTTATAAGTTCGCTTAATACTATGCTGATGATTGTCGGCGTGTCATCATTGTTGTTTTCATTTATAGCGGGTTTGATTTTGGCAAGACGTATCGCCCGGCCTGTGACAAAAACAGCGGAAATTGCCGGTCAAATTGCGGCAGGCAAATATGATATTCAATTCGAAAGCGGAACGAAAATGAAAGAACTTTTAGATTTGGTATCATCTGTAAATCATCTTGCAAACGCCCTGTCCAAACAAGAAAATTTACGCAAGCGGCTGACCGCTGATGTCGCGCACGAGCTTCGCACTCCTCTTGCCGCCCTCGGCACACACACTGAGGCGATGATCGACGGTATATGGCAACCAACCCCCGCGCGGCTTAAAAGCTGCCATGAGGAAATCCTGCGTCTTGGCAAGATGGTTATGGATTTAGAACGGTTGGAACGCGCCGACAGCGATAACTTGAAATTAGATAAAACGCTGACAGATTTACTCGCGCTTACCCGCAGCGTTTGCGAGAATTTCGCGGGCGAACTATCAAACAAAAATCTGAGACTTGATATAGACGGAATGCCCGCAGTTGTGTCAATAGACAAAGACAGAACCGGCGGCGTTATCGGTAATCTTATGTCCAATGCTGTGAAATACACGTCGAAAGGCGGACATATTCAAATTTCCGTTCGGGAGACTGATAGCGAAGTCGTGTTGACAATTGAAGATAGCGGCGCGGGAATTCCTGAAAACGAACTGCCGTTTATTTTTGAGCGTTTTTACCGCGCTGATAAATCCCGCAACCGAAACACAGGCGGCGCGGGGATTGGACTTGCTATTGTCAAGTCGGTAATTGCGGCGCATGGCGGGACAGTGGTTGCGCAAAGCAAACCGAACAAGGGCAGCAAATTTGTCGTTACATTTCCGAAATCTATTTGAGAATTATTGAAATAAATCACCCTGACATTTTCCCAAACGCTATTACTTATAAAATCTATTTAACAATATAAATGTTTTTGCATATTCATTTCAAAAATACAAAACCGTCATTATAAACTAATCAGTTTGTGCGACAGATATTGATACTTCCTCTATTCTTGATTTATGGTAACGTTGAATTGTTAGATTTTATAATTGCTTATGGCGGCGCGGTTTTTTCATATTTTGCGCAAATTTATAATTTAGACCCGCATTTACGCCATATACAAAATAATCATTATTGATGTGCATTCTGCCATTGGCAAACATTGATATGTTTCGGCTGACCGGTATTTCCCCTCCAATACCTAATCCAAAAAATATCGCCGATTGTTCCGCCGCTTTCGCCTTTAACTCTTCATCCTCCACCCTATATTTTAATTCAGGCATTCCTCCTTCCATTGTATAGCCCATATATCCTCTGATATTAAATCCTCTCCATTTTATTTTTACTCCTCCATTTGCGTCCATTCTCAAATATTGATTTGCTTCTATAATTCCTATTTCCGTTTCTTCATCATATTGTTTTATTTCTTTATGTGAAATTTCCGAGCCTGCTATTGATATAAACGGACTCCACTGTTTTCCCGTCTCATACTCACCCTCTATTCCAAATCTCATTTCCTGCGTTTCAAAATTCGCGCCTTTTTGCTTTGCATTTAATTTTACCGTTGACGCTCTATATCCTGCAACTCCTTGCAGCTTTATCGTTTCCTTAAATAAATATGAGCCGTATATCCCAGCTTCTGTCCCTTCAATATCCGCATCGTTGTTTTCATCCTCTATTGTCCCGCTTAAATATCCCCCGTAAATCCCAGCCCGCCAATTTTCCTTTCTTATTATCGCTATGCCAGCTTTTGCTTCATACCCTTTATCCGTAAGATCGTGCGCTTTTGCTCCTTTTACTCCCCCTAATACCCATACGTCCTTATAACTGTTTTCATATATTTCACTGTTGTCCACTCGCCCCATTTCCCTTATTGCATTTGCCACAAATACCGCGTTCACCATGTCTTTTATCGGGTTTATACTCGGATCACTCAGCGCACGTAAAAATAATGTATTTTCATCATAATCTAATAAATAATGTCCCTTATCATAAACTAATCCTTCCCAATTATTTACTGTTCCTTGCGCTATCGCATAACTCCTCGCTGTTTGCCATTGCCCAAAATATCTAATGTTTAGCTTTCCGCCAATGTCAACATTCATCTCTCCTGATACTCCCAAATCTATTAAATCACTCGTGTCAGAACTTAACACTATGCCTATTTCTAATGCCCCGCCATTGTTCAAATTCAATGTGTTAACGCTAAATGTTTTTGTCGAATATTCATTTGCATTTTGCGCATCCACTAATGAAAATACGCCCCCGCCTTTTACCGTTATAACTTCTGCATTAGAATTATCAGCCGACACCCGCAATACCGCATTTTCTATATTTATTTCTCCGCCGCCGTTTATCCCGCTCCTGAGTATCACTTCGCTTTTGGCCAAAATATTTATCACGCCGTTATTATAAATGTCTTTGCCGGATGCCGCATTATTTCCTTCAAAAATAACTTTCGAATTTCTAAATATCAATTCTCCCATGCTGTCATTATATATCGCTCCGCCGTTTCCGTCTGCATTATTTCCCGTAAAATTTATCGTTGAACTTGTGAAATTTACTTGCGAATCATTGCTAACAAAAATCGCTCCGCCGTTTGTTGATGTCGAGAAATTCACAAAATTCAAATCCAAAAATGTCAATGTTCTACCTATCAAACTAAAACCCGCATAATTATTGTTCCCGTCCAAAGTCCTTATTGCCGCCGCGCCCGCGCCCTTGCTCTTGTCCAATCCCCTTATCGTAAGTTTTGTCCAGCTGCCTGTCGGATTATCGGCTAATTTATCCGTAAATTTCATATACGCCAATATATTCAATATCTTGTCATCATCATTATTCAATAAACTGTCCCACACCGATACCAAACTCTCATCATCGTCATCCGCTTCCTTATAATACTTTATGTCCCAGCTCGTCCACCCTTTCATACTCAATGTCAATTTTTGACTACCATAAACTAATTCATATTTCTCCTCATCATACTGCAGTTTATCCGAATCGTCTATATTCCCAGTCGCTATTACATAGACCCTTCGCGACCCGTCCCACGGCGTATAATTTATTATATCTAACCAAATATCGTCGCCTGTTATAGTCATCCTATCGTCAATTGCTATCGCGTCATTAGCGTTTGCATTACCAACTACACCTATCTCTATCCTGCTTGATTCCTTCATATTCAAATCATCAACCTCTACCGTTTTTGTAGAATAGCCAACCGCTAAGTCCTTATCTACAAATGATATTGTCCCGCCCGTTACATTTATAGTTCCATCCACAAAACTATCAATTAATAAGCTTAACAGCCCCCCGCTATTGACATTTGTCGTCGCCCAGTCATCCAGATTTTCTAAGTAGCCCATAACCTTTAACCACCCGCCATTGCCTATATTTATCGTCCCGCTATTATTAGTATTTATCTGCGAGTGTATAGTCACTTTGCTGCCCTCTATTATGTTTATTATACCGTCAACAATTATATCGTTGCCATCCCAAAACGCGCTGTCGTTATCTTCAAAGTTCGCTGCGGTGTTTATGAAGTTTAGATATGCCCCGCCTCCTATCGTTATCGCTCCTGCCGAATCTTCTGATGTTTCATTAGTTGCCCTGTTTCCTGCAAAGTTTACCGATGAATTTACAAATGTCACCGTCCCGCCGGCTATGAATATTGCTCCGGCTTCTTTTGCTTGATTTCCTATGAAACTCACCGTTGAATTCTCAAAAGTTAATTGTGAATTATTTGAAAGATAAATCGCTCCGCCGTTTCCGTTGCTCGTATTATTTATAAAACTCACAGATGACTTTGTAAGACTCATTTGCGTATTGTCAAGCGAGACCGCCCCTCCGTTTGACGCCGCTGTATTTCCTATAAAACTTATTTGACCGTTAAATGTTATTGTTGATTGACTTGCCCATATCGCTCCGCCGTATGTTGATGTTGTAAAATTATTAAAACTCAAATACGAAAATGTCATTTCTTTACTTGCCAAACTAAACCCTGGATAAATATTTACTCCGTCAAATGTCCTCAATTGAGCTGTATCCGAGCCGGGTGTCGATTTCACCCCTCTTATCGTCAATGTCTTCCAATCCGCCATGCTTGACAATGCCCCGCCAAAAGTTATGTCAGCCCTAATATTTAATTTATCGACGTCCGCCGCCAAACCATTATACACCGGCAGCAAACTGTTTGACGGCTCGCTTCCATTCCAATAAAATATATCCCAATAATTCGAACCTAATGTCAGTATTAAATTATCATTTTCGTAATTCAACGAATAAATATTTTCGTCATTTACAACAAAATTCTCAGGGGAAATCACTGTCCCTTGCGCTATTATATAACTATGTTTTTTTGCATCCCAAGGCTTATAAAATCTTATATTTAATACGGTCATCTCTCCCACGCTCATCCGGTCTGACAAGATTATTAAATCACTGTAATAATCAGTGGCGCCCAATATTCCTATCTCCCATGTAGCGCCGTTTGTGAAATTTATTGTATCAACAGTAAATGTTTTTGTTGATCCCCAATTTGAGTAACTTTCTAAATCCACCAAAGAAAATGTCCCCGCATCTACCGCTATCGTCCCCCCCGTATTTGAGCCGTCCGCCGTCACCCGCAATACTGCATTTTTTATATTTATATTTCCATCGCCGTTTATCCCGCTTCTGAGTATCACTTCGCTTTTGGCCAAAATATTTATCACACTGCCCTCCTGATTATAAATGTCTTTTCCGGATGGCGCATTATTTCCTTCAAATATCGCTTTTGTGTTGCTGAATGTTAATATTGGAGCAACCTGGTCGTCATACGCAAGAGCAATCGCTCCGCCGCCGCCGATGTCTGTACTGTCGACTGTATTGCTTGTAAAATTTACTATTGATTTTGTAAAGTTCACTTCCCCATGTGAAATAAAAATCGCCCCGCCCAAACCAGAGACGCTATTGCCTACAAAACTTACCGACGAATTTTCAAAGTCCACTTGCAAATCGTTATCAGAAATAATAATCGCCCCGCCGCCATAGACGGCGGTGTTGCTTGTAAAACTCACTACTGAATTTGTGAAGCTTGCTGATGAGAAGTAGCTGTCGATATTTATCGCTCCGCCGCCATAGACGGCGGTGTTGCTTGTGAAACTCACTACTGAATCTGCGAAGTTTGCAAATGAGGCATAGGTAAGAAAAATCGCACCGTAATTGCCGCTATTGCCTGTAAAACTTACCGACGAATTTCCAAAGTTTGCTTGCGAAAAATCCATAATAGAAATCGCTCCGCCTTCACCGTGTGAAGTATTGCTTGTAAAATTTACTATTGATTTTGTGAAATTTAATTGTGAATTACTGTCGAGAGAAATCGCTCCGAGCCCGTCATAAGTATCCCCCTCATTATTTACAAAACTCACAGACGAATTTATAAAGCTCATCGTTGAATTGCTTAATTCCAAAGTCGCATTACTTACATATGTCCAGCTCGCATTTATAACCGTTATCAAACTTTGTTCGGCTGTATTAAATGAAGCTAAACCATTAAATTCATTTATTCCGCCCAATACCCAGCTTCCGCCCGCGCCGTTTGCCCAGCTAATCACGCTGCCGTTATATGCTTTTATTCCGCCTTCCATTGTTATTTGATAAACACCGGCATCCAAATAGAGTCCTGAATTATCTAAATAAATATCATTTGCCGCGCCATTTGCTTTATTTCCTCTAAACAATATATTTCCGACCGCTATAAATTCTATCAACGACCCGCCTTCCGCATAAATCGCTCCGCCATAATTAGCGCTATTGCTTGTAAAATTTATTTCTCCATTAAATGTTATTGTAGATTGACTTGCAAAAATCGCCCCGCCAGAGGAGACTGAAGCGCCGACAGCGATATTGCCTGTAAAATTTATTTTTTCATTAAATGTCATTGTGGATTGGCTTGCAAAAATCGCTCCGCCATAATTAGCGGTATTGCTTGTAAAATTTATTGGTCCGTTAAATGTCATTGTAGATTGGCTTGCCCATATCGCTCCGCCATATGTTGATGTCATAAAATTCATAAAATTCAAATTCAAAAATGTTAGCGTCTGCCCCGCTGATAATGTCTTAAATCCAGTTTTTTTCCTTCCATCAAACTTATGTCCTGCCCCGTCAATTGTAAAGTTAGCCCAAGCGCCCGCATTTCCCAAATTGTCCAAAAAATTAATATCGGCAGTTAATTGCCCGCTAACATTATCCCCTCCTGTCCAGAGAGTATTTAACGTGAGGAAATCCCCTATATCAGTTTGCGCAAAAGATACCCCGCCCACAAATAATAATATTGCGCCTGCAATTAGACTTTTGAAAAATTTATTCATTTCTTCTCCATTATTCTCCATTTTTTATTTTACTTCCGTCTTTTATGGCAAAAAAACCGCCAAAATAAAAAATTCCGGCATTTTCCATAAATAAAAAAAGCAATGAAAATAAATTCATTGCCTTTTTGAATATTATAAAACTTAAAATTATTATTGATTTTTTTAATAAAGTTAATTGCGAATAGGGGGGGGGGGGGGGTAGTCTCTTTTAGCGCATTGTCGCTCGCCAAAGCATTGTCCTTTAACAAGCTTACAATCAATGATAAAAAATCCAAAATATCAGAATTTTTGAAAAAATTTGAAACATTTATAGTTTTTGAAAAATACATTTTGTTAAACACAAAAAAATCCTTTTGATTTTGAAAAAGACATCCCTGTAAGCGAGCAGTCAAGATAGATGAAAATAGAAAAGTAACAAATTGGTATCAGCATATAAAACATAAAAACATCTCAATTTAAGTCGTCAATATTTTATATCAAATTCAATAGTTGAAAAGCAAATATTAATTTTAATGAAAGTTTTTTTGCCGTGTCTTTATTTATTAAAGGTTTTTAGCGCAGACTGCATTAGAAGACGAGCTTAAGAATAAAATGTTTTTTTGATTATCGTTTGATGCTGTGTAAGACGTCCTTCCTTATGTCGTGATACGCGGGGGCGGCGAGTTCGTCAAATGCAAAAAGGTAAGTGATATATCCTACATTATACTCCCGCAGGGACAACACTTTATTAAACATAAATCGTCCCGACATTTTCCCAACGTTATTACTTATAAAATCTATTTAAGAATATAAATGTTTTTGCATATTCGTTTCAAAAATACGAAACCGGCAAAGCTATCATTACAAACTAATGTTAAAATGGAGTGTGAATTATCGATAGTTATTGTAATGTAACATCTTTGTCTATGTTATTAAAATGGCGCAATGGGTTGATGTAATATTAACGTCTCTACCTATTTCTCTGTGCTTCACGAGCGGCAGAGCGGCAGCAAAGAATTGGTAATATAATGTCTCTGTTATTGTTTCTGTGCTTCCGATGGGGACAAAAATTGACGTAAGCATTTGTATATAAATGTCTCTATCTGTTGTTTCCGTATTTCATAGAAATTACCACTCTTTTGATTTCCGCCGTAATATAATGTTTCTTTTTGCTGTATTTCTTTCCGCTGTGTCTGTATTTCCTTTTTTGTTTCTTTATTTTTAGTTACGGGCTTCTGCTGTATTTCTGCCTGCTGTGCCTGTATTTCTTTCTTTTCGGTTTGCTCGTCAGTTTGTGCGCCAGATATTGATACTTCCTCTATTCTTGGTTTATGGTAACGTTGAATTGTTAGATTTTATAATCGTTTATGGCGGCGCGGTTTTTTCATATTTTGCGCAAATTTATAATTTAGACCCGCATTTACGCCATATGTAAAATAATCATTATTGATGTGCATTCTGCCATTAGCAAAAGCTGATATGTTTCGGCTAACCGGTATTTCCCCTCCAATCCCTAATCCGAAAAATATCGCCGATTGTTCCGCCGCTTTCGCCTTTAACTCTTCGTCCTCCACCCTGTATTTTAATTCAGGTATCAGCCCATCCATTGTATAGCCCATATATCCTCTGACATTAATCCCTCTCAATTTTATTTTTACTCCTCCCTTAGCGTCCATTCTCAAATATTGATTTGCTTCTATAATTCCTATTTCCGTTTCTTCATCATATTGTTTTATTTCTTTATGCGAAATTTCCGAACCTTCAACCGATATAAACGGACTCCACTGTTTTCCCGTCTCATACTCACCCTCTATTCCAAATCTCATTTCCTGCGTTTCAAAATTTGCTCCCTTTTTCTTTGCATTTAATTTTACCGTCGACACTCTATATCCCGCAACTCCTTGCAGCTTTACTTTTTCCATAAATAAATATGAGCCGTATATCCCAGCTTCCGTCCCTTCAATATCCGCTTCGTTGCTTTCATCCTCTATCGCACCGCTTAAATATCCCCCGTAAATCCCTGCCCGCCAATTTTCCTTCCTTATTATCGCTATCCCCGCTTTTGCTTCATACCCTTTATCCGTAAGATCGTGCACTTTTGCTCCTTTTACTCCCCCTAATACCCATACGTCCTTATGACTGTTTTCATATATTTCACTGTTGTCCACACGCCCTATTTCCCTTATTACATTTGCCACAAATACCGCGTTCACCATGTCTTTTATAGACGAATTTATATTGGGATTAATCAGTGATGATAACAGCAAACGTTTCCCATCTTTATCATAATCTAATGAATAATAATTTTTATTATAATTAAAATTTTTCCAATCATCATTATTTATCGTCCCTTTTGCTATCACATAAGATTCTATTGATTGCCATTGACCAAAATATCTGATATTTAATTTGCTGCCAACATCAATTTTCATTTCACCGTTTTCCAAATCTATTAAATCGCTTGCATTTGTGCTCAGCACTATTCCTATCTCCAATGTCCCGCCGTTTATTAAATTTAATACGTTCACGCTAAATGTCTTTGTCGAATATTCATTTGTATTTCCAACATCAACCAATGAAAACATTCCCCCGTTTACCGTTATCTCATTTGCATTAGAATTATCCGCCGATACCCGCAATACCGCATTTTCTATATTTATACTTCCTCCGCCGTTTATCCCGCTCCTGAGTATCACTTCGCTTTTGGCCAAAATATTTATCACGCCTTGATTATAAATGTCATTGCCGCCATTTACGGTTGTCGCTTTATTTCCTTCAAAAATCGCTTCTGTATTGCTAAATATTAATTCTGAACCACTGTCGGCAAGATAAATCGCCCCGCCATAACCGGCAGTATTGCCTGTGAAACTCACTGTTGAATTTGTGAAGTTTATTTGCGAATTATTTGGCGACACCGAATTATGCGCAAGCCAAATCGCCCCGCCAGCGCTATTGTCAATGTTAGCCGCATTATCTATAAAACTTACTAAAGAATCTATAAAGTTCACTTCCGACTCAATTTCAAGAAAAATCGCCCCGCCATATTGACCGGCTGTATTGCTTGTAAAACTTACCGATGAATTTCTAAAGTTTAATCGGCTGACAAGCTCAATACCAATCGCTCCGCCGGCGCCGGCGGCTATATTGCTTGTAAAATTTATCTCTGATTTTGTGAAGTTTGCTTGGCTGCGGTAAAGAACAATCGCTCCGCCATAGTTAGAAGAATTGTTTGTAAAACTCACTGTTGAATTTTCAAAGGTTGCCTGCAAAAAATAAGTTTCTGAGTTATCCGCTTCAAGAACAATCGCTCCGCCTTCATGGAGGGCATAATTGTTAGTAAAACTTACTATTGAATTCTCAAAGTTCACCTGCGAATACCAATAAATATCAAGCGCTCCGCCGTCGCCGGAATACCCGCCGGAGTCAGACGGGGATTTATTATTTATGAAACTTACCGATGAATTGATAAAATTTAATTGAGAATTAACAGGAAAAATCGCCCCGCCATGGTCATTAGTCGTATTGTTTTCAAAATTCACTAAAGTATTTATAAAACTCATCGTTGAATTCATTAAATCCAAATCTACATTATCATTATTTGTCCATGTCCAGCTCGCATTCATCACCGTTATCGAACCGTGATTTATTTGAAATAAGCCCAAATTATCAAATTCATTTATACCGCCCAACACCCAAACCCCGTCGCCTGTATCTTGCCATGTAATCGTGCTGCCGTTATACGCTTTTATTCCGTCGTCCATTGTTATTTGATAATTCTTTGCGTCCATATAAAGCAGCGCATTATCCAAATAAATATCGTTTGCCAATCCTGCCGCGGTGTTTCCTATAAACAAAATATCCCCGCCCGCTATAAATCCCACCGACGACCCGAATTCAGCATATATCGCCCCGCCGGCATTCCCAGCCGTATTGTTTATAAAATTTATTTGTCCATCAAATGTTATTATAGATTCATCCGCATAAATCACTCCGCCGTATGTTGATGTCTTAAAGTTCTCAAAACTCAAATACGAAAAATCTATCGTTTTATTTGTTAGACTAAAACCTAAATAACTATTATCTCCATCTAATGTTTGTAATTTATACGCACCGCCACCAGAGCTATCCCAACCTCTTATAGACAAAGTCGCCCAATCAGGATTATCGGTTAGATTATCTCCAAAGGTAATGGCGGCAAGGATATTGAAAATACTGTCGTCGTCAATGCTGCTTGAATTATAATCATCTAATAATCCGTTATCTGCCCCTCCTGCTGAAAAAGTGTCTATATTATAATCAGTCGCTTGTGCAATATTAAAACTTCCTATAAATAACGCAATTACAATTACCGCATAGTCCCGCAGAGACGACACTTTATTAACCGTATGCTTTAGCTTACAGTATGAGCAAATGTCCGCGGCGGTTGTAGCTAAAAAACAAAACAAACCCTTGACTTTTTGTTCAAAATTTATATTAAAGAATGCGATGTTGTGCGATGTTGTGCGATGTTGTGCGATGTTGTGCGATGTTGTGCGATGTTGTGCGATGTTGTGCGATGTTGTGCGATGTTGTGCGATGTTGTGCGATGTTGTGCGATGT
>JAISQF010000022.1 GCA_031274365.1 Elusimicrobiota bacterium | reverse complement strand
ATTCATCCATGAATATTCCATTACTGTGTTTTCTCAAAAATCCTATCGCTTCTTTTATTTGATTACTCTGATTATCAATATTATCTCTAAAATAATTTATTAAAGTTAATCTCAATTTTTTCTTTTTTAATTCTGAAATATTATGCCACAATATATTCCAAATAAAATTTGGCACAATTTCTCTGACAGTTTTATTTCTTGACACACCCCTAACAATCTTAAAAAACTCCATATAATAAATCTCCCAAATATTCTCTTGCTTTTATCTAATTAGACAAATTACAAAATGGCCGCTTAACCCGTATGAATGGGCGCTTTATATGCGTCTCTAAATCTTGTATATCTGCCGTCGTATTCAAGTTTAATTTCGCCAACCGGCCCGTTTCTTTGTTTTGCCACTATTATCTTTGCTTCTTTTTCTTTATCAGAATCAGTTTTATTATAATACCATTCTCTATTTATAAACATCACCACGTCGGCGTCTTGTTCAATCGCCCCCGAATCTCTTAAATCCGACAACATTGGAGTATTGTCTTTTCTTCCTTTCTCAGGCGCTCTGCTGAGCTGAGAAAGCGCTATTACCGGAATTCTTAAATCTCTTGCCAAAGCTTTTAAAGCTCTGGAAATTTCAGCAACCTCAAGAACTCTATTGTCAATTCTCCGCGAACCTTCCATCAATTGTATATAATCCACTATCATCAACGATAAAGGAGTGCCTGCATTTGCAAGCTCTAAAGCAAGTTTTCTTGCCCTTGAACGCATTTCCATTACGGACAAAGACGAGCTGTCGTCTATATAAATCGGCGAGGCTGCTATCATAGACATAGCCGTAGTGATATTAGGCCAGTCTTGTTTTTTATTAAATATGCCTTTTTTCAAATCGAGACCATTGACTTTAGAAATTGAAGCGAGAAATCTTTTTATAAGCTCTTCTCTAACCATTTCAAGAGAAAATATAGCCACTGATTTTTTATTTCTAACCGCGACTTCCTCGGCAATATTTAATGCAAAAGAGGTTTTACCCATACCGGGACGCGCCGCTATTATAATAAGTTCGGAAGGCTGAAGACCCGCCGTTAAAGTGTCGAGATCGCTAAAGCCCGTATGCAGACCCGGGACATCGTTTTTATTTGAATGCAGACGCGCCAGAAGTTCCAAAGTAGGCTGAGCGAGAGCGCCGATTCTTTCAAAACCTTTATTGATTTTTATTTGGGAAATATTTAACAAAGAAGATTGGGATTTTTCTAAAATTTCCTCGGGGGTATTCGTCTCATTAAAAGAGTCGTTGACCATTTTAGATCCCGCGCTTATAATCTGTCTCAATATGGATTTGTCGCGTATTATTTGAGCATACTGCTCGACATTTGCCGCCGTCTGAACAGAATCTATCAAAGAAGTGAGATAGAAAGCTCCGCCAATTTCGGCAAATAAACCGTTTTTACTCAATCTATCGGAAAGAGTTATATAGTCCACAGGTTCATTTTCATTAAAGAGAGCGCATATATTGTCAAAAATTTGTTTGTGAATTTCTTTATAAAAATCCTCTTTAGTGACTATGTCCATCGCTTTAATAATAGCTTCTTTTTCAATAAGCATAGCGCCTATCAAAGCCATTTCTGCATCTATAGCCTGCGGAGGAATTTTTTCAATTCTGTCTGCCATTTCATTTTACCTCTAAAAATTTTTTAATGGGAACGCAAAAATAACGCCCCCATTAAAATAAATATTCCCTTTTGATTAATTTTGATTTTTGATAAGAGTTTATTCTTTTTCGCCGATGACAGAGAATTTAGTTTTGGCAAGAACTTCCGGATGAAGTCTGACATTTATTTCATAGCTGCCGACTTCTTTTATATTTTCTGAGAGTAGAATATCGCGTTTACTTAATTCAAATCCCTCTTGTTGAAAAACTTTTGCAATATTAGCGGTGGTAACGGAACCGAATATTTTCCCGCTTTCGCCTAAACGCACTTTCACGCTAAATTCCGCGGCTTCAAGTTTGGCGGCAAGTTCTTTAGCTTGATTTATTATCTCCTCCCTTTGAGCTTCGAGTTTTACTTTTTCTCTTTCCCAAATTTTGAGATTTTGTTTGCTTGCTTCCATTACAAGTTTTCTTGGAAGAAGATAATTTCTTGCAAAACCCGCCGCTATCTCTTTAATATCGCCTTGACGTCCAATATTTGTAATATCTGTTCTTAATATAACTTTCATTTATCCTCCCGCTTAAATATTTTTAGCTAAAAAAGGCAGCATAGCAAGTATTCTCGCCCTTTTTACCGCTTTAATAAGAGCTCTTTGATGTTTTGCGCAAGCGCCTGTCGCGCGCCCCGGAAGCACTTTTCCGCTTTCAGTTGTAAAAGAACGCAATAGACTTATATTCTTATAATCTATATCTATTTTATCCGCGCAAAAACGGCAAATCTTTTTACGATTTAACGCGCCTTTTCTAAACTTTCCTCCGTGGCGGTTAGGCTGCCCTTCAAAACTCTGCCCTTTATCTTTATTAAACTGTCCCTGCTGTTTTCTTATAATTGCCATCTATTTATTTCCTCCAAAATTAAAATGGTATGTCTTCATCATCGTCTCCAAAATCCGCCGCCTTATTTGTATTTTGCGGCATAGGACTTTCATCTTTATAATTTTCATCGTCAGAAACTTTAGCTCCGATAGGGGCCGCGGGATCCTGCGTTTGAGTTGGGCGAAGTAAAACTTGCACTCTGGCAGCCACAACTTCAATTTTAGTTCTCATTTTTTTTGTGTCTTTATCCTCCCAGCTTGAACTTTGAAGCCTGCCCTCAACATAAACGGGCACTCCTTTTTTTATACGCTCGGCGTATCTTTCGGCTTGCTCGCCCCAAAGCAATATCGGCACATAAACGGGTTCCGCATCTTTCCATTGACCTGTGGCGGAATCTCTCATCCTTCTGCTCATAGCAATATCAAAAGAACAAACAGCCGTTCCTTTTGCCGTGGTATAGCGAAGTTCCGAATCTCTTGTCGCTCTGCCTGACAGAATTACAAAATTTTGCTCAGGCAAGCGGAAGTTGTTCTGTTGATTCATTATCCACCTCCGTTTTTTGTGGAGCCGCTTTTTCAGGACTTACCGGAGTGTTGGCCGCTTTGACTTGCTTTTTTTTCTTTTCAACTTTGACGGTGAGATACCTTATTATATCGTCCGTCAACTTAAAAAAAGTCTCGATAGCGTTGACCATTTCTCCATTCCCGCTTATTTCCATATAAACATAAGAACCTTCATTAAACTTTTTTATGGTATAAGCGAGTTTTTTCCTTCCAAGCTGCTGGACAGTTTTTACGCTCCCATTTGTAGTTTCAATGATTTTTTTTACTTTCTCAGTGAGTTCTTCCACTTGTTTTGCGGGCAAATCGGGGGAACAGACAAAAGTGCTTTCATAATTCATTCTTTACGCCTCCTTTTTGGATATTCTTTTGCGTTTGGACACAAAAGTTTAGCCCCCTCTCATTAAAGAAAAGGAGCAAAGTTATATAGATATATACAAAACTTTGATGTTTTTATCAAATATTATAACCCTTGAAACCTCCGCACTCCCGCACGAGACGGCTTCAGCGCACTTCGTCATCCGCTTTTTCAGAATAAAAACTTCCCTGCCCACGCAATAAAAAAGCCTCTAATTCAAAAACATAGAGGCTTTTTTGATTAAAACTTACTGCTCTTTACATCCGCTTCATTTGACGCTTAAAACAAAAGCAGGAGTCCGCCGTCTAATTTTAGAAGCCCGGTGTGATCTATTGTTACATACGAATCATTTGTTATATCATGCGAATCATCACTTCTCTTATTCCTTTTTAAATAAATTTCGTCTTTCGTAGCAATCACAACTCCCGTTACAGTTAAATCAAAATGCAGGGCTTTGTAAATAGGAAATCTTAAATTTATGCCCAAGAAACCATCAATTATAGTTTCTGATCCATCACTTCCATTCTTTTGTTCTGAGTAGTTGTTACCATAATAGTCATAATAGCTCACCCTATATCTAGACTTATAATTATATTGTGTAAGTTGCGCTCCAAGACCTGGAGAAATTCGCACAAAACTTGTTTTTATCAATGGAATATATAAAGCCGCTCCTATAGAATACCCATTTAAATCCACATTTGGCTCATAGCCAGCTTTAGAGTCTCTATAATCCTCCTCAAAAGTCTCATAAAAAATATTGACCCAATTTAACACTGCCTTTGCTCCCACATATCCGTCATTCTGTAAGTTATTGCCTTCCGACTCTCCTCCCCCGTAAACTCCAAAACCCCACTTCCTATTCGCTCCAGACTTTGATTTTTTACCCGCATTTAATTCGGCTAAAATTTCATCTTTTAATTCTTCTTTTAATTTCGCTCTTTCTTGCATCGCTCTTTCCTCTGCTTCCCGCACTTTTTTTTGCGCCGCTTCCTGCTCTGCTCTTTGCGCCGCTTCTCGTGCCGCTTTTTGTTCCGCTTCACGCTCTGCTTTTGCAGCCGCTTCTTGCTCTGCTCTTGTTAACTTTCGGGGCGCTGCCGGCGGCGCAGTTACTACCGCGCCCACACTTGTTTGTTCTGCCGCGCCCGCTTTCTCTGCGGCCTGCAAGGCATTCATACTCACAGGGGCTACCGTTATTTGCTCCGTCGGCACTATTTCATAAGTAACATTTCTATTTATATTTACATCGGCAAATGCATTGCCTTTAACTTCCACCTTTTGCGTATGCACAAGAACTTTCGGACTGTCATTAGTATCGTCAAAGATATTTAATGTATATGCTCCGTCGGGAACTTTAGCCGAAGCAAATCTTATGCTGTTTGGCAATGTGCTCCAATATCTCAGATCTGCCTGTAACGTTTTGTTTATCACAACTGTAGCGCCTTTATATGCAACGCCAAAAGCCACCAATGCCGCTTTTTTAGCTAACTTTCCTTTCAAATCATCGCCTAAACTTTTAGTTGCTTCGCTATATATTTTATACGCTGCAAATAATGCCGCGCCGTGCAGCGCCACAGCCTTTATTGCTATCGGCGTTATTGATGCCGCGTCTAATTCAATTTCATTAGCGGCAAAATCCGATATCGGATCGGCCAATGCAATTTCAAGAGGAGTTTCTTTTCCGTTAGCGTCAATTAAAACCGCGCTATAATGTTTGCTTTTGTATTGAGGGACATAAGGAAATTCAACTTCTATAGTCGGTAAAGCATAAGAACCTATTTTAACTAATGGCGAGAAAAGAAATTGTTGAAATTCCGGTCCGCCAAGACTAAGCAAGAACTCAATAGGAACCGTTATAAATATGTCGTCCGGTTTAATATCATTTGGTTTTTCACCAAAACCGATTACCACTTTTTTCGCAATCTTTGGCGCGACAAAATCATCTTTTACAACTACAAAAACATTGTCCTTATTACTTGATTGCAATTCTGAAAGTCTTGAGTCAAGAAAAATGTTTAAATCTTTCGCATTCAATGTCGGCGTTACATATGCGGACAATCTATTCTCGCTCATAGTTGATAGTTTTTTGAAATCTTTATTGAAATCTTTGTATTTATCATTAAAACTTGGATAAAGATTATAGTTTTGAAATGCCGCCGTTTTTGCGTCTTTATACAATTGCGCCGCTATTTGCTCGTCCTCTTTTGTTCCATACTGCTCGTGTATAAAAGCGCCAAACATTTTTTGCGCTAAATCCGTCTTAAAAGTTACTTTCCCCGCAAGCTCCGCTTTATAGCTGCTTAACAATGAATCCCATTCTATAATGTTTGCTCTCGCCTGACGCAAATGATCCGTTTTGCTATTGCTGTCAAGAGTCTTTGCTTCAATTTGTCTTTCATTGCCGCTTTCGTCCATCACCGCATAAGATTCATATTCGCCTTTATTGTATAAAGCGTAATTTGTCAACGCTTGATAAAATCTTATTAAACTTCTCTCATATCTTGTTCCGTAATAATTATCGGAACTGCTCGAACCGACAGCCGCGCCGATTTTTTTACTTATGCTTTTGGTATATAAATCGTCGCTGATTTTTTGAGCCTCGTTAAAAGTCGTCAATGCTTGAAAATAATTTCCCGATAAATATAAAACCATTCCTTTTTCTAAAAGTTTTAATAACTGCGAATTTTCATCAGGGTAGAAATTTTTGTCTTTTACCTGCTTAATTGCAGATTCATATTTATTGCTTTTCAAATCATTTAACAGAGCGGCCTGCATAGCTCTGTTTTTCCCTGCCGATGCGCACGATGAAATAAGAACCGCAACGCCCAAAAACATTACAGCCAGACGAATTTTCTTTAACATTTCATTTTCCCTTTTTTTTATTTAGGGGATATGTCAGCCCCTATCAATCTATGAAAATAGGGGCGGGCTTTTGCCCGCCCCTATTCCTATTCAATACTTAAACTGCTTTTACTTATACTTACTTTGATCCCGCTGCAGCAGCTTTTTTAATCGTGTCTATCGCGTTTCTTGGCAAAGCTAAAGGCTTTACAGCCCCTTGTGGTATTGCGGGCAATAACTCTACGGGAGCTTTCATATTTGTATTTATATCTACGAGAGTATCTCCTTTAACTTCCACCTTTTGTTTATACACAAGATTTTTGACGCCGTCATTTGTATCGTCATAAATGTTTAATGTGTATGCGCCGTCGGCAACTTTAGCTGAAGCAAATCTTATGCTGTTTGGCAATGTGCTCCAATATCTCAAATCAGCTTGCAGCGTTGAATTTATCGCTTTCGTCGCCACTACATAAGCCGCGCCAAAAGCAGTTAGAGCAACTTTCTTTTTGGTTTTATCTGCAATACTATTGCCTAAATTCGCAGTTGCTTTTTTATATATCTGATATGATGCATATAATGCCGCGGTATGCAAAGTAACCGCTTTTACCGCTATGGGAGTGATGGCTGCAAAATCCAATTCATTTTCATTTGCGGCAAAATCCGATATTGGATCAGCCAATGCCAAAGGAACGTTTATCGTTTCATTTTGGCCGACTAATTCAGCCGTATAATGTCTGCTCTTGTTTTGCGCGACATAAGGAATTTCAAATTCTATCGTCGGCAAAGAATAAGCGCCAAGTTTAAATGTCGTGTTTAGAAAATCATAAAAATCCTGTCCGCCGAGCGCAATCAAGAAATCAACGGGAACCGGTATAAATGTGTCTTCCGCTTTAATATCAATTGGTCTATTATTTCCGGCAATAAAACCAACTATCACTTTTTTCGCAATTTTAGGCGCGACAAAATCGTCTTTTACGACGACAAAAACATTATCTTTATTATTTGACTGAAGTTTTGCCAATCTCGCGTCTATAAAAGCTTCCAAGTCGGTTTGATTTGACGTCTTGCCGACATAGTCAGATTCCACTTTTGCAAGATTCATAGTCGATAATTTTTTGAAGTCTTTATTAAACAAAACGTATTTATCATTAAAAGACGGATAGAGATTATAATTTTGGAAAAGAACATTTTTTGCGGTCGGATATAAATTCAACGCTATTTGTCTGTCTTCGCTTGTTCCAAACTGCTCATGAATAAAAGCGCCGAATAAATTTTGCGCTAAATCGGTTTTGAAAGTCACTTTCCCCGCCAACTCCGTTTTATAGCTGTCCAACAGCGACGACCATTCCGTAATATTTGCTCTCGCTTGACGCAAATGCTCAGTTTTTGCATCTGGTGTCGTTGCTTTTTGAGACAAATTATAATTGACTAAAGCCTGATAAAACCTTATCAAACTTCTTTCATATCGCGAGCCGTAATAATTATCGACGCTGCTTGAGCCTACGGCTGCGGCAACTTTTTTACTTATGCTTTTCGTAAATAAATCGTCGCTGGTTTGCTGCGCCAAATTAAAAGTCTCCAACGCTTGCTCGTAATTTCCGCTTAGATACAAAACAGTTCCTCTTTCCAAATATCCCAAAAGAGCCGAATTGCTTGTTTCATTACCATTAGCGTCTTTTTTAGAATAAAAATCAGGGGCATTGACCGTATTTAATGCCGCCTCGTATTTACCGCCTTGCAAATTATTTAACAAAGCGCTTTGCGTCGCTCTGTTTTTCCCTGCCGATGCGCACGATGAAATAAGAATCGCAACGCCCAAAAACATTACTGCTAAACTAAATTTCTTTAACATTTTTACTTCTCCTTTTTCTATTAAGTTGTCATTATCGGTTTAATCCGTAATGCAACTTTTTTTATTCCCTTTTTCCATAAAGAGAAAATCTTATGCCGGCGACATAAAAAAACAGCGGCGTTTTCCGCCGCTATTTTTCAACACGATCTACCAGCCGCTCTTTGCTCTCTCTGAGTATTTGTTCACTCTGTATCTAACTCTCAATACTTCCTCGCCCGTCTCTATATTCGTCATCCTCATATTTACCGTATATTCTTTTATCGTTCTGCCTTTTAATGTCTCCGGCTTCATTCTTATATCGCCAAAAATCATTAAATCGGCTCCCGACTCTTTTCCTATACTTTTTATCTGCTCAGGACTTACCCTTCCGTCATTTTGATATGTAATTTCTTTTAACAGTCTGTCCCTTTGCTCCATGTCTATCAAAACAAAGTCTCCCGAAGCCGACAACTCGTTTAGCAATTCGTCATTCAAATCGCCTATCGGAAAATATGCTTCCGATGTCAAATTATTGACTTGGCTGACAAATAATTTTGGTCTGCGTCCAAGATTTTTCAAATATTCTTGAAACCCTCTGTGCGCGGATATTTGTTTCAATATATCCTGAACCGCCAACTGTGAATCTTTTCCAACCCACTTGTCCGTAATGCTTGACGCCAACTCATCCGACTGATCTAAACTCACCCTCTGCGACTTCATCGCAGGTCCGCATGCTGTAAACGCAAATGCTAAAAACGCTAAACACATCGCCATCGACAACTTCTTAACCACATTCATTTTTTTCTCCTTTTTTTTTGATATTGTTGCGGGATTGACCCGCACTTCTTGTTTTTACTTCAACAAATTCTCATAATTTTGAGTCAAATATTGCTGAAATTTCGCCAACGATTTATTAAAACATTGATCAATTGACCTGCCTGTTTCGCTATATTCTTGGCTTACTACTCCTATTGACTTACTTCCGCTTTTATTCTCTATGCGAAATGTCGTCGTCCATTTCTCAAAGCCGGTCACATTTATATCGTCCTGCTCCAAAGTTATCCAAATAGTCAATGCTCTATCGGCAGTTGTGATATTGTTAGCAATAGTGAATCCGTGATTTAATATCAACCGCGTCAAATTATTTCTCAGCGGCGTTATCCCTTTGCTATAGCCCTCTGTAAAAGCCAAATAAAAACTCAAAGGCTGAACCTTTTTTGAAACATCGTCTATGTCTTTGGCGCTGATTGTTGCAGGGATAGACTTACCCGTAAGAAAGAGATATTTTCTGTTCATATCATCTCTTTGCGCATGCATTTTCTTTAGCTGATTTATCGTCGCAGGATCTGCGGCTTCCAAAAGAATTTGCATTTTTGCATCCAAATTCTCTATATCGTAGGCAAGCTCATTTATGGTTTTTTGTTTATCCAGAATCGCTAACGCATAAAATTTGCCGCCCCCTTGATATGTCTTTGATATAGTTATCCCTTTAACAATTCCCTTTGATGTTTCTTGAATTTCCTCTTTTGATAATCTTTGCGATTCTCCATCGACATTACCGCTTAAAGAGCCTGAAAATCTTGAGTCAATATTTGTCTCAAAAACTTTCAAAATCCCAGCTCTCGCATCAGCTTGCGCGGCGCTTAGACTTGTCCCCTCGCCGACTGCGTAAATGTCTTTTGACGACACTACGCCCGCGCCTTCGGGGTCGTTAATCCAGTCTGCTCCCGCCTGTCCATACGACAAATTTACGGCGCTAAAAAATAATACAAAACAAAATAGCGCCGCTATAAATTTATTTTTTTTCATTTTTTATTGTCCCTCAATCGTTTAAGTCAGATGCTTTCAAACTGTCCAATTTCTCTTTTATCTTATTCTTTAGATCTTGTTCCTCGGCTGTCTTCGCGGCAACTTTTCCTAAAGCCGCATCTATCTGATCTTGAAAAAGCGTTTTATCTATATCATAGACAAGATAAAACGTGTACATATCCTCCACAGTTCCTTTTTCACTGTCTGTCGTTCTTATCTTTATCCAATAAGACAATCTTTTAGTAAGCCCGCTAAACTTTGTTTTCGAAAGCGTGCCGACAACCTCTTCTAGTAATCGCTTGCCTCCCTCATCTAAATTTCCAGCTGCTGCTCCACCGAAGTCCGCATTCACTTTATTACTTACTTGTCTCGACACTTGCGCTTGGACGCCAAAATTATTTGCCCACGATTCCAATAAATCAAGATTTTTACCTCTTTGTTGTATAATAAAAACCTCTTTACCTTGAAATCTATCCATACGTTCTAATTCGGATGCATCTCCGTCCGCTAAATGATTTACCCACTCGGGCATCGCTCGCCCTAATGCCTTTCCTTGCCAATCTATTGGTCTTATATTTGGCTCCGCGGGCGCTGCCGCTTGAGCTACTGCGGGTGCCGCCGCCGCTTGAGCTACTGTTGCCGCCACTGTCGCTTTCGACGCGCATCCTGCAAATAAAACCAATCCTAAAAACATACTCATACAAAACATCACACAAACTCTTGCTTTTTTCATTTTTTTCTCCTTTTTTTATTTTCCTGCATCACTTCTATATATTGCGTCCGTAGATTAAAATATACGGCTAATTAAAGTCCCATCCCTGCAGGACTTATTATTATGCTGTTGGCATCTGTATAGGATTTCTGTTATATTGTTTTGAGTTAAGGCGTTTCTATTCCTGCCTTTCAGGCAGAGAGGATACAGAGAGATAGATGTCGAGGATTTTTGCGCAAGCCGCCTCAAAAGGACAGGCTCATGTGAAATGTTTTTTAGATTTTTTGTTTTTGTTGTGTTGTTATTTATTAAAGGTTTTTTTGCGGCGGCATTATTAGAGGAAATGCTTATAAATGCCGTCATGCGTAGAGCAAAAAAACTAAAAGGTTTTTTTGCTCTTACAATATCTTTATCTATTGAATGTTTTATAGCAAATGGCAAAGCGGCTGGAGCAAAAAAATCAAAAAAACCCTTGACTTTTTGCTCAAAGTTTATCTTAGAAATTAGTTGTGTTGTGTTGTGTTGTGTTGTGTTGTGTTGTGTTGTGTTGTGTTGTGTTGTGTTGTGTTGTGTTGTGTTGTGTTGTGTTGTGTTGTGTTGTGTTGTGTTGTGTTGTGTTGTGTT
>JAISQF010000014.1 GCA_031274365.1 Elusimicrobiota bacterium | reverse complement strand
ATTCCGTGCTTGTCAATGTTTATTTTATTTTTGTTCTCATCCCAATCAAATTTCATACCCAATTATACCTAACGTCTTACATCGCTGTCAATATTTATTTTCATAACGCTTGCGCTTTTACTTTTGCTTTTGCTTTTACTTTTGCTTTTACTTTCACATTTCCCTCACAAGCGCGCTGTTTTAAGAGTTAATAATTCCTTGTGAAAAAACTTTATTTATTACCTCAAATTTGATAAATTATGTCCTATTATGAACAAAAATTTTCTCGTTTATACAGATTGCGCTTTATTTCCCCTCGACAGACCCTGCCCATATCAAAAAGATAACGGTATGTTATGCGTAGATTGTAAAAATTATAAAAAGTTGTCCAACAAAACGGATTCTTTGCGAATACTTATAATAAAACTCGGAGCAATGGGAGACGTTTTGAGAACGACTTTTTTGCTCGAGGGATTGAAAGAAATTTATCCAAAAAGTTCTATATCTTGGATTGTCGCAAAAAATAATCAAGCCGTTCTTAGAAATAATTCTTTCATAGATAATGTTATTATAGACGACGAGAAAATAAATTCATTTCTTATAAATAATTTTTTTGATATCGTCATAAATCTCGATTTGTCGCCCGAAAGTTTATCTTTGGCAAAACTTGCAAACGCTCAAAAAATTTTAGGCTATACGTTGGATAATTCAAGAAACATTATAGCTTCAAATGATTATGCAAAAGAATGGCTTTCTATGAGCGCTTACGATAAATTGAAAAAAGAAAATAAAAAAACTTATCAATTTTGGATGTCGAAAATAACCGAAATTAACAAAGATAATTATGAAATAGTAGTCCCTCTTGCGAAGCAATCTTTGGATAAAGCTCAAAATTTTTTTGAAAGCTTAAATACAAAAAACGATAAGAAAATAATCGGAATAAATCCCGGCGCGGGCAAACGATGGAAATTAAAAAAATGGAATACGGACGGTTTTATCAAAACGGCAAAATATTTTTCTAAAAAGGGACATATTATTTTGCTTTTGGGTTCTATGGAAGATAAAGAGGAAATTGAAAACATATTAAACGCCAAAATAGAAAATGTTTTCTCGACGGGTTTGGAAAATTCAATACCCGATTTTTTCGCAATGATAAATTTATGCGATATTGTTTTGTGCGGCGACACTATGGCGATGCATTGCGCGCTCGGACTTAAAAAAAACGTCGTCGCTATTTTTGGCCCGACATCGTCGGCGGAAATTGAAATTTATAATAGGGGAAGCAAAATTTCATCAAGTAAAAACTGCATTTGTTGTTATCGACAAAACTGCAATGAAAAGGAAACTTGTATGGATTTAATAGACGCTGATACTATAATAAAAACAATTGGGGGATACTTATGAAAACGATCGCTATGATACCGACATACAATGAAGCCGGAAACATTAAAAAAATAATAGATGAAATTTTAAGCTGCGGAGAAAATGTGGAAGTTTTGGTTGTGGACGATATGTCGCCCGACAACACTTATGAAATTGTCCGTCTGCTTGCAAAGACTGAACCTAAAATAAATCTTTTGCTTAGAAAAGAAAAAAAGGGGCGCGGATACGCCGGCATAGACGGATTCAAAAAAGCTTTGCAAATGGGCGCCGATTTTATTTTAGAAATGGACGGCGACGGCTCGCACAGCCCGAAATATATTTCAAAGTTTCTTGATGCGATTAAAGACTGCGACGTTGTGATAGGCTCAAGATATATAGACGGAGGAAAAGACGAGCAGAGAAATTTTTTACGTTATGCGGTCAGCTCTTTTGCAAGACATTATTTAGCCGCGGTTATCGGCGTGAAAGTTAAAGATCCGACTTCAGGATTTAGATTATTTAGAAGAAACGTTATTGAAAAAATCGCCGGAGAGCTTAAAGCAAACGATCCTTTTATAGTCGCCGAAGTGCTGTATTATTTGAAAAAAAACAATTTTATAATTAAAGAATATCCCATAGAATTTCTTTCAAGAATTTCGGGGGAATCTAAACTGCGTCCGTTTACGCTTATTAAATATCTTTTTAAGGTTATCAAATTAAGGTTGTCAAAATGAACTATAGAGCCTATTTTTGGACTCTTAACATATTGATAACTTTATTAAAATTTTTCTTGATATTTGCGACTAAGTCCGCTCTGTCGGCGCAAGAAGCTGGGCATTGGCTTTATTCAAAATTTATAAGTTATTCTTATTTAGAAATGCCTCCGCTTACGGCGTATATTATAAAGTTATCGACGCTGATATTTGGAGACAATACTTTTGCACTGCGTTTTCCGTCGGTTGTATTATTCTTTTTCTCGTCGGTAATTTTATATTCGGCGGCAAAACGTCTCTTTGGCGAAAAAACGGCGTTCCTTTCCTTTATAATAATAAATCTCATTCCTTTATTTGCCATTCCTTTTTATTTAATGACGACTTACGATTCTATTATTATTTTTCTTTGGCTTATTTCATTTTTTATTTTCATTTTAATAATCCAAACGAACAATAAAAATTATTGGTATTTATTGGGTTTATCCTGCGGTTTATCTTTGCTTTCAGGATTTGGAACAATTTTAATCGGAGCGTCCGTATTTTTATTTATTTTATTTTCAAGGAGACACAGAGGATGGCTTTTAAGAAAAGAGCCGTATTTTGCGGCGCTGATAGTGTTTATAGCTTTTTTACCCGTATTATTTTGGAATATAGAAAACAGCTGGGCCGGGTTTTGGTTTGAGCATAGGATAAACTTTGCAAACTCTGGATTAATTTTATATCCGAAAAACTTTTTTAATTATTTGGCAAATCAATTTTTATATATTTTTCCTCTTATTTTTTTATTGCTGTGGGGAACTTTATTTTTTTGTTTTTACAAAGGTTATTTTAAGAAAAATGAGAATATTTGTTTGGCGGCGTTCTTTTCCGTTTTGCCGTTGATTTTATTTAATATAATTTCGCTTTTTGGGATAAATGAAAGCTGGACTATCGGAGCGGGATATTTTATCTCCACAATCGCCGCTTCTTTTATAATAATTTTACATTGGAAAAATAAAATTTTTAAGACTGTCGTTATATTTTCTTTTATTCTCGCTTTTATTTTTTCAGTGTTTTTCGTCGCGCGGGTTGTAAAAAAGTTAAGCCCGTCCGATATAGATTTTGATCCTTTGAAAAGAACAAATATCGTCTATGATATTTACGGCTGGGAGGAAATCGGCGCCGAGATAAGAAAAATTGCCGACGCATATCCCGTAAAATCCCGTCCTTTTATTTTTACAAACGACAAAAATATAGCCGATAGATTATCTTTTGTTTTACCGGAATTTAAAGTTATATGCATAAGTCCTCAAATAGACGATTACGATATTTGGCAAAGAAATATAATGTCTTTAAGAAATAAAGACGGATTGTTTGTGTCGTCGCATTTATCTTATTTTGACCCGAGAAATTATAAAAATGTTTTTAAAAATTACGGCGAGACGATAGAAATTCCCATCTTTATAAAAGACGACAAAATAAGAACTTTTTTTATCACGCCGAGCCGATTTTTCCGTCCTCAAAACCTCGACGCTATCTATACGTCAAGCCCTATTGAAGCGCCCAAAGACGTCTATGCCGAGCTTTTGAAATACGACTATAATATTTTTAGATTTATAAACACAACATTGCATTTTAAGGCGTTGGATTATCCGATGTCTTGGATAACTTATTTTGATAATAAAGGAATCAATATTTCTTTTTTTATAATTTTTATTATTTGCACGGCGATTTTGTGGACAAATAAAAAACAAAATTTTTGGATGACTTTCGCTCTTTTTGTAAGCGCTTTGATTATTTCAACTCTTATATCTTATACTATAAAAATCACAATACACCGCCCGCGTCCGCTTGCCGTTTTTGGACCGGAAAATGTAAAATATTTTTACGAAACTGTCTATGGTTTTTCTTTTCCATCGGGACATACTCAAGCCGCTTTTGCCATGTGCGTATTTGTTTTTATGCACGTTAGAAAATTTTGGTATTTATATTTTATTTTGTGTTTTGGCGTGGGCTTTGAAAGAATTTATGTCGGCAGTCATTTTCCATCCGACGTTTTGACGGGAGCGATTATCGGTTCTGTGTCGGCTTATATTGTGGTAAAAACCGCTGAAATTCTTGAAGAAAAAAGAATTGAAAAAGCAGGAAAATAATATAGCAAACACAGCGTCAAAGCGGATATTAATATTATTATTGAATTGCTCTAATTTGATTGAGGATGATGTCCGCGCGCCAAATATGCGGATTATGGATTACTCCGCAACTTTAATAAATTAGCCGGTATCTCTAAAATATGAGCGGCGTTTCTAACAGGCGGGACAATTCTCCATGGTCTCACATTTTTTTTAATATAAACAATATTTCCTTTCTTATCTAAAAAAATAACATCAATATCAAAACGCATAAAAAATGTGTGCACTGAAAAACAATTTATAAATAATATCGCATAATCGGCGTTTTTCTTAAACATAAAACCGAAAAACTTATCAAAAAAAGAATTCGCCGTTTTTATTTTCATCTTGCAAAAAACATCAATGTTGTAAAAATCATCAACTTTTATTTGACTTTTCATTTTCTTTTTTCCTATAATCGTTTCGTTATGAAAAAAAATATTAGAGTTTTATCAGTCGTGTTTTTCGTCTTATTCATAGGGTTACTCGTATTTTCTGCACAGATTTTGTACAAAAAAAATAATGAGGATTTAAGAGATATTGCATTAGAAAAAGCTATAACTGTTATTAAAAACGCAGTCCCGTCAATTGAACAAGATATTAAAGATTCAAATAAAGTAAATCTCATCATAGACATCAACGACCTTTCAAAAAATGATAATTTGTATTCCGTTTTTATTTTGGACAATCAATTAAATCTTATCGCCACATCAAGCGTTGAGGATAGTTTAGATATAGATAACAGACGACATCTATATAATAACGCTTTTTTGGGAAAAACAAATACAATACAATTGATAACAACAAATAAAGATATTGAAAACGAAACTAAAACAAAATCTATTCTGAGCAATATTTTTGATAAAGAAACGGCGGTGTTTCTCTACTCGACGCCGATAGACACATCGCACATTTTATTTGCAGAAATTTCATTAAACAATATACTAAATTTAACAAAAAGATGGAGAGATCTTTATTATTTTCCGGGCGCTGCGGCAATAGCTCTCGTCTTATCCATAATCCTTTATTTTTTATCAAGGCTGATAATCAGCATTCCTTATAATAGTCTCAGAAAATCATATGATAGAATAAAATCCGAAATAAGACGGCAGGAAAGAACAATCAGAGAAAAGGACTCCGAACTCGACCGAGTTCTAAAAGAAGCGCAAGATAATAAAATAACCGCGCAAGAAAAATTACCCGAGCAGGCTCAATCCAAAAAATCTCAATATGATGATTTCGAACAAAAACTGCCAGATATTGTAAAAAATCAAGAAGGACTTGCGGCTCAAAAAGAAAATGCAATTGACGACGAACTAGATCTTTTCTTAAAAGAAAACAATAGAAAAGCGCAACTCATAAACTCTTTGGAAGAAAGCAAAAAATCATTAACAGAGATGTTGAAATACTGCGCTAATAATTTTGCAAAAAACGCCGATGTCTATATAATTCTCAATTCTTCCGATAATATTGTTTTTGCAGCAGATAAGACAAATAAAATTTTAAAGGATAAATTTTTAGCGGAAAGCCCTATTACAGACGCAATTTTGAGAGACGACATTATAAATTATATTTCAAATGCTAAAGAGGAACCGAATGTCAAAATAAAATGTTTTATCGGCGATATAGAAATTTCTTTTTACGCTTTATATCTAAAAGGACAATATGTCGGAACAATCATATCAAGCGGCGAAATCAACGTTTAATAAATTATTTCTTTTTCGGCAAAACCAAAAATCCTCTCGACGCAATCAATACAAACAATAAACAAATCGCAAAAATAATCCCGCACACTAAAACAAAAACGTCCCCGTATTTCACATAAAAAGTTTTATAATCGTTTTGAATAAAAGAAATGGGGATTATGCCCGCCTCAAAAACCGCGCTTGCATAAATTATCTTGCCTGAAGCCTCAACCGCGCCCGACACGCCCGAATTAGCGCTTATCAAAATAGTTTTGCGCGTTTCTATCGCCCGAAAAACATTCATTATAAAATGCTGATGGGGCGCAGCCGTCTTAAAAAACCAAGCGTCATTTGTGTGATTTGTTAAAACTTTAGCGCCGTTTAGAACAAAATCTCTCGCAATGTCGGGATAAAAATTTTCCGAACATATAAGAGTTCCGATATAAAGAGATTTATATCTAAAAATTTCCTTATCATTTCCCCGCTCCAAATCCCCCATTTGATTCAAAACTCCAAAAAACGGGGCGAGAACTTTTCTGAAAGGAACATATTCTCCAAACGGAACAAGATGATTTTTTTTATGTATTTGCAAATATATTTTACTGCCGTCCATAAAAGAAAGAACGGCGTTAAAATCTTTACCGTCCTGATCTCTAAAAAGAGCGCCTATAATATTGAGACCGCCGGCATATTCGCTAAGAGCGTTTTCAAGAGGATAGCTTTGTCTGTCAGCGCTTAAAAGCGATGGGACAACGCTTTCAGGCCACAAAACAATATCGGCTTCTTTTTCGCCCGCTCTAAACGCAAAGAGTTCAAGCTCGGTTCTTATCTCATTTCTGTAATCGGCATCCCACTTTTTATACTGGTCAATACTTGGCTGAATAATTACGGCTTTATATATTTCATCTCCAAAAAACTTAAATTTATCCAATCTAAAAGCGCCAAAAATTGAGACGCTAAATATCAATAAAATACCGGCGATAAAAAAGTTTTTCCTGTTTTTTATTTTTGTTAACCCAAAATAAAATAAAAAATTACAAAACAAAATTAAAAAAGAAACCCCGTAAATTCCAGTCCATTCGGCAATCTGTATAATTTCTCTAAATTCATATTGAGAATATCCCGCAAGCACCCATGGGAGTCCGGTTAAAAGATAAGTTCTCACATATTCAAGGAGAACCCATAAACAAGATAAAGCCGCGGCTGTGATGATGGAATTATTAAAAAACTTAGAAAACCAATTTAGACTAAGAGCCCAAATTCCCCAGTATAAAGCGAGATAAAACCATAAAATCATAGACGATATTAAAGCTAAAATTATCGAGCCCAGATTAAATTCAAGCATAGGGGCGAGCCAATACATCGAGCAGGCAAAAAAAACAATGCCCGCAATTAAACCGTAAAAAAAAGATTCTTTGGGCTTTTCATTTCTAACCGCATAGATGAGAGGAATAAAAGCTATCCAAATGAGGAAAAACAAATTTATTTTTGGAAATGAAGCGGCCGCCAATAGCCCGCTAATAATGGAAAAAACAAGAGGTTTGATTTTGATTCTTATATTTAATTTTTTATTCATTATTAAAATTTTATGCGCTTACAAATCTTTTCCGCAGCATTTTTTATATTTTTTACCGCTGCCGCAAGGGCAAGGATCGTTTCTGCCTATTTTTTTTAAGTCTTGAGGCTTTATTTTTTTTGTTTCATTTTTTGAACCAAACAAATTGGCGGCTGTATTATTATTTTCTTTTTGATTTTCAATTTTATCGCCGGCATTTGCGGGATTTACAAAATCTCTCGGGCGCACTTCCACTTTCACATTAAAAATATATTCGACGGTATTGTCTCTAATACGTTTCATCATAGATTCAAAAAGAGCAAATGATTCTTTTTGATATTCAATTTTCGGATCTTTATGTCCATACGCCCTAAACCCTATTCCTTTTCTTATTTGATCCAAACCGTAAAGATGATCTCTCCACGAAGAATCAATCATTTGCAAAAGCACAATTTTTTCTATATGAGAAACAACTTCATTTCCAAGTTCTTCTTTTCTTTTATCATAAGCTTGAAAAACTTTTTCCTTTATATCGCCGATAAGAGCGTCCGCTGTGATATAAGACGAGACTGTGTCGTCTGGGATTTTATATTTTACGGAAAAAATTCTTTGCAGCCACGTTTCAATATTTACCCACTCCCACTGCTCGCTATATTTTGAATTAGTCCAAAGCGCGATATTTTCCTCAACGCATTCCGTAATCATATCTCTTATAGTCGGCGCCAAATCCTGCCCGTCGAGAATTTCATTTCTAAGCCTATAGACAGCCTCTCTTTGCTTATTCATCACATTATCAAAATCTATTAGCTGTTTTCTTATGTCAAAGTTCATACCTTCGACTTTTTTTTGCGCATTTTCAACGGCTTTCGTTATCCAAGGATGTTGAATATCCTCACCCTCTTTTATACCGAGCCTTTGCATTATCGCAGACATTCTTTCAGAGCCGAAAAGCCTCATCAATTCGTCTTCCATAGACAGAAAAAATCTCGAAGATCCCGGATCGCCCTGCCTGCCGGAACGACCTCTTAACTGATTGTCTATTCTGCGCGACTCGTGTCTTTCCGTTCCTATTATATGAAGTCCGCCGAAAGTTTTGATTTTTTCTTTTTGCTCGTCGTCGCCGGCGCCCAAAACAATATCCGTTCCTCTGCCCGCCATATTCGTAGCTATCGTTACCGACGATAAAGTTCCGGCATTCGCGATTATTTTTGCTTCCATTTCATGATATTTAGCGTTTAACACTTGATGAGGAATGCCTTTTTTTCTAAGCATTGACGAGATTTTTTCCGACTTCTCAATCGAGCGCGTCCCCACCAGCACGGGCTGTCCATTTTTCCAGCAATTTTCTATTTCATTTATTATCGCCGCGTCTTTTTCTTTTTCCGTCCTATAAATGACGTCGGTATGATCTTTTCTTATCATAGGATTGTGCGTTGGAATTTCAACGACGCCCAATTTATATATTTCCCAAAATTCAGCGGCTTCGGTGGAAGCCGTTCCCGTCATTCCCGCTAATTTTTTATACATTCTAAAAAAGTTTTGAAAAGTAATTGTGGCTAAAGTTTGATTTTCATTTGCTATTTTTAAGTTTTCTTTCGCCTCGACGGCTTGATGCAAACCGTCCGACCATCTGCGTCCTTCCATCGGACGTCCGGTGAACTCATCTATTATTATCACTTCTCCATTTTTTACAATATACTCGTCGTTTCTGTGATATAAGGTATGCGCTCTTATCGCCTGAGTTATATGATGAACCCATTCGGACTGCAAATCGTCGTAAATATTTTTTATCCCTAAAGTTTTCTCGGCTTTTTGAACGCCCTGTTCGGTAAGAGTGACGGAATGATTTTTCTCATCGACTAAATAATCATATCCCGCCGACAAATCAACGCCCTCGTATTTTGCCTTAATTTCCTCGCTCTCGGTAATTTTTCTGCCTTTAAGCATCGGAACTATTTTGTTGCAAACATAATATTTGTCCGTCGATTGTTCCCCCGCGCCGGAAATTATTAAAGGCGTTCTCGCCTCGTCTATAAGTATGGAATCAACTTCGTCCACTATGGCGTAATTTAGGGGGCGCAAAACTCTGTCCTCTTTTGATATGACCATATTGTCTCTCAAATAATCAAAACCTATTTCATTATTTGTAACATAAGTTACGTCGCAATTATACGCATCGCGTCTTTCTTGAGGCGTAAGCTCATGACTTATATTGCCGACGCTGAGACCAAGTTTTTGATAAATAACGCCCATCCATTCTCTATCTCTTTTGGCAAGATAATCGTTGACTGTGACAATATGAACTCCCGTTTGAGGCAAAGCGTTTAGATATGCGGCAAGAGTTGCGACAAGAGTTTTCCCCTCGCCCGTTTTCATCTCGGCAATGCGTCCGGTATGCAAAATATATCCGCCCATAATTTGCTCGTCAAAATGTCTTAACCCTATCGTTCTCACAGACGCTTCTCTAACGCATGCGAAAGCCTCGGGCAAAATATCGTCGAGAGTTTCGCCTTTTTGAAGTCTATCTCTAAAAAATTGAGTTTTGTTTTTCAATTCCTCGTCGGAGAGAGCTTTTATTTCAGGTTCAAAAGCGTTCACTTGCTCGACTATAGGGCGCATAGATTTTATATCTCTTTCATTTTGAGAACCAAAAATAGAATTTAAAAATTTATTTAACATTTTTTATCCTTTACCGGATTATTTGCCGCCGCAATTATAATAATAACGTTTAATCAGCGATTACATTCCCGCTTATACTTTGCAAATCTTTACAGCCCGTCATACGCATACAATGGAGCAGTCCGGCTTTTATAGATTCTAAATATGCGCTTAATCCTTTTTGATTATCTCCGTGAACCGCTATGGCCGCAGGTCTGCATATCAAAACAACTTTAGCGCCAAGGGCGAGAGCTTTCAAAACGTCGGCTCCGCTTCTAATTCCCCCGTCAATCATAATTATAGTTTGTTTTCCGACGGCATTTGCAATTTCAGGCAAAACTTCAGCCGTCCCCTGCCCGTAATCAAGCACGCGGCCTCCGTGATTTGAAACCAAAACGGCGTCGGCTCCGCAATCTATGGCAATCTTTGCCTCGTCAACGGTCATAATCCCTTTGACAATATATTTCATTCCCAAACCGTGCGCTTTTTTTATATAAGTAGTCAAGTCTTTCGGCGTCCAAACATTTACCGGAGCGGGCGAATTTCTCAAACCAGCAAGCCCCGCGCTGTCAACGTCAGTCCCGCAAATATCGCAGCCGGCTTTTGCTGAAATTTCTAATTTCTTAACGAATTCGTCGTGTATCCAAGTTTTTATAAAAGGAATTACGGATTTTCCGCGCCCTTTTATTTGCTCAATCGCGCTGGCAAAAGGTTGAAAACCTATAAGATCTCCAATGCTTGCAAGAGTTCCCGCCGCGACACAGCCGTCTATAAGATGAGAGGTGTATTGAGGAATTTCAAGGTCGCCGCTAATTTGCGAAACAATGTCTCCGATAGGTGCGACTAAAACTGGCAATGATAATTTCCTGCCCCATAAATCAATTTCACAATTGGGAGTGTTTGCGTCGTGGATTACTCTCATAACTAATTTTTTTCGAGCAAGAGCTTCTATATTATTGCGAAAAGTAGCGCCCGAACCAATGCCTCCCATACCCGGTATAAGCCCGCCGCAAGCAACTCCGTTGCAAACCGGACAAACTTTACATTTTTCTTTACTGATTTTCTCAGCTGCAGCTTTCCAAATTTCTTTCATTTTTTACCTCTTCTGATTTCATAGATTTTACTTTTGAATAGTCCATTTCCATAGTCTCGGTCGAAATGCCCATATTATTTAACAGATCTATAAACGGATCCGGATCAAGCTCTTCAACATTGACCATTTTTTTTACATCCCAAATTTCCTTTGCAATCAAAATAGCGGCCGCCACGGGAGGAACTCCGGCGGTATAACTTATCGCCTGAGATTCAACTTCATTATAACAAGTTTTATGATCGCAAATATTATAGACAAACAAAGCTTTATTTTCGCCGTCTTTTTGACCGGCTATTAAATCTCCGATACAAGTGCTTCCCGTATAATTTGGCGCGAGAGATTTCGGATCCGGCAGACAGGCTTTTACAACTTTCAAAGGAACAACCTCAACGCCCTCAAGCGTCTTTACGGGATGCTCAGACAATAAACCTATATTTTTTAATACTGTGAAACAATTTATAAAATGATCGCTAAAACCCATCCAAAACCTTATGGAGTTAACGTCCATATTTTTAGAAAGAGAGTGCAATTCGTCGTGCCCCGTAAGATAAATCGGCTGTTTTCCGACGACGGGAAAATCATAAATCATCTTTTGGCTGTGCACGGGCGAGCAAACCCACTTTTTATCAATCCAAGCCCACACTTTACGAAACTCTCTAAAATTTATTTCAGGGTCAAAATTAGTCGCGAAATATTTTCCGTGGCTGCCGACGTTTACATCCATTATGTCTATGGAATCTATTTTGTCGAAAAAATGTTTTTTCGCATAAGCGGCGTATGCGTTCACAACGCCCGGATCAAAACCCGCGCCGAGCACAGCCGTAACTTTATTTTGAGCGCATTTATCTTTTCTTTTCCATTCATAATTTGCATACCAAGGAGGATCTTCGCAAACTTTATCGGGATCTTCGTGGATGGCCGTATCAATATAAGCGGAGCCCGTTTCAATACAAGCTTGGAGAATAGACATATTGCAAAAAGCCGAAGCCACGTTTACGGTGATAGAAATGTTCCATTTCTTTATTTTCTCAATTACGGAAGGAATATCAAGAGCGTCAATCTGAGCGACTTCTATTTTATTTTCCGCAATTTTATAATTGTTTTTACGTTCTATACTTTTGATTATCTCCTGACAATCTTTAATTGAACGCGAAACTAAATAAATGTTTCCGAATAAATCATTGTTTTGCGCAAATTTATGCGCCGCAACATGAGCCACTCCGCCGGCCCCTACAATAAGAACATTCCTTTTCATTTTTTGTTGTAAGCCCCCTTTTGTATTTCTGAATTCAAGATTGCTTGAAATCTTTATAATCAAATTCCCGGACAATCTCAATTTTTCCATTTAATCTTTTAACCGCTATGGAAGGCATTTGCAATCCGTTAAACCAATTTTTTTTCACCATAGTATAACCCGCCGCGTCGGAAAATTTCACAATAGAACCTATGGAAAGTTTTCTTTTTATTTTATACGCGCCGAAAATATCGCCGGCAAGACAACTTCTTCCGGCAATTATATATTCATTTTCTCCGGCTTTCTCGTCAAGTTTTGCGCTCTGTCTATAAATAAGCAAATCAAGCATATGAGGTTCCACGGAAGCGTCAACAACGGCTGTCTTTTTAATATTTACAACTATGTCTAAAACTGAAGTTATAAGTTTTGCGCTTTGAGTTATCGCGGCCTCGCCGGGTTCTAAATAAACCTCAACGCCGAAATCATCGCTAAACTTTTTTAATGCGCCGCAAAATTTATCAAGCGGATAACTGTCGTTTGTAAAAGATATTCCGCCGCCAAGACTTACCCATTGTATTTTATTAAAAACGTCCTTATATTTTTTTGAAATAAAATTAAGCATTTTATCGAAAGCGGCAAAATCGCCGTTTTCACAATTGTAATGAAGCATTACTCCGCTTATTTTATTTAATACGGACTTTACTTTTTCTATGTCAATTTCACCCAAGCGCGAATATTTTCTCGCCGGATCCGCTAAATCAAAATGAGAATAACTTACGGACGGATTTACTCTAATGCCTAAAGAAATATTTTTTTTTTCTTTATTTGATTTTATCAAAGGATAATATTTTTTCAACTGCGAAATAGAATTAAAAATTATTTTATCCGCAAATCCCTTTATTTCGTCAATATCGCCGCGCGAATAAGCCGCGCTAAACGCATGCGTTTCCCTGCCGAACTTTTCATATCCCAACTTTGCTTCAAAAAGAGAGCTGCTTGTAGTCCCGTCCATATACTTGCTCATTAAATCAAAAACATTCCAAAGACTGAAACATTTGAGAGCAAGGAGAGATTTTGCTCCGCACTTGCGCCGGACATATTCAATCCTTTTCATATTTTTCAAAAGAGCTTTTTCGTCTATAAGATAATAGGGAGTTCTAATTTTAACCATTTGATAATCTTAGCGAATTTACATACGGCCATTTTTCAATTTCAAATCCATTTTTATAAACGCTTATCTTAAATTCCGCTTCGCGATAATTAAAAGAATTTCCCAAACACTCAAGCGGAATAGAAATTTCCAAATCTTCTTTATAGCAAGCTCTCCCGCCGTTTATTTCTTTTTCACCCGAAGAATCTTCCAACATAAATTTAGAAAGATTTGTGTCGGAATCAAATTCCACAACAACAGATTGAGAAACGGGATTTATAAAATCTATATGAAAACTCAAATCCTTTATAATTTTTGGCGCGATATCCGAATTTAATTCCAACGTTACATATAAATTTTTATCGTCATTGCCGTAATAAAAAGCTCTCAAAGCGGTTGAAACCTGATGCATAGAACCGCCCTCGTGGCCGACTTTGTAATATCCCGCGCCGTTCCAGTCGTTCAAAATTTTTCCGTCGATTAAGGGGGTTATAAAAGACGAGGGAATTCTGAAGGAATTTTGATCGGCGTTTTTTAACATATCTTTTATGGCGACATATAAATTATCCGGAGCTTTTTGTCCAAATATCTGATATATCTTTATCAATAAATGTCTATAAATATAATCAAAAACGGCATTGCTTTCCGAATTATGATCTGGACAATACCACCAATTCCAATCAGAGCCTTGAGCCGTCATCAAAACGTCCCGCGCCTCTTTTTCCTCTTTAGAATTTTTTAGATTTGGATTTTTTTCTAAAAATGAAATTAAAAAATCTCTCGCGGCGCTTAAAGCGTCCCACGAAGCGTTTGTCTCTTTATTACCTATCCAAATATAAAAATTTCCATTTATCCAAGAACCCGCCGTCAAATTCTCTATCGACGTTTGAGATGGAAATTTTTCCAAATAATCGCTTACGCGCACGGTTTCAATGTCTGGACTATCGCTTATCTTTTTATATAAAGCGGACAAGAAATCCCATCCGTCATTTTTATAATATTCCCAGCAATTTTCTCCGTCGAGAATCACGCTCACAAGCGGAGCTTCGTAAGAATCTCCCATATAATTTCTTATATCATATAATTTAGATATAAAATCATTTGCGGCGTCCTCGGCATTCCATTTTGAATAAACAAATCCTATGGCGTCGGAAAGCCCGTGATCTCTAAAAATAATATTCATTTGTCTGCCGTCTGAGTTTTGACCCACGCTATAAGGTCTAAAGAGCATTCTCCTGTCGCCTGAAATATCCTTTTTACTGTTAAACAAAACGGCTTCGTCCGTAGCTATCCATGAAATTCCGTTTTTCGAAATTATCGAGGCGGCTTGCGCGGAAACAGAACCCTCGGACGGCCACATACCTTTCGGCTTTTGGCCAAAACATTTTTCATAATAAGCGGCGGCGTCCGATATTTGTTTGTCCGCGTCTTGAGGATAAGAAAATCTTTCTTTTGGAAGCTGCATGTGAGGAGTCGCTTCAAGCGCTGAATTTGTATCGCACAATAAAGGAAGTATTGGATGGTAGAAAGGCGAAACAGTCACTTCGATTTGTCCTCTGTCTTGAGCTTCTTTATGTTTTTGAACTATCTTACCGCAAATTTCAAATTGTTTTTGTATCAATAAATGTTTATCTTCTTCGGTAAAATCTCTGCCTTTATTATAAAGCCCTTTTATAAAATCGTCCGTTCTTATCCAGTAAGGATCAAACCAAGCTAAATTAAACCATACTTGCAAATCTCTAAAATCCTCATCCTTAAAAAAAGCCAAACAACTTTTTACTTCCGTCTCAGAAGTATGCCGTCCTCTTTTTTCGAGCAATTGCAGATAACGATTATTAGGAGCTATCATATTTTCCCAATTAGCCATAAAAAAATTCATAAGAATAAAAATTTTGTCGTCCTGGCTCAATTGCGACGCGTCTTTTAAAGTCATATCCACAAATTTATCTTTGGCTTTGCCGCTTGCATAATCCTCAAGCTGAACTATCAATGACGGAACTAAATTGATATTTAATTTTATTTTTGGGAAGTCGTCTAAAATCGCAACCATATCGTAATAATCTTTTATCGCATGAAGTCTTACCCAAGGTAATTCGTAAGAATTTGTTACGGGATTTTTATACATAGGCTGATGCTGATGCCACAAAAACGCAAGATGAATTTTTTTCATTTATAACAATTTCCTTTCTATAATCGCCTTATAAATATTGCGGCATATATTTTTTTGCAAGCCTCAACAACTCTTCCGAAGACATCGCGGCAACTCTGCCGTCTTTAAAAATAGCGTCCACTTCCTCTTTAATAGCTATTACCGACGGATCGTTTTTGTCCAATTTCTTTTTGGAATTTATAAGTTTATCAAGTTTAGTATTATACCAATAAGCTATCCCGCCAAGACCCGCTCTGTCCGTAATTTCAACTTCAAGGGGTCTGTTTAATATGGATTGAGTGTCAAAAGCGCTGTAAATTTCAGGTTCTTTCAACAATCCGTCGGCGTGAATTCCAGCCCTCGTCATATTGCAATTGGAGCCTACAAAAGGCTGATTTTTAGGAATATCATAATGAATTTCATTCTTAAAATAATCCGCAATTTCCGTAATTACCGACAAATCCATTCCGTCGGCGCTTCCTCTAAAAGCGGCGTATTCCATCGCCAAAGCCTCAAGAGGAATATTGCCCGTTCTCTCTCCTATTCCCAAAACCGTGCCGTTAATCGCGCAGCATCCGTAAAGCCAACAGCTTGTGGAATTTGTCAAACCTCTATAAAAATCATTGTGCGCATGCCACTCGAGATATTCGGACGGCACTCCGGCATAATGAATAAAACCATGCATTATTCCATTTACATTTCTCGGCATAGACGCTCCCGGATAACTTACGCCAAGTCCTAAAGTATCGCAAGCTCTTACTTTTATAGGTATGCCGGACTCTTTTGAAAGTTCCATCAGCTCTTTCGCAAAAGGGACGACAAAACCGTAAAAATCGGCTCTTGTAATATCCTCCAAATGACAGCGCGGAACTATTCCTTCGGACAGCGCCGCTTTAACTATATCCAAATACATTTCCATAGCTTCTCGTCTTGTTTTTTTGAGTTTCAAAAAAATATGATAGTCGGAAGCCGAAGTTAAAATTCCCGTTTCTTTAAGCCCCATTTCTTTAACGAGTTTGAAATCATTTTTATTAGCTCTTATCCAAGCGGTAATTTGCGGAAATTCAAAACCAAGCTCCTGACATTTACGGACGGCCTCTTTATCTTTATCCGAATACAAGAAAAATTCAGACTGTCTTATTATCCCTTTAGGGCCGCCAAGTTTATGCAGAAAAGTATAAATATCGGCTATTTGTTTTGCGCTGAAAGGATTGAAAGCCTGCTGGCCGTCGCGAAAAGTCGTGTCGGTAATCCAAATTTCCGAAGGCGTCGTCATAGGAACGACTTCGCCGTTGAAAGGAATTTTAGGGACTTCGCCGTATTCAAACGTTTCTCTAAAAAGATTCGGCTCTTTGACGTCTTGAAGTTTAAAAAGATAGCCTTCGTATTCAAGTTTATTTATTTTTTCGTTAAATGTGAGCTTATTGTTTTTTTTATCAAATGTATGCATTTATCCTCCTTTCCATAACGGTGACATCTTTCTTAAACCTTCCACCGTTTCGGGTAAAACTTCTAAAACATAATCAATTTCCTCAGCCGTATTATTGTGTCCAAAAGAAAATCTTATGGCTCCTTGAATTGCCAAGGCGTCAATTCCCAGAGCGGCTAAAACGTGCGAGAGACTGCCTGTAGCGCATGCCGAACCGGTTGAAGCGGCTATTTGCTTTGCGTCGAGTCTTGCCAAAAGCGATTCTCCCTCTATAAAATTAAAACTGACGTTTAAGATATTTGGGAGAAAATATTCATCGCTGCCGTTTATTAAAACATTTGGAATTTTTTTAATAATTCCGTCTCTTAATTTATTTCTTAAACTTAAAATATTAGAGTAATTTTTCTCTAAAGAATTAACGGAATTTTCAAGAGCTTTCGCTAATCCCATTATACAAGGAATATTTTCCGTCCCGGGACGCAAATTATTTTCGTGATGTCCGCCAAACATTATGGAGGAAATATTGCTTCCCCTTTTTTTGTATAAAACGCCGACGCCTTTTGGTCCGTTAAATTTATGAGCGGATATCGCAAGATAATCAACGCCTAATTTTTTTACGTCTAATTTTATTTTTCCGGCGCTTTGAACGGCGTCGGTATGAAAATAAATTTTATCTTTTCTTGTTTTATTTATTTCTTTAATTATACTTCCAATCTCTTCAATGGGCTGCAATGTCCCAACTTCGTTATTAGCGTGCATTATGCTTACAAGCAAAGTGTCGTCTCTAATGGATTTCTTAAATTCGTCAATGCTTATGCGTCCCGTTTTATCAACGTTTAAATATGTGGTTTCATAACCCAATTTTTGCAAATGCTCAAAACAATAAAGAACGGCGTGATGCTCGATTTTAGTCGTAATAATATGCCCTTTTTTATTAAAAGAATTTAGAGTTCCAAATATCGCAATATTGTCGGATTCAGTTCCGCAGCCTGTAAAAATTATTTCATCGGTCTCGGCATTCAAAATCTCGGCGACTTTTATCCGCGCTTTTTCCAATGCCATTTTCGCATCCCTGCCGAAAGAATGAAAACTCGAAGCATTTCCATAAATTTTAGAAAAGTAAGGAAGCATTTCATCAACTACGGACTCATCGACGGCAGTCGTGGCGCTGTTATCTAAATACACTTTCATATTGCTATACTCCTATCGTATTTCCTAATTAAACGGTAAGACTATCATTTCATCAAATCTATTTTTGTTACCGCTTGTTTATTTTTTTTAATAAATTCTATGGCTAATCTGGCTTTATAAGCGTATCTTGCGCATCTTTTGCATACCATTGTATGCGTTTTATATTCGTCTTTTTTCTTTCCTTTTAATTCGTCGGTATAATATGGAACCACTTCTTTAATAATTTCATCGCATTTCACTTTTTTTATCCTCCATTATCTTTATCATTTTGTCTATGCTGTAAAACAACGATTTCTTTACTTTTTTCACGCTTGTTCTTAAAACAACGGCTATTTCCGTAGAGGTTAAATTAAATTCAAATTTCAAAACAAAAACTTTTCTATCAAATAAATTTAATCTCCTCTTAAATAAATAGAGAATATTTTTTTCGCTCATTTTTTTCATTGACACGGACGCTATATTTAAGAGCAATTCTCTAAATAGTTGAAGTTTAATTTTATTATAACTGCCGTAAACTTTACCAAGAGATTTATCAAAAACTTTCGCCGCCAATATTTTTGATTTTTTCTCATTATTGGTTAGAGACAGCGCAAGCGAATATATTTCATCCTGATACCTTTCTATAAGCGTCACTTTTACCCTCTCATTTGATAAATTATATTGCGTCAAGCATTCTTGTCGCCTCTTGAGCGGCTTTTCTATTCACTTTAGATTTTCTCTCGGCAGTTTTCTTTGCTCTCTCCTGACGTTTAATTTTAGCTTCGTTTTTATTTTTTACATGCTGCTCAAGATTTGGCGAAAATAAATGTCCGCCGCCGCCCTCGGCCACAAAAAACAGATTGTCAGTTTCAACCGGATACAAGACGGCATTGATTGATTCCACGCCCGGATTACATATAGGTCCGGGAGGAAGTCCGTAATGTAAATAAGTGTTATACGGCGAAGGATATTTTGTATCGGCTAAAGACAGCTGGGCTTTATTTATACCCATCGCATACAAAACTGTAGCGCACGATTCAAGCCGTATTCTCTGTTTTAATCTATTATAAAAAACTCCGGCAATTATAGGTCTTTCCTGCGCTTTAATCGCCTCTTTTTCAACAATTGAGGCTAAAGTAATCACATCTTTCATAGGCATACCTATTTTTTCCGCTCTTTCATACATAGCCGGAGTCACTTTCTTATCAAATTCTTTGCGCATAATTCTAATCATATCCTCAGGCTGAAAACTATATCCGATATAATAAGTCTCGGGCATAAGATAACCTTCAAGTTTTTCATCATTTGCAATTTTTATAAATTTCGCGTCGTCAAAATCAGGAATTCTGCTTTTTATAATCGCCGCTATCTGCTTTATATTGCTGCCTTCCGGAATAGTGACGCTTATATAACTTTTTGAACCGTTTCTAAATTGAGACAATATCGTAAAAATATTATCTCTTTGTGAAAATTCATAATATCCGGCTTGAATTCTTTTACCCGAACTTGTGAGTTTGACAAAAGCCAAAAACAATCTTTCAGAATAAATAATATTTTCTTTTTTTAATATATCAGCCACTCTATGCGCGCTGTCTCCGCTGTTGACGGTAAATCCAATTCTTTTATTTGGCAGCTTAAAATACCATACTAATCCCGCGATAATTAAAACCGCCACAATAACAAACAGAATTTTGAAAAGTCTCATTTTATCCATATTTTTTCAAACTCCTTATTTATTTCCTCTTTTATATCAGAGCTTAATTTTTCTTTTGCCCTGTTTATATTTTTTCTTTTATTTGCTTTAGCGATAAAAACTTCGACATTTTCATATTTTGCGCCGCTTAACGATATTCTCCTGTGAATGCCTTTATCGTTTGTCACAACAATTATTTCCGCGGCGTTTTTAACGCTGTCGCATTTATTAGCGATTATATCGTCGGCCAAAAGAACTCCGTCGCTAAAAATCACTTCAATCTCTTTAATATGTGTGATATTATAAGTGTCCATCTCATAGGGATTTTTTGTTTTGCAGTCAAAAACTACAGTTATTCTATTATTAAAACTCCCGTGAGGTCTTTTATTAATTATAAAATCAAAAAGTTTATTTCTTTTGCCCTCAAGAGTAGGACAATCAAATAAATAACTATAACTCGAATTTATCACATTATAACCGTCCACAATATAATGCATTTTTTTCTAAATACCTTTGTAAAATTAAAGCCGCCGAAACTCTATCTTTAAGTCCTTTGTCTTTATGATTAAATTTTATGCCTTTTTGAACAAGAATTTCAGTAGCTTCATTTGATGAAAAAACTTCATTTATCAATGATATGGGCAGATTAGCGGCAACTTTTAGCTCGTCGGCAAAATCTCTAACAATTTTTGCCATTTTACCCTCGCTTCCGCTGACGTTTACAGGCAAGCCTATGACAATTTCGCAAACGCCGTTGTCGCCGGCTATTTTAGATATCGTTTCGGCATTTTGTTTAGAAGTTACGCTCTCGATTGTCTTAAAAGGAAATACTGTAATTTGCAGAGGATCCGACATCGCTATGCCTATTCTTCTTAAACCATAATCCAAAGCCATTATCTTGCCTTCAGTCATACTTGCGATTATCATTTCTCCTAATTTATAAATTATATAAAAATTCCAATATATAACAATTGTATTACAATATGTATTATTATATTATACATATATTTTCGCCGGCTTTACAAATTTTAAGGGATTATCATTTTAGGGTTGCGGTTAGAATACGGCCTAAGTATCGTTTAGACACAATAGGTTTTAATTATAATGGATAATACGATGGATGCTGAGATCTGCAAATGAAAAAGAAAAAGCGCTGTTATGATTTTTTTAATCTTTCCACTTTTGCGCTTCACCAAGATTTTTTTCAATTCCTATTTTAGAATCGCCTTTTAAGTAAATGTTATAAATCCTCTCCCGCGCCTCGTTATTTCCCAAATCTGCGGCTTCCAAAAATAAGAGAAATGCTCTTTTAGGATTTTCAGCAAAACCGTTGCCCCTATAATACATAATGCCCAAAGCTAATTTTGCTTTATCATTATTTTGATCGGCTGATTTCTGATACCAATAAACAGCATTCTTAAAATTTTTGGAGGAATTGTTTTTTGCCGACGGATTATAATATCTTAAACCCATTTCATATTGAGCCTGCGCGTCGCCTTTGTCCGCTTTTTGTTTTACAACGTCAACTTTTTTGGGAGCCGGTTTTGGCTCGGCTTTTGGAGCTGGTTTTGCTCCGCTTGTATTTTGAAAATCAAATTCTTTCATTTCATCTTGTATCGCAAACAAAGCGTTTAATTCAAGCTGGGACAACGCCGCAATTTCGCCTTGCCCCAAAGACGCTTTTCTATACCAAAAAATAGCTTCTTTTGTATTTGCGTCAAATGCCGTCGTGCCGGATCTATAAAGATTTCCAAGGTTGTATTGAGCCCGAATATCGCCCTGCTCTCCGGCTTTTTTATACCACATCAGAGCCTGCCGATAATATTGCTTGCTGTTTTTTTCATTTACTTCGGCGGCTTTTTGATAAATGTGTCCTAATTGAAATTGAGCGGGAACGCTCCCATTTTTTGCGGCTTTCAAAAACCAAATAAAAGCTTTCTCATTGTTTTGCGGAGCGGTGTTTGTTCCGTTTTGATATATTAAGGCCAGCTCATATTGCGCCCTCACATCTCCGCCCTCAGCGGCTTCTTTAAAAGGAATAAAACTTATATTTTGATTTCTTTCTATAATCATTTCCATTATTTTATCGTCTATAACATTAGTAGATTCGTCTTTAGCGGGAATAATTCTACCTTCAACATACATAAAATTTAATTCAGTTTTTGCAGTTGCATTTCCTCTCGAAGCGGCTCTCGTTAAATATCTCGCGGCTTCCACATCGTCAACGGCAATTCCATTTAATCCGTCTTTATAAATTTTTCCGACTTCGTATTCGGCTCTGATATTTCCGCCGTCGGCAGCTTGTCTGTATAAATTAAAAGCCTCTTTAAAATCTTTCTCAACGCCTAATCCATTTTCATACAAATGTCCCAAATTAAATTTTGCATCCATATGACCTTTACCTGCGGCATGAGCATACCAAAAAGCCGCGTCTCTATAACTCTTAAATGTTCCTATTCCTTTTTCATACATTAAACCCACGTTAAACTCGCCTTCGCTATTTCCTTGCTCCGCCGCTCTTTTATACCAATAAAAAGATTTTTTAAAGTTTCGCGGCATTCCCCTTCCAGTTTTATTCATCTCCGCTAATTGAAGCTGAGCGAAAACATTGCCTTTTTGCGCCGCTTTCTGAAACCAAAACACTGCGTTTTTATAATCTTTAGCAACGTTAAGCCCGCCTGAATAATAAATATTAGCAAGACCTATTTGAGCCGGCGCATATCCGTTTTCAGCCGCCTTTTTATACCAATACATAGCGGTGGCATAATCGGGCACAGCGTCTCCGCTTTTCGCGCGCGCTTCTTGAAACATTTTTCCAAATTCAAACATAGCTTCGGAAACGCCCATCGGTTCGGAAAGCAGAATATCGTTCAAATAAGAGTTTGAAATATCCGGAGCAACGTTTGGAGTATCCGGAGCGGCGTTAATGTTGCCGCAAACAATAAAAACTGCAATAATTGAAATAATAAAAACTTTAATAATATTCATAACTTAGTCCTCTCAAAAATAAAATATATTTTTTATTTGGTATTATTTAACGCCTATATTTTTGCTCTAATTTGTTGAAGCATTTTTATTACTCTTTCAATTTCTTTTTTTGTCGCTCTTTTTTTGATTTTATCTGCCGCCCGCAATTCATTTTCATTAATCGAAACGCCCCAATTATCGTCTATTAAATTCATCTTTTTTTGCGCGAGAAAACTTCCTTGCATCGCGGCTCTTTCATACAATTTTAACGCCTCTTTTGGATTTTTCCTTATTCCGCCGGCGCTGGTTTCCGTCATTTTTGCCAAATTATAAAGAGCGTCCGTATTCCTTAAAAGAGCGGATCTTTTATACCATTTTGCCGCCAATTCTTTATTTTCTTCAACTCCCAAACCCCAAAAATACATATCGCCGATTTTGCATTGAGCTTCATCGTTAATAATATCTATAGATAGAGAATAATATCCGATAAACGCCGATTCAAACCAATCTGTAGCAGCGTTTTTATCCTCTTTTACTCCAAGACCTAAATCAAACATTATCGCCATCATATACTGTGCGTCAGGATCGCCTTCGAGAGCCGTTATATTTAACGCTTGATAATCGCCGGGCAAATTTCCTTTATCTTTTAACGCGATAAATTGCGCCATTTCATAAGCGTCTTTATTGCCCAAATCCGCCGCGGATAAAAACCATAAATACGCTTTATCAATATCTTTCTCCGCGCCTATACCTTTATAATACATTTGCCCTAATTTATATTGCTCCAAAGCGTCTTTGACGCGCGCCGCAATTTGATATTCGTTAACGGCGCCGCCGGATAAAATTCTTGATTTCATAAATTTAGCGCCGTCAGACTGAAATTCTATTTGCAAAATTCCGTCGGCCGCAGTCAATAATTCGATTTGAGCCTCGTCTGTTTCTATAGTTTCATACGCTGTTAAAACGTCTATCTCTTTTTTTAATTTACTCGTAAAATAAATAAAAAGCGCGCAAGTAATAGCAACAATCGAAGTTAAAATCACTTGCAATGTCCTATCCATAGCCGACATTTCAATACGTCCCACATATTTATTATGAAAATAAGTCGGCATAAGAGTAAAAATAAAAATTACAAATAATCCCACGGGACCTAATAAAAGCAGAAAAAGAAAAGCCGCTCTAAATCCCGCGTCGTGTAATCGTCTAACGATTAAAGACAAAAAAGGCAAAAATGACAAAATACATATCATTCCTAAAACGATGAGAATAGTTTCTACCGACAATTTGGCGACAAATAAAACAATTCCCAAAACTAAACAAAAAGTAATCCATAAAATAATAAAACAGAAAAATTCCGTCCTCGAAGAACATTCTTTGAAATCACAATAATGATTTACAAAAATATTTAGAAAATAATCTTTAATCGCATTCATACTTTTTCCTTTACTATTTATTCAATAAAAATATCGACCCTTCTATTTTCTCTGCTTCCTTCTTCCGTATTATTATTGCCGACTGGAATTCTGGCGCCAAAACCGTTCGCTTCCATTTGTATAGTTAAAATTCCATTTCTCAAAAATTCGTTAAAAATGGCTTTAGCCCTCTCTTGCGATAATTTCATACTATTATTTTTTTCAGTCGCTCCGTCGGCATGCCCCTCGATAATTATTCTGTTAAAACCTTTTTGCTTAATAAATGCGGCTATTTTTTTAATATTTCCTTTAACCGGATTAGACAAATCATATGATCCGACCGAAAATAAACCCACAGTATAGCGGTTCTGTTTTACCGTATTTTGTTCTATCTCTAATTCAACGGTCAGTAATTCCTGAATCTCAGATTTTTTATCGTCTTGCTTTTGTAATTTTGCTTCGGCGGATTCTTTGGCAGCTTCAATTTTTGTAGATTTGACATAAGACGGGTTGAACTTAAAATTGATTCCGGCGCTTATACGGTAATTAAGATAATTTTCCGACTTTTCCGTCATAGTGTTTACGAAAAGATCCACATACGGGCTGATGCCAAAATCCATTCCTAAAGCAATGCCGCCAAAAGTATCGTCTTCTTTACTCGTTTCAACTTTTACTTGATCGCTTTCGTCTATGACAGAACTCAAAATATATTGCTCTTCATTTCCTTTAATTAAAAATCCAGCATACGCCTTGACTTTCCAGTTAATTCTTTTTTGCCTTTGACCAAATTCAATTCCTAAACGGCTGTCAACTCTCGTATAAGAATGAGCGTTAACAATTAAATTGGAGGAAGAATTTCCTAATTCTGTAATTTTTCCATTTCTCACATATCCCGCGCTAATACCCGCAAACGGCTTTAAAATAAAAGATTTATTTAATAATTCATAACCTGCTTCTCCCGCAAAACGAACACTCGGCGTATTAAAAGAAACAGTCGGTTTTTTCTTATCGGGAGTATCCAAAGTAAAATCTTGATAACCGGCGCTCAAAGCGCCTTTTATAATAAGATTTGAAATCGATGTTTTTGAATACAAACCAAATTCAATGTCGTCCGTCTTGGCGCGGCTGTCGTCTTGTCGTAAATTTAACTTATTATAAGACGCATAAAATCCCGAATCTTTAAAAATTCCCGCCCCCAATATAAAGCCCGAAGCCGAAGACTTAAACTTTCCTGCAGAAATTCTTTTATTATTTATTTCAAGAGCTCCGGAATTTGCGCTAAACCAAATTCCATTTTCATCCGTATTTGCCAAAGCGTCGAGAATCACATTTGTCCTTGCGCCTGCGGTCAAAGCGTCCGCGGCAAAAAGTCCTTTTTTTTCATCCAAAGAAAACGCATTGACTGAAATTGTTAAAAAAAATAATGTTAAACAAATTTTCTTATAAATTTTATTTAGCCGCTTCATAATAAACCGCCGCAATTTTTTTAGAAACAATAAAACTCAAAATCTAAAAAAGGATTTGAGCTTTTTGTCTTTTGTATGAAATCTTTTATATCATATATATAAATAATATAAGTGTCAATTTTATAGCGTTTCCATATTCATCATTGCGGATTATCTTGCGGGTTTATTTTGCAATTATTTTGCTAACGAGCGGTGTTATTTTGCAGTGTTTTACGATACTTTCAGATTTGCCTTGATTAAAAGCATTTCCCGACGACAGACATAAAAAATCCCCGTCTTTCGACGAGGATTGAATTTCATATATAAAACGCCCCCAACGAGATTTGAACTCGTGTCGCATGATTGAAAATCATGTGTCCTGGACCCCTAGACGATGGGGGCTTTATTGACAATTAAAAGCCTCATACTTTAAATCTAAATCTTATAATAATAAAGATTTTGAATTTGATAAAAGCGCAAGATTTTGATTTGATTTTTGAAAATTCGAGAGATCTTAGTTTATATAAATCTCACTTAAAAAGAGATTCTAATTTGTATAATCTCACTCAAAAAATGAGCCCGGTGCGGCTCGAACGCACGACAACCTCATTAAAAGTGAGGTGCTCTACCGACTGAGCTACGGGCCCGTTTTACAATAAATTGTTTTTATAAAAACAATCGACAAAAGTCTATTTTTGAATTCAAAAAACTAATTTCCGTCTTATTTTCACAACAAAAATAATTATATCAGAAAGCCTATTTGTTGTCAAATTTATCAAATACTGATTTCATCATCGCGGATTTTGTTTTTGAATTAAGATGAGATTATCAATGCGCGCAATTGACTGCAGAGATAAACTGCGGATGGTGCGACACTGCGACTGCGGAGGGAGCAAGAAACCGCAATCGCAGTTAAACGTTTTTATTCAGTTGCAAATAATGCTGTTGACAAATACCTTTCGCCTGTGTCGGGCAAAATAACAACAATAACTTTGCCTTTATTTTCCGGACGTCTGGCAATTCCTAAAGCTGCGGACAATGCCGCTCCTGAAGAAATTCCTATGAGCAATCCTTCTGTTTTTGCAATTTCTCTGCCGATCTTAAAAGCGTCGTCGTTTGAAACCGTAATTATTTCGTCATAAACTTTTGTATCTAAAACCTCGGGGACAAAGCCCGCGCCTATGCCTTGAATTTTATGCGGACCTGATTTTCCCTGTGATAAAACCGGCGAATCTTTCGGCTCTACCGCTATAACTTTTATATTGGGATTTTTTGATTTAAGATATTCCCCCGCGCCGCTAATAGTTCCGCCCGTTCCTATTCCCGATATAAAAACATCAACCTTGCCATCGGTATCTTCCCAAATTTCAGGACCTGTTGTAGCTTTATGTATGGCTGGATTTGCAGGATTTACAAATTGTCCGGGGATAAAAGAATTAGGCGTTTCTTTTGCAATTTCATCAGCTTTCGCTATGGCGCCTTTCATTCCCTTTGCCCCTTCGGTAAGGACAAGTTCCGCGCCGTAAGCTTTCAAAAGATTTCTGCGCTCTATGCTCATAGTCTCGGGCATTGTAAGTATTATTCTATAACCTTTACTTGCGGCGACTGAAGCAAGACCAATACCGGTATTACCGCTTGTCGGCTCAATTATAACCGAGCCTTTTTTTAGAATTCCTTTAGCTTCGGCATCTTCTATCATAGCTTTTGCAATTCTATCTTTTACGCTTCCAGCAGGATTAAAATATTCTAATTTTCCTATTATTTGAGCGTCAACTCCTTCAGATTTTTCAAAATTTGAAAGTCTCAACAATGGCGTTTTTCCTACTAAATCAGTTAATTTTTCATAGATTTTTGACATTTTGCTTCTCCTTTAATTTTAATTTTATTCGGGTAGATCACAGAATGATTAAATTCAATTGACGAATAATTAAATATATCATACTTATCAGCTATGATTACACCGAATTGATAACAAATAATAGCAAATCGTGCGGGAGATGTCAAGTAAAATTTTTCCTGATAATATACGACAATTACAGAGAGCAGCAATGACATATATATGGTATAGGAATTTACATAAATGCAAATAGCGCCACAATATAGAGACTGCAATCTGACAATTGCAAATCATCATAATACAAATTGCTTGACTTTTTAACAGCCCTAAAGTAAAATCCATAAATCTATATAAAGGAGTTTATTAAATGAGAATATCGGCAAAAGCAAAATACGCTCTTTCTTCTATGCTTTATATGGCTCAATACAGCAAATCAAAAGAGTTTATCACTATTCAAACACTGTCTGATAAACTCAATATTTCGAGAATTTATTTAGAACAAGTTTTTGCTCTCTTAAAACGTTCCAATTTAGTTATCTCGGCAAAAGGTTCGCAAGGCGGTTATCAGCTTGCTCAAACTCCTAAAAATATAAGCATATACAGTATTCTTATGGCTACGGAAAATTCTTTATTTGAAAAATCGGCGGGAGAAAAAACAAACACAGATTTATTTATTGAAGAAATTTTGCAAAATTTTGTTTTAGATAAATTGGACAGTATTATCGAGGATACTCTTGTCAATATCAGTCTTGACGATTTGCTTTCCGAGCTTGAAAAAACAACGGCTAAAGAAGGCGGTATGTATCAAATATAAGTAAAAAAATATACAATTGCAAATGCTTAAAAAAAATCGGAGGAAAAATTAAATGGCAAAACTAAAGACCGGCAGACACACGTCCGCGCTTAAAGAAGTGAGAAAAACAAAAAAAAGAACGGCAAGAAATACTTCTATTAAAAGCGAAGTAAAAACGGCTATCAAAAAAGTAAAGGATCTTGTAAAGAAAAAAGACGCCAAAGGAGCGGGAGAAGAATTAAAGTCCGCTTTTTCAAAATTAGATAAAGCCGCTAAAAGAAATGTTATTCATTATAAAAATGCGGCAAATCACAAAGCCAAGCTGTCAAAAAAAGTCGCGTCAATAAAATAAATAATAAAAGCTGCGGGTTTGAACCCGCAGCTAAACAATCTAAAAACCGCAAAACAATAACAATCTTAAATAAGCAATTTATTAAATATCACTGCAATGACTAAATCCCAGCCGCCAACGGCGCAATAACTTAAAGAAGTAATTTGTATATCAATCCTATGTGAATGCTCACCCCGACCTGCAAAGCGTCTTCATTTAAACGTAATTTCGAACTGTGGAGCATTGCGCTTTTATCAAAATCACCACGCCCCGCTCCAAAAAACATAAAACACCCCGGAACTTTTTCTTGATAATAAGCAAAATCCTCGCCGCCAAACATCGGCTTTCCATCCAAACTCAATTGATAATCGGGAGACAAATAATCGTCAAAAACGCTTTGACAAACTTTCAACGCTTTAGAATCATTTATCCCGACCGGATAACCTTTTATAATCTTAAATTCATATTGAGCGCCATAAATATCCGTAATGCCTTTAATAGTTTTATCAACTAAATCCTGAATTTCCTGACGTATATTTTTATCATGCGTGCGAAGAGTCCCCGCCAAATAAGCGTTGTCGGGAATGATATTAAATTCTCCGTCGGCCTTAAAAGTTGCGACCGTTACGACGGGAGCATTAAACGGATCCATACGTCTTGAAACTATAGTCTGCAAAACGTCCACAATTTGCGAACCTATGACAATCGGATCTATAGATTTTTGCGGCATAGAACCGTGCGCCCCTCTTCCTTTAATAAGAAGTGAAAAATTATCGGTCGAAGCGCAATAAACGCCGTCTAAAGAATTCACAATTCCAACAGGCGTAGTTGGATCCGCATGCAGAGCAAAAACCATATCTACATTATTAAGAACACCCGCTTTGACAAGTTCAATACCTCCGCCGGGAGGAAGTTCCTCGGCGTGTTGAAAAATAAAAAGAACTTCGCCTTTTATTTTAGGAGACAATTGCGAGGCAATTTTCACAGCGCCCATAAGTATAGCCGTATGAAAGTCATGACCGCAAGCATGCATTCGCCCTTTGTTTTTTGAGCTGAAAGGTTCTCCGCTTTTTTCCTCCACAGGAAGCGCGTCAATATCGGCGCGCAGAGCAATTCTTTTTCCAGCGCCGTCCGCCGCGCCGCCGCCCTTTACTAAAATCTGAAGGCTCGTCGGCGTCAACCGGCTTATCTCAATATTAGGCAAATTTTCTAATTCTTTTTTTATGTAATCAACCGTTTGATATTCTTGAAAACTGCATTCCGGGTTTTCATGAAAATGTCTGCGCCAACGTATCATATCGGCTTCTATCGATTTCGATAGAGATTTAATTTCACTGTTCATACTTTCCCCTTTTGGCTTTTTTAATCAAAATTAGGCTCAAAAATTTCTATCTTATTTCTCTCTTGTTCTATTTCTATCTTGGTCCCAAAGGAAGACTGGCATAGAACCATATAAGCAATAGAATTGTCCAAGTTATAAAGAAAGAGAAAGAGTATGGAAGCATATTGGACACAACGGTTCCAAGCCCGCTGTCTTTTTTATAAACGCTTATATAGCTAAGCAAAACGGGCAAATATGGAAATAAAGGACTGAGAGGATTTGTAACCGAATCGCCTATACGATAAGCCATCTGTGTCAAAGCCGGATCATATCCGAGCAATAAAAACATCGGAACAAAAATCGGAGCAAGTATAGCCCACTTTGCGGAAGCCGAACCGATAAAAAGATTTACAAAAGCCGCAAAAATTATAAAACCGGTTAATAAACCTCCGCCGGTAAAACCGATACTTCTGAGCAAATCAGAACCTTTTATCGCAAGAATAATTCCCAAATTGCTGAATGCAAATAAAGCCAAAAATTGAGAGGCAAAAAATGCAAGCACTATATACGGTCCCATCTCGCTCATAGACTTTCCCATCATTCTAACCGCGTCTCTATCTTTTTTTATTGTTCCCGCAACTTTTCCAAAGACAAGACCCGGCACCAAAAACAAAATAGTGATAATAGGTATCATTCCTTTCATAAGAGGAGAATTGACGCCCAAAATTGAACCGTTATTGTCGCCTAAAAACGGTTTGTCGCCTAAACATAAAATTATTAGCAAAGCTACTAAAGCTATAAAAACAACGGCGGCGTATTTTAATCCTTTGACTTCAATATCGCTTGAGACAATTCTTTCTTTTTTAGACTTATCAAAAGCGTCGCCTTCATAACGCGGCGCAATAACTTTTTCTGTGACAATAGTTCCGACTATAGTCAATATAAAACTGGAGACGATAATAAAATAATAATTCATCGCGGGAGTCGCTTCGTATGAAGAATCTATCAACTGAGCGGCGGGTATTGTAAAACTTGCCGCAAGAACATCAGAAAGTCCTATCATAATATTTGCCGCAAAACCGGCGGCCACTCCGCCAAAAGAAGCAAATAAACCTATCAATGGATGACGGCCGACGCTTAAAAATACAAGAGCCGAAAGAGGAGGCAAAACTATAAATCCCGCATCGCCCGCGACATTGGAAAGAATTCCCAGAAAAATCACAACGGGCGTAACGGCTATTTTTGGAATATTTGAAACGGCGCGGTGCAATGCCGCGTCCATCAAACCGCTCTTTTCAGCAACACCGACGCCTATCATAACCACAAGCACCAAAGCCATGGGAGGAAAAGATTGGAAAGAGCCAATTATAGAGCTTATATACCTCTGCAATTCGCCTTTATTTAGAAGGTTCACCACATCGACTATAGAACCGTCTTTTGGATGAATGGCAGAAGTTCCAAAATAAGCCAAAATTCCCGATAATAAAACAACGGCTACGCACAGCAAAAAGAAAATTGAAATCGGGTCCAACATTCTGTTTCCCGCCACTTCAATGGCATTTAGAAATCTGTAAATTATACCTTTGTTTTCTGTTTCCATAATACTCTCCTTTTTTAATAAAACTCCATACAAAAAAATAGGGCTGAAAACTGTTGCTCTGAAGTTTTCAGCCCCATTGCTGTTTTTATTAAGTTTTTTCGCGGCGACATCCGACAAACTTCATTATCAATTTAACTTTTTTATTCTACATTATTTTTTATAGAGATTTCAATCCTATGTAACATCTCTTAACATATTAGACTTTTGGGATGAAAGGTTAAATGAACTTGCAGCATAATTTAATTATTTTGTCGTGTCTTTATTTATATAAAGTTTTTTGCGCAAGGCCGCCTTAAAAGGACATGTCTATGAGCGAGATATTTTTTTGGATTATCATTTGACACTGTGTGAGCCGCCTTTCCTTATGTCGTTATGCGCAGGGGCGGCGAGTTTGGCAAATGCCAAAAAAATATAAGCGAATGTCCGCAGCGGCTGAAGTCAAAAAACAAAAAAAATTACAAAGCTGGCAAGCTAAAAAAGCAAAGGGCAAAGACTATAAGCTAAAATCTTTGCCCTTGCAATTTCCATCAATCGCGGCCAATCAACTCCGCATTTAATTTATCGCGGCAGTTCCCGTCTCTTTCGTTCTTACTCTAATCACATTTCTTAAATCATAACTAAATATTTTTCCGTCTCCCGGATTTCCCGTAAATGCCGCTTTCAAAATAGCGTCTATAGTTTTCTTTTCCCATTCTTCATTTGAGACGACTATTTCAAATTTTATTTTCGGCAGCATTGTAATGGTAACTTCCGTTCCGCGGACAAGCTCTTTATAACCTTTTGATTTTCCGCAGCCCATTACTTGCGATACGGTTATTCCGTTGACTTCAATTTCATTTAACGCTTCTTTTATATCTTCAAATTTATCTTCGCGCACTATTGCTTCTACTTTTATCATTTTTATCTCCTTTTATTTTTTACTCGCTTAATCCAATCCCAAGAAAGCGGGATATGCCGTTTCTCCGTGCTGGGATATATCAAGCCCTACAAGTTCATCCTTTCTTTCAACGCGCAAAGGAGTGAAAATTCTTGTAATCGCGGCGCAAATCAAAGTGCCGACAATAACTACGGCGAGGGTTATTAAAATTCCGATAATCTGAGCTATAAATTGCGAAGTTTCGCCAAATATCAATCCGGGATTTCCTCCGTTTATCGCAGGGTCAACAAAAACGCCGGTCATAAGTCCGCCCCAAATTCCCCCTATTCCATGACAGCCGAAAGCGTCTAAAGAATCGTCGATCTTAACGATTTTCTTAATCAAAGTAATTCCAAAATAGCATACGATAGTTACGCTTATACCTATTATCAGAGCGGCATTCATTGAGACAAAACCCGCCGCGGGAGTGATGCCGACAAGACCTGCTATTACGCCCGTGCAAGCTCCTATCAAAGTCGGTTTCCCTTGCTTTATAATATCTATCAACATCCACACCACCAAAGCTGCGGCCGCGGATATTGCCGTCGTCATAAACGCATGAGCGGCAAGGCCGTTGGCGGCGAGAGCGCTGCCCGCATTAAAGCCAAACCAGCCAAACCACAGCAAAGCCATTCCTAAAACTATAAAAGGAATGTTGTGTATGCGATATGACATTTGTTCATAGCCGATTCTTCTGCCAAGCAAAATCGCAAGAACAATTCCCGTCGTACCAGAACTTATATGGACAACGTCGCCGCCCGCAAAGTCCAAAGCGCCGATTGTTCCGCCGATATATCCTCCGCCCCAAACCATATGCGCAAGAGGATAATAAACAAGAATAGACCACAGAGCTATGAAAATAAATAGAGCCTTAAATTTCATTCTTCCGGCTATCGAACCTGTGATAATGGCGGGCGTTATCAAAGCAAACATCATTTGAAAAGCCGCAAAAACAAAAGTTGGAATAGTGCCGGACTCATCATTTAAGGTTATGCCCTCTAAAGCAAAATGTTTGAGAGAACCGATAATTGCGCCCTCTCCCCCAAACGATAAAGTATAACCCACCAACATATACAATACGATACCCAAACCCATAATAAAAATTGAGTTCATCATATTGCTTACGGCATTTTTTCTGCGTCCCAACCCTGCATAGAAAAGCGCAAGACCCGGCGTCATTATAAACACCAAAGCCGTGCAAATCAACATAAAACCTGTGTCTCCTGCATTCATTTTTACTTCCTCCTTTTCTTAATTAAAACTTTAATAAGCCAAAAAAAAAGAGGCTCAAGAATTTAAGGATAATTTCTCCTTTTTCTTGAACCTCTTTGTTCGGACATTATTAAGTTTTGTTGGAATGTATCACAGAAATGTTTTTTTGTCAAGTTTTTGTTAAATCTCTTAACGTAATAGACTTCTTGTAATAATAGGTTAAATGAACTTAACAGCATAATTTAATTGTTTTGTCGTGTCTTTATTTATATAAAGTTTTTTGCGGAAGCCGCCTTAAAAGGACGCGTCTATGAGCGAAATATTTTTTTGGATTATCATTTGACACTGTGTGAGACGCCCTTCCTTATGTCGTTATGCGCGAGGGCGGCGAGTTTGGCAAATGCCAAAAAAATATAAGCAAATGTCCTTAGCGGCTGAAGTCAAAAAACTAAAAAAGAAATCATAAAAAATAAAAGCAAATGTCATCTCTGCAAGACTTCTACGACAAAAACATAAGTCTATTATCTGTTTGAGGTTTTTCAGTTTTTTTACATTACCGTTGAACATTAAATGAAATTAATCCCGCAAAATACGAGCTGCGAACGTAATGTATAATAAGGAGATTAGAGAATTACTCCGTCTTTAAATATTGATATTTCTCTATAATCGTTTATCTCATTTTTAGTTTTCTCGCCGCTTGCCACATTCAAAATATAATCAAAAAGTTTTTCTGCCAAACTCTCAAAACTTTCTCCCTCAATTATAGAACCCGCGTTAAAATCTATCCAATGTTTTTTGCGGTTATAAAGATAAGAATTTGAAGAAATTTTAATAGTGGGAACGCAGCTTCCAAAAGGATTTCCCCGTCCGGTTGTAAAAAGAATTAGCTGCGCGCCGCTTGCGCAAAGATTTGTGCAAGAGACCATATCGTTTCCGGGACCGCTTAAAAGATTTAATCCTGCCGTTTTTGTTTTTTCTCCGATCTCTATAACGTCGGACACATAAGCGCTTCCTCCTTTTTGAACGCAGCCCAAAGATTTTTCTTCAAGAGTTGTAATCCCCCCGTCTTTATTTCCGGGAGAGGGATTTTCATAAATTGTTTGATTATATTTCATAAAATATTTCTTAAAATTATTTATTAAATTGACGATTTTATTAAAAACATTTTCATCCGCCGCTCTTTGCATCAATAATTTTTCCGCGCCAAACATTTCCGGAGTCTCGGTAAGAATTGCAGACGCATGCAAAGCTATAAGCATATCGCTTATTTTTCCGCACAATGGATTTGCGCTAATACCTGAGAAGGCGTCGGAACCGCCGCACTTAAAACCGACGACAAGTTTATCCGCGCCGACAATTTCTCTCTTAAAAGACGAGGCGTAATCCGAAAGTTCTTTTATAATTTTCAATCCCTCGTCATATTCGTTATCAACCGATTGAACCGTTAAAAATTTCACTCTGTCTTTATCATAATCGCCTAAAACGCGCGTAAAATTTTTTACAATATTATTTTCGCATCCCAAACCGAGAACTAAAACCGCTCCCGCATTTGGATTATTTATTAAACCCGCGAGAATTTTTTGCGTCATAAGCAAATCATCGCCGATTTGGCTGCAACCCATATTATGAGTAAAAGCAAAAATCCCGTCAGTCTTTCCGTCAAAAACCTCATTTGCTTTTTTTTCAAGAATTTTTGCCGTAGTATTTACGCAGCCTACGGTTGGAATAATCCAAATTTCATTTCTAATACCGACTGAACCGTCTTTTCTTTTATAACCTCTAAAAACGGCGTTTTGAAATTTTTCATTTAGATAAAAAGGCGACGGCTTTTTCTTTTGATAAGAATAATTTTCTATGCCGGATAATTTAGTTTTAATATTATGACTATGCGCCCAAGAACCTTTTTTTATATCAAATAAAGCGCACCCTATAGGCATAGCGTATTTAATTATATCTTCCGCGGCTTTAATATCTCTTAAAGCAATTTTATGGCCGAAAGGAATGTCGTCAAGTAAAACTATTTTGCCGCCGTCAACTTCCAACTCATCGCCTTTTGTTAAAGGTTTTAACGCGACAATCACATTATCCAAAGGGCTGATTTTTATAAAATTTTTCTCTTGCATATTTTCTCCTCAATTTTGTTGAAAAACCTCAAACACATAATAGACTTATGTTTTTGTCATAGAAGTCTTGCAAGAGACGACACTTGCTTTTATTTTTTATGCTTTCTTTTTTAGTTTCTTGACTTCAGCCGCTAAGGACATTCGCTTATATTTTTTTGGCATTTGCCAAACAAATTTTTTTGGCGTTTGCCAAACTCGCCGCCCCTGCGCATAACGACATAAGGAAAGGCGGCTCACACAGTGTCAAATGATAATCCAAAAAAATATCTCGCTCATAGACGCGTCCTTTTAAGGCGGACTTGCGCAAAAAACCCTCTATAAATAAAGACACGACAAAATAATTAAATTATGCTGTAAGTTCATTTAACCTATTATTATAAAAAGTCTAATATGTTAAGAGATATTACATTTTGTTTCTTGTATTTTTATTATAATAGTATAATAAGAACATATTTATCAATCCGAAAGGAATTAAGGAGAAAAAAATGAAAGCAATTATCAAAACAAATTTAGGAACAATTGAAATCAAACTTTTGCCCGAGAATGCTCCGGAGACTGTGGCAAACTTCGTAGGACTTGCGACGGGACAAAAAGAATTTACAGATCCTAAAACAAATCAAAAAACAAAAAGAAAATTTTATGACGGATTAATTTTTCATAGAGTAATACCGGATTTTATGATACAAGGCGGAGATCCTTTGGGGACGGGAACGGGCGGACCGGGATATAAATTCAAAGACGAAATAGATCCTCTGCTTACTTTTGATAAACCCGGCATGCTTGCTATGGCAAATGCGGGGCCAAACACAAACGGCTCGCAATTTTTTATAACCGAAGTTCCAACCCCGTGGCTCAATGGAAATCACACGATTTTTGGCATTGTGGAAAACGGCCTTGATATTGTAAAAAAAATAGCGCGAGTCGAAACGGGTTTTTCAGACGATCCGATTGAGACGGTAAAAATAGAAAGCGTTGACATTTTGGACAATTAAAAGGAGGTAAAATGAAAAAAACAGTTTTTGTCGTTGCTCCTGAAATTTTTAGAGACGAGGAATATTTTTCTCCTAAAAAAATTCTTGAAAATGCAAAAATAGACGTAAAAACGGCAAGTCTCAAAAAAGGCGAATTAAAAGGAAAATTGGGCGGCGCAACAATTAGCGATATGACTATAGATGAGATTAACCCGTCTGATTTTGACGCGATAGTTTATGTCGGAGGAGGAGGAGCGAGCGTATATTTTAATAATCCAATTGCATTAAAACTTGCCAAAACTTTTTATAACGAGGGAAAAATCGTAAGTTCAATATGTATAGCTGGAGTAATTTTAGCCAATGCCGGAATATTAAAAGGGAAAAAAGCGACTGTTTTTATCGACGGAAAAGACGATTTAATCAAAGGGGGAGCGGACTTTACCGGAAACGACGTAGAAATTGACGGAAACATAATTACGGCAAACGGACCGCAGGCGGCCGAAAAATTTGGAAAGGCTTTATGCAAAGCATTAGAATAAATTAAGGAGGCTATTATGAAATTAGAAGTCGCTTCTCCATTAAAAGGAGAAATTAAACAACTCCAAGAAGTGCCCGATGAAGTTTTTTCTCAGAAAATGCTCGGCGACGGTTTGGCGATAGATCCAAAAGAAAATGTTATACACGCTCCTTTTGACGCAACCGTTGAAACGCTTCCTGTTGAACGCCATGCGATAGGCCTCAAATCAAATGAGGGAATTGAAGTTTTAATACACATCGGAGTGGATACTGTAAATCTTAAGGGAAATGGATTTAAGATTTTTGTAAAAGAAGGAAACAAAGTTACAAAAGGACAAAAGCTAATTGAATTTGATAAAGATTTTATTGATAAAAATGCTCCGAGCTCCATAGTAATAGTTATAGTTATAAACGGAGATGCAATGAAAGTGATTCCGACAAAAGAAAATCAAGTAAATGCCGGAGATTTTTTATTTAATGTGGAATAAATAAAAAGAGGTTTACGGATTTTACGCGCCGCAAACCTCTTTGTTTTTTTGAAACATTTTATTTTACTTAACTTTATCCTGTTCTCTTATAGTTACTCTTCTTATTTTTCCGCTTATAGTTTTTGGAAGTTCGGAAACAAATTCAATCAAACGCGGATATTTATACGGCGCCGTCGTTTTCTTTACATATTCCTGAAGTTCCTCAGCCAAAGCGTCGTTCGCCTCATAACCTTTTGCCAAAATTACGGTCGCTTTAACTATTTCCCCTCTTTCCTCGTCGGGAACTCCTGTGATTGCGCATTCTAAAACAGCGGGATGTTCAATTAAAGCGCTTTCAACTTCAAAAGGTCCGATTCTATATCCCGAACTTTTTATAACGTCGTCGGCGCGGCCAACAAACCAAAAGTATCCGTTTTCGTCGCGGTAGACTCTGTCGTTTGTATTGTAAATTCCATTTCTCCACACGCTTCTTGTAAGTTCCGGCGTTTTATAATATCCGCAAAATAAACCGACGGGTAATTTTTTATCCGTTCTTACCACTAAATATCCCTCTTGATTTGGAGGACAACTTTTACCTTCTTCGTCCACCACGTCTATATCCCAGCCGGCAGAAGATTTTCCCAAAGATCCGGGTATTGATTTTACCCAAGGAAATGTGGCAATTATAAGCGTTGTTTCCGTCTGACCAAAACCTTCTTTGAGCTCTAACCCGGTCATATCCTTAAATTTATAAAAAACTTCAGGGTTGAGCGGTTCGCCCGCAGTCTCCGCATATTTTAATTTAGACAAATCATATTTTGAAATATCTTCCTTTATAATATGTCTATATACCGTCGGCGGAGCGCAAAAAGAAGTGACGCCGTATTTAGCGATTTTTTCAATCAATTTATCATAATGAATTCTCTCATAATCATAAACAAAAACTATGGCTTCGCAAATCCATTGTCCATAAATTTTTCCCCAAGCGGCTTTTCCCCAGCCCGTATCTGCCACCGTAAAATGCAAGCTGTCAGAGTTAAGATTTTGCCAAAATTTTGCCGTGATAATATGCCCGAGAGGATAAGTAAAATTGTGATATACCATTTTAGGATAGCCGGCTGTGCCGGAAGTAAAATACATTAAAAACGGATCTTCATTTGCAGAAGCTTCCGCCCCGGTCGGTCTTGGAAAATATGAGGAAAATCTGCAGAGTTCTTTTGAATAATCATGCCACCCCTCAACATGTCCCTGAACGGATATTAGATTTTGCAAAATCGGAGTCGCCGTTTTGGCTTCATTTATAGCGCTGACTATTCTCTCGTCGGCCGCGGCTATAATAGTTTTTATATTAGCGGCATTTATGCGATAGACTATATCTTTAACGGTCAACAAATGTGTCGCGGGGACAGCCACAGCCCCGATCTTATGCAAAGCCACAATACAAAACCAAAATTCATAATGGCGTTTTAGCATAAGCATAACGGTATCGCCTTTTTTTATACCCAAAAATGAAAGCATATTTGCCGTCTGAGCGCTTCTTTCTTTCATATCTTTGAAAGTCCAGACTTTTTCATCGTCCGTTTCATTACACCAAATCATTGCCGTTTTATCCGGTTTCTCGTCGGCAATTTCATCGACAATGTCAAAACCAAAATTGAAATTCTCCGGAACGTTTATCTTGCAATTTTGCGTAAAATCCTCGTAAGACTTAAAATTTGTTTTTACGTATTTTTCAATAATCATTTCATTTTCCTTTCTTTTTATTAAGATGATTCCTAAATTGCTTCATTGCTTTGACAATTACAGAAACATCTCTTACAATTGCAACTTAACTATTATAACAAAATTTAAGTAATTACAGATTATTTTTTATTTTTTTATTCAACCAACGGTAAAGCAAAAATCATTTCATTTACTAACTCGTCATCCATTGTATTCGCGGAACACTGTCGGCAATAATTGAACAGAGAGTAACGTTTGACGAAAAAATAGTTTTTGTATAAGATTGAAATTAAGTTAATATTCGGAGGGTAAAATGTTTAATGATTCTTTTATGATTGAACCTATTTTAAGACAAGCGTTTATTATTTTTAAGAAAAATTTTGCGGTTTTTATATTGCTTGCCATTATATTATTTATTGTAAATGCATTTTCTTTTTTTATCAAATTTCTGCCATTGAATATAAATATTATAATTCAATTTATTCTTAACGCTTATGTCCTGCTTTCATTTACAAGAGCCGCTCTTTTGGCAATACGCGGACAGAAAATAAATATTAACGAGATGTTAAAAAATGACAGAACTTCCGTAATAAGATTTATATTTGTTATTTTAATTTTTTCCATCGGAACATTACTTGGCGCTTACAGCACTATCTTTGTGTTTTTTACAATAATAATCGCGGCTATTTTTATTCCTTTGCCTTTCATCGTTGTCAATGAAAATCTTTCCTTGAGCGAATCTGTTAAAATATGCATTCAAATGACAACTTCAAATTTCGCATCTCTGCTTCTCTTTGTTTTAATTTCTTTTCTTATATGCATAGCGGGATTGATAGCTTTTGTCATAGGAGAATTGATAGCCCTGCCGGTAGTTATTATCGCATCCGCTTTAATTTATGAAAAGTTAAGATGAAAGTTTATTTTCAGCACGGCTTATTTTATTTTCAACTCAAAAAATTTAATCATCATTTATAGTCTTACACAATTCTCTATAATTACAATATGCGCATAAACGATTCGGCGTAGGAGGAAATTCTTTTTTATCTTTAGGAATATTATCCTCCACATTAACAAGATATGAGCGCATATTTTCTATCTCTTCTTTAACTTGAGCGGCAAAATCAGCGACAATTTTATCATCAACCTCAATTCCCTGTTCCTGATATTGCGGATATAAATATACAATTATCGGGACTATATCTTTAACGGGTTTGTTGAAATGATAATTTGCCCATAAAGAATAACCCACAAGCTGCCTTTTGTGTTTTTTCAAACTTTGAGCGCCCGTTTTCCAATCCAAAATATAAATTTTATCGTCCACAGGAAATAAAAAATCAACTTTACAATGAGCTTTATATTCGTCAATTCTCATCTCGCCATAACCCTCGGGTTCAATAACCCACTGAGAACTTGTTTTTAGAGCGTTATCTATAATCCATTGGAAACGTTTGCTGTTTAAGAAATTATCCGAAATTATTTTTACTCTTTCAAAAATCTCTTCGGGAGAAATTAAATCAGAGCCATAATAACTTTCAGAAAATGTTTTTTGACAATAATCTAAAGTCATTTTATGAACATAGTCGTAAAACTTTTCTTTATTTATCGGCTTTGGCGTTTTTTGATACCTGCGGAGAGTGTCTCTTATAGTATCGTGAACTATATTTCCAATCTCCAAAGGTTTTGACGTCATTTTTTTTAGAAAGATTATTTTCTCAAAAGGGATTTCCGGATCAAACCGCCCGTAATAATCGTAAAAATACTGTCTTTTGCAATTTAAGAATCTATCATATCTCGACACTGACCAGCCTAATTCTTTAGAAAATTCAAAGGTCTTTAATTCCATAATTTCTCCCCTAACAATACGGCGTCAAAAGTCTAAAGGCGTTATCCAACAAAAAACTTCACATCCACAGCGCCGTTTTGTTTCTAACAATACGGCGTCAAAAGTCTCAAAGCATTATCCCTTAGTTTTTTTAGAACGGATATATCTCTACACTCCTCAAGAGTCAACAGCCTTGAATCAGCTTTTTTAGCCTCTGCTATATTTAATGCTTTCTCCGCAAATTGTTCTCCAAAAATTTCCATTGTGGCTTCAAAATGAAGTCTAAAGCTGCGCATATCCCAATTAGCCGAACCTATCAAAGCCCAGCTGTTGTCAACAATAAAAAGTTTACTGTGATCAAAAGGACCGTTTCTTCTATAAATTTTTATTCCTTTTTTTATTAAGTAAGCAAAATTTGCCTCGCAAGCCAACGCTATAAATTTATGATCATTTTTTCCGGGGAGTATAATTTCAACGTTCACACCTCTCATAGCGGCCATTTCGCAAGCAGCCAGAATATCGTTTTCAGGCAAAAAATAAGGCGTGATAATAACGATATGATGTAATGCAAAATTCAAAGCTCCGCAAACTAAATATTGCGTTCTGCGCTGCGAAATATCAGGACCGTCTGGAATTACTCTCGCCAAAACGCCGTCTTTATGATTGTCGTATTTAATAAAGTTCGAGCGGGATTCAAAAGTTTCTCCTTTAACAAAAGCCCAGTCGTCTTCAAAAATTTGCGCTATTTGATCAATGACGGCTCCCTCCACCCTAAACGTCATATCGACAACGCCGTTTTCTATATCGTCGCATTTCAAATTTTTTTCAGACAAATTCATCCCGCCAAAAAAAGCAAGCGTCCCGTCTATTATCATTAACTTTCTATGATTTCTTAAATTGATAAAAGGAAAAGATATCGGAATGAGAGGAGGGAGGAAAATCCCATATTTTAGACCTTTAACTTTTGATAATTTTTTTTCAATACTTCTTCTAAAAAATCTTAAACTCCCGACGCCGTCCGTCAAAACTTTTACGCTTGCGCCGTTTTTTATAGCAGCTTCAAAAGCCTCTATAAAATTATCGGCATTCTTATCGCTTTCAAAAATATAACTTTCTATAAGAACTTCTTTTTTTGCATTTTTTATAGCCGCTATCATTTGCGGATAAGCTTCAACTCCGTTTAATAAAAACTCCACTTTATTGCCTTTTAAGAATTCGCAATCATAGACATTTTGTCCGTATGCAAATATATTGTGCAAATGTTGCGGCAGAGTTTTCATTAAATTTTCTTTCTCTTGCCGTGAAAATTCTCCCCCTTTTCCGATATTGCTTCTCAGACGAGCGGCTTTTCGTCTGACTCTATTTATGCCAAATAAAATATAAAGTATAGTGCCTAAAAAGGGAGATAAAAAAACTATGGCTATCCAGCCTATCGAACTTTTAATATCGTAATTACGCAATAAAATATGTATCGTAGCGGCAATAGATAAAACAGCATAAATGACGGCTACGCTTATTGAGACAATCCCTTCATAGTGATTATCCAAAATAAAGCTCAATATTGTTTTCATAACTCATATTATACAAAAAAATAACCGCAGACTTTTGTCTGCGGCTATAAAAATAAGAGAGGCGGATACTGCGCCGCAATTTTATTTGCTAATTGCGGACTTAATATACAATCTCAATTATAAGATTTGTCTAACGGATTATCTGTCTCACCCGACAAATTATCTGTCTTATCCGACGGATTATCTGTCCCTTATTTTATCCCGTCCGCCGTATTTGAAATTTACTCCGATTGTTGCAAAATAACCGTAATTATCATTACCAATTATACTTTCAACATTTGCATATAAAGAAACATCATTATTTACATTCCACTCCGTTCCTCCGCCAATTCCCGCAAAGATACGTTTTTCGTCATAGCTGCGAACATCTCCTCTTCTGCCGCCGCCCATATTGTCATTTTGAAAACTAATCTCATATTCTTTGCTGTTTCCAACAATGATATAACCCAAATAAGTTTTCCCATACCACTTAAAATTCCCGCCGGAATCTCCAACTTTCACGCCTATGCTTAAATCCGACCTAAGATATTTATCCTCTTCAATTTTTAAGTTTATTAAATCTCCGCTTCTTTCTTTAATTTCATCGTTAAACACCGCTGTGTTTTGCAAACCCGCGAAAGGCCTCAAGTCCGTTTCATCTCCTATATTTATAATATATTCGGCTTCGCCTCCGAGATTTACGCTATAAGAATTAAAATCTGCCGTCGCTTCCTTTTTATAATCATTTCCCTGCGTAGAGCTTTGTATAATGACTTTACGTCTTGTGCTAAAAGCCTGCTGGGCAACTATAAAACCGGCTTTTGCATTTATCTTTTCTCCATAAATTCCGCCAAAAGCCCCGACGCCAATCTCAGTCATACTTCCTCTGTCCTCTCCCTGACTAAGATTATTCATATTAAAATTGACAAATAAACCGCCTATTAAATTATCTCCAAGTATCATATCTGTTCCAGCCTGCATTCCATATCCGTCGGCATTAAACGCTCTTGGATTCTCGTCATTTTCATTATAATGAATATTTCTAAACGACGGCTGCAGCCACAATGTATCGTAAATGCTGTCTTCAAAATCCCCATTTTGATTTTCTCTTGCAGACTCATTCATACGCGAATATAAAGCCGCCGAATTATATTGCGTTGCGCCAAGTTTCAACACATTTGCTAAAAACGATCCGCTTAAAGAATCCAGGACTTCTTTTCCATAATCGCTTCCTCTATCGGCTATCGCAATTCTTATAGATTTGACCAATGCCTCGGCTTCAGGATCGCTTTTCCATTTTGAATTGCTTATGGATTTGCCAATTTCTCTCTGATTTTGGCTTAAATTATGCAAATCTGTAAAATCCTTATGTCTTAATATTTCAAAACCGCCCGTATAACCATAATAATCGTCTTGTGAAAGACTTATGACTTTCGTATATTGATCTATGCTTGAATCATCAAAACCAAAAGCGCCGGCATACCATGTATCGTTTTTAATCATATTTTCATTTCCCGCAAAAACTATTGCCTTTCCCGAAACCCAGCCGTTATTATTTACATTTAGTCTCAGTCTGGCTCCGGTGACAGAACTAACTGATATAAAACTTGAAACAACTACTTGACCATAAGTCCTATTGCTTGCATTTACGACTATTTCCAAAGCTCCGCCATTGCTTATATCAGCCTTATCAATCAAAGCTCTTATCAGCCCTAATGAATCTGGCGAGCCAACTCCAAATGTCCCGGCAGCCGCATTTACCGTTATAGTGCTTATATACATAGCTCTGCCCGCGTATTTTCCACTTTCAACTCCGCTATTTCCAGCCATATAAATTTTTCCATTACCTTCAACATTTACTAATCCCGCAAAATTTATATTTCCCCTAATAATAGTTTTGCCCGACGGCGCGCTGGATTTAGCAGAAATTTGAGTTCCCGCCGTTCCTATCAATCCGCTATTTATAATTATAGAGGAATTATTACCAGCTAATACGGATAAAACGGAATTGCCGATTAAATAAATATCATTAGCTCTATTTTGTCCTTCTTGTTTATTACCATTAAATATTATATTTCCATTTTGAGCTTTCAAAGAAATATTTGACATATTCGCAAAAATCGCGCCGCCAAAACCGGAAGCCGAATTGCCGTTAAAAACAACATTTCCTCTTCTTGCGCTTATGGGAGTATTTATATTCAATTCACTTGAATATAAAGCTATTGCACCGCCAGAACCTTTTTGCGCAATATTGTTTGAGATATTTATATTATTTCCCCCAAAAGTCACCGCATTAGCTCCAGTTTTACCATAAGCAAATAAAAAGCCTCCATTTCCCACAGCCGTATTTCCCATTGCTGTAAGACTATTGACATTAGAAAAATTCAACAATATGTCACTTGAATTTTCCATATATATTGCGCCGCCGCCCGCTTGAGTCTCGCTTGAATTATCACCGGTTGTAATATTATTATTTATTATCACATTGCCGCGAAAAGTAATATGCGCTCCTTTGCCGCTCCCTGATGCAGCCAAATATAAAGCCGCTCCTTTTTCCGCCTTATTTCCAGAGATCTCAACATTCCCGTCAAAAACTAATCCATCTCCGGCGCCTGTATTATCTCCGGTTAAATATAAAAACCCGCCCAGATCCGCCCTATTATTTAATGCTTTAACATTAACATTATTTGAAAAAGTGATAGTTGAAAAACTATTATTACTGCCGTCATAGTCAAAAGATATTATGCCTCTTGAATTATTTCCTGAAGAAATATTATTTATAAATGTTATATTGCCGCCGCTAAAATGAACTCCGGTATATTTATTAATATGACTTGACCCGGCCGAATCCTGTCCCTTGAGATACATAACCGCTCCATATTGAGCTCTATTTCCGCTAAAAACAATATTTGAATTATTAAAAGAAATATCAGTATCATTATTGAGCCCTGGGTCCTCGTCTGATGGAACATGATATTCACCATAGATCGCCCCGCCATATTCTGCGCTATTATTTGAAAACACAGCATTTGCTCTATCAAATATTAAATGCGATTTTGTAATTAAAGCCGCCGCTCCTCCCGCAATAGCTGAATTATTTGAAAAAATTGCCGTATTGCCTTGAGTAAATCGAATTATTCCTCCTCCTGCATTTTGCCCGGCATATATATACATAGCTCCGCCTGAACTTAAAGAAATATTATTTGTAAAATTAGCATTGCCGCCTTGAAAAATAATATTTCCTTCCGCTTGAACTCCATTCAAACTGGCTATATGAACATAAAGCGCTCCGCCGTTTTGTGCAGAAGTATTTTGATTAAATGTAACGGGAGAATTAATAAAAGTTAAGCTTGAAATATAGGCGGCGTTATTAGTGCCGGGTCTTTCTCCCACAACGGCAACGGCTCCGCCGTTTAACGCACTGTTATTTGAAAACATCACGGGAGTATTAGAAATATTCATTTTAGATAAATCGCCTACGGCTATAGCGCCTCCCACAGAAGCTTTGTTGCCGCTAAATGTTAAATTGGAATTCTTGATACCAACCCAAATATGTCCCGATTCTGTTGTTGGATGATTAGTAACATTTAAATCCCCCGTAAGAATAGCTCCTCCATATCCCGTCGTTTCATTATTGATAAAAGAAATATTTGATCTATCAATCAATAAAGTAGGCGTGTTGTTAGCGTTATTGACAAATGCGTCTTGAAGAAAAATTGCTCCGCCGCCCGAATCAGGATCTGCACCCGAAGCTTTATTTGAAGTAAAGCTGACATTCGCGCCGCTAAAAGAAACTGTCGATGCTTGATAAATAGAAATCGCTCCGCCGCGCGCCGCGGCATTGAGACTTGACGAGGTAGCCGATGTTATATTGTTTGAAAAATAAATTGATGAATTTGAAAATTTAAGCATTGACAAAGAATTGTTTGTAACGATAGCTCCTCGTATATCCACTGAGGGATTGTTGTCAGTATTTTTGTTATTTGCAAAATAGACAATTGAATTATTAAATGACGCGCTTGCGTTGTTTTGAGCGGCAGGCGAAAGATTTGCCGTCAAAATTGTTTTTTCATTATTTATAAATCGAACATAAGAATTTGAAAAATTGAGAGAAACTTTTTGATTATATGTTTGCCAAACTGTCTGCCCTAAATTAGGCAAATCAAAACCCTGAGAGTTATTATAAGTAAATTCCGTATTTACAATTTGTATATCTCCGCCAATATAATTAAATTTGGTTTTATCAAAATAATTATATCCCGTCATATTCATCCTATTTGTATTTATAATTATTATTGAATTATTTAGCGAATATAATCCGCTCAATATGCTTACAGTGCTTGCTTCAAGGGTTAATGTAGCTCCGCTTGAAATATAAATATCATTTGAGGAAGCGTTTGGACTTGCAAGCCCCGCGGAATTTTGTCTGTTTGAGAAAAATACTATATTTCCAAAAAGAATATTATTGGTATCTTTATTTGAAAAAGTCGCAGATGAATTTTCAGTTGCAAAAACCGCTCCTCCTCTTTGTCCCGCCGTATTATTAAAAAATAATATACTGTCGCCGGTAAAAGTAATTTTTGTAGAATATGTGGAATCTTTACCAAAAAGATGAACAGCGCCTCCGTTTTTATTGGCTTTATTGCCGCTTATATTGATAGAAATTTCCGAATAACCAAAAGTAATATCGTCGCGAGTTGCTACGCTAAAAAATCCTCCACTCCCACCCACTGAATTTCCTGTAGCCGTTAAATTTGATCGAAATACTGCTACGCCGCCTGACTGATTTTCAGATGAAAAGACACCGTCTCCCGTATTATAATTGTTAAAAAAAACAAAAGTTGAATCTTTATCACTTACAACCCCGCTGACGCTATTATTTGTAATATGAAAAGCGCCGTTTGGATTATTTGTAAATTCAAATCTAGTGTTTTCAACACTAAGCTTGTCGGTTGAAAGCTCTAATACTTTACTATTAGTCCATACAAAAGTTGAATATTGAATTTTTAAAGTGTTTCCCGAAGTTATAGATGAGTTTTCAAAATAATTATACCCGCCTAATACTATCCGGCCCTGACCCGCGGCTGACCAATCCACACTGCTGTTTTTGGCATATATTCCGCCCAAAAATTGAGCATTATTATCGGCAAAACCTCTTATTATCAAATGCGAATCCTCTAAATGAATATCATTAGGAGCGGTATTGCGATTTGTATTGGTTCCAAATATTATTTGATTGCCTACTGTCGAGCCTGCGGCATTTTCTAAAATTACAGTTGAATTATTTGAAGCAAAAATAACGCCGCCATAACCGGCAGATCTATTTTTACTAAAAGAAACTGTTCTTGCCGTTTGTAAATTAGTAAGACGTATCGTTGCATTTTGCTCTGACAAATTTAAGAAAGATCCGCTTTGATTGGCAAAATTTCCAATTATATTTACATTACCTGAAAATTCTATCGCCGGAATATTTTTTGTTTCCCATTGAAAAATTCCGCCTTGCGACGAATTGCTGCTTATCTCAGTATTTTCTCCCTTAAATATAATTTGCGAATTTTCCTTAAAATAAACCGCCGAACCGTATTGAGCAATATTTCCTTTGATAGAAACGTCATTATTAAATGTCAATCTTGCTCCGTTAGAAAGATAAATTGCTCCACCATAGACAGCGGAATTGCTTGATATTTTAACAATACCGTTAAAAGTTATATTTTCGTTTTCAAGATATAAAAATCCGCCGAGAGCGGCTTTATTTAAGTGAGCTATCACCTCTAAATTATTTGCGGAATAAAAATCAACTTTCGAAGCGCCGTCCCAAAAAACCACGCCTCTTCCCACATTGGCTATTCCATTATTTATAAATTCAATTCTCCCATCTTCAAAAGTTATCTGCGCGCCTTTTTCAGCATAGATGGCTGATCCAAGACCTGACGCCGCCGTATTGCCGGAAAAAGTTACTGTGGATCCTCTAAAATTTATTTGAACGCTTCCATTATTAGCTTGAGATCCGCTGCCGCCCTGCGATATCGGCGAAGCGTATAAACCTCCGCCTTTATATGCGGCGTTATTTTCTATTGTCACTATAGACGAAGTAAAACTGACCGCGGCTTCGCCATTATCTGCCAATGTGTTTTGTCCGCCGCTAATTGCTCCGCCTACAAAAATACCTCCGCCTAAACTTGCTCTATTTCCTCTTACTTGTAAAGTGGAAGAAGTAAAAGAAACATTTACTTCGCCGGCTTTTGCTTGAGTTTTATTTCCGCCGGCAATTGCGCCGCCTATAAAAATACCGCCGCCCATATTTTGAGAATACGAAGGAGAGTCTATGCTTTTATTATTATTGTTTATCGTTATTTTGTCATAATAAAACGAAACGTTTGCTATTCCATTATTTGCAGAAGATGGACCGGATTCTCCTTCGCCCGAGCCGCCGGCCACAACTCCGCCGATAAATAAACCGCCGCCTAAATTTTGAGATAATGAGGAACCTTGATTTATAGTATTTCCTTCTATAGCGACAGTGGACGAATCAAAAGACACTCTAATATAACCGTCATTTGCCAAAGCGTCTCTCCCGCCCGCGACATTAGCCGCTATAAACAAACCGCCGCCTAAACCTTGAGATGCATTATTTGAAGCGTTTATAGTATTGTTCTTAACGGCAAGAGTTGATTGATAAAAATTAAAAAGCATAGTTTTTTTATCATTGCCCATACTTGTAATTGCGCCGCTTTCAGAGGCTGTGATAGCAGCCAGAAACGCTCCAGCGCCGGCCGCTTGTGAAAATGATCCGCCGTATATATTTGCGGTATTTTGCGATAATGAAAATGTCGAATATTTAATCTCCGCGCTGACAGAACTTTTTACTAAATAATCAATCCTTGAATTTTGCCCGAAAGCAATATCCGCGCCAATAAAAAGTCCGGCTCCGTGAACTTGCGAATACGAGCCGTTTGACGTTAAAGTATTGGCGTTTATATTAATTCTATCGCCATTGAAAGAAAGAAGAGATATTTCGGCTAATCCGGGTTTGAATTTAGATTGAGCGCCTGAAATGCCGGCCGCTATAAATAGTCCGCCGCCCTGCGCTTGCGAATATGAATAAACTGAAGCGAAGTTTTGAGTAAAATTAATATTTGAATAATTGAAAGAAATATTTACTGTTGCCGTTGAAACTGATCCGCTTAAAGACGTCATTCCCACAAAAAAAACTCCCGCGCCTTGCGCTTGAATATTATTAGCGGTTGTTTGTATGTAATTTCTTTGAAAAGATATTGTCGAACCGTGAAAAGATATTGTGGAAGTATTGTTCACAAAAATATCGGCAGAATGATTGCCGACTGCGCCTGCAAAAAATAATCCTCCTCCCTGCGCTTGCGAATTTATTCCGGAGGCTCTGACATAATTAGAATCAAAAATCATATCTGACGCATAAAAAGCAACTTCTGTATATCCGCCGTTTCCCACAACATTGCCGTTGACTACAGTGCCTGCCGCAAAAAAAGCGCCGCCCTGCGCTTGCGAAGTAGTTCCAAGCGCCAAAACATAATTATTATTTATTCTATTAACTCCGCTATTGTTTCCATTAGCCGAAACTGTAGAAAATACAACTTTGCCCAAAGATTGATTAGCGTCGGAAGTATTAACTCTGCCCGAAACATATAAAGCGCCGCCCTGACCTTGTGAATTTGCTGCTCTCACCGATATAAAATTATTTGAAAAACCAAGATATGCGCTATCGGCTATATCTGTGCGTTTTCGAAAATTCAAAAATATACTGCCCTTGTTATCAACTACGGCATTATCAACAACAACGCTTGCAAATATTGCTCCGCCCGCAACTTGAGTGCTTGTGTCATTATTAAAAATTACTCTATTGCCTGTGAATTGATTGTTTTGATTAAAGGATGTTTGCGCTGCGGTAGATTCAAATATTATTTCTTGACTTGCTCCCGCGACGCTGCTTGAAATAAAAATTGCGGCGCCTCTATATAAAGCGGTCTCTTCCTTTATATAACTAAAATTATTTTCAGATTTTATAAAATTTATAATATTTAAACTGCTAAAATAAAATGGAGAAGAAGTTCCTGTGCTTAAATTCATTCCTGCATAAAATGAATTACCGTCAATTGTCGAATTTGAAGCGCTGCCGATTATTCCGCCAAGCTCAAGTCTGTGAAGTCCAAGCGATTCGTATCTGCCGGCTTTCATAAAACCCGGATTGCCGCCAATTACTATATATTCACTGCCAGATAAACCGTTTTGATAATTAGTCACAAAGTCATTCCAATTAGGCACTACAATTCCAAAGGAATGAATTTTAATAAATAGCAATAACACAGTCACAATGGCAAGTTTAAAATATTTTTTAACTTTGGACATTAAATTTCTCCTCTCTTTATTCATAAATTATAAACAAAAAGCAATATAAGTTGTTAATGTTTTGTTAATTACATTTATAAATATATCATATTCATTATAAATTATCAAGTGTTATCAAGTATTATAATTTTATTTTGCTAAAGCTAAATCAAGCGTTCTTTTATTATCAAGTTTATAATAATTTTACAAGAAGTCAACTATTTTCCGGACATAACTTTGATAAAGGACAAATTGAATGATTAGGATTTCTTGCTTTACAAACTCTCCTGCCAAGCGTTTGTATTAAAATCGGAAATCTTATCCAAAATTCACGAGGCGTTATTTTCATTAAATCTTTTTCTATTTTTACAGGATCTTTCTCTCTTGTAAGCTGTAAAATATTACTTATTCTTATAACGTGAGTATCAACAGCTATGCCCACAGGCTTATTGAAAGCATGACCTAAAACAATATTCGCAGTTTTTCTTGCAACGCCCGGAAGTTCTATAAGCTCTTCCATAGTTTGAGGAATTTTACCGCCGTATTTTTGCAAAATTATTTTTGCGGCATTAACAATATTTTTAGCTTTATTTCTATAAAATCCGGTTGAGTGAACAATATTTTCCACATCAATTATATCGGCTTTTGCATAATCCCCGATAGTTTTATATTTTCTAAATAAATTTTGAGTTACTTTATTTACCTGCTCGTCGGTGCATTGCGCGGAAAGAATTGTGGCGGCAAGAAGTTCAAAAGCATTGGAATAGTTTAAGGCTATATCAACATCTTTATATTCTTTATCAAGAATCTTAATAATTTCTAAAATATACTTTTTTTCATTTTTCATTATTTATAATATTTAATATTTGTTTATGTATTTTTTTATTGCTTGCTGCTATCATAGTTCCCTCATTGCCCGCATAGAGATAATCTTTCCCGCCTTTATAATCGCTTACAATTCCCCCCGCTTCTTTAACAATAATAACTCCCGCGGCAATATCCCAAGCTTTGAGAGTCTCTTCCCAAAAAAAATCAAGTCTGCCGCAAGCGGTCCAAGCCATATCTAAAGCCGCAGATCCTAAACGCCGCACGCCCTGGACTTGTAAAGCCACATTTCTAAAATTGCTAAATATTCTATCCTCCCTGCCTTTTATCTGATAAGGAAAACCCGTGACGCCTATGGCTCTATTTAATACGGTATTTTTAGAAGTCCTTATTCTTTTACCGTTAAAAAAAGCGCCTTTTCCTTTTTGAGCGATAAAAAGTTCATTTATCACCGGCGCATAAATCACGCCCATAATTATTTCTTTTTTATATTTTAATCCTATTGAAACGCAAAATTGAGGCAAAGAATGAACGAAATTTACCGTCCCGTCGAGCGGATCTATTATCCAGCAAAATTCTTTTTGCGTATCGCTTACTCCGTCTTCCTCGGCAAGAATTCCATGATCCGGAAAATCTTTTTTGATTATGGAAATTATTTTCTTTTGAGAATTTTTATCGGCTTGGCTGACGGGGTCAATAGCGCTTTTATACTCGATATTAAGATTTTTCCCGTAATACTTCATAAGAATATTTGCGCCGACTTTGGCCGCTTTTAACGCCGTATTAGCATAATTTGACAATTGCATTTATTCCTCTCCTTTATATAATTGCGGACTTGCCCGCAGCCGCCGCGCTTATCGCGTCATTGCAATTTATGAACCGCTCTCTTTTATATCAACCTTTTATTTTTTCAATATATTTTTCATATTTTCAAGTCTATCGCCGTTAGCGTTAAGCTGCTCTATTTCTTTTTTATTTACAAAAAAGAATCTCATCTGATCTCTCTCTCCTTTATCATAATTTATAACAAAAGAGGATAAATCTTCAGTCGGAGCCCAATTTCCATTAGATTCAAAAACTCTATTCTCATTATCGGGATAAGCTTGTTTTAATACAAAAGTAAAATCAGGAAGCAGTTGTAATCGAGTAATTAACTGAGTTGAGCCGGGAATAATCGACACCAAAATTCCTTCATATAATCCGGTATAATTTTTTCTCATATCGTCTATGCTTTTTGGGGAATATTGCGTCCTGCGGCCATAAGGAACGGCCGCACCTTTCCGCTCCGTTTCATTTATAAAGTAAACAGTTGTAACTACCCGCGGTTTTGCAACTTCAAAAATTAAAACGTTAGTTTTGAAATAATAAACCTCATTTTCAGGAATAAAACTATACGTAATATACAATTGAGATTTTTCCACATAAGCGGAAGATACCTTTATATTATATGAAATAGTCGAAGGTTGAAAAGCTATAGCCGCAATAAAAGTGTCTTTGAATTTATGATCATAGTTTTCGTTAAACAATTGAGACTTACCGAGCATTTCATTTAACTTTGTATCGGAATTTATTGTGAAAAAATTAATTTTCTCAGGAAGTTTAATATCCGTCTTTAAAAAATATATAGGCATTTTCCTAAAAGCAACCGGCTGCAACTCGCCTTTCTGAATTTTTTTTATAAATATTTCATAATCGTCACGGCTAAATTCAGTCGTCTCCTTAGAATACGTTTTTTCGCTTTCCTCCTCATACCCCGATTTTTTCATAGGCATACAAGCGCTCAAAATCAATATAAACAAAAATAATATTTTTATCTTTTTCATCTATTCTCCTATGCTAACTAATTCTTTTAATGTCCGCTCCGAGTTTCTTAAACTTTTTTTCTAAAAGTTCATAGCCTCTATCCAAATGATAGATTCTAGAAATAATGCTCTCGCCCTCGGCGGCAAGTCCGGCTAAAACCAAAGCGGCTCCTGCCCTTAAATCCGAAACCATTGCGGGTGCTCCCGAAAGTTTTTTAGCTCCTTTTATATAAACGTTCTTACCGTCTATAATTAAGTCGGCTCCAAATCGTTGAAGCTCTGGAATATGCATAAATCTATTTTCAAAAACATTTTCTTTGACTGTGGATTTTCCGTCGGTAACGCTCATCAAAGCAGTCCATTGAGCCTGCGCGTCCGTGGGATATCCGGGATAAACCTCAGTGCTGATATTTTGCGTTTTTAACTTTTTTATCCATTTAATATGTATTTTTGATTTATATTCCTTTATATGCATTCCCGATTTTTTCAATTTTTCAATCACCGCTCTTATATGATCGGCAATAACATTTTCAAGAATAATATCTCCTTTAGTAATAGCCGCGGCGATTAAATAAGTCGCGGCTTCTATTCTATCCGGTATTACATTATGAATTGCACCGTGCATTTTTTCGACGCCTTCGATAATAATTGTTTTAGTTCCGGCGCCTTTTATTTTTGCACCCATTTTATTTAAGAAATTTGCCAAGTCTTCAATCTCAGGTTCTTTTGCGGCATTTATAATTTTACTTTTTCCCTTAGCCAGAACTGCGGCAAGTAAAATATTTTCAGTGGCTCCGACGCTTGGAAAACGCAATTTTATTTCCGCGCCCATCAAGCCGTTCTCAGCTCTCATTTTGACATAGCCGCCGCTGACTTCAATTTTTGCGCCAAGTTTTTTGAAAGCCTCAAGATGAATATCTATAGGTCTTGCCCCTATGGCGCATCCGCCCGGTAAAGAAACGTCAACTTTTTTTAGCCTCGCTAAAAGCGGTCCCATTATTAAAACGCTCGCCCGCATTTTTCTAACCAAATCATAAGGAGCGATATGTTTATAATCTAAAGAGCTTAAAATTTTTACGCTGTTTGCTTTTTTAATAATTTTTTTTCCTATAAAATTCAAAAAAGCAAGAGTCGTGTTGATATCGGCAAGATTTGGAACATTATTTATGACGACGGGTTCGTCGGTAAGCAATGACGCAAACAATATGGGAAGAGCGGAATTTTTTGATCCGGAAATCCCAACTTTACCTTTTAATTTTTTGCCGCCCTTTATTATAATTTTATCCATAAAATTCTATCCAATTGCGAATAATCCTTAATTATTTCTAAATTTTTATAGCCGCTTTTGTAAAAAATTTCTCTAATTTGTAAAGATAAATTTGAATTTAACTCAATAAAAATATGACCGTTTTCGTTAAGATATTTTTTAGCGTTTTTGGCTATTTGCTTATAAAAAAATAATCCGCCGTCTTTTGCAAATAAAGCTGTCGCAGGTTCAAAAAAAAGTTCGGGCATAAGATTTTCTTTTTCTCTCTCCGACACATAAGGCGGATTTGAAACGATTATATCAAATTTTCTATCCTCTAATTTTGAGAACATATCGCCGTTTATAAAATCAATATCAACATTATTTAACAATGCGTTTTTTTTTGCAATATCAATAGCCTTATCGCTAATGTCAACCGCCGTAATTTTTTGAAAATTTCCAAAAACGCAAAGACTTACGGCGATAGCTCCCGAACCGCAGCATAAATCCAAAACGTCTTTTTTTGATTCTTTTTTGAAAGTTTCAATTATTTTCCAGACAAGAATTTCAGTTTCTTGGCGAGGAATTAAAACGTCTGGATTTACTTCAAAATCCAAATCCATAAATTTACATTTGCTTAAAATATAATATGTCGGCTCTCTATTTGATCGTCTTAAAATATATGCCTTAAATTTTAAAGCTTGAGTAAAATTTAGTTCGTCTTTTATTATAAAAGGCAGTTTTGATCTTTTTATATTTAAGACGGCGCTCAACAATATTTCAGAGTCAATTTGCGCCTGCCGGTTTTCAATTCCGTTTTCTATTAAAAATTTTGCGGCTTCTTTTAACGCGCGGCCAATATTTTTTTTCTCTTGTTTATAAAAAAACTCTTGAGAAATATTTTTCATTAGATATTTCAACCTTAATCTTTTAATCTTGCCGCGGCGTCTTCTTCAATCAATTTTGCGACAAGCTCGTCCAAATGCCCTTCTAAAACTTCGTTTATATTATAAACGCTAAAACCTATTCTGTGATCGGTAATTCTATTTTGCGGAAAATTATAAGTCCTTATTTTTTCAGACCTATCGCCCGAACCCACCTGCTGCTTTCTTTCGTCGGCAATTTGTTTTTCTTTTTCAATAATTTTTTGCTCGTATAATTTTGCTCTCAAAACTTTCATCGCTTTTGCCCTGTTTTTTATCTGGCTGCGCTCGTCTTGACAAGAAACGACAATGCCCGTCGGCAAATGCGTAATTCTTATGGCGGAATCAGTTTTATTTATATGCTGCCCTCCGGCTCCCGAAGCCCTATAAGTATCAACTCTTAAATCCTCGCTTTTTATTTCAACGTCAACTTCCTCGGCTTCGGGCAAAACTGCCACGCTCACAGCCGAAGTGTGAACTCTTCCGGAAGCCTCTGTTTCAGGAACTCTTTGAACTCTGTGTATGCCTCTTTCAAATTTGAAAAACTTCCACGTTTTCTCGCCGTTTATTTCAAATATAATTTCCTTAAAACCGCCGAGTCCCGTAGGATTTGAATCAATAATTTCATATTTCCAGCCTTTTTTTTCAGCAAAGCGCGAATACATTCTAAACAAATCTCCGCCAAAAAGAGCGGCTTCCTCTCCGCCCGTTCCGGCTCTTATTTCAACGATAATATTTTTGTCGTCATTTGGATCCGGAGGTATAAGAAGAATTTTTATTTCATTTTCCATAACGGTTTTTAATTTCTCAAGTTCCTCGCTTTCCTCAACAGCCATTTGGCGAATTTGCGGATCTTCGGAATTTTTTAACTCATTATTTCCATTTATATCATTTATAAGTTTTAAATATTGAATATATTTTTTTGAAATAGGCGCCAAGTATGAATGCTCTTTTGCAAGATCCATATACTTATCATGATTAGAAATGACGGAAGAATCGCCGATTTGTTTCTCAACTTCCATAAATCGATTATGAATAGTTTCCATTTTTTTTATGAACACAATTTTACCTTCCCTGTAACCTACGGCGGATTTTTAATTTGTTTTGTCCGATAAAAGCGTGCGGCAAATTGCCGCGCTTATATATAAAAAGAACAGACCTTTACAAAAGTCTGTTCTTTATTATTTTAGCTCAAAAACTATTTTCCGCTTTTAGTTTCTTTCTTTTCTTTTTTAGCGGCGCTTTTGGATCTTTTCGGTGAAGTCGTGAGAATTTTTCCCGTGGTTTTTTTCTTTGGCGCAGCCTTTTTCTCAACTTTTTTACGAACGACCGTTTTCCCCTCAGTCTTTGCAAATCTCTTTTGGAACTTTTCAACTCTGCCCGCCGTGTCTATGAGTTTTTGCTTTCCGGTAAAAAACGGATGGCAATTTGAACAAATCTCAAGTTTGATAACCGGCTTTGTGGAACGAGTCTTAAAAGAATAACCGCAAGCGCAAGATACCGTGCAATCTTGATATTTAGGATGAATGCCTTCTTTCATTTTATCTACTCCTTTGTCTATATTATATTTTTGAGACAATGCGATTATGCAATATTTCAACTTCTTTAGTCAATTATTTGATAATTTTATTTACCTCTGTTTACTCTAAAACCGACGCTATACAATTCTTTGGCAAATTCTCTAGCTCTCATATCCGCCAATTTTTCCTCATCCTCTTTCACCTCTTTATTAACGTTATATTTAACGATTCTTATTCTGCGGATTTTATAACCCGCTAATGATTTTACTTTACGCATTATCAAATTCATAGCGTTTGGTCCGAGTCTATACTGACCGTCTAAATAAGCGTTTGACGATATTTTTATAGGCGTTGTCCACATTACTTTTTTATTTTTTTCAAGCTGAACTCTTACCATAAGCCATATGACATTTGTATCCGCTTTTATATCTTTTAACAACTTGGGATTTCTCTTGCTTTCATTATAATTGACTATTTCAATATTGCCCTTAAGCACGGTTTCCGCCTTAATTTTATCAATAGTCTCCTCTTTAGAACTTGCCGAGTATTTGTCCACCATAGAGGAGGCTCTGGCCGCAGCTTCGGCTTGGCGCTTTGCTAATTCTGCTTTTGCTTTTTGTTTTGCCAATTCTTTTTCTCGTTCTATTCTTACTTTCTCTCTTGCTGCAGCTTGCCGCTTTTCTTCTTCTATTCTTGCTTTCTCTTTCGCAATGGCTTGCCGTTTTTCTTCCTCTATTCTTTCTTTTTCCGCTTTTTCTTTTTCTATTCTTTCTTTTTCTCTCGCTGCAGCTTGCCGCTTTTCTTCTTCTATTCTTGCTTTCTCTTTCGCAATGGCTTGCCGTTTTTCTTCCTCTACTCTTTCCTTTTCCGCTTTTTCTTTTTCTATTCTTTCTTTCTCTTTTTGTTTTTCCACTCGTTTTTGTATATTTATAGCTTCGCGTTGTCTGCGTTTTTTCTCTTGTTGCGCCGCTCTTATTCTCTTTGATTGCGCATCTGTGGCGCCAAAGGAATAGCCCGCTCCTACGCTTGCTCCAATAATATTTATATCCGCCGATTTCCTCAAATTCAAAGAAGCAAATACCAATATATCCCCGCCTATCGCGGCGTTCACTCCCGCGCCCGCATTAAACATCATCGTATTATCAGTATCAAGACCTCGTATTTTCATCTGATATTCTTTAGTCTCAAATTCTGAATCTGTTTTATTTCCTATTAAAAGCATTTCAATTCCAGCTTTTAAATAGAATTGCGCCGACGCCATATCTTTTTCTATTTTTGCTCCCAATAATCCCGACGTTCTTATATAATCGTTTTCTTTTATATTTAATGTTGCGGCGTTTTGGCTTCCATTATCAGTTTCTTTTATATTTTGGCTGATTATCAAAGTTGAATTTATGCCTAAATATGGTTTTATTTTAATGGGGACATTGATAGCCGCAAAATCATTTATATTAAATTCAGATAAAATTCCTCCCCTAAAAATATTTGCTCCAAAGTTTGCTTTTGGATTATATTCTTCATTATAAGTTTTGAAATATCTTTCCGTCGAGAAATCGCCGTATCCCGCGCTCAAATTCATTTTTATATTATCAATACCGAGAGCTGGTTTATATATAGCGCCGTATGCCCCTATTTCCGCTCCGTTTATTTGAGCTTTATTTGATTGACGTCTTACTATACTGTTTTTACCTTTTATAAATATTCCAGCCATTCCTTTTTCTCTTGCGCTAAACACAGGTATGCCTGCGGAAATACTTCTTGCTGTATTTTCTATTTCTCCCGCCATGCTCTCGTCGTTTTTTATACCAATATTATTATAAGATATTTGCCCCCACGCTGAATTTGATAAAGAGGAAACGGGATTTCCCGCTTCCGCTTTTTGATAAACAATATCGTCATTATCTTCCAATGCGTCCGAGACAATTGTCGCGGCAATAAAATCTCCGCTTATTTCGTCAAGCGTTTGAGCAATATCATTTAAAGATCCGTTTGACATAAACATCAATTGATCAACCATTTCTTTTTGTCCGCCGGCCGCTTGATCAATTACATATTGCGCGCTTTGCCTTTGACTATAAGAACGCGCCATATAAGCCAGCGGCTCGCCCGTAACATCTATATTAAGAAGTCCATAGAATCTATCGTCGCCATATTTATTTCTGTTTTGTTCAACTATGAAATTATAATTACCCCAGCCTCCGCTTATTTGATTTTGCCCGATAAAATCCATACCCTTATAATTATTATCATCCTCAATATTGAAAAAAGACATTCCTTTCTGATTTGTGCTTATAGTTATAATTAAATTTTCAGCGCTGCCCGCATTATGAGAATAAATTTTCAAAACAGAACTTTGCGAAGATATGGAAATCGTACCTGACGACTGCAAAATATCATTTTCCTTTTTATTTCCCGCTTTATATATACCTATCTTATATATCCCTTCCAAATTTATCGTATTATAAATATTTACTTGTATTGCATTTTTCCCATTATTTAATTCATAAGTAGAGCCGGGCAAAACATTTAATGTGCTGACCTCCACATTCCCTTTGAAATATCCGCGTATATCCAAAACAATATTGCCTTTAATTCCTCCGTCAACTTCTATATGAGCGTCATTTCCTATATTTACTATCCCGCCGGTTTCAACATAAATATCGTTTAACCCGTTTGCATCTTTATTTCCCGAAAAAGTTATTTTCCCATTAAGCGAAAGATTAGAATTTTTGCCGATAAATATTGCTCCGCCCATTCCCTGCGAAGAAATATTATTTATAAAATAACCTCCGTCTATAGAAATAGATCCGCTTTCGGCAAAAACCGCTCCGCCGCCAAAATTTGACAAATTGTTTCGCATCCCGGTATTTCTAATTTCAACTCTTGACAATGCATTCGACATAAAAACAACCGAACCGCTTGAATATTTTGTCGCAATATTTGAATTCTGAGAACCCGCAAAAGCGCTTGATATTTCAACGCCGTCAATAATCAATATCGTGGAATTATTTATTATCTTAAAAAAAGACGCGGCGCCTCCGCCATAATCCTCATCAATAACTCCCGAAATATTCCCGCCGCCGTCCATATGTCCGATATAAAATTGCCCGCCACCGCCGGTATCGGATAAATCTTCCCTTAAATTCCAAAAAGATCCTTTGCGCAAATTAAAAAACCTGTCGCTGCCGGACTTTTCATTCTCTATATATAAAGTGTCGAGAATATCATTTCTCGCATATATGACTATACTTCCGTCGGTTGTTCCAGTTGTTAGGAAAAATGTATAATTTTTGGCTTTATAAACGCTTTCTATTTGCGTTAAAAATTTTATATTTTGAAAAACGCCGTTCAACGTATAATATTGATTCCCTCTAATTTTATAACTGTTAAATGCCGTCCAAGTTACGGACGTATTGCTTATAATCCCGTCGCCGGCTTGCGTGGAATAAAGAGAATCTGAAGAAAGATTTTGCGCGCCGTCATAATACAAACCGAAAGTTAAAGTATTTTGCCCTTCAAAAGAAATTTTGCCAAAAGTCAATCTTTGTCCGGCCGCAACCGTATGCGTGGAACGTATATCTATGGAGGAATTTTCAAATCTGATATTTCCATCAAAAGAATTAATTGCAAGTTTTACATAAGAATCCCTAAAGACAATTTCATTGCCGGCGCTTATATTTTGCGATAAAATATAATTAGCTTTTTCTTGAATAGAGGAAGTTTTTGCAAATACCGCTTGAGCGCCCGTTTGCCCAAAAGTAATTTGTCCGCCTATAGTTTTTTCTAAAGAATCGGAAGAATAAAACACAAAACGACCTCCGGAATTTAAGACTACCATAGAAGAAATTTCCGCGCCCGTTATCTCTAACAAACTATTTTGTATTTCTTTTATTCCTCCAAAAACTTTTGCGTTTTCTAAAACTGCGGTTGTCCCGGCGCTTTGACTAAATCTTCCGGTAAAACTCGAATTATCGGCGCCTAAAAGCAGAAATCCTGAGCCGTCTTTTCTGATAGCGCCGTCGCCCGATATTGAATTCATATTTACCATACCCGAACCTGAGAAATTCACAATTCCATTTGCCTCAATATGAATATCATTTAAGCCCGAGCCGTCGCTATTATTTGCAAAAACAATAACGCCGTTTTTTTCTTCATTAAAAATCGCGCTGCCTCCGCCTGACACAAAAATCGCTCCGCCTCTCAAATTTGCTTTATTATCTAAAAAAGTTATTCCGTCATTTCCTCTCGCTGTAAAAGTTACGGACGAATTGGAATTTATAAAAATTGCTCCGCCTGAGCGAGAGGCAATATTTACTCTAAAAAGAGTATTGGAATTTTCCGCGCTAAAAAATAAACTTTGGGAATCTCCCGACGCAAAAAACGCCCCGCCGTTTTCGGATTTATTTGAGATAAAAGCTGTTCTTAAATAATTATTTGAAGTTGAAATAAATATCCCGCTTAAAATATTTACTGCCCCGCCGTTTTGTATAGATTCATTATCCGTAAATTCAACGTTTATAATATTTGTCTGCGCGCCGCCATTTACCTGTCTTAAAGCGGCTCCGCTTTCGGATGTGAAAGCGCTTGAAATTTTTACATCCGTTAAAGTCATAGTCGTGACGCCTACAAGATTAAACAATGACGTTCTTTGGCCTATCTCTCCGGTTTGAGACGATCTTTTTACAGAATATATTCTAAGCCCTTTTCCAGAAATAGCAAAATTTCCCGCTCCCGTTTCCGTCTGAGTATTTACATTCCAGCGCGGATCTTGCAAGTAAACGTCGTCTTTCATATCGTAAGTTTTTATCCCTGCGGATATATTTGATAAATAAAGCGCGTCGTCGCCTATCGGCAAAACTTCAACGTCTATTTTTTTCCTGTCGGAATTTATTCTAATAATATAGGAATAGAGAAGTCCGGTATAAACCGTTTCAATTTTATCTGTAAAAACCGCATTGTCCGATAATATCGTCGCGCTATAATTGCTTACAGAAGGCTGGCTTGCAATCTCTTCAAGAATTTCCAAATTATCTCCGAGATTTAATGTCCCGGTAAAAGTTCCCGGAACAGAGAGAATATCCGTATAAATTTCATAATTTGATCCGCTGACAAGTCTAAATCCAAAACCAAAATTTAAGCTGACATTATCGACGGTTAAATTTGGAATGACAACGGTTCTTGTGGAAGCGTTTGTTATATTTGTCAAATTCATCACAGAGTTTCTAAAAGTATATTTGGTATTTATATTTGCGGCATTATAAGAATTAGTGCCAAAAGAAATTTCGGCATTTTCAAAAATTAAATCATTGCCATTTGAATTTCCTAAAACATCTTTCAATATATATTTAATCTTTACGTCCGCGCCGGCCCTTAAAAATCTAATAGACGCTCCGTTTGCGCTGTTATCAAACTTTATATTTTCCGAGCTGATTATTATCGAATTGTTTTGATAAGACGAGAAATGCTCCAATTTACCCGCATTATAAATATTAACTTTATAATAAATACTTCCAGAGCTTATTTGCAACAAAGCGTTTCTAAGATTATTTATTCCGCCAAACATTTTTGCATTTTCCAAAACTGTTACCGTTCCAGAATTTACTTCAAATGTTCCGCTGAAAGCTCCGCCGTCGCCGGATAAAGTTAAAATATCTGTATTGTTTTTATTTACAATGCCCGAAGCCTGACCTGAAAAATCTCCCAGAAAAACTTCTCCGTTATTTATATTTATAATTCCGGAATTTTGCATATTTAATATTGAAACTGCACCGCCGTTAATTTCGATTGTTCCAAAATTATCTATGTTTTTTTGAGAATCCGAAAAAATAACGTTAGAATTATTAAATGAAATTGTTGACGTATTTGAAATACTCAACAACCCTCCGCCCGACCACAGCCAAGCGGCATTCACAACAGAAACGCTTCCGCCGTTTATTTCAAAAGCGTTTATCGCGTTAAAAATATTTTGTCCGCCGATGTATAGATTTCCGCCGGCAGTGTTTGAATAAACAATCCAGCTTCCTAAATTTCCCATTATGCCGCTTTCAAAACGTATTTGATTACTATTTGCCAAAAGGTTTAATCTTGCGCCGTTGGTTAAATAAATATCATTGCTTATTCCGCCGGCCTCATTGTTTCTAAAAACTATATTAGAAGCGGCGGCGATATTGACATAAGAATTGTCCGCATAAATGGCTCCTCCGTAATTTTGAGCTTTATTATAAGAAAACTCTATCGACGAATTATTATAAAAAGACAAAGCTGAATTTCCGTCAACATATAAAGCGCCGCCGTTTTGAGCGCTGTTTGTCGAAAAAGAAACGCTTGAAGCGCTGAAAGTTAAATTTGAATCTTTTAAATAAATCGCTCCGCCGCTTAATTTATTATTTTTATCAAATTGAACAAGACTTTGATTAAAAGAAATATTTGCATTTGAAAGATTTAAAGACTGCGGATTTACATTTGACGTATAAACAAAAGTCGCTCTGTTGACTTCCACATTGCTCCTTGCGCTTATATTAAACAAAGCCATATTTATAAATTTATTTATTCCGCCGATTGACAATCTTCCTCCCAAAGAACTATTGGAATAAGAAAAAGAACTTCCATAAACGGCTTCTATTCCGCCCTCAATAATTATTTCCCGCATATTCGCAGAAAGTTTAAGAGACGATGAAGTTAGATAAATATCATTTGGCAAATTATTTGATAAATTTTGTCTAAAAATAACGCCGCTTTGCGCGTCAAGAGACAATAAAGAATTATTTGACGCATAAATTGCGCCGCCTTTTTCTTGAGCGCTGTTATTTATAAACCAAGCGCCGCCGGAAAGCGTAAGATTTTGATTATTAAGATAAATAAATCCTCCGTTTTTAGCGGAATTGCCCACAGCGCTAAAAGATGAAATTCCTTGAAATGAAATGTCTCCCTGCGCCGAGCCTGATGCAAAAACAGCTCCGTCGTCAGCAGTAGTGTTGTTTGTAAAATTTATTATCGAATTATTAAAAACCGCGGCGCCCGTTTCAACATAGACAATATTTGAAGTAGAAGAGTAATTTCTAAAATCTCTAAACTCGACAAAGCTTTGTAAAAATTTTATTGTCCCGTTTTTTACATACAAAGCTTTTCCATTTAGCGCTTCGTTATTGCTAAAAACCGAACTGGAATTTGTAAAAAGAATTTGTCCGCCGTCTAAGTAAACGGCTCCTCCGTTTTGAGAAGCGGTATTAGAGACAAACGATATGCTTGAACCTGTAAAAGAAATATAAGAAAATTGTTGAGAATTCAAAGCTCCGCCGGTTGAAGATTTGTTGACGATAAAATTAACGTTTGAATTTGTAAAAGTTATCGTCGAATTGGAATATAAATTCGTCTCGTTATTTATATAATTAAACGACGATTTATCCACTCTCACATTTCCGGCAACATTTAAATTTAAATAAGACATATTGTTAAAAACATTAAGTCCGCTAAAATAAATTTGGCTTCTTTCTCCCGCACCGTTAAACATTATAGAGCTTCTATTTACAGCCCAAATGCCGCTTTCGAGCCTTAAATCATTTCTCAATCCTATTGTAAAATAGATTTCAGACGAATCTAAATATATATCGTTAAAATATGCCGCGGCCGTATTATTTCTAAATATTATATTGTTTTGACTGTTGAAACTTATTGAGCTTTTCAAAGCATAAATTGCACCGCCGTTTTCTAAAGCTCTATTGCCTTCAACGGATATATTTCCATTGAGTAAAACTGAGGCATTTTCTGCATAAATTGCGCCGCCTCTTTGAGCCGTATTTCCCATAAGAGAAATACTGCTGTTTATTATGCTAAAGGATCCTGTCGCAATATAAACGCCGCCTCCCATTTTACTTGCCGTATTCCCGATAAAAGAAATAGTTGATCCGCTAAAATTTATTTTTTGTCCATAGTTTAGAAATATTGCTCCGCCGCTTCCATCATCGGCTCTATTATTTATAAAAGCCGCGTTTGAATTATTTTTAATATCTATCTTTGAATCAGAATCCGATAGATTAACGGCTCCGCCTGACGATGCCGAATTTCCTCTAAAGACGACATTAGCTTTATTGTCAAAGATTAAAAAACCTCTATTGTTTATATCAACGGCTCCGCCGACAGTTTTTGCAGTGTTTGAAATAAAATTGACTGATATATTATTTCTAAATAAAGCGGTTGACGCATCTATAAAAATTGCTCCGCCAATATCGGCGGCATTAGATAAAAACTGAGCAGAAAAACCGTCAAAAGCAAAACTTGAAACTTTTACAATATAGACAGCGCCGCCTCTTTGAGCTGTGTTCGACGAAAAGAAAATAGAAGAAGATGAAACCGAAAATACGGCTCCATTTTCCGCAGACAATGCTCCCCCGTATAGAGAAGCGGAATTTGAACTAAAATTTACTTTTGTATTTGTAATATTTATGCTTGCTGCATTTTGAATTGAGACTGCCCCTCCCGCCGCGGCTTTATTGGATAGAAAAGACAATTGCCCTCCGCGCATAGTAACGGAAGAATATTCTTGTCCTTGAGAAAAAATTACTCCGCCGCTTGAAACGGCTATATTTGAAGAAAACTCAACGTTTGAATTGCTAAACATAAGATTTGACGTGTTTAACATATAGAAAACGCCGCCGTCTATTTCAGCGCTGTTGTTTGAAAGTTTTGCCGACACAGAATTAAAAAAAGCTTTTATTTCAATTCTTCCCGCTATGACATTGTTAAACATTATTACTCCGCCGTATGCCGCTTTATTTCCAATAAAATTAACGGCTGAATTATTAACGGTAAAAGCGGAACCGTTGAACATATAAAAAACTCCGCCTCTAACCGCCGCGTTTCCTATAAAATTAGTATTTGCCCCGCTAAAAGTAATTGTTGATGCGTCGAGCAAAGCTGCAACGCCGCCGTCAGAAATTGCCGTATTTGAAGAAAATAACGCATTTCTTTCAAAACTCAAACTATATCCCTCGCCTTGTAAATATATAAAGCCTCCGTTTTGAGCTTTATTTCCCAAACTTTCAAAATTCATTTGTATTCTATTTGATTGAATTATATTTTTAAAAACGGTAAAGAAATCTATAATAGCGCTGTTTCCGGTTTCATTTGCATTGTCTTGAAAAACCCAAACGTTAGGATTAAAAAGAATTTGAGAATTTGATCCGTTTGAAAAATATATTTTATTTTTATGCCCTTGAAAAACCACAGCCCCGCCGATGAAATTAACCTTACCGTTTATTCCATCTTGAAAATAGATCATAGTATTTATAACTTCATCGTTTGGTAAAAAGACTACTCTTGAATTAGTGAATGTTATTTGAGAATTGGAATTATTTGTTAAAAATATATCCGAACCCTGAGCGGCATTATTTTTAGAAAAAACCACCGTTGAACTATTAAAAGAAATATTTACATTATCGACATAAATTGCGCCGCCTTGAAGCGCTCTGTTGGAATTAAAATTAATATATGAATTATTAAAAGTAAAATTCACATTAGACCAAGCGTTTACAGCGCCTCCATTATTTACGGCGGTATTGCTTGCAAAATTTACAAGAGAGGAATTAAATGATAATGCGTTATTTATATTATTTGCATTATTTACATTGACAGCTCCGCCTGATTGAGATCTATTGTAAATAAAGGTTATTGTAGAGGCTGTAAAATTTGCTACTGCGCTTTGTAAAAACATAGCCCCGCCAGTTAATAACGCGCTGTTTGAAGTAAATATAATATCTGAATTCACAAAAGTAAGAATAGAGTTATTCAAAGCATGCACAGCCCCGCCCGACGCGCCCGCTGTATTTGTTGAAAATCTTATTTCCATATTTTCAAATGACATTAAAGAGTTGGAATTATTAAAAAAATATAAAGCGCCGCCGTCATTTTTGGCATAATTTGAAGAAAAATCAACTTTACCGCTTACAAATGACATCTTGCTTGATCCTGAAATTGCAATAGCTCCGCCATATGCGTTTCTCGCGCTATCCGCTCTATTATTTTCAAAGCCGGCGGTAGTCCTCTCAAAATTAATATTTGAATTTCCAATTACATAAAAAGCTCCGCCGTAACTATCGTCAGCAGTCTTATTTACCGTATTGCTTGCAAAACTAATTTTTCCATCTGTAAAATTAACATTAGACAAATTAGCGTTAAAAACGCTTCCATTGCCTGAATTTGAAAAAAACTTTCCAAAATTTATATTTCCGACGAAAGAAATGTTTTTACTTGCAAGAGAAAAACCGTTGAAAATTTCATTTCCAGACATCAACCAACTATCGTTGCCGGCGCCGCCTCTTATAGTTCCATTAGACGCAATAGGGTTTAACGAACCTTCCCATATAATATTGCCTATAAGATTAATATTATAATTATTCACGCTTATATATGCGGCCAAACCCGGAAAACTGCTGACATCAACTTGGGCAAAAAGATTTTTAGGAATTAGTATTGATATAGAAATGATAGATAACAATATCGACATTTTGAACGCAGAGATAGACTGACTAATGTTTTTTAAACAGAATCTAAATAGATCTGAAAATAAAATATTATTCATCGAACATAGAAACAGGGGTAGAAATTTTCTTTTCTTATCCATTTTTCACCTTTATTATTTGAAATTCAAATACATTGTCACATATTATTATTGAACTCTGCACATATTATACAATAAAAATATCAAATTGCAAACATACTAACAATAAATGTTATCAAGTTGTTGATATAGTTGTGTTTTCTGTGATTTGTGTATTTTAATATTTATAATTATATATATTAAAATTATTGATTATAAATATAATATAAATATATTTTTTAGCGCTTACAGACTATTGAATTTTATGATTAAAAATGCTAAAATAAATCAAAAAATAAGGAATTGTATTTATGGATAAGGATTGTCTCTTTTGCAAAATAATTAATAATGTCATTCCGTCAAACAAAATATATGAAGACGATTTACTCCTTGCTTTTAACGATATAAATCCTCAAGCGCCCATACATATAATAATAGTTCCCAAAAAACACATTAGAAGTTTATCCGATATTTCACAAGATGATAAAGAGCTTTTAGGACATATTCAATTTACTATTTCAAAAATAGCCAAGAGCTTTACAGAACTTAAAAATGGTTATAGAGTTGTAAATAATTGCGGCAATGACGGCGGACAGACGGTTGACCATATTCATTATCATTTACTTGGAGGCAGAGTTTTTGGATGGCCACCCGGATAGAATACTGCCGCTTTGCGGCGAGAATAAAACTTTTTATAAAGAAAGGCGGTGTGAAAATTTAATGGCATATGTAAAACTAAGAGACGGAGAATCAGTTGACGAGGCTATAAGACGTTTTAAGAGAGAATGCGAGAAAAGCGGAATAATGCAGGAAATTAAAAAGAGAGAATTCTACAAAGCTCCCAGCATCGTAAAGAAAGAAAAACTAACGGAAGCTAAAAGAAAGATTAGACGCAAAATGCTTAAAGACAACAGATAATATTGCCGCTTAAAAATAAAAGGGAGTTGTATCGTTGACCAAATTTTGAGTTAAAGATACGGCTCTCTTTTCTTTGATTTATAAGTAAAAAAATCTTTCAAAGGGAGGAACTATGAAATTAGGCGAAATGCAAGACTTCTTTATAAAAGAAGCGATAAATGCCGACCTCAGAGGAAGAGAAGCGGTTGAAGCGGATTTGAATAAACGCAAAACTCAATATGACGCTCTCAGCGATGCAAGAAAGAAATTGTTTGATGCGGAAAGTCTAAAAAATCCTTATTATGATTCCCGCATTATTTTTGGAGATCCGCAGACGGAAGTCAAAAGCATTTTCGCGGCAATAGACGTCGATACGCAGGAAATTTTATTAGCTAAATATCTCATAGACTCCGGCAAAAAAATAGACGTTATAATATCGCATCATCCGGAAGGTTATGCTTATGCGACTTTTCACAATATCGGTCATATGCAAACGGATATATTAAATAAATTCGGCGTGCCTATAAATGTTGCGGAAAAAATAGTTCTCTCAAGAATTAAAGAAGTTGAAAAAAGCATTCTTCCTCAAAATTCTCAAAGAGTCAGCGATGCCGCAAAGCTTTTAAATATTCCTTTTATGACGGCTCATACCGTCGCGGACAATCAAGTCGCTTTCTTTTTACACAATGAATTTGAGAAAGCAAAACCGCAATATTTGGGAGATATTTTAAGTTCACTAAGCAAACTGCCCGAATATTTACAAAGTTCAAAAGAGGGACATTCGCCTCAAATTTTTTTAGGAAATGAAAATTCCAGATGCGGAAAAATTTTTGTCGATATGACCGGAGGTTTTGAAGGACCGACGGAAATGTTTGCGCAATTAAGCGCCGCGGGAATTGGAACGATAGTCTCAATGCATATGGGAAAGAAATCTTTAGACGAAGCTGAAAAATACAAATTTAATGTCGTTATAGCCGGCCACATATCGTCTGATAATTTAGGATTAAATTTAATGTTTGATAAATTGGAAAAAGAATACGGGAAGCTTGAATTTATACAAGCTTCCGGATTTAGAAGATTTAGAAGATAAAATGGCAATACCTGAAGAAATTATAGATAAGATAAAAGAGTCAAACGATTTAGTTTCGGTTGCAATGCAATATTTGCCCGATCTAAAACGTTCTGGTCGTGATTGGAAAGCTTGTTGTCCGTTTCATCATGAAAAAACTCCCTCTTTCAGCATAAGTCCCGAAAGAGGGATTTTTAAATGTTTTGGCTGCGGTAAGGCGGGAGATGTTTTTAAGTTTATCGAGCTTATGGATAATGTCCCCTGGATTGAAGCGGTGAGAAAACTTGCCCAAAGAGCGCAAATAGAAATCCCTGAAAATAAATCCGACATTATAAAAAAATCAGAAAAAGCCGCTCTTTATGAAACTCTTGAAAGCGCCGCTAATTTTTATAATAAATGTTTGCTTGAAAGTTCAAAAGCGCAGACGGCAAGAAATTATCTATCCAAGCGCTCGATAAACAAAAACAGCATAACGAAATTCAAACTTGGATACGCGCCTTATGGAATGCTTGTAAAAGCCGCTTTCAAAAAAGGTATTGAATCGCAAAGTCTTATAAAAGCCGGTTTAATAAAAGAAAACGATTCAAATAATTTTTTTGAATATATGTCCGATAGACTCGTTTTTCCGATCTTTGACGTCCAAGGAAGAATTGTCGCTTTTGGCGGAAGGACTCTTTCGGATAGACAGCCGAAATATATAAATACTCCCGAGACTATTTTATTTTCTAAATCTTCAAACCTCTACGGATTATTTCAAACGCTGCCTCAAACAAGAAGAGAAAGAGAAATAATAGTTTTAGAAGGTTATGTGGACGTGATTATTCCTTATCAATTCGGCATTTACGGAGCGGTTGCGCCTCTTGGAACGGCTTTCACTCAGCTGCATGCAAAACTAATATCAAGATATGCCGATAAAGTCACTCTGCTTTTTGACTCAGACGACGCGGGCAGAGCGGCGGCCAAAAGAGCTCTTGAAATTCTTATTGAAAATTCAATTGAAACTACCGTTTCTTTTCTCCCTGAAAATGTTGACGCCGACGAATATCTAAACGCTTACGGAAAAGAAAGTTTTATCGCGATGATAAAAAACACTTCTAAAAATGCTATAGATTTTATTATAGACGAATGCTCAAAAAATATTAACTCCGCGGAAAGCAAAGCAAAAGCCGCGTCTGAAATTTTAAACTTTATTTCAAAAAGTCCAAATCCAATAGTTCGCGACGAATGGACTAAACTGACGGCTCAAAAATTAAACATTACGGAATCCGCTATTAGATATGAATTTGCCGGACGCAAAAACTTTAGAAGATCCGCGGCTGAAATAACAGACGATGAAAACACGCAAAAAAAAGAAAAGCTTTTTTATTTACCGCAAGAAAATTTAATAAAAATAGCGTTATCTGATCCAAAGTTTTTAAAAGACGATATTTCAGACGTTTTGACCGATCCATTTTGTGCAAAAATATTCGAGATGGCGCGTTTGGGAAAAGATCATGCAAAAATAATGAATGCGCTTTCCGACGATGAAAAAGAAAGTTTTGATAAATTGACTTCCGATATGCCCAACTATCCAGATGCGGACGAGATTTTTAATAAAACTGTAAAGGATTTGAGGACGCGGCTTTTAAGCAAAGAAGCTCTGAAATTAAAAGAGGAAGTGTCGCAAATGTTAAGCGGACAAAAAGAAAGAGATCAAACAAAACTTGAAAAATACAAACATTTAACGCAAAAGTTGAAAGGTTCTAAGGAGATAATATGACAAAAAAAGACGCATTTAAGGATTTAATTGAGCTTGGAAAAGAGCAGGGATGTCTTACTTATGACGAAATAAACTCTTTAATGCCATCGGGCATAACTTTAAGGAAAATAGAGAAATTTTTTGACGTTTTAGAAGATCTAAAAATTGACGTGGTTAAAAAGAAAAAATTCCCCGCAAAACCTCTAAAACAGGGTAAAGCCGTCGAACAGCAAATAAAAATCTCAACCGACGGCGAGGATGTAAGCTCTATACGAACATATCTCACGGAAATGTCAAAAGTCCCTCTATTACAAAGACCGCTCGAGGTTCAGCTTGCAAAAAATGTCCGCGAAAATGAGAAAAAACTTCAATCCATCGTTTTGGAATCGCCTCTAATCATAAAAGAAATTAGAAATTGGGAAACATTGATAAGCCAGCAGGAAATGACTCCAAAAGAATTAATGCCTCGAGGGAAAAAATCAAAATCCCAGCTTAAAAGTATGGAATTAAAAATGAAAAAAGCCGTGCAGGAAATAACAAGTCTTGAAAAATCAATAACTTCTCTTAAGAAAAAACTTCAATCGCACTCTTTATCTAAAGTTGAAAAAGAGAAATGTAAAAAGAAAATCGTCAATGCAAATTCGAAAATCCTATCTATTATATCAAGTCTCAATCTTAACCAAGATAAAATAAAAAGACTTACAAATAAAATAAAAACCACCGCGCTAAAATTACATGAGACAAGAGACATAATAAGACGATTTGAAAAAAAATACAAAAATTCAGTTCAAAAAGTGAAAGCTCTTTATAAAAATTTTATGGCAAAAAAAATTTCTGCGTCGGCTTTTGAGAAGACAACGGGCGCCAAAATTGCAAATGTGGAAAATGACTTAAACGAAATTGAAACCGTTTTGGCAAAACAAGATTCTCTGCAAACAACATTTGCCATTACCCCCGAAGAGATGATAGAAACCGATAGAAAAATAAGAGAACTTGAAGAAATAATACACCGCGATAAGAAAAAACTTATTGAAGCTAATTTCAGGCTTGTCGTCTCAATAGCAAAAAAACACACGGGTATAAGCAATCTTGAACTTTCAGATTTAATTCAGGAAGGTAATTTGGGGCTATCAAAAGCCGTTGAAAAGTTTGAATGGAAAAGAGGATTTAAGTTTTCAACATATGCGACATGGTGGATAAGACAATCAATAAACCGCGCCATAGCCGATCAATCAAGAACGATAAGAATTCCAGTTCATATGAAAGAACTTATATCCAAATTGACAAAATTCAAAAAAAGATTTCAGCAAGATATCGGCAGAGAGCCTAATGTCGAAGAGTATGCCAAAGGATTGCATCTTTCGATCGACAGAGTGAGAAAAATACTTAAAATGATGCAAGAGCCAATATCATTAGCCTCGCCGGTGATGGCGGAAGAAGATTCAAAAGTTGAGGATTTTATTGAAGATCAAAATAGTCCAAGCCCCGTTGCAAAAACTCAACAATATAGATTGCAGCTTGATCTTCAAAAAGTTCTAAACACTTTGACCCCGCGCGAATCCGATATTATTAGTTTAAGATATGGGATCGGCATAGGTTATCCCAGCACATTGGAAGAAGTTGGAAAAAAATTCGGTGTGACCAGAGAAAGAGTTAGACAAATTGAAGCTAAAGCCATAAGAAAATTGCGTCACCCCTCGAGAAGTAAATCTTTAAGGGAATACTTGGATGCGGAATAATTCTTAAAATAAACGTCAACCCTCTGTAACATCTCTTAACATATTAGACTTTTTGTAATGATAGGTTAAATGAACTTACAGCATAATTTAATTATTTTGTCGTGTCTTTATTTATAGAGGGTTTTTTGCAGAGGCCGCCTTAAAAGGACGTGTCTATGAGCGAAATATTTTTTTGGATTATCATTTGACACTGTGTGAGCCGTCCTACCTTATGTCGTAATGCGCGGGGGCGGCGAGTTTGGCAAATGCCAAAAAAATATAAGCGAATGTCCGCAGCGGCTGAAGTCAAAAAACTAAAAAAGAAAGAATAAAAAATAAAAGCAAGTGTCGTCTCTTGCAAGACTTCTATGGCAAAAACATAAGTCTTTATATGTTTGGGGTTTTTCGCCCTCTTGCGTAATATATGCGGCGCCCGCCTCATCATCTTGCCGGCAGCGCATTCCCCCCTTTTGAAAAAAGAAGTAAAAAGAGTATAATCAAATTAAAAAATTATGGAGAGTAAAGAAAAAAATGGACACAAAATTTCTAAAAGAAGGTTTGACATTTGACGACGTTTTATTGATTCCCCGCCGCTCTAAAGTTTTGCCAAAATCAGTTCAATTAAACACAAATCTAACAAAACAAATTCTCCTTAATATTCCTTTGATGAGCGCGGGTATGGACACAGTGACAGAATCCGATATGGCCATAGCTCTTGCGCGCGAGGGCGGCATCGGCATAATACATAAAAATATGTCTATAGATTCTCAAGTTTCTGAAGTTGACCGCGTAAAAAGAAGCGATAACGGCGTAATTTGTGATCCTTTTACGCTCAAAGCTGCGGACACTTTGGCAAATGCCAAAGCTATCGCGTCGAGATACCATATATCCGGAGTGCCTATTGTTGACGACAGCGGAAAACTTGTCGGCATAATTACAAATAGAGATATGCGTTTTGAAACCGACGACTCTAAAAAAATAGGCGATATTATGACTAAAGATAATCTTGTTACAGCAAAAGTCGGAACGTCTATTAAAAAAGCCAAAGAATTTTTAATGAGTAAAAAAATTGAAAAACTTCCTCTTGTTGACGAGAATTTTATTTTGAAAGGACTCATTACAATTAAAGATATTGAAAAAGCGATAAATTATCCAAATTCATCAAAAGATCAAAAAGGCAGGTTATTGGCCGGCGCGGCAATTGGAGCGACAAAAGACGTTTTAGACAGAGCGAAAGCTCTGCTTGATGCGCAGGTTGACGTTTTGGTAGTAGATACGGCTCACGGACACAGCGAAGGCGTGATTGAATTAGTAAAAAAATTAAAAAATAGTTTTCCGCAAGCTCAAATAATAGCCGGTAATATTGCCTCGGCGCAAGCGGCTAAAGATTTAATCGAAGCCGGCGCGGACGCGTTAAAAGTTGGAATAGGACCGGGCGCCATATGCACGACAAGAGTTGTCACCGGCGTGGGCGTGCCTCAAATTACGGCAGTTTATGATTGCGCTCAAGTCGCCGCAAAATACGATATTCCTATAATAGCCGACGGAGGCATAAAATATTCAGGCGATATTTCCAAAGCGATTGCCGCGGGCGCAGACGTATGTATGTTGGGATCTTTATTTGCGGGAACTAATGAAAGCCCGGGCGAAAATATAATGTATAACGGCAGAGCGTTTAAGCAATATCGCGGCATGGGATCGTCGGCCGCTATGGCGCAAGGAAGCAGCGATAGATATTTTCAGGATAATACGAAAAAACTTGTGGCGGAAGGCGTCGAGGGAAGAGTTCCTTATAGAGGAGCGGTAGGCGATGTAGTTTATCAGCTTATAGGCGGTTTGCGTTCGGCAATGGGTTATTGCGGAGCGGCGACTATAAAAGAATTGAAAGAAAACGTTGAGTTTATAAAAATCACTTCGGCGGGACTTATTGAAAGTCATCCGCATGATATTGTGATTACAAAAGAGGAAAATAATTATAGCTCAAATAAATAAAAAAATAGAGATTGCGGTTTAACGAGACGCAATGGTAATTTTAATATTAAAAAAGGGAGAAAATTATGAACAAAAAAATAGTTGAATTTATCAAAGATTGCGGAGTTTTTTATTTAGCCACTACCGACGGTGACAAAGCAAAAGTCAGACCGTTTGGTTTTATCGACGAAATTGACGGCAAACTTTATTTTTGCACCTCTGTAAAAAAAGACGTTTATAAACAATTGGAAAAAAATCCAAACTTTGAAATTGCCGCGTCTTCAAAGGATTGCCAAGAATGGATAAGAGTAAAAGGCAAGGCTGTTTTGGACAGTCAAAATATTGCCGTAAAAGCAAAAATCATAGAGAGTTCTCCGGTGATAAAAAGTATTTATAAAGATGCTGATAATAAGGATTTTGGAATTTTTTATGCAAAAGACGTCGAAGCGTTTTTGTGTTTTTTGAGCGGTAAAAATCCGGAGCCGATAATTTAATGCGAAAAATAAAACAATTTATTAAAAATAATTTGATTTGGATCTTAATCGGCGCGGGTGGATTATTTCTTATACTTTTATCAATCTACGGACTTATGCAGCTTGAATCATTTTACAGAACAATGACTCTCGCCACTATGCCCATTCAATTTTTGATGGTCGCAATGAACGCTTTGGTTTTTGTTTTTTTCTACGCTTATTTTTTTATGCGGCGGGGTTTTGGACAAATAAAAAAAACCGCGATTAAAAGCGAAAATATAAAAGTTAAATTTAGCGATGTGATAGGGTTGGAGGGAGCAAAGAAAGAAGCGCTTGAAGTCGTATCGTTGATAAAAGACAGAAAACAGGTTCAAAAAATAGGAGGTAAGATTATAAAAGGAATTCTTTTAATCGGACCTCCGGGCTGCGGGAAAACTTTACTTGCAAAAGCAATCGCCACAGAATGCGGCATTCCTTTTATCAATATGGCGGGCAGCGAATTTGTGGAAGTTTTTGTCGGAGTGGGCGCGAGCAGAATGAGAAATCTTTTTAAGAAAGCGCGCGAATATGCCCTTGTCAACGGAGCTTGCATTGTTTTTATAGACGAAATTGAAGTGATAGGAAGAGGCAGAACTTTTTCTTATATGGGCGGAGGAGAGGAAACAAACAGCACTCAAAATCAGCTTCTTGTCGAGATGGACGGCCTTGATACAAGTAAAAGCAATGTAATTGTCATAGCCGCAACAAATGCAAATGAAGAAGTTTTAGACAAAGCGTTAACGAGACCCGGACGTTTTGACAGGAAAATAAATATCACGCTTCCAAACTTAAAAGAAAGAGAGGCTCTTTTTTCTTTTTACCTAAGCAAAATCAAATATTTACAAGACGTAAAAATTGACAGGCTTGCAAGAAAAGCCGTCGGTAAATCTCCCGCCGATATTGAAAATATCGTTAAAGAAGCGGCTTTAATTTCCGCAAGAAAAAAGAAAGATTTAACGGATATGGACGATTTGTCCGACGCTATGGATAGAATAGATTTGGGAATGGAAACTCACCTTGAGATGACTCCAGCCGAGCTTGAGCAAACGGCGTATCACGAAGCGGGGCATGCATTGTCTTTATATATGCTCCACCCGACAAACGACGTTTTTAAGGTCACGATAAAATCTCACAAAGATTCTTTCGGTCTTGTTTCTTATCATCCAAAAGAGGAATTCCACATCTATAATAAAGAAAAACTTTTAGCCGATATTCTCGTGGATTTGTCGGGTTATGCGGCTGAAAAAATAAAATACGGAACGACTTCAACGGGCGTTTCTTCGGATTTTGCCGACGCTATGCGAATAGCAAACGCTATGGTGTGGCGTTTGGGTATGGGAAGAAAAAATTTCGTAGGAGATTTTAGCGTAATGCCAAAAGAACAATTGTCTTCAAAACTTAAAGAGCAGCTTAATGATGAAACTTTAAGTATTTTAGAAACTTCTTTAAAGAAAGCCGAAACTTTTCTGAGAAAAAATTGGAAAGCCGTTGACGCTGTGGTAGAAAAACTTCTTGAAGTTAAAGAATTGGATTTTGACGAATTTGAAGAGACATTAAAAAATGCTGGTGTTAAAATTAATAAATCGGCGGTATTGCGAGGGCAATAGAGATTTTGAAAAATGAAAAAAATTTTAATCTTATCAATATCGTTTTTATTTCTTTTCTCCGCTTGTAACGTCCCGACTTATCCGAAAGAATCTATGGATCAAAGCTTGAAAGAGCTGATAAAAAAAGAGAGCGGCATAGATTCTACCGTTACAATAATTGGAAATACAATCTATCTTGATATAGAAACGGAGGGCTTTCTCTCAAGCGACGATAAAGACTTGCAGGACGCTCAACATAATTTTTCAGTCGCGGTCAGCAATATATTGAGAGTGGTTTTAAGCAGCGATTCAAATATTAAATATATGGTCGTGAACGCCTTTACGCCGCAAAAAAATATTCTTTATAGATATATTCAAAACATAGACGATTATAAATCTTATTATTATGAACGCATTTCAAGAGACGATTATTTTTCAAGAAATATTCTTGAGCTTAAAGCCGGCAAAGATATTGTAAAAAAAATTATCGACGATAAACATGAAATAACTAACGATGAATTTGCAGGCAGACTGATTGTCGCGGACATTGAAAGACTCGGATATAGAAATCCATTTTTGGGAGAAATTATTCGTTTGGTTTCCCCAGAATACGGCGGTATAAGCGGCAATATTTTAACTCTTAAAACTAAAGCGCAAAAAATAGACAGCGAAACAAAACAGATTTTAGAGACTGCTATAAATAATTCGGGAAAAGAATTTGCAGGCAAATATAAGGCAAATATAAAACAAATAAACTTAGCCGGCTATAATAATAAGACGTATATAAAAGTAAGATTGTCATAAGAGCCGGCAATGATATGCGAAAAATCTCAAACAGATAATAGACTTATGTTTTTGTCGTAGAAGTCCCGCAGGGATGACGCTTCATTAACAGTCCGCTTTAGCGGACGAAGTTTGACATTACAGATGTAAATTTGATACAAAGCAACTGCATTAAAAATTGAGGCGGGTCTTTATTTACTCTTACTGCGGCTAATCTTTTCTTTTTTCTGCTGGGCTAATTGCCTGATTACAAACATCCTCTTTTCAAAATTAAAAGGATATAGTTTTTATGTTTAAGAAATTACACTTTTACAGTTTTCCCAAATTTTCCAAAGTTCTATGCTTTTCAACACCTGCTATTACTTTGTCAAATAACAATGCTTCAATGCCCTGCAATGAGCTAAAAGAGACTGGGGGGGGGGGGGGGGGGGGGGGGGGGGGGGGGGGGGGGGGGGGGGGGGGGGGGGGGGGGGGGGGGGGGG
>JAISQF010000005.1 GCA_031274365.1 Elusimicrobiota bacterium | reverse complement strand
GCGATGTTGTGCGATGTGTTGCGATGTTGTGCGATGTTGTGCGATGTTGTGCGATGTTGTGCGATGTTGTGCGATGTTGTGCGATGTTGTGCGATGTTGTGCGATGTTGTGCGATGTTGTGCGATGTTGTGCGATGTCGTGCGATTGTTTTCATACATATTATCCGCTTCCTTTTTTATAAAAATCATTGAATATTACTAAATATTACTTATAGAATCCATTTAACAATATAAATATTTTCATATGTTCATTTCAAAAACACAAAACTGGCACAAGCATCTTTACGAACTAATATTAGAATTGAAATGCGCGAGAGTCAAAATCCGCAAAAGTCAATTCTAATTTTAGTCCAATTATTTCAATAATTTCAAACTTTCTTTTAATCTTTTCATCCCCTCTTTTATATTATCCATAGACGTGGCGTAAGAAAATCTTATATGTCCCTCCGCGCCAAAAGCGCTTCCCGGAACGACGGCTATTTTTGCATTATCAAGAAGAAAGTCGGCAAAATCAATATCATTTTCTATTTTTTTTCCATTAAAAGACATTCCTAAAAGTTTTGCTATATTTGGAAAAACATAAAAAGCTCCCTCGGGTTTTAGACATTTGATATTTTCTATACCGTTTAATTGATCAACTATAAAATTTCTGCGCTTTTCAAATTCTTTTCTCATCAATTCAACTTCGCTCTGATCGCCGTTTAACGCCTGCGTTGCCGCTTTCATAGAAATTGAAGTTGGATTTGAAGTCGATTGACTTTGGACTTTCGTCATTCCCGAAATAATATCTTTTCTACCCGCCGCATAACCTATGCGCCAGCCCGTCATAGCGTAAGCTTTAGAAACTCCGTTTATAACGACAGTCATATCTTTTATTTCTTTTGATATTGAAGCGATTGATGTAAATTGAAAATTATCATAGACAAGTTTTTCATAAATATCGTCGGCAATAATTAAAATATTATTCTTTACGCATATTTCGCCGATAGCCGCCAACTCTTTTGCCGAATACGTGGCCCCTGTGGGATTTGACGGAGAATTTATTATCAGAGCTTTAGTTTTTTTGTTTATGGCTTTTTCAATTTGCTCAGGGCGAACCTTAAAGCCCGTCTCGTCGGAAGTATTTATTATCACGGGTTTTCCGCCCGCAAGTATAAGCATATCCGTATAAGAAACCCAAAAAGGAGCGATGACTATAGCCTCGTCATTTTCATTTATAACGGTCTGCGTTAAATTATATAAAGAATGTTTTGCGCCGCAAGAAACGACTATTTCGTCTTGCAAATATTCAAGATTATTATCTCTTTTTAATTTATCAACAATCGCTTTTTTTAATTCAAGCGTGCCGCCCACCGGCAAATATTTTGTATAGCCTTCATTTATAGCTTTAATTGCAATATCTTTTATATGTTTTGGAGTGTCAAAATCCGGCTCGCCAGGACCAAAATTGATAACGTCAACGCCCTGTTGTTTTAACATTTTTGCTTTCGCGTCTATCATTAAAGTCGGTGCGGATTTAATCGATTGGACTCTTTTTGAGAGCATAATTTTTCTCCTTAGTTTGAACGCAAAAAACAGTATTAAACTATAAAAATCCCCGATTAACTTTATAAATGTCAACCGAGGATTTATTCAAATAAAATATTTAATTCATTGCGTCAAAACAATTTTAATTTTTGACTTCTATAAATTCAAAAATTTATTTTTCCGGCAAAGCCGCTATCCCGGGCAACTCTTTTCCTTCAAGAAATTCTAAAGACGCACCGCCGCCTGTTGAAATATGACTAATTCTTTTTTCAACGCCGGCTTGCTTTACTGCCGCGACAGAATCTCCTCCGCCGATTACCGAAACAGCGCCGTCGTCGGTAGCTTCAGCTACGATTTTTGCTATTTCAATTGTGCCTTTTGCAAATTGGCTTATTTCAAAAACTCCGAGCGGACCGTTCCAAACAATAGTTTTCGCCTCTTTCAAAACTTCAGAAAACTTTTCTATTGATTGAGGTCCGACGTCAACGCCCATAAAACCGTCGGGAATAGCGTCGTCGCTTGTCGTCTTAACAATCGCGTCTTGCGGAACTTCTTTATTTACAAAATCAATTTTATCCGTAATTATATGATCAAGAGGAATAATAAAATCAACTTTTCTTTCTTTTGCTTTTTTCAAAATATCCAAAGCCAAATCAATTTTATCGTCTTCAACTAAAGATTTTCCAACAGCCACTCCTTGCGATTTCAAAAAAGTGTAGGCCATAGCTCCGCCGATAATAATTGAATCAACTTTTGTAAGCAAATTTTCAATCACATTTATTTTATCCGAAACTTTTGCTCCGCCAAGTATTGCGACAAAAGGCTTTTTAGGATTATTAAGCGCTTCGCCTAAAAACTTCAACTCTTTCTCAACCAAAAATCCGGCCGCGGCATCTTTAACATATTTAACAATCCCGGCCGTCGATGCATGAGCTCTGTGAACGGTTCCAAAAGCGTCTTGAACAAAAACGTCGCCGAGACTTGCAAGCTCTTTTGCAAAACTATCCATAGCGGCTTTATCTTTTTGACCTTCGGAATTTTTGCCCTCTTCTTCGGGATGAAATCTTAAATTTTCAAGAAGAAGTATTTCCCCCGGCTTTAAGTCCGCAGCTTCTTTTTTAACTTCAGGTCCTATGCAGTCGCTGACAAACTTTACGGGTTTTCCCAAAAGTTCGCTAAGTTTTTTTGCAACTGGTTTTAAGCTCATTGAGGCGACGACTTTGCCTTTTGGTCTTCCTAAATGAGACATAAGAATTATAGCCGCGCCCTGATCTAAAAGATAATTCAATGTCGGAAGAGTCGCCGCTATTCTTTTATCGTTTGTAATATTTAGATTTGCGTCAAGAGGAACATTATAATCCACTCTCACTAAAACTTTTTTACCTTTTACATCAATGTCTTTAAGCGTTTTTTTCATACTATTTTTGCCTCCATAAAAATAAAGGTTTCCCTCGTCTTTTAAGCGCAAGACAAGAGGAAACCTTTATTTGATTTATACATATTATTTTATCATCCGTTTTTATTTTATTACCCGTTGACCTTTTTCATATAAGCGATAAGGTCTATCACTTTATTTGAATAGCCCCACTCGTTATCATACCAAGAAACAACTTTTACGAAAGTATCAGTCAAAGCTATTCCGGCTTTTGCGTCAAATATAGAAGTGCGCGGGTCGCCGACAAAATCTGAAGAAACGACTTCGTCTTCCGTATAACCCAAAATACCTTTAAGCTCATTTTCTGAAGCGGCTTTCATAGCTGCTTTTATCTCGTCGTATTTAGCCGGCTTTGCCAAATTAACGGTTAGATCCACCACCGACACGTCAAGCGTGGGAATACGCAAAGACATACCGGTCAATTTTCCGTTTAATTGAGGAATAACTTTACCGACGGCTTTTGCCGCTCCTGTGGATGAAGGAATTATATTTCCAGCGGCGGCGCGTCCCCCTCTCCAATCTTTTGCCGAAGGACCGTCAACCGTTTTTTGAGTGGCCGTAGTGGCATGAACCGTAGTCATCAAACCGTCGGTGATGCCAAATTTATCATTAAGAACTTTCGCTATCGGAGCCAAACAATTTGTAGTGCAGGAAGCGTTGGAAACAAATTGCGTTCCTTTTTTATAAGCGTCTAAATTTACGCCGCAAACAAACATCGGCGTATCGTCTTTTGACGGAGCGGACATAACGACATATTTTGCGCCCGCGTCAATATGGCCTTGAGCTTTTGTTTTATCAAGAAATAAACCGGTTGACTCAACGACATATTCGGCTCCGGCATCTCCCCATTTCAAATCGGCGGGATTTTTTTCCGATGTCACTCGTATAGTTTTGCCGTTGACAATCAAACTTCCGTCCTTTACGGCAACCGTTCCCTTGAATTGACCGTGAACCGTATCATACTTTAACATATAAGCCATATAGTCAACTGAAATCAAATCGTTGACAGCAACAACTTCAATATCGCTCCTTGACTGCGCAGCGCGAAAAACCAAACGACCAATCCTTCCAAAACCGTTAATGCCTACTTTAATTGCCATAACCAAACCTCCTAATTATTTTCACTACATTTTAGAATTATAGTATAAAATCATAATAGCATTGTCAAACAATTCTTTACAATTGTTAAAGTATTCTTTACAAAGTCCGCACCCGCATCCATTGCGCAAATTAAGCAAATACAGCCGCGCCCTTGACTTTTGGAAAAATATAAGTATAATTAGACTTTATTTCAAACGGAGGCGGCGCTTTAGCCGTCTTTTTTTATGTATGGGGAAAATATGCTGAACAAATCTCAAGAAATAGAAATTTTATTATCGCCCTTTGCGCAAAAAGAGGGATTTGAAATTGTAGATATTGAATATATAAAAGAGGATGGAAAACGTATAATTCGCATTTATATAGATAAAGACGGCGGAGTAGATATAGCCGATTGCGAGAAAATGAGCGCAATATTTGGGGCGGAATTGGACGAGATGGACATCACGGACGAGTCTTATATTTTGGAAATATCTTCTCCCGGATTATACAGACCGCTGAAAAAAGAAAAAGATTTTGTGCGGTTTATCGGAAGCAAGGCGCGCATTCAAACTCTTGTGGCGCGTAACAATCAAAGAAATTTTTTAGGAATTATTTTATCTTATAATAACGGAATATTAAAAATTGACGATGTTACAAACGGCGCGGCGGAGATAGAGTATTCAAATATAAGGAAAGCTAATTTGGAACCTGAATTTTAACGGAGGATTTTATGGCAGACAAAAAGGAGCTTTTGAGCGCTCTCGAACAGCTTGAGAAAGATAAAAACATAAAAAAAGAGGATATCGTTTCCATAATAGAAAACGCTCTTGTCTCGGCATACAAAAAACATGTCGGCAAAAATGTAAATGTAGTTGCGAAAGTGGATTTAGAAACGGGAGAGATGACAACACAAGCTCTGAAAACGGTTGTAAAAGACGGAGAGTTAGAAAATTCTCTTTTGCAAATATCTCTTTCTGAAGCGCAGAAAATAGACCACTTGGTAAAAGAGGGCGATACCGTCAAAATTCTATTAAACACTCAGGATTTTGCGCGTATAGCGGCTCAGACTGCAAAAAATGTTATCGTCCAAAGAATTAGAGAAGCCGAAAGAAATTCTCTTTATGAAGAAATGAAAGATAAAGTCGGCCAGATTATCAGCGGAGATATTTATAGATTTGCAAATAAAAGCATAGTGATTGATTTGGGGCGGTCGGAAGCGATTTTGCCGATAACGGAACAAATTCCAAAAGAAAAATTTAATATAGGCCAAAGGATTAAAGCCGTAATCGTATCCGTTAAAAAGAATATAAATAAAGCGCCCTCGACTATTCTTTCAAGAAAAAGTCCCGAACTTATAAAAAAACTTTTTGAACTCGAAGTCCCTGAAGTCTATGAAAAAATTGTGGAAATAAAAGATGTAGTCCGCGATCCGGGAATGCGCGCAAAAGTCGCCGTCATTTCGAACAATCAAAAAGTTGATCCCGTCGGCGCCTGCGTGGGAGTAAAAGGCGCAAGGATCAGACCTATTATAGACGAACTTGGCGGAAATGAAAGAATAGATTTAATCGCATATTCGGACAATATAGTAAAATACATTACAAATGCGATTACGCCCGCTAAAGTATTGGCGGTAAATCTTATTTCCGAAAGTGAAAAAAAGGCCGAGGTTTTAGTCGAGGACGATATGCTTTCTCTTGCCATAGGCAAAAACGGGCATAATGTCCGTCTTGCCGCAAAACTTACGGGATGGCATATAGACGTCCATTCGGAAAGCCAGAAAAAACAAGAAAATGAATTGAAAGTGGAACGTCAAACTGCGGCTTTGGAAAAACTTAAAGGTTTGGGCGATAAAACTATTTTGATTTTGGTTCAAGCCGGATTTACCGATATAGAAAAATTAAAAACTCTTACTGTTGACGATTTGACCACTCTTCCCGGTATAGGACAAAAGACGGCTGAAAAAATAATTGAGGCGGCAAAAAACAGTTAAAATTTAAGAGTTAAAGGATTTGAAATATGCCAATAAAAAAAGATTCGAAATCAACAGAAAAAGACAACAAGAAAAAAACACCGGCGAAAAAAGAGAAGAGCGGCGAAAAGAAAAACACATCTACGGAAAAAAAAGAAACTTCTAAAGACGCGGCAAAACAAATTAAAACGTCTAAAACTAAAAAAGTTTCAACCGCTACTGCTGAGCCAAAGGAGAAAAAGACAAAAACAAAGAAAACACAAGACGGCAATAAAGTTGCCAAAACTAACAAAACGCAAAAAACTGATAAGCCTGATAAAACAAAAAAATCTGCTAAAGCAGAGAAAACTACGACTGCTCAAATTCCGGAAAATTATCAAGATGATAAATCGACTCAAAGCGAAACTCCCAGTGTTGAGAAAAAAAAGCCGCCTATTTCTACTCAAGAAAACAAATCTGAAATTCAAGCGCGTCATAAAGATGAGAAAGAAACTGTAAAATCTGTGCAAACAGATATAGCGCAAAACATCCCCGAGCCGGAACCCGTCCCCGAACCCAAAGAACCTCAAAAAACTCCGGAAAAACCAATTCCAACTATTATAGGGACAATAGAAATAAACGAGCTTATAACTGTCCGCGACTTAGCGTCAAAAATGAATGTAAGCGTCGGAGAATTGTTAAAAAAATTGCTTTCTATGGGGAGCCTTGCGACGATAAATCAAAGACTTGATACGGATATAGCCATATTATTAGCAAGCGAGTTTATGTATGAGGCAAAACTCATATCAATATATTCGGAAGAGGAAAATACAAATAAAAAAGAAGACGAATCAAAATTAAAATCCCGTCCGCCTATCGTTACAATTATGGGACATGTTGACCACGGCAAAACTTCTCTTTTAGACGCCATCAGAAAAACAAATATCGCGCAGGGAGAATACGGAGGAATCACTCAGCATATAGGAGCTTATAGAGTTAAAACATCAGACGGAAGATTCATCACTTTTCTCGATACGCCGGGCCATGAGGCTTTTACGGCAATGCGTTCAAGAGGAGCGCAGATTACCGACATTGTAATTTTAGTCGTGTCGGCCGCCGACGGAATAATGCCTCAAACGATAGAAGCTATAAACCATGCAAAAGACGCGAACGTCCCGATAATTGTCGCCGTAAATAAAATAGATTTACCGACGGCGGATCCTCAGAAAGTAAAACAGGAACTTAATCAATACGGACTTTTAGCAGAGGAGTGGGGCGGAGACGTAATAATGGTGGAAATATCGGCAAAGAAAAATATCAACATAGATTTACTTTTGGAAAATATACAAATAAAAGCGGATATGATGGAGATTAAAGCTAATCCTGAAAGAGCGGCCGAAGGCATCGTCATTGAGGCAAAACTTGATTCCAAAAAAGGAACACTCGTAACTTTATTGGTTGAAAAAGGAGTTTTAAGAGTAGGAGATAATATCGTCGTCGGAACCACTTATGGAAAAATAAGAGCAATGTCGGACGAGTATGGAAAAAGATTTAACGAGGCGTTTCCAAGCACGCCCGCTGAAGTTCTTGGAATAAATAATCCCCCTCAAGCCGGCGACAAATTTATCACGGTGGACAGCGAGCAGCAAGCAAGACAAATTGCCGAGTCAAGATTTCAAAAAGCAAAAACGGCGTCATTGACGGGAAAGAGACATTTGTCGCTTGCCGACATCAGCGCGGGAAAAACAAAAGATTTAAGAATTATTTTGAAAGCCGACGTGCAGGGATCTTTAGAAGCTGTATGCGACGAATTGGAGAGAATGTCAACTAATGAAATAAATCTAAAAATAGTTCATAGAGGCGCGGGAGCGATAACTGCTTCCGACGTGGATTTAGCTATCGCATCGGACGCTTTAATAGTCGGATTTAATTTGAGACCAGACCCTGCGGTTGAAAAATTCGCCGAGGATGCGGGCGTAAGCATACAGATTTATAGAATAATTTATGAGCTTACCGCCGATGTTAAAGCGGCTATGGAAGGACTTTTGGACCCCGACTTAAAAGAGAAAATTCTCGGAAGAGCCTCCGTAAAGCAGGTGTTCAAACTTTCAAGCTCGGGAACAATTTCCGGTTGTTTAGTAACGGAAGGAAAAATTCAAAGAGCGGCTAAAGCCAGACTGTTAAGAGACAATGCCATAATTTTTGAAGGAAATATTTCATCGTTAAAAAGATTCAAAGACGATACAAAAGAAGTTGATAAAGGATTTGAGTGCGGAATTGGACTTGAAAATTTTTCCGATATAAAAACGGGAGACGTCGTCGAATGTTTTGCTCTCGAAAAAACGGCGAGAAAACTATAATGCAAAATTATAAAAGATCTACCCGCGTAGCCGAGCTTATTCAAAGGACGACGGCGGAAATAATAAGAGATTTTGACGATTTGGACACGGCCGTCGTTTCTATTACGGAAGTTAAACTTTCAGACGATTTGTTAAATTGCAAAATTTATTTTTCAATTTTTGGAAACGATGAAGAAAAAGAAAAAAATGAAACCATACTGAGAAATAATATAAAGGAAATAAGACATCAGCTGGCTCTAAAATTAAATCTTCGCCGCACGCCCGAAATACTTTTAATCTATGACGACACAAATGAAAAAGCGACAAAGATAATAAATATTCTTGAAAAAATAAAAAGCGGCGATGCCTAATTTATGCCAAAATCATCTCTTAAAAATATGAATAAACTCTCCGAAATATCAAAAATAATAAAACAATCAAAAACATTTTTTATTGCGGGACATGTCAAACCCGACGGCGATTCTTTAGGAAGCGCATGCGCTCTTGCAAAAATGTTGCAAAGAATGGGCAAAAAAGCCGAAGTTTATTGCGCCGACGATATTCCTCAAAATCTTTCCTGTATAAAAGGAATAGCAAAGGTTAAAAAAGAAAAACCGGAAAATGTCCAATTTGATTGCGCAATACTGCTTGAGTCTTTAGATTTTCAAAGAATGGGCGACATTATAAATCCGTCTCAGGCAAAAAAAATTATAAATATAGATCATCATAGAATCAATTCTAATTTTGGAGACGTCAATTATGTGATTGCCGATTCATCGTCCGTTTGCGAACTTGTGTTAAATATTTTTGAGTATATGAAAATAAAACCGTCTAAAGACGAGGCTTATAATTTATATGTGGGACTTCTTACCGACAGCGGAAAATTTCAAAACTCAAATGTCACGGCAAATTCTCATATCGCCGCCGCAAAATTGATAGAACTCGGCGCGCCTATTATTGAAATTAGCCGCAAAATTTATTCAAATGAAACTATTCAATCGTTAAGGATTTTATCAATGGCGCTTTTAGGATTAAAAACAATGTTTGATCAAAAACTTGTTTATATGACTATAACAAAAAAAATGCTTAATGACGCCGAAGCAAAAGACGAGGATACCGGAGGGATAGTAAGTTATCCTCTAAGACTAAGACAAACAAAAGTATCTTGTCTGCTTAAAGAGGAAGGAAAAAATTCCACAAAATTAAGCATGCGCTCCGTAAAAGAATTTAATCTTTTACCGATAGTAAAAAAACTCGGAGGCGGCGGACATAAAAACGCGGCGGGCGCAACAATTAATAAAAGCATAAAAGAGAGCCGGGATTTATTGAAAAAAATATTTAAGGAATTAAAATAATACACACAGAAAGATAAGAAAAAAGGGCGGTGTGAAATGAGCTCTATTCGCGGAATGCTTTTAATTGATAAACCCACAAACGCAACTTCTTTTAAGATTTGTAATACGATAAAAAGAGTATTGGATGCTAAAAAAACGGGACATTGCGGAACATTAGATCCTTTGGCGACGGGACTTTTGATTATTTTGATAAACGAAGCGGTAAAAAAGCAAAATGAATTTATGAAACAAGATAAAATTTACTCCGCTTCATTTAAGCTTGGAATAAGAACGGACAGCGCCGATACGGACGGAAAAATAATAGAGCAAAAAGATTATTCTTACGTGAACGAAATTCTAATAAAAGACTATCTGAAATCTTTTTTGGGAGAAATAGAACAAATTCCTCCGATGTTTTCGGCGTTAAAAGTTAAAGGACAAAAACTCTGCGAGCTTGCCAGAAAAGGAATTGAAATCGAAAGAAAACCCCGAAAAGTAAATATAAAAAATATAGAGATGCTTTCATTTTCAAACGGAATTTTAGATTTGAAAATAGAGTGTTCATCCGGGACTTATATAAGAAGTATAGCGGACGATTTGGGAAAACTTTTAGGCTGCGGAGCGGCGGTTTGCGCATTGCGCCGAGAGAAATCTGGGATTTTTGACGTTAAAGACGCCGTCGGAGAAAATGATTTTTATAAACCTGAAATTCTTAAATCAAAAATAATTCAATTGTAAATAAAATGAAAAACAAACATTCGATAATTACCATAGGCACTTTTGACGGAGTTCATAAAGGCCATCAAAAGCTGATAAAAGAAACGGTAGAAAAAGCTAAAAAAAAATCTTTAGAAAGTATTGTCATCGTCATAGAAAAACCTGTGAAAAACGTAAGTTTTCTTTTGACTTCAACGGATGAAAAAATAAATTTTATACAAGATTTGCATCCAGATAAAATTATTTTAATACCAAATTCTTCGGAAATTCTTAAAGAAACTCCTCTTGATTTTCTAAACAATTTTATAACGGGTGAACTTAACGCAAAAGAAATAGTCTGCGGACCTGATTTTGCTTTCGGTAAAAACAGAAAAGGAAACGTCTTATGGCTTAAAGAAAACGCTAAAAAACTTGGGATAGAAATAAGCGTAATAAAACCGTTAAAATATCTTTCTAAAAAAATATCGTCGTCTCATATAAGACATTTATTAGAAAATAATAATGTTGATAAAGCAAATAAAATTCTTGGACGTAATTTTTATTTTTACGGTTTTCCTTTTAGAGAAAAAGGGCTTGGAAAAAAGATAGGATTTCCGACGATAAATCTAAAAATGGACAAATCTCAAGTGTTGCCTACGGGAGTTTTTATCAGCATAGCGGCAAAAAAAAACAAACTCTATCCGTCGATTACAAATATCGGCAATAGACCGACGATAAAAAACATTAAAACGATAATTCCAGAAATTCACATATTAAATTTTAACGGCAAATGGGGAAATAAAGAGACGAAAGTTTATTTAATTAAACGTCTAAGAGACGAAAAAAAATTTTCAAATATAGAGGAATTAAAAAAACAAATTGTTAAAGATAAAAATGCAGCGGAAAGGTATTTTAATCTGTGAAAAGTTACAATGCGTTTTAATTTGTAAAAATTACGAGGTGTCTTAATTTATGAAAATTATATCGTGGAATATAAACGGAATTAGAGCAATTTATAAAAAGAATTTTCTCGATTGGTTTAACGAAACAAATGCGGATATGATATGCGTTCAGGAAACAAAAGCCGCCGAGGAACAAATTCCGGAAAATCTTAAAGAGATAAAAAATTACGATTTTTATTGCTCAACCGCTCAAAAAAAAGGATATAGCGGAACTGCAATATGGTCAAAAAAGAAACCCATATCGGTAGAATTTGGAATAAACAATGATAAATTTGACATTGAAGGCAGAATAGTAAAACTTGAATTTAAGGATTTCATAATATTCAATATATATTTTCCAAACGGCGGAGCAAGCCTGGAAAGATTGCAATATAAATTGGATTTTTACGACTATTTTATAAGCTATCTTTCAAAATTTTCAAAGAAAGATATTATAGTTTGCGGAGATTTCAACACCGCTCATTTTGAAATTGATTTGGCGCGCCCAAAAGAAAACGAGAACAATACGGGGTTTATGCCGATAGAAAGAAAAAAACTTGATAATCTTATAGACGCGGGTTTTATAGACACTTTTAGGCATTTTAATAAAGAACCTCAAAATTACACTTGGTGGGATTATAAAACGGGAGCGCGCAAAAGAAATGTGGGATGGAGATTGGATTATTTTTTTATAAACACTTCGGCTTTGAAATCCTTAAAATCAGCCGCTATTTTTGCCGATATACAAGGCTCCGATCACTGCCCCGTTGGAATAGAAATTTATTGATTCTTATAATCTTTTCCCGTAGTCTTTTCATAATCAAGCATTTTTTTCTTTAATTTTATCCCGCCGCGCGCCGAATATCCACCTAATTTCCCGTCTTTTCTAATAACTCTATGACATGGAATAATAGGAGCAAAAGGATTTTTACCCAAAGCCATTCCGACGGCTCTTGCCGCATTTTTATTTCCTATCTTTTTTGCAAGCTCGCCGTAAGTTAAAATTTTACCGGGCGCAATTTTAAAACATTCTTTCCAAACTTTTTTATAAAATTCCGAGTATTTTTCCATTTCTTTTAAAATTTCTTTCGGTATAGTTTTCATTTTTTATTTCCTTGATTTTTCCCAGATTAACTTTATTCCGTAAAGAGTTAAATCCGGACAAATCTTTTCTATTTCTTTTATCTCTGAAGCTATCGTATAAGCCAAACCGCCCGTCGCGACAATATGTTTAACAATCATTTCATTTTTTATTCTTAAAATAATCTCTTTTATCAAACCTATGTATCCTATGTATAACCCCGATTGAATGCATTCCACCGTAGATTTTCCTATCGCCGAAGAAACTTTTTTTATCTCCACATGCGGCAATTGAGCGGTTTTTAGACTTAGTGACTTTGCCGCGTTTGAAGGACCTAAAGCGATAGCCCCTCCTAAATATTTTCCGTCTTTATCTATGCAATCAAAAGTTGTGGCCGTCCCAAAATCAATCACAACGCTTTCCCCTCCAAAAAGATGAAAAGCGGCGGCCGCATTAGCAATTCTATCAGCCCCGACTTCTTTAGGATTTTTAACTAAAAATTCTAATCCCGCGCAATTGTCCGAATTTATAAAAAATATTTTTTGTTTAAGATATTTCTCCGCCAACTCCTCAAAAGCTCCGTTGAGATGCGGAACAACGCTGGCTCCGGCGCAATATTTTATATCGGAAAATTTAATGCCGGAATAATGAAATAAATCCATAAGCATTATGGCATATTCGTCGGCAGTCTGGCTTCTAATTGAAGATATGCGCCATACTTTTTTGGCGTTAGTTTGATTTTTATCGTCGTCAAAAAGTCCGATTGTAATATTTGTATTGCCTATGTCAAAAATCAAAATCATTTATTTTCTCCTTTATTAAAAATTAAAAATTGAAGCGCCGCCGCTATCGACGGCTGTTATCAAAGGCATATTCTCAACAACAAGCTCATAAACCGCTTCCGGACCTAAATCCTCAAAAGCAATTAAGCGGGCTTGCCGGACAGTTTTTGAAAGCAAAGCCGCCACGCCTCCCACGGCGGTAAAATAAACGGCGTTATAAAAAGCAATCGCTTTATTTACTTCATCGCTGCGGGCGCCTTTTCCTATCAAAATTTTAACTCCGCAAGAAAGCATTTTTGGAGTAAATAAATCCATACGCGAAGAAGTCGTGGGACCGCAAGCGCCGATAATTTCATTCGGTTTTGCGGGAGACGGACCGCAATAATACAAAGCGCTGTTTTTAATCTCAAAAGGCGGTTTTTCCCCTCTATTTAGAATATCTATTATCCTTTTATGCGCCGCGTCGCGGGCCGTATAAATTGTTCCCGAAAGATAAATTTTATCTCCGGTTTTAACTTGATTAGTGTCTAAAATTAAAGATTCTACCGTAACTTTTTTGTCCATAAAAACATCCCTAATAATTTTTAACCGCGCTATCTAAGTTTATTTTTTACAAAATATCCGCTTGATATTGAAACAAAATACAAAACTGAAATTATCGCCGCCAAACCCGCGAAAGCATAAATTGAAGATATATTTATAGCGTCTATAATTTTTCCGCCAAAAACTATTCCAAGTCCTATTCCCAAATCCCAGCTCGTCAAATAAGTGGAACTTGCCGCCGCTCTCCTGCTGTTGGGAGCTAAACTGATAAACATCACGTTAAAAGACGGAAATATCATTCCGTATGATAAACCTATAAGTAATGCCGCCATAAAAAACATAAGCGATTGGCTGTGCGGAATTTTGTCGGCAAAAAACAAAAGAAAAAAAGCGAAAGCCGCAAAAATATTTCCGAGTTTTATTATTTCTAAAACCCTGCCTTTATCTATATGCTTTCCCGAAAAAAGTCTTGAAATAATAAGACCTATGGAAAGCACAATAAAGAAAATTCCCGAACTTCCCCAGACATTTAACTCTTTTCCATACATTGCCACATAAGTGGTCAGCATTCCGTAAGCAATTGCTAAAAATAAATAATTTAATCCTATCGGAAGTCCCTTTATTAAAAGAAATCTGTCTAAAGTTATCGGTTCATTTTTTGTTTTTTCAGCTAAAGGAGCTTTTACCAAAATTGCAAAAAGACCGCCTATAGCTCCACAAAATAAAGAAGCGTAAAAAATATAATGGAAATCAAAATAATCATAAAACAAAAGGCCGATAAAAGGACCCATTGACATTGCAAATGTTCCGGACAATCCAAAATATCCTATTCCTTCCCCTTGCCTGCGGCGAGGAATAATATCTATCACCAAAGCATTGCTTACAGTCATTAAAGCGCCAAAAGCAAAACCCTGAAGAATTCTAACTATTATAAAAAGAATTAAAGTCACCGCAATAATATAACCCGCATAAAGAGCTGTGAAAATAAAAAATAAAAAAACATATATTCTTTTCCTGTCAAAAGCATCGGCAAAAAAAGCCGTGATAGGCTTGATTATTGTGGAAGCAAGAACATAGACGGCGATTATAAGACCCGCATGAGTATTTTGAATATTAAAAATATCCGTAAGATAAAAAGGCAATGTGGGCATAAGAAGATAAAATGAAAAGAAAAGAAGAAAATTAGAAATATTGATAAAAACAAAATTCTTCGTCCACAGAGGAGTTTTTCTCGACTCAAATGTTCTTTGTAAAAAAAGACTAAATCTTCTGAAAGGTTCAAGTCTAAATTTTGGTTTTGGTTTTGGTTTTTTTGAAAATAACATTATATATATCTCTTTTATTAAAATTTTTACGCAGTTTAAGCTATGATAAAAATACAAAATAAGCGATAGCCTGAGCCTCTCATAAGTCTCTCGCATTTTTTTTTATTATAAAAAATATAAGAAAACTATCAAACTTATCGTCCAACAATAGAAAACGGCGGTTTCAAAAATAAAAAGACTTTCTGAAACCGCCTTAACTATGTATATTTTACTAAATTATAAAACTATTTTTTATCCCCATAATAAGCTTTCAAATACAATTCTTTTAATTCGCTTATCAACGGATATCTCGGATTTGCGCCCGTGCATTGATCGTCAAAAGCCTGCTCGCTCATCTCGTCTAACCTTTCAAGAAAATTCTTTTCGTCTATTCCATAATCTTTGATAGTGTCTTTTATGCCGATTTTATTTTTCAAATCGTTTATCGCAGAGACCAACCTTTCCATTTTTTCTTTATCGGTCTTACCTGACAATCCAAGATAGTCGGCAATTTCCGCATAACGCGACAATGCTTTAGGATATTGATATTGCGAAAAAGTTCCCATTTTTATCGGAGCATCCGCACTGTTAAATTTGATAACTTCATTTATCATAAGAGCATTGGCCACTCCGTGAGGCAAGTGATGGAAAGCTCCCAATTTATGAGCTAAAGAATGACATATTCCCAAGAAAGCGTTTGCAAAAGCCATTCCCGCTATAGTTGCGGCATTAGCCATTTTCTCTCTTGCGACATAATCGTTTGTTCCATTATCATAAGCCCTTGGAAGATATTCAAAAACAATTTTCAAAGATTTCAAAGCAAGTCCGTCGGTAAAATCCGTAGCAAGCATTGAAACATAAGCCTCCACAGCGTGCGTCACCGCGTCGATTCCCGAAGCCGCCGTCAAACCTTTTGGCGCGCTCATCATCATATCGGCGTCAACTATAGCCATATTAGGCATAAGTTCATAATCGGCAAGAGGATATTTTACTCCAGTGTTCTCGTCTGTTATTACCGCAAAAGGAGTGACTTCAGAACCTGTCCCCGCGGAAGTCGGAATAGCTATGAAATACGCTTTCTCTCCCATTTTTGGAAAAGTATAAACTCTCTTTCTTATATCCATAAAACGCATAGCCATATCAAGAAAATTCGCTTCGGGATGCTCGTATAATACCCACATAATTTTTGCGGCATCCATTGCCGAACCGCCTCCGATGGCTATTATACAATCAGGTCCGAAAGATTTCATTTGCTCGGCACCCGCTTTTGCGCAAGCAAGAGTTGGATCCGGCTCCACATTATAAAACGCGGTGTGATCTATTCCCATTTCGTCTAATTTATCGCAAATAGGTTTTGTATATCCGTTTTTATACAAGAAAGAATCCGTAACGATAAAGACTCTTTTTTTACCTAAAACCGCTTTCAACTCGTCAAGAGCAACAGGCAAACAACCTTTCTTTATATATATTTTTTGAGGCGTTCTAAACCACAACATATTCTCTCTCCTTTGGGCAACTGTTTTAATATTTACAAGATGTTTTATTCCGACGTTTTCAGATACGGAATTACCTCCCCAAGAGCCGCATCCAAGCGTCAAAGAGGGATTCAATTTGAAATTGTATAAATCGCCTATGGCTCCGTGAGAGGACGGAGTGTTGACAAGTATTCTGCATGTTTTCATTCTATCAACGAATTTTTTTAGTTTGTCTCCCTGCGTCAATTCATTCAAATAAACTACGGAAGTATGACCCAGCCCTCCGTCTTTTACAAGAACGTCGGCTTTATCGAGAGCTTCGTCAAAATTATTTGCTCTATACATTGCAAGAACAGGCGAGAGTTTTTCGTGAGCAAATTCTTCGCTCAAGTCCACGCTTTCAACTTCGCCGATAAGAATTTTTGCTTCCATCGGAACTTTAATCCCCGCAAGCTCGGCAATTTTATAAGCCGGCTGTCCGACTATTTTTGCATTTATAGCTCCGTTGATTATTATTGTTTTTCTAACTTTATCAGTTTCGCCTTTTGATAAAACATAACATCCTTTATCAATGAATTCTTGTTTTACTCTCTCATAAACTCCGTCTAAAGCGATAACCGACTGCTCTGAAGCGCAAATCATTCCATTGTCAAAAGTTTTTGAAAGAATTATTGAATTAACGGCTAAAGGAATATTTGCGGTGTCGTCGATTATAGCCGGAGTATTTCCAGCGCCAACGCCCAAAGCCGGCTTCCCGCTCGAATAAGCGGCTTTTACCATACCGGGTCCTCCGGTAGCAAGAATAATATCGGCTTCTTTCATAGCTAAATTTGTCAGCTCCAAACTCGGAACGTCAATCCAGCCTATAATTCCTTCGGGCGCGCCAGCGGCCACAGCGGCTTCCAAAACTATTTTTGCCGCGGCTATCGTGCATCCTTTTGCGCGCGGATGAGGACTTATAATAATTCCGTTTCTTGTTTTCAACGCTATAAGAGTTTTGAAAATTGTGGTGGAAGTAGGATTTGTCGTCGGAATAACAGCCGCAATTACTCCCATAGGAGAAGCAATTTTTGTTATGCCAAAAGCCTTATCTTCCTCGATAATCCCGCATGTTTTTACATTCTTAAATTTATTATAAATATATTCCGAAGCATAATGGTTTTTTATCACTTTATCTTCAAGTATTCCCATTCCAGTTTCCGCCACAGCCATTTTTGCCAAAGGAATTCTTTGTTTATTTGCGGCAAGCGAAGCCTCAAAGAAAATTTTATCAACTTGTTCCTGAGTGAAATTTTCAAAAATTTTCTGCGCTTCCCTCGTCCTCTTTAACGCGGCCTCAAAACTCTCCACGCTGTCAACAACTTCGTATTCTTTTGTCATTTTACTTCCCTCCGTGTTTTTTATTTGTGTCAAGATACCTTCTTAAATGATTTGATAAAACCGCCAAAGATACCGCCATATTTTCATTATGAATTAAAATTCCCTTACGTCCTTTTAATGAAACATTTGCAAAATTCCATATCGCCGCTATTTTATTTTCTATCATTAAATCGCATACGGATTGAGCGCTTTGCACGGGGACGGTAATAATTCCCATCTTTACGCCGAGCTTTTTTATTATTTGCGGAAACTTTTCAATAGGATAGATGATTTTTCCTTCGGAAGTTTTACCGACAACTTTAGCGTCTCTATCAAAAGCCGCCAATATTCTCAAACCATATTGTCCAAAACCCTGATAATTAAGCAATGCTTTTCCCAACTTTCCCGCTCCCACTAAAACGGCTTCATTGACATTACTGTATCCTAAAAAATCCTCCAACTCCCGAGATAAATCTAAAACAGAATATCCGATTTTGGGTTTTCCCAAAGAACTTATGGACGCCAAATCTTTTCTGACCTGAACCTCTCCCAAGTTTAACGCATTTGATATTGCCGTGGCTGAAATATACTGAGAGACATCGGCCTTTATAAGCAAAGAACGCAAATAGTCCAAATATAATGGCATCCTTTGAACCGCTGATTTAGAAATTTTCTTTTCTTTCATTTTTATATCGCTCGCTTTTTACCGATATTTTTCTATTGATAAAACATTATCGGTATAATTTTACTGATTTATTTTTTTTTGTCAAGCGCTTGTTAAGTCTCTTAACACAATAGACTTTTTATAATAATAGGTTAAATGAACTTGACAGCATAATTTAATTATTTTGTCGTGTCTTTATTTATCAAAGTTTTTTAGCGGAGACCGCCTTAGAGGACGGGCTTATGAGTGAAATGTTTTTTTGGATTATCATTTGACGGTGTGTGAGCCGCCCTTCCTTATGTCGTGACACGCAGGGGCGGCAAGTTTGGCAAATGCCGCCCTTGCGGAACTTCTACGACAAAAACATAAGTCTATTATATGTTTGAGATTTTTCAGCGCTATAAACCCGCGCCTGTGATAACGCGGATAGATAATGAAATGCAAAACGACGAATTTTTAGGATAAATCCGCGCATGCAGCGGCGCGGACAATAGAAGCGAGGCAGTGTCGGCGGATGGGAAAATTATCTTGATCTTCTTCTTTGTTTAAGGATACTTATATATTCATTAAAAGGCACTATCCGTTTTGAACTTGCAATCCAAACATAAGCGCCCAGATTTGTTGAAAAATTAATTTTACGCAAATCTTTTTCGTCGCCGGTCACAGTGTGCCAAGCAGAACCGACAATATTTTTATTTCCGCCGCGCCTGCCGTAAGCGGCTAGTTCTTGTTTTACTATCTCGGCGGCCGCAGACGGATTAGGCATCAAAGTAATAAAATTTACATGCAAAGCGTCGGCAGTGTTTGGAGGGTTCTGTTTATAATCGACATAATAATCCACGCTTTCAATAAGCTCGGAAAAAGCCGCCGCAGAAAAAGACAGCAGACAAAGAATAATCAAGACACTTTTTTTCATTTTTTTATTTCTCCTATAATTAAAATTTTTATTTTCTTATACAAAATATTCTCCGCAATGAAATTATATCAAAGTCCCGCTACGAGAGCCGCGGTTATGGGTATTGTAATAAAAGAGAAAACAATAGATATTATCGTAACTATTGCCGCAAGTCTGTGATCCAATTTGTATTGAGAGCAAAGAGCAAGCGTCATTATCATTACCGGCAAAGACGCTTCCATGATAGAAGCCTGCATTGCTATCCCCGACATTCCCAGAAATCTTGTTATTACAAAAGCGATTAAAGGCGATATAATTAATTTAATCAATACCGACGGCATCGCTATAACAATATGTTTAATATGAGGAATTTTCAGCGTCAGCCCGACACTAAAAATCATTAACGGTATTACCGGAGCAGACATCATTTCTAAAACTTTCAAAATAAAATATGGAGTTTTCACTCCCAGACCTAAAATATTTGCCAGAAAAGCTAAAACCATCGCCCACAAAGGCGGAGTTGAAAATAAATTTTTGATAGATTCTTTGAAAGAAAACTTCTTGACGCCCCCATAATAAGAAGCTAAAGGCGTTCCTATTATCCATAAAAGACTGCCTGCGCCCATAATGTCATACATCAAAGGATATTTCTCAGCTTCTGGACCGTAAAGAGTCATCAAAATCGGTAGGCCAAAAAACGTGACATTCCCAAAAGCTGAAGTTAAAATTAAAGCTCCTTTTTGTTTTTTGCGTATATGTATAAATTTTCCCGCAATTGTTATTAAAAAATAAGCGATTATTAAAATTGCAAAAACGGTTAAAATGGCTGAAAGAGGAAAAAGAAAAGTATCCCTGTCTATCCTCATTGTCGATATGACTCTAAAACACAAAGCGGGAAGCATAAATTTAATAACTAATGTATTTATCGTATGTCTTGCCGTGTCGGCGTCTATATTGCCCGGTTTTATTATTTGGAATAAAACGCCCAGAGCTATTATTATAAAAAATGCCGATAAATTTTCTATCATAAGTGAGATTTTCTCCGCCTCATTTCTATTTTTATTTTTAATATTTCAAAACAATGATACTCAAAAATATATTTTAAGGCAAGAAAATAAGTATTTTATAAAATAGAATATAGCCAAGAATATTGCTGTTGAATAGGTTGAATTTGAGATTATAATCGCGGCGACAACAAAATTAAATTCTATAGAAAACATTTTGCTTTTCATTTATATATAATAAGAAAAATAAAATTTATAAAATGATTTAATTTTTACGGAACTTAAAAGATTTTGTAAATTCCAAAAAAGATTTATAAAGTAAGGAGATGAAAATGACGGATATTTCAATTGATAAAAATCAGGATTTAACAAAAGAAGAAATTTTACGTTACGGGCGGCATTTAATTTTGCCGGAAATAAACGTTGCGGGACAAAAAAAATTAAAAAATGCAAAAGTCTTAATTGTCGGCGCCGGCGGACTCGGCTCGCCTCTATGCTTATATCTTGCGGCCGCGGGAATTGGAACTTTAGGAATAGTCGATTATGATTTTGTGGAAGAGTCAAATTTGCAAAGACAAGTAATCCATTCGACAAAAAATATCGGAAGGACTAAAACAGATTCCGCTAAAGATGCGATCAAAGCGTTAAATCCTTTTGTGAACGTCGTCACTTACAGCACGGCGTTAAAAAAAGAAAATGCTATGCAGATTATAAGAGGTTATGACATTGTCGCCGACGGAACGGATAATTTTAAGACGCGCTATCTTATAAATGACGCTTGCGTTTTGCTTGGAATTCCAAACGTTTACGGATCTATTTTTCAGTTTGAAGGTCAAGCGAGCGTTTTTTATGCAAAAAAAGGACCTTGCTATAGATGTCTTTTACCGTCGCCCCCGCCCGTAGAAGTTGTTCCGTCTTGCAGCCAAGGAGGAGTTTTCGGCGTTTTGCCGGGTATTATCGGAAATATTGAGGCAAATGAAATTATAAAAATCATTGCCGGAATTGGCAATCCTTTAATAGGAATACTTTTGTTGTTTAACTCTTTAGAAATGAAATTTAGCGAGCTAAAAATAGAAAAAAATCCCGATTGTCCAATTTGCGGAAAAAATCCGTCGATAAAAGAGCTGATAGATTATAATGAGTTTTGCGGATTAAAAAAAGATGAAAAAAATATTTTTGAAATCACGGCGCAAGAATTGAAAAACAGAATGGACGCAAATGATCCGCTGCAAATAATAGATATACGTCCGGTCAATGAATTATCTATTTTCAAATTTCCGCGCGCAAAAAATATACCTTTTGAAGAAATTTTGACAAGAAAAAACGAGTTAAATGAAAATATAGACGTTGTCCTTATCTGCAGAACGGGACAGAAAAGTATTTTTGCAATAAACATTTTACAAGGAGCCGGATATAAAGGAAAAATATTTAGTTTGGAAAGCGGTATAAACAGCTGGGCTGAAATTGATAAAAATGCGCCGATATATTGAATTTTTTTAGAGTGATTTTTGGATAAAATATAGAATAATAATCTCGAAAACCGCAGCTGTTTTTTAAGTTAATGTTTCATTCATACTCCCCGTTCTATAACCCAAAATATCTAAAGAAATATAGATAAAACCTATTTCATTAAATTTTTTATACGTTTGCTCCCGTTTGTTTTTATCCATAAAAATATTAAATCCTTTTTCGTCAGTTTCTATCCGCGCAAGATTGCCATGATGTCTAACCCTTACCTGCTTTAATCCCATATCTAAAAGAAATTGTTCCGCTTTATCTATCATCGCAAGTTTCTCGCGCGTAATTTCCTGGCCGTATGGAAAGCGCGACGCCAAACATGCAAAAGATTGTTTATCCCAAGTCGGCAGTCCAAAATTTTTAGACAGAATTCTAATCTCGCTTTTTGTTAATTTTGAATGACGCAAAGGACTTTTTATTTTCCATTCATCGACAGCTTTTAATCCCGGACGAAAGTCGCCGTTATCGTCGATATTTGATCCTTCCGCTATATGCTTTATGCCGTTCTCGTCGGCAACGGCGCGTATCTTTGAAAACAATTCGCTCTTGCATAGATAACAGCGGTTCACGGGATTATGCGAAAAACCCTCGATATTTAATTCCTCCGAATCGCAAATGATATGACGTATATTTTCTTTTTTACAAAAAGCAGCCGCTTCATTTAATTCTCTTTGAGGAAAAGAACAAGAGCGCGCGGTTACGGCTATAACTTTATCGCCCAAAACGTCATGAGCGACTTTTAATAAAAAAGTGGAATCTACTCCGCCTGAAAAAGCAATGGCAAGACTTTCTAAATCGGCTATATATTTTTTTAGATTTTCATATTTTTCTTCTAAATTCATAATAACTCCTTAAGATTATTTCCATATCCGTATATCGCCGTCGTATAAATCCCAATTTTTTTAAGCAAATAAAAACTTATATGCAAAAAAATATTTATTTCTTTTCTCTTTTACGACGGAATTATATTTCTCAAATCTCGATTAAATTATATTCTTTTGTTCCAAGTCCCAACTTTTGAGCATGTTCAATTTGACCTTTCCAGTCGGTAGTCGGATGAGTGTCGGTAAAACGATCTTGACAGTGATGTGTTTTCTCGGCAAGACAAGAGCCGGCCAACACAGGCTGTTTATTTACGGCATCAACGCAAGCTTGATCTATTGCAACTGGATCAAAGGAAGCAAACATACCAATATCGGCCACTATAGGAATATCGTTTTCGCCGTGACAATCGCAACAGGGAGAAATATCCATAGCCAAAGTTATATGAAAAGACGGTCTTCCTCTCACTACAGCCGCCGCATATTCAGCCATTTTATAATTCAATATTTCATTTGATTCATCTCCAGCTCCCTCGATTGCGTCCACGGGGCATACTCCTATACAACGTCCGCATCCGACGCATTTATTTTTATCGATAAAGGATTTTTTATTGACAATTTTAGGAGCGGAGTGAGCGCATATTCTTATACAAGCGCCGCAGCCTATGCATAGACTTTGATCAACGCTCGGTTTGCCCGCGCTGTGCATTTCCATTTTACCCGCTCTCGAACCGCAGCCCATTCCAATATTTTTTATCGCGCCGCCAAAACCGGTCAATTCATGACCTTTGAAATGATTCAAAGAAATTACAATATCGGCATCCATTACGGCTCTGCCGATTTTTGCCTGCTTAACATAAAGCCCGTCTTTAACCTCGACAATACTTTCATCAGTTCCTTTTAATCCGTCGGCAATAATAACATGAGCATTAGTTGAAAAGGGAGAAAACCCGTTTTGATAAGCCGCGTCAATATGGTCCAAAGCATTTTTTCTGCCGCCGACATAAAGAGTATTACAATCCGTTAAAAAAGATTTGCCGCCTTTTTCTTTAATCAAATCAACGACAACTCTTGCAAAATTGGGACGAATAAAAGCTAAATTTCCCGGTTCTCCAAAATGAATTTTTATAGCAGTAAATTTATTCTTAAAATCAATTTTGTCAATCCCCGCTTTTACTATAAGTCTTTTTAATTTATCCAAAAGACTGTCCCCCACAACCGCTCTAAACGTTGAAAAATAAACGTCTGATTTCTGTTTTTTATTTTCCTGATTCATTTCTGTCTCCCTTAAAATAAAAATTACTCCACCAATTATATCGGATTATTAAATATATATATATCTTTTTACTTTTTTTCACAACTTCAACAACGTAAAAGTATGCGCCGTCATTGCCGCTTTGCAACAATAATGAAAGCAATAAACCGTAAGAAATGATTAACAAGTTTGCTAAATCCACATTAAATCTCTTAACATTTGTTTGACAATTTTCCATAAATTTAATATACATACCTTTCTATTAAAATCAAAAGGCAAGGTTTTTTGTTTTATGTCTAACATTTCATGTTTTTTTATTTTTACCAAGTTTTCAAACTTTTTTTTGGAGTCTCTTGCTTCATCTAACTTCAACGCTTCTGTATGTCGCACTGTGGGGGGGGGGGGGGGGGCGCGCGCGCGGGGGGGGGGGTGGGAGGGGATGTGGGAGAAAGAGAGTGTGTGTGTGG
>JAISQF010000011.1 GCA_031274365.1 Elusimicrobiota bacterium | reverse complement strand
TAAATTTTTTTGGCGAAAAAATTAAATTTTCAAATTGTAAAATTTGATTACAATACGCATTTTGTTTATACCCCCCCCCCCCCCCCGTTTTCAACTAAATCTAAATATCAAAAACGTCCCTTTCTTGTTTTTATGAGCGAGGGATAAATGGTTTTTACTTCGTCCGTTTCATTTATTGCTTACTTCAGCCCGCAGTATAAATTCAGAATAAGAATTTCACTTATCGCTTCTCTTTTCCTTTTGACATTTAGTTTTTCAATATTAGACCTATATTCTCCGCTTATTTATCTTGGGTTTTGAATATGAGAAAAACTTTGTTTGCAAAGAAAATATTTATTTTTTTAGTTTTATTTTTCTTATCTGTGCCGGCTTTTATTTTGTTTGGCACAAATGATTTTTGGAAATTATATGCGCCGGAAGCTGATAGAGAAAAACCCGAATCATTGTTTAAGGGATATGAACGCGGTGAATTTCAAAAATCTTTTGAAAGTTGGTTTGCCCGTTATTTTGTCGGCAGAAATTTTTTAATAAGGTTTAGAAATACTTCTTATTTTCTCGGGAATTTTAGATATTTTGTCTTTATGAATGAAAATTTATATATAACGATGTTAAAAGGCAAAGTGGTTTATCCCATGTATCTATTAGGCAATGACCCGGGACAAGAGCTTTTTGATAAAATGTATTTTATTCAAAAAGAGATGGAAAAAAGAGGTAAAAAATTTTTATTTGTAATGGCTCCTAATACAGCCCGTCTTTCCTTTAATAATCAATTACAATTTCCATATCAAAAATATTTCAGGCTATTTTCTAAACTTGAAATAGATACTTACAAAGAATCAAGAATATACCTTGATAAAATTGGGATAAATTATTTTGACGCTCAGGAATATTTTGAATCTTTAATTGAAAAAGGAGACTTAAATACCGTCTCGCCTTATGACGCTCATTGGACGAGATACGGCGCGGGGCTGGCAGTGGTAAAAAGTCTAAATGTTCTTAAAACAAAATATAGGACAAATTGGAATATTCCAAAAATTATTTCTGTTTCTTTTTCAACGACAACTTCTAATGACAGAGATGCATTAGATCGTATGAATATTTTTAACACATTTAATTTTGAGCACAATGAGTTCCCAATATCTATTTATGAAAAATTATCAAAAAATAATACCAATCGGCTTAATTTTGTAGTTTTAGGAGATTCTTTTGGAATTGATTATTCAAATGAATTGATAGAATCAAAAATAGCGTCCGAAGAAAATATATTTATTCATCTCTGGAGCGCTCCTAATAATACTGAAAAAATTATTTCAGCAGATGTCATAATTTTAATATTTACAGAATATAATATGTATAGGGAACTATCAAAACAAATAGTAGATTATCTTTATAATTATTTCAAAACACTTCAGTCTGATATTTCAAAAACTAACCCTTAATCCATTTTCTTATCGCAAGTATCTTGTTATTCTGAACCTGTTTGTAAGATATTCTATTCTTATTACTATGAAATCGCGGTTCTTTTGCTTATCGATAATTTGATATTGACAAAAGAATAAGAAAATAATAAATTCGTTTTATTATGAGAAAGCAAGTTATTGCAAATTCAATTTTTTCAGTGCAAAAAATCAATATTCAAATTGTAAAATTTGCTTTCAATAAGCATTTTGTAGATACCACTCACCTCCCCCCCCCCTCCCCGTTTTCAACTAAATCTAAATATCAAAAACGTCCCTTTCTTGTTTTTATGAGCGGGGGATAAATGGTTTTTACTTCACCTGTTTTTTTATCTGTTTTCCTGCCAATCTTATTTGCCGTTTATGCCCTCTCGCAACACCGATTTAGAATAAGAATTCTTCTTATTGCTTCTCTTTTCTTTTATTCCTGGGGCGAGCCAAAAGCCGTTTTGATTATGATTCTCATCATTATCTCCACTTGGCTTATCGGCTCAAAAATAAATAAAACAGACGATACTAAACTTAAAAAACGTTATTTAATTCTGGGCGTTTGCATAAATTTGTCCGCACTTATAGCTTATAAATATCTGACTTTTATTCTTTCAAATTTTAATCTCCTGCATTTATTTAATATAAAAGTTCCTCAAATACTTCTGCCTTTAGGAATATCTTTTTATATCTTTCAAAGTTTGTCTTATCTCGTGGACGTTTATAGAAATAAAATTCAAAGCTCAAAAAGTTTAATCAACTTTGCGGCTTATATTTCTTTATTTCCTCAGCTTGTCGCCGGACCTATCGTTAGATATGAAGCTATTGAAAAAAGTTTTGACGACAGGGCGTTTAAGACTGACAATGTTTTTGAAGGATTGCAAAGATTTATTATGGGATTTGCAAAAAAAGTTTTAATTGCCGACACAATGGCTGTGATTGTCGATACTATTTTTGCCGCGGAAGTTTCAACCATTCCTTTGTCAATAACTTGGCTGGGCGCTTTTTGCTATGCATTACAGATATATTTTGATTTTTCAGGATATTCCGATATGGCGATAGGATTAGGCAGAATATTCAATTTTAAGTTTCCTGAAAACTTCAATTATCCGTATTCGTCAAAATCTATCACGGAATTCTGGCGCCGTTGGCATATGTCATTGACAAGTTTTTTTAGGGACTATCTTTATATCCCGCTTGGCGGAAATAGAAAAGGAAAAGTAAGGACATATTTGAATTTATTTATAGTATTTGTTTTGTGCGGACTATGGCATGGAGCGTCGTGGACTTTTGTGATATGGGGTATTTATAACGGCATTGGACTTATTGTGGAAAGGCTTGGTTTTTTGAAAGTGTTGGAAAAAATCCCCGCTTTTTTTACAAACATTTATGTATGGATTTTTGTGATGGTAGGCTGGGTAATTTTTAGAGCTCCGTCTATTTCATATGCGATAGACTATATAAAAATAATGTTTGGAGGAAACGCTCAATATCCTTTATCATCATTTTATCAAGCGTTAAACTTTGGATTTATCTCAATAAGCAACGGATATGTTTTAGTAATAGCGGCAATTATTTCATATCCCGTGATGTCGAATTTTCTTAACAAAAACAAAGACAAAATATGGCAGATGGCGGCATTGTTATTTCTATTCTTTTTGACATTTAGTTTTTCAATGACAGTATCATATTCGCCGTTTCTTTATTTCAGGTTTTAGAAATGAGAAAAACTATAATTGTAAAGAAAATATTTATTTTCTTTATTCTTTTTCTCGTGTTTGTACCGATGTTTCTTTTATTTGGCATAGATGATTTTTGGAAATTATATAATCCGGATGCTTCCGCGAACAAACCCGAGACATTGTTTAAAGGATATGAGCATGGTCAGTTCCAAGACTATTTAGAAACTTGGTTTGGCCGTCATTTTATTGGGAGAAACTTTTTAATTGAATTCAGAAACACCGCTTATTTTCTCGGGAATTTTAAGTATTTTACTTTTATGAAAAGCTATAGACAAATAATTCTAAAAGACAATTGGCAGATTTTAAGTAATGATTTGCTTACTCAAAAACCTAATCAAGAACTTTTTGAAAAAATATTATTCATTCAAAAAGAAATGGAGAAAAAAGGTAAAAAGTTTTTATTTGTAATGGCTCCTAACACAGCTCATCTTTCTTTTTATCAGCGCTTACAATTTCCATATCAAAAATATTTCGGGATGTTTTCCCGTCTTAACAAAACAGACAATTATGGAGAATCCAAAATATATCTCAATAAATTTGGAATTAATTATTTTGATGTTCAAGACTATTTTGAATCTTTAATTGAAAAAGGGGATTTGAATGTAATTTCTCCTTACGATAATCATTGGACAAGATATGGAGCGGGATTAACGGCGGTAAAAAGTCTAAATATTCTTAAAAACAAATATAAGACAAATTGGAATATTCCAAAAGTTATCTCTGTTTCTTTTTCAACAGAAGCGGCGATTGATGATAGAGATGGATTAGATCGTATGAATATTTTTGAAACATTTGAGCCTGAGTATAATAAGTTTCCAATACCTGTTTATGAAAAACTCTCAAAAAATAATACTAATCAACTTAATTTTGTTGTTTTTGGAGATTCTTTTGCAATTGAATATTCAAATGAATTAGTAAAATCGGGAATAATACCTATAAAAAATATATTTCGTCGATATGGTAATATGACGGAACAAAAAAATATTGAGCAAATTATTTCCTCAGCTGACGTCATAATTTTGATAGTTACAGAGCGTAATAATTTAAAGGAAATAGTAGAAGCGGATGTTATAGTTTTTGACGAGCTTTATAACTATTTCAAAACATCTCAGCATGATATTTCAAAAACTAATCTTTAATCCATTTTGTCATCGTAAATCATCGTGCCCTGCCAACAATGTTTTGCAATACCGCTTACTTGTTTAAGAACCTATTGACAGCGGTTGATGTGAATTGTGGCGCTAATGTCAATTATCACAGTAGTGAATTGTTTTCAGCGGTATAATAAATTGACATTATAAAAAGCATTGTGATAAAATAAAAAATTGCCGCTAAATAAAAATAAACCATAGATATCTATTGGGAGGTTGTTTGTGAAGAAAATATTTTCCGCTTCTTTTCTATTTCTTATCGTTATGTTTTTTTCCATATCTGTTGCGCAAGCGATAGAAGTTGACGGTTCTACCATTACTGTTTTTGGAAATATATTTATTCAAGGCGGCACGGCAAAGGGAGATGAAGACGCCGGAACAATTAGCGCAAATGACGGTTTATTTGCCGGCGGAGTAATATTTGGCAGAGAGTTTAGCAATGGCGGCCGAGCGCTGATAAAAATAAGAGCCGGCAGCGGAGATAACAGCATAGGAAGTAATGATGCGGTCCAAAATACGAAAGCTAATATCATATTGAGCACTATTTGGTATGCCCAGCCTTTAGTAAATGACAGTGTTGAAATTAAGTTAGGTAGAATAGGAACAATAGGCGGCGACAGCGTTGTGACTGGAAATCCCGACTTTCAACCCTACACTCAATTTATTCATCCGCTTTTTACGGGAGAAGTTAGCGAATGGGATCCTTATGTCGAGGATAATGGGGATGCGTGGGGAATAAGTTTTGATTTTTCTCCGACTGAAATAATAGATATAACATACGGATATGCTGGACCTACCGGCAAAGGCAATGATACTACTGAAACAATTTACACAGAGGGATTTGGATATACTACTAATTTAGGTTCTTTTCCCGTTTATATGCCTATGCAGAATACAATTTCGGGAAAAACATATCATATTGATTCAGACGGATTTAATGCATTGGAAATAAATTTTAAATTTATAGAGGACGGCAATTACAGAATTAAATATTGGAAATTAAATGAGTATAAAACTGATGGAAACGACACCCCTCAGGGAATTGCCATGAGCTTTGATCAAAAATTATATTATTTTTTAACCGTGGGATTTAGATATGGACAAGTGTTAAGTACAAAAAGTTTGCCTTATACCGTTAAAGATAATCTATCGATTAAATCGTCATATTCTTTGGCCGCGAGATTGACGGGAGAGCTTTGGAACAGAGTAGAGGATTGTTTGGCGGCGGCTGTTGGCGAGGAAATTTATAACATTGAAACTTCAAAATCCTCTTCGGCGTTAATATGCGAGATATATTATAAGTATGCTATAAACGACTATATTTCTATTTCTCCGTCGATTCAATATCAAGCATATTCCAATCTTGATTGGTTAAAAAATCAAATAGCTTATGTCGTAAGAACGCATATAAATTTTTAATATTTTCTAAATTTTATAAATATGAGAATGATTTTAAGTTGGACAATTAAATATATATAAATAATTTTTTGCAGTGTAAAAATTAGAAGGAAAGTAAAAATGATGGAAAAAATAGAGAAATTAATTTCGTCAAATAAATCGAGCGCTTTTTTATTTATGGATCAAAGAGAAACTTTTTATTTGACCCAAGCTCCTTTTGACGGTTTTGCTTTATTGATTGCAGGGGGTAAATGTTATGCTCTGTGTTCTATAATGATTAAGGATCAGGTTGAGGATTTTTTTGGCAATGAAGTTGAGATATCTGTAAATAATAATTTTATAGAAAATGTAAAAACGATACTTTCGCGGCAAAAATCTGATGTTTGGGATAAGAATTTAATAGTTGACAGTTTGAATATTTCTTCAAACGCTTATTTTAGTTTGGAAAATGAATTGTCCGGATTGGGTATAAAAATTTTATCTCAAAAAAGTGTTTTGGAAAAATTTAGAATAATTAAAAATCCTGATGAAATAGAAAACATTAAAATCGCCTGCGATATAGTTTCTGAAGTTTGCCAGAAAATAAAATCGGAGTTGACGGAAGGAATTTCAGAGATAGACATTCATTATAGAGTATTGGAACTTTTTGCTCAGCGGCATTCGATTATGAGTTTTACGCCGATAATAGCGGCAGGATCAAATTCGGCAAATCCTCATCATGCAAGTTCAAACTATAAAATTAAGCCTGACGATATGGTTTTGATAGATATAGGATGTAAATACAAAGGCTATTGCTCCGATTTGACACGAACATACTTTTTGAATAGAATTTCCGATGAGAGAACAAAGATTTGGGATATAGTAAAAAAATCTCACGATATTGTGATAGAACAAATAAAAGCGGGTCTGCCTATAAATTGGGCTGACGAAGCGGCGAGAGAAATTATAAGTAAAGCGGGATATAAAGATAAGTTTATACATAATACGGGACATGGAATAGGAATAGAAGTTCACGAACCGCCTTCGCTTAATCCAAAAGCCGAAGGTGTTTTTTTAGATAATATGGTTGTAACCGTCGAGCCCGGAATATATTTGAAAAATTCTTTCGGCGTAAGAATAGAAGACACCATACTTATCACAAAAAACGGTTGTGAAGTTTTAACCAAAGCGCCGTATTAGTGAATTTCTTTTTGCTAAAAAAATAAAAAATCAGGAGAGACAATGATTTCAACATCAGACTTCAAAAACGGACTTAATATTTTAGTTGACGGCGAGCCTTATCAAATTACTTGGTTTCAAAATCATAAACCGGGAAAAGGCGGAGCCGTAATGCGCGTAAAACTGCGTCATTTAAGAAAAGGCGGAACTATCGAGCGCACTTTTAAGTCGGGGGAAAAGTTTGAATCCTTAAGCGTTACAAGACAGAAAAAACAATTTTTATATAAAGAGGGCGAGAATTTTAATTTTATGGATATGAACACTTATGAGCAGATAAGCGTCAGTCCTCAGATAATAGGAGACTTGGTAAATTTCTTAAAAGAAAATCTTGAAGTGGACGCCATCTATCTTGAAAATGAACTTATCGGTATAGATATGCCCGCGATTATTGAGATGACTATAACCGAAGCGGAGCCGGGGATAAAAGGCGATTCCGTTTCAAATATGACAAAGATGGCAAAACTTGAGACAGGCGCGGATATAAGAGTTCCTTTATTTATTAAAGAGGGCGATAAAATTAAAGTTGACACAAGAACCGGCGAATACGTTGAGAGGGTATAAAAATGAAACCTCAAGAAATAAAAGAAATATTAAAATCTTTGAGAAAAACTGATATTGAAGAAGTGAGATATAGCTGCGGCGATAATTCTTTATATTTTAAGAGAGGCAATATTGATAAAATTGTAAAAAATGATATAAAGGAAATGCCCGTCGCTAATATTATCTCTAACGATATTTCTGTCAATAGCGAAAGTAAATTGCAGAAACTTTCGTCGATTGTCTCAATAAAATCCGAAGCTGTCGGAACATTTTCAAATATCGTCGGAGATAATAAACCTCCTATTGCGGTTAAAGGCACAAAAATTAAAGTCGGGCAAAAGGTCGGACAAGTTGAAGCTATGAAAATAGCTAAAGACGTTTTGTCAAAAGTTAAAGGCGAGGTGTTGGATGTTTTGGTTTCAAACGGCGAATCCGTTGAATATGGCCAGGACTTGATTTTAGTTGATACCGATAAATGAGCTTATATAGAAAGAGGAGCGAACTTTGAAATGTTTAAGAAAATTTTAATAGCAAATAGAGGCGAGATAGCTTGCAGAATTATAAGAGCTTGCAAAGAGTTAGGCGTAAAAACTGTGGCCGTGCATTCGGAGGCGGATAAAGATTGTATGCATGTAAAACTTGCGGATCAATCTATATGTATAGGGCCGGCGAGCGCGTCTGAAAGTTATTTGAATATTCCAAGTATTATTGCGGCTGCGGAAATTTCAGGGGCGGACGCCGTTCATCCCGGTTATGGTTTCTTAGCTGAAAATACTTATTTTGCTGAAGTGTGCGAAGCTTGCGGATTAAAATTTATAGGGCCAAGCAAAGAATCTATAGAAAAAATGGGCGATAAAATTAAGGCTATAGAATTGATGAAAAAATCAGGCGTGCCGGTTGTCCCGGGATCAGACGGTCCCGTGAATCCCGATGATTCTAAAATTTTTCAGCTTGCTAAAAAAATAGGTTATCCCGTCATAATAAAAGCGACTGCCGGCGGCGGCGGAAAAGGAATGAGGATAGCAAAAAACGACGATGAATTAAAAAACGCCGTTACTATGGCTCAAACCGAAGCAAAAGCGGCTTTTGGCAATGAAGAAGTTTATATAGAAAAATATATCGAGGAACCGCATCATATAGAATTTCAAATTTTAGGCGATAAATTTGGAAATGTCGCTTATCTTCCGGAAAGAGATTGTTCAATTCAAAGAAGACATCAAAAACTTGTCGAGGAAAGTCCGTCGCCTTTTATAAATGAAAAGCTGAGAAAAATTATGGGAAAAGCCGCGAGAAAAGCGGCGATGGCTGTAAAATATGTGACGGCCGGGACGGTTGAATTTTTGGTCGATAAAAAAGGTAAATTTTATTTTATGGAGATGAATACAAGAATTCAGGTCGAACATCCCGTGACAGAAATTATAACCGGTATAGATTTAGTAAAAGAGCAGATTAAACTTGCGGCGGGACAAAGATTGTCCGTTCATTCTGATAAAATAAAAATACGCGGACATGCGATAGAATGTAGAATAAATGCCGAAGATCCCGACAAAGATTTTATTCCTTCTCCGGGAGTAATAGGGAAATTATTTTTGCCCGGAGGTCCTGGTATAAGAATAGACAGTCATGTTTATAGCGGATATGAAATTCCTCCTTATTATGACAGTTTGATTGCAAAAATTATCGCTTTGGGAGCGGATAGGCAGGAAACAGTTTTGAGGATGGCAAGAGCTTTGGGAGAAGTGGAAATAGAAAATATTAAAAATACTTCTTCGCTTCACAGTAAAATTATGGCAAATGAAGCTTTTCAAAAAGGCGGCGTATCGACGGATTTTTTGCAAAAACATATTTTTAAGGATTAAATAGGCAATGAAAGTTAGTAATGATAAAAAATGAAACCCGCATAAATTGCGGGCATTTTTTTTTACATTTTGAAAGTAAAATTATGGGAGGAAAAATGAGCGAGAAAATAATAACGGATTTAATAAAAGAAAGCATAGAAACAAAACAAAAAATGATTGACCAAATTCAAATTGAAATTATCAAAGAAGCCGCGGATAAAATTGTCCAAGCTTATAAAAAAGGAAATAAAACGATAATTTGCGGCAACGGGGGATCGGCTTCGGATTCTTTGCATTTTGCGGCCGAGATGATTTGCAGATTTGAAAAAAACCGTCCGGCGCTTGCCTCGATAACTCTTTGCGAAAATGTTTCAACTCTTACCGCGATAGGAAATGATTTTGGATATGATCAAAGTTTTAGCCGTCAAGTAGAGGGTTTTGCAAAAGACGGCGATATTTTTATCGCAATATCCACAAGCGGAAATTCTAAAAATGTTATCAACGCTGTCGAGGCGGCAAAAAAATTGGGAATATTCACTATAGGAATGACAAATAAAGACGGCGGTTTGATGAAAAATCTTTGCGATTTATGTTTTTGCGCTCCGTCAAAAATTACGGCGAGAGTTCAAGAATGCCATATTCTTTTTATTCATATAATAGCGAAATTTGTAGAGACGCGGGTTTTTGAAAAATGAAAAATCGCGCTTTGACATTAAAAGAAATGCAGACTGAATGCGCAAAATTAAAAAAACAAGGAAAGACTATTGTTTTTACAAACGGTTGTTTTGATTTGCTGCATCTGGGGCATATTAGTTTATTTGAGAAAGCCAAAAATTTAGGCGATGTTTTAATCGTGGCTATAAATTCGGACGGCTCGTTAAAAAAATTAAAAGGTTCAAAAAGACCTCTCGTGGGACAAAAAGACAGAGCGAAAATATTGCTCGCTTTGCGGGCTGTCGATTATGTGATAGTTTTTAGCGAGCAGACTCCCAAAGAAATTTTGAGCAAGCTGCGTCCCGATATTCTTGTAAAAGGAGGGGATTATAAAATTTCTGAAATTGTAGGCAGAGAGTTTGTCAAAAAAGTTTATCGTTTTCCTTTTATGAAAGGACGATCCACGACGAATTTAATCAATTTAATACTAAAGCGTTATTCGTAATTTATAAGGCGGAGAATATGGATGATAAAGAAATAAAAAGAATTATCGACGCTAATTTGAATAGATGCCGCGAGGGGTTGAGAGTTGTCGAGGACGCTTTGAGATTTGTTTTAAGCGATGAAATTTTTTATAAAGAGATAAGGGATATTCGTCATGAGACGGATAAAATTTTAAGAGATAAATATGCCGAGCTTATTGTCTGCCGAGATTCTATTGACGACAGCGGTAGAAAAATTCCGGAAACTCTAAAAAAAAAATTGCCGGAGATAATAATTGCAAATTTCAAAAGAGCTCAAGAGTCTTTGAGAGTGTTGGAGGAATACGGCAAAATATTTGAGCCAGAAGCGTCGAGTAAATTTAAGGAGCAAAGATATAAAATTTATAATTTAGAAAAATCAGTTTATTTTAAGCATATTAAAGTTTTTGCAGAAAATGAATTGAAAAAAGGGGAAAAATATGACTTTAATAAACGATGCTCGGACAAATAAAAAAAATGTTTTGATAGAAAGCGCGGCGGCAGATGAAAATCTTTCTCAGGATTTTATTCGGCTTGGCATCGCCGATGGATCGATAGTGATCCCAAAAAATGTGAACAGGAAATTAAAAACGATTATAGGCGTGGGGCGGGGACTTAGAACTAAAGTAAACGCAAATATCGGCACGTCTCCGGATCATATAGACATTAAAGAGGAAATCGCAAAACTTAATATTGCCGTTAAAGCGGGCGCCGACGCCGTTATGGATTTATCAACGGGCGGTAATTTGCGCGAAATAAGAAAAGAAATTTTAGATATTTCTCCAGTTCAGGTGGGGACTGTTCCTATTTATGAAGCGGCTTGCAGAACGGTCAATAAAAAAAAGAAACTTTCTGAAATTGACGGCGAACTTTTATTTGAAGTTATAGAGGAACAATGCGAGCAGGGCGTTGATTTTATAACCGTTCATTGCGGAATTACAAAAGCGTCGGTTGAAATATTAAATCGTCAGGGACGACTTGCGGGGGTTGTCAGCAGAGGGGGTTCTTTTTTAGTTAAAACAATAAACGCTTCGGGTAAGGAAAATCCTCTTTATGAGCAATATGACAGACTTTTAGAAATAGCAAAAAAATACGATGTGACTTTAAGTTTGGGCGACGGATTTAGGCCGGGTTGTATTTTTGACGCTTCCGACGGCGCTCAACTTGCCGAGCTTTCGATACTTGGCGAACTTGTTTTGCGCGCAAGAAAAGCCGATGTTCAAACTATGATAGAGGGTCCGGGTCATGTTCCGTTAAATCAAATTCAAGCAAATGTTGAATTGGCAAAAAGATTAGGTCATAACGCTCCGCTTTATTTTTTAGGACCTTTGGTGACGGATATTGCGCCGGGTTATGATCATATTACTTCAGCTATTGGCGGAGCTTTGGCGGCTTCTTATGGAGTGGATTTTATTTGTTATGTAACTCCCGCGGAACATTTGAGACTTCCCGATATGTCGGATGTCTATGAGGGAGTAATATCCGCGCGAATAGCGGCGCATGCGGCCGATATAGTTAAAGGGGTCAAAGGCGCTAAAGAACGCGATGATGAAATGTCAAAATGGCGTAAAGCGAGAGATTGGAAAAAGCAGCAAGAACTTTCGATTGATCCTGAGAAATTTGCCCGTGAAAGAGCAAAATTACCTCCCAAGCAAGAAGATGTGTGCACGATGTGCGGAGAATTTTGCGCGATGAAAGATTGATGATAAGAATGATTTTTGCTTTATGATTTTGTTTGAGTATGTTTTGAGGGTTGGTTTTGCTTGTGGGATGTGCGTCAAAACGGCTACTGTGGTTCCCCCTTGCTTGACCCTGAGAAAATTTGGTCGTGAAAGAGTAAAATTACATTCCAAGTAAGAATATGCGCACGCGATTGTTTGCTTTGCTGTAGAAATAAATAGAAAAGGATTGATGATTTTTATGCGCTTTTCTTTTGATTATAAGTAATAATTTTTGACAATTTGAGAATAGATATGTTATGCTCAAAATGTTTGCGTAATAAAAAAGTATTGATGGGACTCAGTTCTAAAAGTTGTAATTCATAATAATGTGTGAAAAGATAAATAATATTTTTTATATGTGGATTAGCTTCGATTATAGATATTGCCCGCCTCGCTTTTTACTTATAAAAAATAGATAAAGATTTTTATAAAAAAGAAAAGAGGCTAATATGACACTCAACTCAACTCAACTAATTTCTAATATAAACTTTGAGCAAAAAGTCAAGGGGATCATTTTTGGTTTTCCTGACATTCGCTCATAGACACGTCCTTTTAAGGCGGCTTACGCAAAAAACATCTGAATCAAACAACAATGCAAAAACAAAAAATCTAAAAAACATTTCACATGAGCCTGTCCTTTTGAGGCGGCTTGCGCAAAAATCCTCGACATCTATCTCTCTATATCCTCTCTGCCTGAAAGGCAGGAATAGAGACGCCGCAACTCAAAACAACATAACAGAAAGTAATGACATTACAAAGACAGAGACAAAAGTATCGTTGCGAGACTGGGGAGTATCGTTAGGGGATGATGCGTCCGTATATTTTAGTTTACGGACACAATATATAGAAGTAATGTTGGAAAATAAAAAAAGGAGAGAAAAATGAAAAAAGCTAGTTTTGGGTGATGTTTTACTAAGAAGCGTGTCATATACTGAAAAAAGTTGCTGTTGCGGCAACAAAGTAAATTTAAGCAAAGTAGTTTTAAGTATTAATAAGTATTAAGTTGATAGGGGCGAACCTATGTGCTCCCCTCTAAACACAGAAAAAGAAAGGAGATAGAAATGGCTAATAAAGTTATAAAAATAGATGGTGATAAAGTATCTATTGGGAAAGCAGATGGTTCTTTAATGAGCGTTGATTTAAGTAAATTAAATTTTACGCCGCAAGTTGGCGATGATCTTGTAATCAATCGAACAAAAAGTATTGCAGAAGCACAAGCAACTGCAAGTAATCCAGCAGCAAAATCAAAAATGGCAGCAGGTATTTTGGGTATATTTCTTGGTGGTTTTGGTATTCACAATTTTTACTTGGGAAATACTATGAAAGCTATTATTCAATTACTTATGGGAACAATTGGGTGGCTTGGGATGCTATTGTTTATACCAATTCCTATTGCTGCAGCAATTTGGGGGCTTGTTGAAGGTATTTTGATTTTGACATCAAAATCAGGTAGTAATTGGCATAAAAGTGCTGATGGTGTTGAATTAAATGATTAAGGAAAAGTAAAAAGTAATGAGTTTTAAAGCAAAAAAAGCCTCGGCATTGTATAAAGCGATGACGAGGCTTTTTTTGGTGCTGTAATTCAAAAAACAAACGAAATCAGTGAACCTGAAAAGAACTTAAAAGAGCTGTTTTTATATATGAAATACGAGATTATAAAAACAAGAGTGAAACGTGTTTTTACGAGGGTATGCTGAGGGGCAGAATCGAACTGCCGACACCAGGTTTTTCAGACCTGCGCTCTACCGACTGAGCTACCTCAGCAAAGAGATATGCTTATTTAAGCATCCTCGTCCTCATCTTTGTATTTATTAAAGACCTTTTTTCCTTCTTCAAAAACTTCGTTTAGTTTGTCTTTTCCGCTTAAAAATTTTTCCTTGCCGCTTTTATAAATTTTATGACCTTTTTCTTTTGCATCTTCAGCAAGGTCAACTATATTATCTGATAAATTCTCGCCTAATCTTTTTAAGTCTTCTCTGGTTTCTTTGCCTGCTTTTGGCGCATATAACAAGCCTACAGCCGCGCCTATCACTCCGCCTATAAGAAAAGCTAATAAAGTATTATGTCTATCTGACATTTTATTTACCTCCTTTTTTCTTAGATTTACTTCGTAAAATATTAGAAATTATCACTAATGGAAGCGATAATTTTTGAGCGATGTCTATAACTCTTCTTGAAGTTCTGTCAAAAGTTATGACTTCTTTTTTTACAATATCCAAAATATAATTTGCCGATTCAATTGCTTTTTTGCATTGAATAATTAATGAAATAGCAAAAAATACTAAAATTAAAAGCGATATAGCTATTATCATGAGGCTAATGATAATGATAAGAAGTCCAATGTCTGTTGTCATAATAAAACTATAATATCAAAATTAACCTCTAAAAGCAATACGCATTTTAGAAGCCTTCGGATTTTTTTCTAAGCAGTCTGTGATAATTTATTGCAAATCTATGCGATTCGTCGCGTATTGACTGAAGCAGCCGCAATGCTTTTGAATTTTTGCTCAAAATTAATGGAGCGTCTTTTTGGGGAAAATAAATTTCTTCATTTTTTTTAGCAAGAGAAATAATCGGGATTTTGAGTTTAAGCTCGTCTAACGCTTCCACAGCCGCGCTTAATTGACCTTTTCCTCCGTCGATTAAAATTAAATCCGGCATTTTTTCATTCTTTCTTATCAATGAGGAATATCTGCGAAAAACAACTTCTTTCATACTTGCAAAATCGTCCGCTCCCACGACGGTTTTTATCTTAAATCGTCTATAATTTTTTTTGTCGGAAATCCCGTTTGTAAATCTTACCATTGAAGCCACGGCGCTTGTTCCTTGAATGTTTGAATTGTCAAAGCCTTCTATCGCCGCGGGAAGTTTTTTTATGCGCAGTATCTTTCTTAATTCATTGAGAGTATCCGCTCTTTCAACCGATTGCATCATATCCTCTTGGCTTATTTGGCTTATCATCACTCTTTCCGACATATTTTCAACCGCATAAAGTCTATCGCGTATTTCAGCCGCTTTTTCAAATTCCAAATCGCCGCTGAAATTTTTCATCTGCTCACGCCACACATTTGTAAGTTTTTTGAATTTTCCGTCTAAAAATTGTTCGACGTCTTTAATTTTTTCCTTATAATCTTTTGATGATATTTTTCCCATACAAGGCGCCTCGCATAAATTTGTATGGGCATAAATACAGGATTTAACTTTTTTTATATCTGGTAGTTTTTGCTCGCTAAAATCCAATTTACACGGGCGTATTTTAAATAATTTGCAAAGCCAGCGGACAAGTTTTTTTATGTAAAAGACTTGAGGATAAGGACCAAAATAAAGAGCGTTGTCTTTTAATTTTTTTCTTGTAAAAAAAAGTCTTGGAAAATCGTCGCCGCTTGAAAGTTTTATATAAGGATAAGATTTATCGTCTTTCCAAAGAGAATTAAAATAAGGCTTAATTTTATTTATCAATTGCCTTTCTACGAGCAAAGCTTCTCTTTCGGAAGCGCATAAAATATAATCTATTTTGCGCATAGCGGTAATTATTGCCGCGGATTTTGACTCAACGTCGGCGCTAAAATAAGATGAAATTCTATTTCTTAAACTAATCGCTTTGCCGATATAAATTATATTTCCAATCGCGTCTCTCATTATATATACGCCCGGCAATTTTGGAATTTGAGCTAATTTTTCATTTTTTTCATCTGTCATTTTTATTCCCGTTATTCAAATGTTAAAATAATTTTCTATTTGCCAAAATATAATTTAATAACTCCCGTCGAGCCGATAGCGATAAAAATTATAGCTGAAAGTATTTTAATTGTTTTATACGGAATTTTTTTCTTAAGCAAAACGCCCGCGGCGACGGCTATTAAATTAGCCGCAAAAAGACCCGCGCTTGCTCCTAAAAAAATAGGAATAGTAGAGCGGTTTTGTATCGATAAAAGCATAGTGGCAATTTGCGTTTTGTCCCCCATTTCCGCAATGATAAAAAAAACGGCTATCGTAATAAAAGGATTTATTATTAAACTTTTTTCTTTTTCTTCTTTGTTATCGCCGCTTTTTTTGATTAAAGTCCAAACTCCAAAAAATATAAAAAGAGCATAGGCTAAAATCTGAACGGTATTTCCGGAAAATATTTTGAAAATAAAAGTTCCCGCGGCTATAGCTATAAGAGTGTTTATCAAGATAGCGGCAAATATCGCCGATAAAGTCGTCCAAAGACCGTATCTTGCGGAAAAAGATAAAGACATAATTTGCGTTTTGTCTCCCATCTCGGCAAGAAAAACAACGATAAAAGACGAGAAAAATATTTCAAACATTCTTTTTTCTCCTAATCATTGATATACAGACGTCTAATTCCTCTGATTTTAATATTTTTGAAATGATAAGAAAGACGATGCAAGCTGAAATTATCGCAAAAAAAACTGCCGCAAAAATATTAAGTCCGATATTAAAACATATATACCAAGCGGATATGCAGGCAAAAATTGAAGCAAATGTTGACTTGGATGCGGAGAGAATTATTTCCTTTATTTTGAAAGAGCCGATTTTCTTTTTTAGAAAAAATGCAAGCAATGCCAAATTAAAATAAGCCGAGACAGAAGTTGCAAGAGCAAGCCCTCCAACATTCATCGGATACATTAGAATTATGCATAAAATGATATGCAAAATCATAGCCGCAGCCGCCGTTTTTACGGGAGTTTTTGTATCCTGAAAAGAATAAAAAGAGTTGGCAAAAAGTTTTGTTATGGAAAAAGCGGGAAGTCCTAAAGAATAATAAAAAAGCGCATTATCCGTCATCAGAGAAGCATAGGCGTCAAAATGTCCTCTCTCAAATAAAACGCGCACTATAGGATAACCGATAATCATCAGTCCGAGACTTGCGGGTATTAAGGCAAAAAGAGAAAGCCTTATTGAAAAGTTTAGGGATTTTTTTAATGTGTCCATATCTTTAAGCGCCGCCGCTTTTGACATAGCCGGCAAAGAGACGCTTGCCAACGCTAAACCAAAAATTGCCAACGGGAGCTGCATTACTCTGTTTGAATAATATAAAGCGGTGATAGATCCGCTTTGTAAAAAAGACGCGCAAATATTGTCCACGAAAGCGTTTATTTGATCTACGGAAAGTCCGATTACAGAGGGTATCATAAGCAATGCTATTTTTTTTATGCCGGGATGTTTTAAGTTTAATTTGAATTTTAAATTCCAGCCAAGTTTTTTTAGAGCCGGATATTGAATAAAAAAATGCAAAGCGCCTCCCGCAATGACGGCTATGGCGAGACCTTTTATTTCATTTTGCGCGCCGGCTATGAAAGGAATAATTACAAGCATATAGAAAATTTCGCTGACGCTGAGAGCCGACGGAGCAAATGCCGGGATAAAAAAAGAATAAAGCGCATTGAGTATTGCAAGACAAAAAGCGGCAAGACAAATAAAAAATATAAAAGGAAACATAAGTCTTGTAAGTTCTATGGTAAGCTGAAGTTTTTCCGGGTCGTCGGTAAATCCCCAAACTATAATTTTTACAAGGAGAGGGGAAAAAAATATTCCAAGGACAGATATTATCAGCAATATGACAATCAAAGCGCTAAAAACAGCGTTAAGAAATTTCTGTGTTTCGCTTTTTGGGCAAGTGTGCAGATATTGGCTAAAAACGGGTATGAAAGCCGCGGAAAAAGATCCTTCGCCAAGCATACGTCTAAAAAGATTTGGTATTCTAAAAGCGGCGTAAAAAGCGTCGGCAAAAATTCCCGCGCCAAAAAAGTTTGCAACGAGCATATCTCTTATGTATCCGAGTATTCTTGAAAGTATCGTCCCGAAAGCCGTTTTTCCCGCATGTTTTGTTAAGGTCTTATGTTCCATTTATTTTTATTTTCCTATTCGTAATTAAAATTGGATTTCTATATCGGAATGTCAGAGTTGTGAATTTTTTTATATTGCCGACGGATTTTTCTTAAACCAAGTTATCTGTCTTTTGGCGTAATGTCTCGTCTCTTTTGAAAATTCCTCAATCAATTTATTTTTGGAAATTTTACCGTCTAAAAATTCTATTATAAGTTTATATCCGATACCGCTCAATCCCGGGCATTGTTTTGAAAAACCCATATCTAAAACTTTTTTTGTCTCTTCTATCATCCCGTTTTTAATCATTTTGGCGCATCGTAAATTTATTTTTGCATATAATTTATCCCTTGGCGTATCCAAATTATAAAGCGTAAAATCATATCTCGCTTTGGTAGGCTTAAAAAAATCTTTGAGATTTTTTCCCGATAAAATATTTATCTCTAAAGCCCGCATCAATCTTTGAGGATTGCCTTTATGCTTTGTAGCGGCTTGCGGATCAATTGTTAAAAGTTTTTCATATAGCTCGTCTGCGGATTTATTTTTTAATTCTGTTCTTAATTTTTCGTCGGCAGACGGCATCTCGTCTAAACCGTATAATAATGCTTTTACATAAAGTCCCGTTCCCCCGCAAATTACTGGAACTTTTTTTCTTTCTATTATTTCCTCTATTTTTTTATCAGCGTCTTTGGCAAAAGCGGCGGCATTATAAGTTTTGTCAGGCTCTATAATGTCCGTTAAATGCTGCGATATTCCGTCTATTTCCCGCAAACTTTCGCCGATAAGTTTTCCTTCTTTATTTGAGCCTATGTCTAAATATTTATAAATCTGCCGTGAGTCGCAGGATATAATTTCTCCGTTTTCTTGTTTTGATATTTCAACGGCTTTTTTTGTTTTTCCGCTCGCCGTGGCCCCTAAAACTAAAATGATTTTTTTCATTTTCTCTTGAAAAATTTCTCCAACTCATTTTTTGAAATTGAATAAGCGGTGGGTCTGCCGTGAGGGCAAGTAAACGGATTTTTACATTTAAATAAATCGCGCATAAGTTTTTTTGATTCTAATGGAGAGATAAAATCTCCGGCTTTTACGCTTGCGCGGCAGGCGGCGCGGATAATTTTTTCTCTTTTCTTTTCAATTTCAATATTTTTATCATTTTCCAAATTGTCTAAAACCGCGCGGACTATTTGTTCTATAGACGCATCTCCAAATATGGCGGGATAGGAGCTTATTCTAAAAGACGAATCGCCAAACTCCTCAATTTGTATTCCTAAACTCTGTAATACTTCGAGATTAGATTTTAATAATGACGACAAACTCGGTATAAGAGTGAAAGTCTCAGGAATTAACATTTGCTGAATTATCAATTTTTTATTATCAGTTTGATCAATATACATTTCATAACGCACTCTCTCGGCCGCAGCATGCTGATCAACAATATATAGCTCGTCTTCTTTTTCAACAATTATATAAGCGCAAAAAGCCTGTCCTATGGCTTTTATATCATCGTCAAATTCCGTTCCAAAGTTCTCTTGTTTAACGTTGACTTTCGCATAATTATTGAGAGGGGAATATTTTGGAAGAGCATTATATCGAGTCTGAGTTTCATTTATATCAATATCAAAAGACGGCTTTGATTTAGATATGACAGTTTCCGGCGATGAATAGTTTTGAAAATTTGAATTGTCTTTGTTTTGATTTTGATCGATTATTTTTTGAATCGGCGAATCGAAAACATTAATTTGCGGATGCGAATGAGAGACAACGGCTTCTTTTAAGTTGCGAAAAATAAAATCATAAAGCATATTTTCATTTGAAAATTTAATTTCTCTTTTAGCGGGGTGAATATTAACGTCTATTTCCGAGGGGTCGATATAAATATAAATAATAAATCCGGGAAATTTGTCGCGGGGAATAGATTCTTTATAGGCATTGTTGACGCAGGCTATCAGCCATTTAGGCAAATTTAGAGGTCTTGAATTTACAAATAAGTATTGATATTTGCGCGTATTTTGGCAATGTTCTCTGTCTGTGTAAAATATATCTAAGGAAACTTTTTGAGCTTCTATTTTTAAGTTTCTTAATTTCGACGAGAAATCTTTTCCTAAAATGTCGCCGAAGCGCTCGGTTTTGTTATCGGTTTTTTTAACTAAAAAAATTGTTTTATTATCCGACGAGAATTTGAAAGAAACATCGTTGTTGACCAAAGCTATTTCTTCAACGGCGTTTATTATTCTTGTTTTCTCAGTGGCTTCGCTTTTTAGAAATTTCTCTCTTACCGGCGTGTTAAAAAATAAATCTCTTACTTCGCATATAAGTCCTTCGGCTGAAGAAGCGGGGGAAATTTTAGTATTGTGCCCGCCTTGCGTTTCTAATTTCCATGCGTTTTCTTCGCCTCTTTTTTTTGTTGTTATTTCAAATTTAGACACGGCCGCTATGGATGAAAGCGCTTCTCCTCTAAAGCCTAAAGATTGAACGTAAGGCAAATCGTTGAAGTCTGAAATTTTGCTTGTAGCATGGCGCATAATGGATAATTCTAAATCATCTTTTGTCATACCTATGCCGTTGTCGCTAATGCGTATAAGTTTTTTGCCGGCATTTTCTATCTCTATATTTATTGTCGAAGCGCATGCGTCTAAAGAATTTTCGACGAGCTCTTTTACAACATTCAAAGGTCTTTCCACAACTTCGCCCGCCGCTATTTTATTTATTGTTTCGGGTGATAAAATATTGATTGGCATTATTCTTTACTCCAATTGTTCCAAAACAAGAGATTTTTCTATTTTTTCAAAAATATGTCTTGAGGAATTGAAAAGATTTTCCTCGGCGCTAAAAGTCAAAATATAGACATTATTATTTTTTACATAAAAATACTGTATTTGTCTTATTTCCGTCGTTTCTTCGCTTAGGGAATTTTCAAAAATCCAATAATTCTCTTTGGATTCTATGAGTTTAATATCGGTAAAAATACTCTGTAAATTTCTTATGCTTAATTCTTTTTGCGTCTCGGCGTCGCCGTCTATTTTCATAACTTCCTTTGAGAGCGCCACATTGGTTGAAAAGTTTCCTTTTTGCGGGGCTTGCGCAAGAATAAGCATAGGCTCCGAAACCTCTAAAATACTCCAATCGTCAGGCACAACAAGAGACGCTTCTCCGGCTGAAATAGTTTTTGAATAACCGTAAGAAAACATCGTTAAAATTAAAGCAAGAACAAATAGTGTTTTTTTCATTTTGAACTCCTTTTTTATTTATATTTTTCTTTCCATTCTTTTAATAAATTAAGAGCGTCCATCGGAGTTAAATTATTAAGATCTGTTTTTTCTAGTTCGGAACTTATTTGCGGCTTTTCCGGCACGAACAAATCGAGATAATATTGATTTTTATCTTTATTATTTTGAGCCGCCTGTGTTTCCAATCCTTCAAGAATTCTGTAAGCTCTTTGTATTATTCTATGAGGAAGTCCCGCGATTTTAGCAACGTGAATTCCATACGACTTATCGGCGCTGCCGCTAACTATTTTGTGAAGAAAAACAACTTCGCCTTCCCATTCTTTAACCAGAACGGTTAAGTTAATTATTCCTTCAAATTTATTTTCAAGCGAAGTTAATTCAAAATAATGCGTTGCAAAAAGAATTTTTGAACCGTTGTTTGCAATCATCCTTTTATCCGCAAAAAATTCTAAAATCGCCCAAGCTATCGACATCCCGTCGTAAGTTGAAGTTCCTCTGCCGACTTCGTCGAGTATTATCAAACTTCTGTCCGTGTATTGTCTCAATATATTGGCCGTTTCGGTCATCTCAACCATAAAGGTTGACTCGCCTCCCGCGAGGTTGTCGCCCGCGCCTATGCGCGTAAAAATTTTGTCCACAATACCAATTTGAGCGCTTTCTGCTGGAATAAAAGAACCTATCTGAGCCATAATTACTATTAAAGCGGTCTGTCTTAAATAAGTTGATTTACCCGACATATTTGGTCCAGTTAAAATAGCGATTCTTGAATCTTTATTAAAGTTAATATCGTTGGATACAAATTCTCCGTCTTTTAACGCTTGCTCTAAAACGGGATGTCTTCCGTTAATTATATTCAAATCTTTTCCATCATTTATTTGCGGACGCGTATAATTGTGATCTTCGGCGTTTTGCGCAAAGCTACAATAAACGTCCATCTCGGCTATTATTTGCGAGACTCTTAAAACATCTGCCGCAAACAAAGATATTTCTTGTCTTAAAGAAATAAAAATAGCGTTTTCAATTCTTATAATTTTTTCTTGAGCCGACAATATTTTTTCTTCAAGATTTTTTAATTCTTGCGTGATATATCTTTCCACATTTGCAAGCGTTTGTTTCCTTATATAATGTTGCGGCGCTTGAGTGGCGGCGCTTTTTGTCAATTCAATATAATATCCAAAAACAGAATTGTATCTTATTCTTAAATTATTTATTCCCGTGCTCTGTTTTTCTTTTGATTCAAGCTCGGAAATATAACCTTTTGTGTCTGCGGCAATGCGTCTTAATTCGTCGAGTTCTTCGTTGACTCCGCTTTTTATAAAATTTGCGTCTCTTAAATTTATCGGCGGTTCGTCTATCAATGTCAGCGAAATTTTTTCTATGAGATTATGATTTTGCGGAATTTCAATTATGTAATTTTCATTTTTTGACAATATTTGATCTATTTCATTAACCGCTGTCAATGAATTTCTTAAAGCTATTAAATCTCTGGGCAAAGCCGTTTGAGAGGCGATTCTTGCCATAATTCTTTCAATGTCAGAAATTCCCTTAAACTTTTCAACGATTTCTTTTCTAATCTGAGATTCTTCAATAAAAAATTGAACGGCGTTTAGGCGATTTATTATTTTATCTTTATCTAATAGAGGTTTTAATATCCATTGACGGATAGTTCTTGCTCCCATAGAAGTTTTTGTTTGATCAACCGCGCTAAGCAGAGAATTTTCCCTTTTGCCCGAATAGAGAGAATTTAATATTTCAAGATTTCTTATCGCATTTGAATCAAGCTGCATAAAATCCTGAAAATTTAATTTTTTTATTTGAGAAAATATTTCCAAACTCTTTGGCTGAGTTTCTTTTAAGTATGACAAGACAGCTCCGCAAGCGCGTATAATCCCTTGAGTGTCCAATTCAAAATTTTTCAGAGAATTTTCTCCGAACTTCTCCTCGATATTTTTTTGAGCCGAGTTTATGTCAAAAGAAGAATCGGACGTTTGTGAAATTTTATTTACAAAATCCGCAATATAATCGGGAGATTTTTTATTAAGAGAAAAAGATTGCGGAACGATTATTTCACCGGGATTGTATTTTGAAATTTCCGCGCCGATAAGTTTTATATCGCATTGTCCGCAAAAAAAATCTCCCGTCGAAATATCGACGGCGGCAAAAGCCGTTTGCCGGAGATTTTCATCATAATAAATTGACATAAGAAAATTATTTGTTTTTGCTTCAAGCAAAGAATCTTCAAGTATTGTCCCGGGCGTAATTACTCTCGTCACTCCTCTTTTGATTAAATGCGTCGTTGTTTTGGAATCTTCAAGCTGATCGCAGATTGCAGCTTTTAGACCTTTGGATATAAGTTTTTTTAGATAAGAATTAAGGGCATGATACGGAACGCCGCACATAGGCAAACCGGTTCTTTGCGTTAGAACGACTTCAAGAATAGGAGCGGCTTTTACGGCGTCGTCTGCAAACATTTCATAAAAGTCGCCGAGCCTAAACATCAAAATCATATTGGGATATTTGGACTTTATATCCCAATATTGCTTCATTAAAGGCGTAAGATTGTCTTGCTTAATTTTTTAACTCCTTACTAATTTTTGAGGGCAAATGCTTTATATCGTCTAAAAATTTGTAAAAATGATACGTAAGTAAAATGGATTTTACATATCTTCTTGTCTCCTCAAATGGTAAATCTTTTATTTCAACATCTTCGCCCGTATTTATAAACCGCACGACGTCAATATTTCCTATGCCGGCATTATATGCGCCCAATGTCATAATTAAATTATTGTCATATCTTTTTGAAAGTCTCTTTAAATAATATGTCCCAAACATCACGTTTATTTTTGGAATTTTTAACATTTCGTCGTTATAATCTCTTATATTTAAATCTAACGCTATTTCTCTTGCGGTAATCGGCATAAGCTGCATAAGTCCCACCGCACCTTTTTTAGATATTGCATTCGGATTTATGCTGCTTTCTTTTCTCATCACTGCGCTTACGAGCAAAGGATCGACATTAAAACGCTGCGAATAAGAATCTATTATGTCGCCGTATATTACTCTATAAAAAATTCCGGTTATTCTGTGCAAGTATAAGCCTCCGCAAATTAAAAACAATATAACGGAAATCCATACTATATGCTTTCTTTTTACACTCATACTATTTCACCAAAAAGAGCGTTGACTTTAACTTCTTTTATCAAAACATCAAGTATTTTACCAAAATTATTTTCATCTCCTTTGATGAGAACTTTCCGCCCGCAAGTTGTCCTTCCTTCTAAAAAACCATTTTCATATCTATCCGTTAAAATTTTATAAATTTTACCTTTCATCTCAGACGTTATTTGTGCGGAAATTTCATTGCCCTCAGCTAAAATTGCGGACAAGCGTTCTTGTTTTTCGTCTAAAGAAATATCATCGTCAAAATTTGCCGCTTTTGTGTCGGGGCGCGGAGAATATCTAAAAGCGTATAAACCTCCAAATCTTATCTCTTTTACCGCTCTGATAGTATCGTCAAAATCTTTTTTACTCTCTCCCGGAAAACCCGCTATTATATCTGTGGTAACGCTTATATTTTTAATTTTCTCTCTCAACTTTTTTATAAGATCTAAATAATGAGCGTATGTGTATTTTCTATTCATTTTCTCAAGAATTTTATCGCAAGCCGACTGCATTGGCAAATGTATATGTTTGCAAACCTTAGGTTCAGCCGCTATTGTTTCAATCAATTCATCGCTTAAATCTTTCGGATGATTTGTCATAAATCTTATTCTTTCTAATCCGTCGATAGACGCTAATTTTTTTATTAAGCCGGAAAAATTTAATCCGTTATAGTTATATGAATTGACGTTTTGTCCAAGCAGCATAATTTCTTTTCCGCCGTTTTCTATAAAGTTGAAACATTTGTCAAAAATAATTTTGTCGTCAAAACTTTTTTCTCTCCCTCTGACAAATGGAACTACGCAATATGAGCAGAAATTATCACAGCCTTTCATAATAGAAAAATATCCGACTATTTTTTTACCGTCTAATTTTTTTTTCTTGTCATTACCGGAATTTGTAAAAATATCATCGGTATTTTTTACCGATAATTTTTCAATTTTAGCGGCTATTTCGACGGGAGTTTTGTCCGTCCCCATAATCAAATCAATTTTTGTAAATCTTTTTTTTATTTTTTGGCTTATTCTTTGCGCCATGCAGCCAATTACTACAATTTTGACATTAGTTTTTTCTTGTTTCAATTCTTCGGCTCTGCCGAGAAAAGAAAACGCTTTTTGTTCGGCTTGAGCGCGCACCGAACAAGTGTTTAAGATAATTATATCAGCTTGATTTATATCTTTCACGTCCTGCCAGCCTTTTTTTTGCAGAAATTCAGATATAATATCCGATTCGCAAACATTCATTTGGCAGCCGATAGTTTCAATTTTATAGTTCATTTTTTTTTAATATTTATGTGAAAATTTAATTTTTAATTTATTTGTTTCTTTTTCTCCTTAATATCTGTCGTCATTGTTATCATTGTCGCCGCCGTCGCGAGCGCGAATCCAAAGCGCATAAACAAGCACAATAAAAATTATAGCAGACACTATTATGTCAAGCATTTTTCTTTCCTCCAAATAATTTTATTTTACTTTGTAAGCAGCTGCGACGGTAAATAAGTAACGCCAAACCATTTACCAGTCAGCAAACAGTTTGGCGTTACAAGGAGATCTGACTTTGATTAAAGATTATTCTTAAAAAAATCCTCCAATTCTCCGCTCACTTTAGCTTCCTCGTCTCCAGAAACTGTTACTGTGACTTTGTCTCCTTTTTTAACCCCTAATTTCATAAGCGCAAATAACTTTTTTGCATCCGCTTTTTTATCGCCTAACGCTACTTCCACATTATTAGACGAGTAGGATTTGGCCTTTTCCACAAGCAAACCCGCCGGTCTTGCGTGAATGCCCACCTCGTCTTTTATGACATACTCAAAACTTGCCATTTCTGCCTCCCGCTCTTTATAAATTCGCTTTCCCGTAGAAAGCGCAATGATATTATAATTTATTACTCTGTTTTTCAATGTTTTAAAACCTCAATCGTTCAAATCATCAAGATATATTTTTGGAGACGCTTCCGAAGGCATTCTCCAATCGCTTCTCGGAGACAGAGATATGCTTCCGACTTTTACTCCGTCGGGCATACAATTTCTTTTGAATTGATTTTTGAAAAAACGTTTTAGAAAAACAGTTAAATGCTTTTTTATTTCAGAAATTTTATATTTATTATTAAAAGCTTTTTGAGCAAGAAAAAGAGTCTTTTGCGGGGATTGTCCGAAACGAATAGTATAGTATAAAAAGAAATCGTGAAGTTCATAAGGTCCTATAATAGATTCAGTTTTTTGAGATATTTTTCCTTTATCGTTTGCAAGAAGTTCCGGGCTTATCTCCGTGCTTAAAACTAAATCAAGGGCTTCTTTATATTCTCTTACTCTTTGCGCTTCAAAAGCCACAAGATATTTGACAAGAGTTTTTGGAATAGACGAATTTACTCCATACATAGACATATGGTCGCCGTTATAAGTGCACCAACCGAGCGCAATTTCCGAAAGATCTCCCGTCCCGATGACAAGCCCGTTTTTAGCGTTGGCAATATCCATTAAAATCTGCGTCCTCTCTCTTGCTTGAGCATTTTCATAAGCGATGTCTTTTTTGTTTTCATGAGAAATATCTTTAAGATGATTTTCTACGATTTTTGTAATAGAAATTTCGCTAACGTTTATCCCGGCGGCTTTGGAAATAGCGCGGACATTATTTATAGTTCTATCGCTTGTCCCGGGGCCGGGCATTGTCAGCGCGATAATATTTTTTTTATTCCATTTTAATATTTCATAGCTTCTTAAAATCACAAGTAAAGCAAGAGTTGAATCAAGTCCTCCCGAAAGACCTATCACTGCATTAAGATTTGTGTTTTCTAATCTTTGGCTGAGAGCATGGGATTGCATTTGCAAAATCATTTCGGCTCTTTTTGGAATTCCATTTTTATCCGAAGGGATAAAAGGATGAGGGGAAAATTCTCTTGTTAAGATAATGTTTTTATCGTCAAAGTCGAAAGATATTTTTGTATGAGACAAATCGCCGGTATAAAAAACATTTAATTTGCGGCGTTCAAATTCAAGTCTTTGAACGTCTATATCCGTTATTGTAATACCCGTATGAAAAAGAGGACTCTCAGCCAAGATGACTCCGTTTTCGGCAATTATTCTATGACCTGAAAAAATCATATCGCTGACAGATTCTCCTCTGCCGGCAGACGCATAGACATATCCCGCAGAAAGTCTCCCACTTTGAGCTTTTATAAGAGTTTTTCTGTAATCGCTTTTTCCAATAAGCTCGTTTGAAGCCGAGAGATTTACTATTATATTTGCGCCGGCTTTCGCATGATTTATTGACGGAGGCGAGGCGATAAACATATCTTCGCATAGCTCAACTGCAATTTTAACCGCGCTGTTTTTTTGAGATTCAAAAATTAAATTTGAGCCGAAAGGAATAGTTTGTCCAAACATTGTAATGTGAGAAAAAATATTTTTTCCCGAAGAAAAATGACGCGGTTCATAAAATTCTCCATATCCCGGCATAGCTGTTTTTGGAACAATTCCGAGAATTTTTCCTTTGGAAATGGCAATGGCGCAGGAATAGAGTTTATCCTTAAAGAGAATGGGTGAACCTATAAAAATTAACGGCTTTTTGTTTTTTGACGCTTTTAAGATTTTTTCTATGGCTTTAATAGAGGATTGTATGAGAGGAGATGATAAAAATAATTCTCCGCACGTATATCCCGTAACGGACATTTCGGGAAAAACGGCAAGTTCAACGGACAGCGAATCCGCTTGCGCGATTAAAGAAATAATTTCGTCGGCGTTTTTATCGGGATTAGCGACGTTTACCGTCGGAGTAATGGCAGCCGCTTTTATAAAATTAAATTTCATTTTTTCCTCTATAAATTTATAGACTATTTGAAATAATCAAAAATCGGCTTAAAATATATATTGCCGTTTTTGCTTTCAGAATATTTATCATAAAGAGATTGTTTTGACTCTAATAAAGAATCGGATCTTATTCCGTATTCCAAAGCCATTGACGCCTCGATATAAGCGCAAAGTTTGTCGCATACTCCGTTTAATTTTCCGTCGATAGGATCGTATTTATCGTCATTATATTTTGAAATATCGTCAAGAATTTTTATCTTGCCGTTTTCTATAATTTTATTCTTAAACTCGTCTTGAACAAAATATTTCATCTGCTTGTGCCAATTTTCAGGAATCAAGGGCAAAATGCGCTCGTCAACCTGCTTTTTTTCATAGATTTTTATTATATCTTCAAGCCCTTCTATCGACGATTTTATCGGTCTTATAATATCTTTTGTAAGTATTTCCGGAAGATCGTGAAATAATGCCGAAAAGAAATTATTAAAAAATCTTTGTTTTGACGCTTGGATCTCGGTGGAAAAAATATAAGAAAAAATCGCCACGGTAAGCATATGACCTAAAACCGTAGTCCTTGGAACTCTAAAAGATTGAGCCCATCTTTGTTGAAATCTTAATTGTCCGCATAAATCTAAAAAGCCGTAATATTTTTTATTTATGACCAATTTTCTTATACCCGATAAATCGTCAAAATCAGTTATCGTTTCCTCTATTTCTTGTTTCGTTTTTTCTATGCCGTAAATCATGGCGTTCCACGGATAGATAATTCCAAATTCCCATTTTGTCGACATACTATGAGCCGAGCTTAAAATTCTTTTTTCGTGACTAGCATAATTAGGGTTTAGAAAATATTCCTTAAATCTATCTTTAATGCCGTATCCGAGCGCGGACAAATCTTTGTCAAGAATTCCGAGCACCCAATTGTGTAATTCTTTTTCTTTTTTTGACATCAATTCATGAAAAACTTCCGGCTTTAAATCCGTCAACATTATTCTTTGAAAAAACTCAAAAATTCCGCCCTCGATCAATTTCGTCCAATCAACCGCTTCTCCGTCCTCCTCTTCAAACTTAGCGACTATATAAGCGATAATCATTTTATGCGCTTGTTTATCAAGCTCAAAAAAATCAAAAGGACGTATATGATCATTCCATCTCAAAATATTAGCCGCGGAAAAAATCCTCAAGATCAAATCTTTTGTAATCATTTTTGTCTCCTTATTTCTGATATATATATTGAAAAGTTTTCAGATAAAGATTGGAAAAATCTCCGTCTTAAAATTATTTTTAATCTAATTTGCGTGATTTTATTTTTTCATATATTGTTTTCTTTCTTTGTCAGAAAGTTTTTCTATTGAATATCTGAGCATAGTTCTTGGCATTTTTTTGTGAAATTTATCTAAGAAACAATACAAAATTTCTTTATTTCTTTTACCTATTTCTCTAAGCATCCAGCCCGCGGCTTTGTGTATGAGATCATGATTATGCTCTAAAAAATATTCGCAGAGCTTTAATGTCTCGTCAAATCTATCGCGTTTTATAAAATAAAAAGTTGAAATGATTGCTATTCTCTCTTTCCATAAATCGTTTGAATAAGCAAGATCAAACATTTTTTCTAAAGAGGAATTAAACCAAAAATCTCCGGCAATAGCCGGAGCGCTTAAATCCACCAAGTCCCAATTGTTTATATATTTCGTATTTGATAAATATAAATCTGCTATGGATTTTTTCTCGCTGTTCGCCGCTATTTTATATTTTTCAATCAAAACCAAAAGCGATGAAAATCTAATCTCATGTATCGGACTTCTTAATGTCTCTTCAATATCCTTTAATGTCAAATTCAAGAAATATTTTTTAGCAATTTTTCTTTGCAGAGGAATATTCAATCCCCAGAATTTATCTCCATATCCGTATTCGCCTTTTTTCGTCTTAAAAAACATTGAAAGATGTTTTGCTAAAACGGCATTTTTATTGGATTTTATTTCGTCCAAGAAAAGTTTTTTGTATTTTTTTGCCATTCTGCCATTCTATAACAATATCGCTTGATTGTTTGCTATATAAAAATAGCCTACGAGAAATGTTATCAAACAATAGAGTATTGCTGAAAATAAAAACAAAGGAAGAAAGGACACTTTTATAACTTTAATTTTATGTAAAAGTAAAAAAAGAAGGGCATAAACTGCTCCAAAACCAATGGATGCAAATAAAAATAGTGGAATTGTGACAACAAAATTCATAGAAAACTCCTTTTCCCAATTGGGTATTTTCTAACAACCAATAGCTAATATTATATATTATTTTATTCCTGAATAGCGGGAATAACTTTTTCTTTCTTTTCGTCCTCTACTTGCGAGCAAAAATTGCAAGCCAGATAATCGGCATTTGAATAGAATTTTATTAGCTGCTCTTTTTCTACAGGCGCGGATAAATCTATATACTCTTTATCTTTAATAATTTGCATATCTGAAAATTCATCCGGCAGCATAGTGTTGTAAATATTTCTTAAATCAAATATTGCGGCTTTAGGGCATGGATATAATTTGCCATTCAAAATATGAATACAATGTATTTTGCATTTTAGAAAATAATTTCTATTTGCTTGCGGCGAGCGGCTATGATATTTAATTTCTGAAGTTTTATTCCATAATGCTCCGCTTTCGTCGAGTTTTGTCAAAATACCGTTTTGTTTGCATTTGTATAGTATAGCTTGAGTTTTTAGTCTCGGCGCCAAATCTTTGTTTAAGGTATAGTTTGAAATATTGACGTATATTTTCCCGGGATAACGTTTCATAATAGATATAAGATTATCGGAAATATCTATCGTTCCGCTGGTGGTAAGCCAAACAACTGAGATTTTTTTATTATCCAAAGCGATTTGCAAAATTTTATCCAAATCTTTATTTAGCAGCGGCTCTCCTCCAAAAATTTTTAGAAAATCAAGTTTGCTTACATTGCAAAGCAAATTGTCCAGATATGTTTTGAATTCATCAGATGTTAAAGAATGCTGATATTTTTCCTCCACGGTGTTTATATAATTAGCGCAATACTTGCATTTTAACGAGCATCTTGTGGTGATTGCCACTTCAATATAAGGAATATAAATTCTCTTTAAGAAATAAAATTCAAATGTCAACGCGGCAAGTCTTAAAATAAATTTTAATTTATATTTTAACGCGTCTAAAAAAGTTTCTTTATTTTTTGGAATGGTCTGTAAAACATATCTCTTTAGATTTCTTTTATAAAATAATAAATTCATTTTCTCTCCTTTAATTCAAATTATAGCATAAGAAAATATCACCACAATATTTATTTCTCTTTAGATTTTTCCAAAGCCTGTAAAATATCATTTTTTAAGTCCTCTTTATTTTCTATTCCGACCGATAAGCGAATTAAATTGTCGGTAATTCCGATAAGCTCGCGAATATTTTTTGGAATGCCGGCATGAGTCATTGTGGAAGGATGACAAATTAAAGATTCAACTCCGCCAAGACTCTCGGCAAAAGCGATAATATTCAAACTCTTAAAAAATTTATTAATATCATATTGAGGGGATATTTTAAAAGAAATTATCGCGCCCGCGCCTTTGGCTTGTTTTTTGTTTAGCTCATATCCTTTATTATTTTTTAACCCGCAATAAAAAACTTCTTCAACGGCGTCTATCGAATCTAAAAACTCGGCTAAAAATTGAGCATTTTGAAGATGCCTGTCCATTCTAACTGAAAGCGTTTTTATACCTCGCATCAAAAGAAAACAATCAAAAGGCTGCAAAACAGCTCCTGTTGAATTTTGCAAAAAAGCTATTTTTTCAGACAGAGATTTATCTTTAACCATTACAAGTCCGCCCAAAACATCGCTGTGTCCTCCAAGATATTTTGTCGCGCTGTGGACGGAAATATCAGCGCCCAAATCAAGAGGTCTTTGAAGATAAGGCGACATAAAAGTATTATCTATAATCGTCAAAGCCCCATAACTTTTTGCTATTTTTGCCAACTCGGCAATATCAATAATATTAAGCAAAGGATTTGTCGGCGATTCCGCTATGACGGCTTTTATATTTTTATCTTTTGCAAATTTTTCTCTGACGAAATCTAAATTGCAAATGTCCACAATTTCATATTTAAGATTGAAGTTGATAAAAACATCGTTAAAAATTCTAAAAGTTCCGCCGTAAATATCTTGAGAAAGGAGAATTTTATCTCCCGACTTAAACATAAGCAAAATAGTTGTAATGGCGCTAAGTCCGGAAGCAAAAGCAAACCCTGCGGCGGCGCCTTCTAAATCGGCGCTGAGACGTTCGAGGGCTTGTCTTGTGGGATTTCCCGTGCGGCCATATTCAAATTTAAATTTTCCCATTTCGGATTGCCGAAAAGTGACGGCTTGATAAATAGGAATATTCACGGCGCCCGTATTTTCACATTCGCTGTTTCCGCCGTGTATGCACAGAGTGTCGGATCGTAAATTATCTTTTTTTACATTTTTTCTCATTCATTTCTCCCTATATTTATTCCTGAATGGCTGGAATAATTTTATCTTTCTTATCATCTTCTATTATAGAGCAAAAATCGCAGGCTAAATAATAATCATTCGAATAAAATTTTATTAACTGTTCTCTTTTTACAGGCACGGACAAATCTATATACTCTTTATCTTTAACAATATGCGAATGGGGGGAAGGGGTAGTATTGTAAAGATTTCTTAAATCAAATATTGCGGCTTTAGGGCATGGATATAATTTGCCTTTCAAAATATGAATGCAGGTTAATTTGCATTTCAAAAAATAATCTCTTATTTCTTTATGAGAGCGATTGTAGCATTTAATTGCCGAAGTTTTAGTCCACATTCCGCTTTCGTTAAAAACTGTTAAAATATTATTTTGTTTGCATTTATTAAGAATATCTATAGTTTTTAATCTTGGCGCCAAATCTTTGTTCAGAGTATAATTTGAAACGTCAACATATATTTTTTTAGGATAGCGTTTCATAATGGATATAAGATTTTCTGAAATATCTATCGTTCCATTAGTGGTAAGATAGACAAAAGAAATTTTTTTGTTATCCAAAACATTTTGCAATATTTTACCCAGATCTTTATTTAATAACGGCTCTCCTCCAAAAATTTTTAGAGCGTGAAGTTTGCTTACATTGCAAAGCAAATTATCAATATATGTCTTAAATTCCTCGAAAGTTAAGGAATGCTGATATTTTTCCTCCACAGTATTTATATAATTGGAACAATATTTGCATTTTAACGAGCATCTCGTGGTGATTGCTATTTCAATATAAGGAATATAAATTCTTTTAAAAAAGTAAAATTCAAGTTTTAATCTCGCAACTCTTAAAATAAATTTTAAGATATTCAAAGGAGTTTTTTTATATCTCTCCGTCCAATATTCTTTTTGAAGACTGTGCAATGCATATTTCCTTAAATTTCTTTTATAAAAAAGTTCGTTCATTTTTTCCTCTTGTATAATTTTTAAGTCCGCTTGCTATTTTATTATTGCCGTTTTGTCATAAATTTTTATGCCATCTATTTAATCAGTTATTTTTGTGAAAAAACAAATTCTTTAGAATTTTCCAATACTTTGCCTGCAAAAAGAAAAGAGGATGTTTTTTAAAGAATTTCAAAGAATAAACTAAATAACTTTCTCTTTTTATTTTCCAAGGAACCATAGCCGCATAAATAAAATACATTTCTTTTAGCGGATGTTTACAAGTCGGCTGCCAAGGCTTAAACCCGCCCAAATGAATTACAACTATATCTTCAATTTGACCTTTAAAATCCGAAAAATGAGACATAAGCATATTAAATTTTGAGTCAAGCGGCAGAATTTTATCTTTTATAATTCCGTTTAAAATATCTTGATCGGGAAACATAAATCTATCGGGATTAACGTTATGTTTTGCAAAATCTCTCCACTTATCTTTATAATTAAAATCTCTCAATGTCTGCAAATTCAAAAGCATAACTCCCGCGTTAAAATACATTTCATTATCGTCGTAAGGGGAAAGTTTTCCGTATAAAGCGCTAAGATAATATCCGTCGATATTTATGTCCCAAAATTCTTTTATATCTCTGTTTAGAATTATATCGCAGTCCAAATAGATAACTTTTTTTTCGCCCGCCGGCAAAACTTCCGGAATTAAAAGTCTGTAGCAAGTTGAATAATCCCAAGTTCCCATAGGCAAATCCTTAAACAAATTATCGTCCATATTTATAAAAGACATTTGGCAGTCTTGAATTTTTTTCAACTCAAACATTTTCTCTTTATTTTCTTTTGAAATATTTCCCAAAAAGAAAAAATTAAGTTTATCAACAGGTGATAAAATTTTATGATTTGCAAGAATTGACGCGACCGTTACGCCGCAAAATTTTGCATAAGCGTCGTTAAATCCAAACGCCACATTTATCATTCATGTCTCCTTTACATTTGTATAGCGGGTTTTACTTTTTCTTTTTTATTTAAGGATTATATTTTTTTCCCATCTTATTAAATATTGCGTCGATAATTCCAAAACAAATATATTTATATTTTTCAAATTTTTGTTTTTCAAAAAATGTTATTTTGAATATTCCTCCAAAAATTGCTCCTATAAAAATTCTTGAAACTCCCAAAAAATCAAAAAACAAATATCGCTTTAATATATAAATACAATTTCTTGAAAGATAATATCTGCGAATAGGAGAATAATTTTTTATTATAAAACCGCGTTTTTTTTGCGACAATCCAAGCTCGTGGACGATATAACGTTTTTGAGATTCTAAAATTATAAATCCTTTCTTTCTTATAGTAAAATCAAAATCATTATCAACTTGATCTATAAATAATTTTTCATCAAAAGAAATACCGCAATCAAAAACGCTTGTCTTTATAAAATTGCCGGAAGTAAGCGCATATTTTACAGGCTTAAAACTTTTCACGCTTATATTTATATTTTGAGTTTTTGGCGCATTATCTATATTTCTTTCTTGATATTTTAGGGCTAAAACCGCCGTTTTTTCTTTAATCTCCGACGGTAAATTATTAAAATCTTTAATAATTTCAAAAACCGTATCGTCATTTAATTGGCTGTCGTCGTCTAAAGTTAAAAGCCATTTTGAATTCAAATTTTTAGCGTATAAAGCCCCTTGATTTAACGCTTTAGCTATGCCTAAATTTTGATTGTTAAATATTATTTTGGATTTTGGATTTTCTTTTTGAATCTTTAATAAACCCTCTATAATATCTTTATCTCTTGATCCATTATCCACAATTAAAGTGAAATCAACTTGATTTTTAACGCTCTCATAGCATCTAAAAACTTTACGGGAATTATAAGAAACTATCAAAGCGCAAATCATTTTTTGTCCAGCTTGTTTAATATTTTAACGGCTTGATCCATAATTTCATCGGGAGTTATCGCTTCCATACATTTTATCTTTTCCGAGATTAGACAATGCTTTTTAGCTTTTGCAATATCCGAATCGCATGAACAATCCACAATATGATAAAGAGACTTGACTTTCCATGACATTCCTCCCGTTCTCTGAGGAGAAGTAGGGCCGTGTAATGCAATAACGGGAATATTCGAAGCGGCTGCTAAATGAAGAATGCCGGTGTCAACCGATATACAAAGATCGTTTTTTTGCAAAATACATAAAGCGTCGCCTATGCTTGTTTTTCCGCATAAATTATGAACTTCGCATTCTTTAGATAAAGATGAAATTTCTTGAACCTTATGAGCGTCCACAGAAACTCCTAAAAAATAAAAACGCGCATTAAATTTAGAGTTTAAGGTTTTTATAAATTTAGCGCAATCTTCAATTTTCCATTCTTTAAGACTTAAATTTCCTTTGTTTTTATTACCCGACATGCATAAAGCGATATTTAATTTTTCGTCGGAAATAATAAATTTTTTTGCGCTTTCGGCAAATTTGTCAGGGCTTGGCAATACGGGCAAAGCGTTATTATAAATTCCAAAAAAAGATTTGACAATATTTTGAAAACGCATAGAAACATGGAGCTTTGTTTGATTTGGAAACATTTTAATAATATCCGTATAATGTTTTGAAAAAACATCAACTTTGTCCGAAGATAAACATAAATCGGCGCCGACTATGCGCGGGATACGGCATATTTTAGCAAGCATTACGGTCAGTTTTGATTGCGCCAAAATTATACAAGCATCATATCGCGAAAAGAAAATGCGAGGGATGTTTTTTAGATTCCAAGAAATCTGTTTAAGTCTTGAGATAAAAGATTGCGAGCTGTATAAAGAAAAAATAACGTCGTCTATAACGGGATTGTCAATGGCAAGATCTTTTAGACTTTTGGGAATAATTACCGTAATTTTTATTTCAGGATAAGTTTTTTTTATTATCGCCAAAGCTGAAGCAGCCCATATAAAATCTCCCATATGAAAACTCAAAGCGCTGATTAAAATCTTTTTTTTCATTTAAGTTTCCTTTTTTGCGAGAGCTTTTTTTATCGGCTCTATATATTCGTCCATTATGCCGTCAAAGACTTCATTTCTGTCATAAGCGTCAAAATCAGTTTTGGTGCGTATAGGATCTTTTAGAGAATACGCGTTTCCTCTTGAAACTTTTTCTAAAAACCCTTCCCAAGATTTTGAATAATAGTGATTTATCTGTATTTTATTTTTCGGTTTTGTTTGGGGATAAAATTCTTTATAAGGATAACTTTTGAATATATTTTTATTTTCATCGACAGCTTTTCCTTCCAAAGGCTCGCTCCAATGAGGAATTAAAGCGCAGCCCGCCATACGCGGATTTATTATAATTTTGCTTTCAGTGACATAATCGTCGGGAGCATGATATTTAAAATTTTCTATAACTAAACCGTCGGGCTTTTTTATATGTCCTGCCGAGCCGTATATAACCCAGCCTATTAAGACCTGAGGATAGCTTTCAAAATCTTTTAAGAACTCAGTTATTTTTTTATATTTCTTGGGAACTATAAATTCATCTATGTCTATTAAAGCAAGCCATTTTGTTTTGTATTTGTATTTATCTATAGCGTCTTGATATGCGTGTAATTGTCTCTCTTTGCCCGGAAAATATTTATATACGACGCTTCCTTCCTTAATATAAGGGTTCAATATTTCTTTCAAATTATCTGTGCTTTCGTTATCATAAATATAGAATTTCTCAACTCCGACTAGTTTATGATATTCAATCCATTCCCGAATATATTGTCCTTCATTTCTAACGATTGCGGCAATTGAAAGTTCATTTTCAAAAGTTTTTATTTTTTTTGATTTAGAACGTTCGGACAATCTGTATTTGATAAAACTTTTAATATAAATAAAAATTTGTTTGTAAATATCTCTCCTGCCAAAATATTTTATTTTGCATTTTAGAGATTTTGACGGTATTACATTAAAAACCAATCGTTTTATTTTATTCATTTTATTTGCCTTTTTATATTTTTTATCGCTTTATTTTCTATAAATAATATGGAGCCGTTGCGGCGGAGTTTTTTATTAAATTAAGAAAAAACTTTTCTTGATCAAGAAAAAACTTTTCTCGCTTTTATCGGCAATATCCAAAAACTTGTCGCCAAAACGGATATTATCAAACCAAAAATGATTCCGTATATTCCAAACTGTTTTGAGAAAAAATATTGAGCGGCAGCATTTATAATAATTTCAAAAGGCATAAATATCCAAAAAATTCTCAAGACATTTACGCTTTGAAGAAAAACGTGAAAAGTATCGTTCCATGTTTTTATAATCATATAAAAGCCTAAAATTAAAATAAGCAAATGAGCGTTTATAATATCCACGCCCGGCGCTAAAATATGAAATATCATTTTTGAAAAAATCATAACTCCAACAGTTCCCGCAGTCATTAAAATAAATCCGTATAATAAATAACGTTTTAACATTTTCCATATTTCTTTTAATTGTCCTTGATGATACATCTCCGATATAACCGGCCATACTGAAGCTAAAAATGACGAATAAATAAATGAAAAAAAGAAAAATACTCTTGTAAAAATACTATAGCTTATAATTTCATTTGGATTTCCGGCAAGCGTCTGAGAAATTACTAAATAATCGGTCTGAATATATATGGTTGTAAATATTCCAACGCCGTGAAGTTTAAACGCTCTGACAAGAATATCTTTTATTGAGGTAAAATCAAATGTAAAAAGTTTTGAAATATACCGGCGAAAATAAGCGGCAAAAAATGTAAAAGACACAATCGCCTGCGGAAGTAAAAATATAAGTAGGGCATAAATTATATTTTGTCCGCCTATATGATATTTCCTAAATATCACAATTAAAATCATAGATATTATAGAGGATAAAGCGGGGAGAATATTTGAGATATATCCTTTATGGACGGCATAATATATCTTATGAATTATTGACGAGCATATGAAAATCAAAGACACTAAACATACTGTTAAAACTATGGGCATATTTTTTATTTCGGCCGCTAATGCAAATTTTCTAAAGAGCAAGTTTTGAACAAACGGGGAAAGAAAAAAAATGACAATTGCAAAAAATAAAAATGTAAATATTTCAATTTGGAAAGCCGAAACGACGTGTCTGTCATAATTTTTGTTTTGCGCTCTATGCTGAGAAATGTAATTTTGAAGAGACGTCCCCACGCTTAATTCCGCTAAAGGCAGCCAAGCCGTTAAAGAAAAGGCAATTATATAAACCGAATATCTTTCCTCGCCCAAATAGAGTAATAATTCTCTAATACTTATAATTTGTATTAAAGAAACTATAATTTTGCTTGTCCACGCGCTGAAAGCGGTTATCCAGTGTCTTGAAAATTGTTTTAGAAAACTTTTTATTTTTTGCATTATGCTTAATCGACGGAATTAGAGTTTTTGATAAATCCTATTTTTAATAAAATAAAATTTTTTATTATTCTTAAATAATGTTTTTTGAAAAAGAAAAAAGGATTTTTCGAAATCATCTTAAAAAAAGAACGCATTCTTATAAATCTAAAATCTTTTTTATACGGCGTCATTTTTGCATACTTAAAATATAAATTTTTTAGAGGATGGGCGCAAAGAATTCCCCAAGGTTTTCTTCCCGCATAATGAATTATTCCTTTTGCATTCCCGATATTTTCGTCAATAATATTATATTTTTGAGGAAGTAAGAGAGCGTTTTTGCCAACCGTATAATTCAAAACGTCTTGATCTGGAAAAGTAAGAACTGTTTCTTTTGGCAGATTTGCCGCATAATCGCGCCATTTTTTCTCAAAATTAAATTCTCTCAAAGCGCAATTATTAAATACTATCACTCCAGAATTAAAATAAGAATCTTCAAATCCTTCATGTTTTGTGGAAGCATTCATAGAAACTGCCGCTAATAAATAATTTTCTATATCAATATCCCACAAATCTTTTATATCAATATTTACAATTATATCGCAGTCAAGATATATGGCTTTTTTTACATCATCGGGTAATATTTCCGGTATTAAAAGTCTATAGCATAATGCGTAATTATTCCAACCAATGATGGGAATATCCTTAAAAATGGAATTGTCTATATTATTTATAAATGTATAATCGAAATCTTGTATATCGCGTAATTCTAAAAGTTTTTTTTGATTCTCGCCGGAAATATTTCCCGCTAAAAAAAAGAAATGAATTTTGTCTTGAGGGGAAGTTTGTTTATGATGCGTTAAAATAGAGGCTATTGTTACTGCGCAAAATTTTGAATAAGCGTCGTCTAATCCAAAAACTATATTTATCATTTTGAACGCTCCCGTTTATTGTTAAAAGATAAAATTTCATCGATAGCTTTATCATAATCATATTGCAATTTATATTCCACTTCTTGAATCAACCGCGTATTGTCGCCGACGATAATTTTAGGTTGATTGACGGGCTCTTTTAGAATTTTTAAGAGATTAGTTTTGCCGAGCTTTCGCGCTATTTTTGAAGCAAAATCTCCCAGCGATATACCGTTTCCCGGACATATATTGACAATACCTTCGACTGAGCTGTCTAAAAATTTTACAAAAGCCGCTGCAATATCTTTACTAAACATATAAGCCCTGATCAATTCTCCATTATTTATAATAACTTCTTTATCATTTTGAAAATTATCTATGGCATGAGCGGACAGACGTTTAATATGCTCGTTTATTCCAAAAACATAAAAAACTCTTCCCCAGCCGAAACTTATATTATTTCGCAAACAAAAAAGACTCGCCAACTCTCTCAAATAATTTTTACATTTAGAATAAACTGCCTGCGGATCCGGCGGATCATTTTCTTTTAGCGGCGTTTCTTTATACTGATATTCAAAACAAGTTCCTGCAAAAACGGCTCTTTTCCCGCCGTTTTCATTAAAATATTTTAATAAATCAAGCCCAACTTTTAAGAAATCAAAATTGATATTTGATTCAAGATAATCACCGGTTGTTTTCCAAGCAAAGTTTAATAGAAATGAAGGTTTAATTTTTTCAAAAGTTGTTTTTATATCCGTTGAATCAAACAAATCGCATTTTATCCAATTTAGCTCAGGATCAGAGGAATCAGAATTTATTTTATCTCTGCTTAATGCAAAAATTTCAAAACCTAATTTTTTTAGAGGCTCCAAAGCTTCCTTTCCTATCAGACCGGTTGCTCCCGTAATAATTACTTTTCTATTTAATTTTTCCATAATCAAAGTATTTTATATTTTTCCATAAATTTAATCAAAATAAATTATAATTATTGTCAATGTAAAGTTAAAAGCGGACTATATAGAATACTTTAATACGCAATAAAAAGACATCTTTCCTTTACGATTTGACAGACGCACTGACAGATACAGAACAATGTCTTTGAAACAAGAAAACAGCGCTCATCCCTGCCTGAAAAGCAGGACTTCCTTAACGTCAAAAACGATAAAAACAAAAAGTTATTTTGTCGTGTCTTTATTTATAGAGGGTTTTTTGCGGCGGCCGCCTTAAAAGGACGCGTCTATGAGCGATTGTCCGCAGCGGCTGAAGTCAAAAAACTAAAAAGAAAGCATAAAAAATAAAAGCAATCGTCATCTCTGCAAGACTTCTACGACAAAAACATAAGTCTATTATCTGTTTGAGGTTTTTCAGACTGCCGTTTCGATTAGCAAGTTTCTGCATTGCATTATGATAGTCTTGTCATTTACGGATTGCAATATGCCGGACACAATAGATAGATGGAGATATTTTTGACTTAAAATCCACTTTGTGTTATAATAAAATATGTTTTAAGTTTTAGAGGGCCTGTAGCTCAGTTGGTTAGAGCACTCGACTCATAATCGAATGGTCGTAGGTTCAAGTCCTACCAGGCCCAAATAAGAAATAATGGAAACCCGTGAGACTTTGGCGGGTTTTTTTAATGTTTAGCGCAAAATAAAATTAATAGGGTAGTTAGCTCAGCGGAAGAGCTCTCGCCTCACACGCGAGAGGCCGCAGGTTCGATCCCTGCACTACCCATTAGATGAATTTTTGCTAAAAAAATATTTGCAATTTTATCTATAAAAGGAAAATATAAATGGAAAATCTGAAAAGATCTTTAGAGCTTCTTTTTGAGCTTCAAAAATATGATACGGCGATAGAAGAACTTGAACGCCGGATAGCCGACGCTCCCTCAAAAGTTGAAATGAGTAAATCAGATTTAGAGAATAAAAAAATCCAGACGGAAAATATTAAAAAAAATTATATTGATTTAAACAGCGCAAGAAAAGAAAAAGAAGCATTGCTTGACTCAAAAGAACAAGTCATAAGCAAACGTTCCGTAGAGCTTAATTCTGTAAAATCAAACGACGCTTATAAAGCGATTTTATTGGAAATAGATAAGGCTAAAGCGGATAAGAGCGCAATAGAAGACGATATTATTATTCTTATGATGGAAATTGACAAAGAGTCCGCAGTGATAAAAAATGCCGAGAAAGAATTTAAGGAATATGAAATTAAAACGAATAATGAAATTTCTGAAATAGGAAAGGCTGTTGAGAAAATGAAAGCTGAAATAAAAGATATACAAGAGCAAAGAGAAAAACAAAAATCAACTATAGATAAGAATATTTTGGATCAATACGAACGCGTGCGTCAAGGCCGCGGCGGGCAAGGAATTTGTCTTGTTGAAAAAGACGCGTGCAGCGCTTGCGGAACTATTTTAAGGCCGCAGGTTTTAAATCAGCTTGGCAAATGCACAGAATTGGTTTTTTGCGACGGATGTTCGAGGATTTTATTGAAAGAATAAAAATTATTTTTATGCGGACGGGCAATCGCCGTATATATTATTGTATATGGAGGAAAGTCCGAACTTTACTTTAATTGTTCTTAATTTCATATTTTGATTTTTAAGAATAATTAAAAAAACGGTAGCAGGCAATTCCTGCAGCGCGAAAGCGCAGAGGTGCGAACAGAGACGCTATTAACGGAAACGTTAAGAGTATCCTATTGAGAAATCGAAGGATAAGCTTTTGCAGAAATGCAAAAGGTGAAACGGCTAAATCCTTACCGGAAAGCAAGGCAGCAGTTTTGCCGCTTGACCGTTAAAAGCGATTTTAACGGCAGAGAAATGATTGTCATTCCGATTTTTCGGAATACAGAATTCGGCTTATAGTCCGCTGAAAATTTTAATATTTTTTTGGAGAAATAAATATGGAACAGCTGGCCGTCTATATTGCAATTGGTCTTGCCGGAGGAATACTGAGCGGACTGTTTGGCGTGGGAGGAGGAATAGTTTTAATTCCTCTGATGACTATTTTTTTGAAAATGGGACAACATTCGGCTCAGGGCGTTTCTTTAGGCGTAATAATGTTTAGCCTTTTTTCTATGCTTATTTATTACAAAAAAGGATTTGTAGATTTAAAAATAGTGCTTTTAATCGGATTAGGTTTCATTATAGGCGGGCTTATAAGTTCAAACATCGCCGTAGCGTTACCGGAGACTGTGTTAAAAAAATGTTTTGCGGTTTTATTGATAGTTGTCGCATGCAAAATGTTATTTTTTAAATAAAATGTATCATATTCCGATAATGTCTCAAGAGGTTTCGCAGTTTCTCGTCGGCAATCAAAACGGTTTGTATATAGACGCGTCTTTTGGAGGCGGCGGACACAGTAGATATCTAATTGAAAAATATAAAAATATTAAAATAATCGCTATGGACTGTGACGAGAATGCGTTTGAGCAATTTAAGAAAAAAGAGAAATTTTTTGACAATAGAGTTTTATTTATCAAAGACAATTTTAAAAATATAAAAAAAGCGCTTTCAAATATAAATGTGGAAAAAGTTGACGGAATATTGGCGGATTTGGGAGTTTCTTCAAGACAGTTGGACGATATGGACAGAGGTTTTTCTTTCAATTCGACGGTTCTTGATATGAGAATGGACTTAAGAAATCCCATTAGCGCTAAAGATGTGATAAATTCTTTCGGCGAAAATGAGCTTGCCGACATTTTTTATAAATACGGACAAGAAAGATTTTCAAGACAAATAGCAAAAGCGATAGCGGAGCGCAGAAAAAGAGGAAAAATAAATTCTTCATTAGAGCTTGGCGATATAATACGTTTGGTAAAAAAACGCGATGGAAAAATAGACCCCGCCACAAAAGTATTTCAAGCTTTAAGAATTTTTGTCAACGACGAGCTTTCTAATCTTAAAGAACTTTTAGACTCAGCGCCTTTTTTATTAAATTCAGGCGGACGCATCGCTATTATAAGTTTTCATTCTCTTGAGGATAGAATTGTTAAGCTCAATTTTAAAGACAGAGCTTTGGAAAATGTTTATAAAATTTTAACAAAAAAAATTATCGTGCCTGCTGATGAGGAAATAAGAAATAATCCGCGCTCAAGAAGCGCTAAGTTAAGGGCGGCTCAAAAAATATGAAGAGAATAATAGCGGGATCATTGATTTTATTTTTAGTCGCTTTTGTCTATATATTTGAGCGGAGTTATGCAAAAAAGCTGGATTACAAAGTGAGCGAATTGGATAATCGCCTAAAGAAAGTTGAACGCGAGAATAATCGTTTGAAGTCCGAGATAGACTCTATTTTGTCAATTGAAAAAATGCATAAAATAGCGGAAGAAAAAAAATTAAAAAGAGCCGGTGAAAAATCGATAGTCCGGTTAAATAAATAATGATAAAAAGAATTGATAATTTTAAGAATAAGACAAGACGGATAAAAGTTTGCATTTTTGTTCTTTTTGTTGCTTTAATATTTCGTTTAGGATATATTCAAATTATTTCTCATTCAAAAATAGACAGAATGGTCTCAAGACTAATCGCAAGAGTGGATGTTGAAGAAGCAAAGAGAGGGGATATTCTTGACGCAAACGGAAGGGTTTTTGCCACAAGCGTGCGCAGATATATTCTATTTCTCGATGCAAAAAAGATTTCCAATTTTCATGCGGTAAAAAGATTATTGAAAGAAAATAAAATAAACTTAAAACAAAATTCTTTACAAGAATTAGACGGTAAATCTTATATTCCGGTAGCTGATAATTTATCTGAGGAAATAGTTGAACGTATTCGCAAAGCAAGTCTTTCGGGCATAGGTTTTGAAAGCAAATACACTCGACAATATCCCGAGGGGAGAATGGCTTCTCCTGTTTTGGGAATTATTGGAACGAATTCAAAAGGTCTCTCGGGTATAGAACAGGAATTTGAAAAATACCTTGCGGGAACCGATGTTCCGGTAAAGCAGACAAGAGACGGAATGGGAACTATTCTTCATGAGAAAATAATAGACAGATCAAAAATAAACGGTCTGCCGGTTCAGCTTACGATAGATATGAATATTCAATTTATCGCCGAGCGCGAATTAAGAAAAGCGTTTTTGGCAAGCAGGGCAAAAAACGCGGTATGTATAGTCCAAAATCCAAAGACCGGCGAAATATTGGCGATGGTTTCGCTGCCTGATTTTTCTCCTTATGAAAAAATTAAAGACACGGCTCTGTTAAGAAATTATGCCATAAGCGATATGTTTGAACCGGGCTCAACTTTTAAAATTGTAGCCATAGCGGCGGCTCTAAACGAAAATAAAATAACTCCAAATGATTATTTTTTTCTTGAAAACGGAGTTATGAAAATCGGTAATCATAAAATAAACGACGATCATTTAATAGAAGGCAGCGCTTCCGTTGAAACTATTATGGCGATGTCTTCAAATATAGGATTGGTAAAAATTGCGCAAAAACTCGGCAGAAATTTGTTTTATAAATATATAAGAAAATTCGGCTTTTATTCTTTAAGCGACATAGATCTTCCGGGCGAGGCCAGAGGCAGTTTGTCCGATATAAGACAAGGGGACAGTTTTTATCTGCCGGCCGTGTCTTTTGGCCAAGGAATGAGCGTAACAGCAATACAGATAACAAATGCTTTTTCAGTTATAGCAAACGGCGGAGTTTTAATGAAACCGATACTGATTAAAAGTATTGGCGGAAATCAATATTCTCAAGAATACGGTCAAAAAGAAATTCGCCGCGTTATAACTCCCGAGACAGCCGCTCAGATGAGAGAGATGTTGAAAGCCGCCGTTGATAAGGGCACGGGCAAACAGGCAAAAGTCCCCGGTTATTCAGTCGGCGGAAAAACGGGAACGGCTCAAAAATATGATGTTTCCACAAAACAGTATTCAAAGCATTTTTATATATCTTCTTTTGCGGGAATGATTCCCGCGCAAAATCCGGAAGTTGTCATTTTTGTTCTTTTTGACGAGCCTAAAGAAAATTATTACGCGTCGTCAATTTCCGCGCCGGTGTTTAGAAATATAGCTCGACAAATAGCCGCTTATTTGAATATTCCAAGAGATGAAAAATAAAAACAAAAGGATAACAAACGTATGAAATTAAAAGAGATATTTCCATTTGAAGACGTTTTGTTTTTCGGTAATAAAGATATTGAAATAAAAGGAGTTTCTTACGATTCAAGAAAAGTGGAAAAAGGTTTTGCCTTTTTTGCTCTCGGCGGACATTTTACAGACGGAAAAATATTTATTAAAGAGGCGGTCGCAAAAGGCGCTTCTTTAATAATTTCCGACACAAGATATGAAAATTTAAGCGTTTCTCAAATAGTTGTAAAAGATGTTTTTGCTTTTATGGGAATTTTTTGCGCTAAATTTTATAATCATCCGGATAAAGAAATGAAAATAATCGGCATAACCGGAACAAACGGAAAAACAACGGTCAGTTATATGATTGAAAGTATTTTGTCTTATGCAAAAATTGAGTGCGGAGTAATAGGAACTATAAATTACAGATATAAAGGAAAAGTTATGGATTCTCCAAACACCACTCCGCAATCCGCCGATTTATTTGCAATGATGAGAGATATGTTGGACGACGGAGTTAAATATCTTGTGATGGAAGTGTCCTCTCACGGTTTAGCTTTGGGGCGGACGGCGCAAATTGATTTTGATACGGCGGTATGGACTAATTTAACACAAGATCATTTGGATTTTCATAAAAATATTGAGGATTATTTTGAGGCTAAATCGCTTTTGTTTAAGAATTTATCAAAAGGAATAAAAGACGGAATTAAAACCGCGGTGATAAATGCCGACGATCAATACGGATTAAGTCTTGCAAATTTAAGCAATGACGTTAAAACGGTTTTATATTCCACAAAGCCTCAATCAAAAGCTGATTTTAAGGCGGAGAATATCGCTGTTTCTAATTCTGGAAGTTCTTTTGATTTGCTTTCTCCGGACGGGAGAAAAGATAAAGTTGAAATTAAACACATAGGTCTTCATAATGTTTATAATGCTTTGGCGGCTTTTGCCGCTGTTTTGTCGCTTGGAGTGAATTTTGACACAGCGCTTAACGGATTAGAAAATTCTAATCGAGTTCCGGGCAGATTAGAAAAAGCGGATTCTAAAGGATTGAATTTTGACGTTATTATAGATTACGCTCACACCGACGACGCTTTGAGAAATGTTTTGTCGGCAATTAAAGAAATAAAACCTTCAAGGATTATCACAGTGTTTGGCTGCGGAGGAGACAGGGATAGATTGAAAAGACCAAAGATGGGAGAGATTGCCGCAAAAATGAGCGATTTTGTTTTTATAACTTCCGATAATCCAAGGACGGAAGATCCTGAAAAAATTATTTTGGATATCGAGGTTGGATTAAAAAGAAATAAGCTGCTAAATTATAAAGTTGTCGTTGATAGAGAGACGGCGATAAAAGAAGCCGTTATGATGGCTTCGAGGGGAGATATTATTCTTTTGGCGGGAAAAGGCCATGAAGATTATCAGATTATAGGAAATCAAAAAAAGCATTTTGACGATAAAGAAATTGCGGAAAAATACATAGATCAGAGAGCGCAGCTTAAGAAAAAAATTAAGAGAATACCCCAAGGAGAATTTGATTTCGATGCAATTAGTTAAAGCTAAAGAATTAGCTGCGGCAGTAAAAGGAAAAATATTATCGGGCAATCCTGAAACTTTAATAGAATCTATTTCAATTGATTCCCGTTTGATAAAACGGGGTCAATTTTTTTTTGCGATTAAAGGCGAAAGATTTGACGGGAATAATTTTATAGACAAGGCTTTGGAAAACGGGGCGCTCGGAGCGCTTTTTAGCGGTAATTTAGAGATTTGCGAATTTCCTTCAAACGTATTGTTGATTAAAGTTGAAGACGGAGTTGCGGCTTTGGGTGATTTTGCAAAAGCCTATAGAAAAAAATTTCAAAATGTTTCCATAGCGGCCATAACGGGTTCGAATGCAAAAACTACGACAAAAGAAATGCTTTTTGAAATTTTAAGCCAAAGGGGAAAAACTCTGCGCAGCGAGGGAAATTTAAACAATAGAATAGGGCTTCCTCTTTCTATTTTAGAATTAGATTATTCCGATAAATTTGCCGTTTTTGAAATGGGAACTTCCCTTTTTGGAGAGATAAAAACTCTCGCCGATATAACTGCTCCTCAAGCCGCTTTGATTACTAATATCGGATATTCTCATCTTGAAACATTTATTTCTCCGCAAGGAGTATATAAAGAGAAAATAGATCTTTTTAATAGTATTCCCGACGGAGGATTTATAATTTTGAATTTTGACGATGCTTTTCTTAAAAATTTTAAGCCGCGTTCCAATCAAAAAATTATCTCGTATTCTTTAAATAAAACGTCGGCAAACGTTTATGCGAAATCAATTGTTTTAGGAAGCGATAAATCAACATTTGAAATTTGCGCTACGGGACGGAGTATAAAAATTTCTCTTGCGGCAAAAGGAGAGATGAATGTCTTAAACGCCGTCGCCGCTTCGGCTGTTTCTTTGGCTTTTGATTTTTCGCTTGACGAGATAAAAAGAGGGCTTGAAAATTTCAAAATGCCTCAAATGCGTATGCAAACGCAAATTACAAAGTCAAAAGCAATTTTCATAAACGATGCGTATAATGCCAATCCGTCTTCTATGAAACAGGCTATAAAAGATATTTGTTCAACTTTTGCAAATAAAGAAATAACGCTCGTTTTGGGCGATATGCTCGAACTTGGAGAGGCGTCGGATAAATATCATAAAGAGATCGGCGAATTTATAAAAACTCAAAAAATAAAAAATGTTTATTTAATCGGCGAGAAAATGAAAAATGTGAAAGATGTTTTGGGAGACGGCGCTTTTTATACGACGGATATTGATAATTTATTATCGTCGATAGACAAAAATAATTTTAATGAGAATACAGTCGTTTTTTTTAAGGCTTCAAGAGGAATGAAATTAGAGCAAATATATAAATCTTTGCTGCAAAATAACGCGATTAGCGAGGGATAGAAATGTTTTATTATTTATTTTATGACGTTTTAAGAGAGTTTTTTACTCCATTTAATGTTTTTGGATATATAACCTTCAGGGCAGGAGGAGCGGTTCTTACAAGTTTAATTATTTCGCTTGCCGTCGGACCTTATTTTATAAAGAAAATGACAGCCTTAAAAGTCAAACAAACAATTAGAAATGACGGACCTAAATCTCATCAAACAAAAAACGGGACTCCGACTATGGGGGGAGCGCTTATACTTATATCCATAATTGTTTCCGTTTTATTGTGGGCGAGAATTGACAATAGATTTATACTTTTTCTTTTATTTGCGACGATATATCTTGGATTTCTTGGATTTCTCGACGATTATCTAAAACTTATAAAAAAGAATTCAAAAGGAATATCGGCGCGCGGAAAGCTTTTTTGGCAAACTCTTTTAGCCCTAAGCGTCGCATTGTTTGTTTTCTTTTATCCTCCAAACGCCGCTTACGCTTCTTCAATAAATATTCCATTTTCAAAAGAGATTTTTATAAATCTTTCATATTTCTATATTGTTTTTGCAGTTGTGGAAATAGTCGGCAGTTCAAATGCCGTAAATTTAACCGACGGGCTCGACGGACTCGCCGTGGTGTGTATTATAATAGTAAGTTTTTCTTTAGCTTTGTTTGCTTATTTTGCGGGACATATCGAAATAGCTAATTACTTAAAGATTATTCCCGTTTCAGGGGCCGGCGAAATATCTGTTTTTCTTTTTTCCGTCGTCGGCGCGGGGCTCGGCTTTCTTTGGTTTAATTCCTATCCCGCGGAAATTTTTATGGGCGATACGGGAAGTTTATTTCTCGGAGGAGTTTTGGGAATATCGTCCGTGTTTATAAAACAGGAATTAATTTTAATTCTTTTGGGCGGAATTTTTGTAGTTGAGGCTTTGTCCGTTCTTATACAAGTTTTTGTTTTTAAAAAAACGAAAAAAAGAATTTTCAAGATGGCTCCGCTGCATCATCATTTTGAGCTTGGCGGACTTCCCGAGCCGAAAGTAACCGTCAGGTTTTGGATTATCGGTATAGTATTGGCGATACTTTCATTCGCATCGCTTAAACTGAGGTAAAAAATGAAAAAAAAAATAGGAATTTTGGGGCTTGGCAAAAGCGGAGTTGCCGCCGCTAATCTTGCTGTAAAATTAGGGTTTGAAGTTTTTGCAAGCGACAGCGCAAAAAAAAGATTGATAAAAAATCTCGACAAAAAAGTAAATAAAGAATTTGACGGGCATACGGAAAAGCTTTTGGATTCTCAATTGATAATAAAAAGTCCGGGCATACATTCCGATATACCTATAATAAAGAAAGCCGTGAGAAAAAAAATAAGAGTAATAAGCGAATTAAAGTTTGGTTTGGAGCATTCTAAGTATTCAAAAGTATTGGCCGTGAGCGGCACGAATGGAAAAACGACGGTAACCGATTTGCTTTTTAAGATGATAAAGTCTTCTTTTAAGAATTCAATCGTATGCGGAAATATAGGGCTTCCTCTCTCCGACAAGGCTTTGCAAACGTCAAAAAAATCAATTATCACTCTTGAAGTTTCAAGTTATCAACTTGAAGATACTCCCGATTTCAAACCCGATATTTCTGTTCTCTTAAATATTGCAAAGGATCATATAGAGCATCACAAAACTTTGGCTAATTATATAAAAGCAAAAAAAATAATTTTTGCAAATCAAACCCCAAATGATTTTGCAGTGTTAAATTTCGACGATAAAAACGTATTAAAAATCTCGGCATCGGCAAAAGTTTCAAAAATTTTCTTTACTAAAAAGTTTATTGATAAAAAAAATATGCCGGCAATTTTAAGAAAATATAATGGAAAAGGATTTGTTTTTTATGACGGCGGGCGCATAATTTTTGACATATTTTCAAAGAGATTGGAAATAAAGCCAAAAATTAAAATAGTCGGTTTGCATAATATTGAAAATATACTCGCGGCTTCGGCGGCGGCTTTTTGCGCGGGAGTTTCGATTGATAAAATATCTAAAACAATATCGTCGTATAACGGCGTTAAACACCGCATTGAATTTATAAAAACTATAGACGGCGTGAATTACTATAATGATTCAAAATCTACTAATGTGGATTCTACGAGAGTGGCTTTGAACGCTTTTGACCGCGGAATTTGGCTGATAATGGGCGGACAGGATAAAAAATTTCCCTATGCTCCTTTGGCGAAATTGATAAAAGAAAAAGTGAAAGGAATTCTTTTAATAGGCGAGGCAAGAAATATCATAAAAAAAGATCTAATAGGGACGGCTAAATTTTACGATTGTTATAATGTGGAAAATGCCGTTAAAAAAGCGTCGGAACTTGCGTGTAGCGGAGATATAGTTTTGCTTTCGCCCGCCTGCGCTTCTTGGGATCAATTTAAGAATTTTGAGGAGAGAGGAGACGTTTTTAGAAAAGCTGTGGAACGTCTTAAAATATGAAAAAAATAGACTTAAAAAAATACGATAGAACTTTAATCGTCATAATAATTATTTTGACGCTTTTTGGACTTTTGATGATCCTCTCGTCGAGCTATATAATGGCCGGAATAAAAAGAGACAATAGTTTTTTGTTTTTCTTAAAACAAATTTTGTGGACATTGGCGGGCTCGCTTGTAATGTATCTTACGGCGTTTAAAATACATTATTCTTATTTTAAGAAATACGCGCTGATTTTTTATTTTGTTATTTTTGTCGCATTGGTAATGGTTTTATTCGTCGGTCCCGTGTGGAATGGAGCAAGGAGATGGTTTGATCTTGGTTTTTTTGCTTTTCAGCCCTCTGAATTTGCAAAGATAGCAATGGTAATTTTGATGGCTGATTTTATATCTCGAAAGCAGGACGCGCTTTCAACTTCCAAACCTTTTATCGGCGCGATGATTTATATAGTTCCGATTTTTCTAACCATTGCTTTTGAGCCTGACTTTGGAACAAGTTTTTTAATAGTTTTATTGTGTTTGGCTATGCTTCTTTGTTCAAATATTAAAATTAGCAAAGCGGGATTTGCCGCCGTAATTGTTGTAATCGTTGCGGCTGTTTTGATTGAAATATTTAGAAAGGATTATAGAGTCGGACGTTCTACGGGTTATCTAAGCGGAATTTTTAATATGGATTCAGTTCTTACGAGTTCCGACGCTATGATGTATCAATTGAAATTATCTTTATACGCTCTTGGTTCGGGAGGTTTTTTGGGTAAAGGGCCGGGGGACAGCGATATGAAACTCATGTATCTGCCTGAGGCTCATACCGATTTTATTTATCCTATAATAGGCGAAGAATACGGTTTTGTAGGAGCGGCGATTGTTATACTTTTATTTGTCTATATATTTTTTAGAGGAATGAAAATAAGCGGAAATGCGCCTGATGTTTTTTCTAAATTTTTAGCTCTTGGAATCACTCTTATGATAACATTTGAGGCCATGATAAATATTGGAGTTTCTTTAGGCGTTTTGCCGACAAAAGGTTCGGTGCTGCCTTTTATATCGTCCGGAGGAACTTCGCTTTTGATGAATATGGCGGCGGCTGGAATACTGATAAATTTATCTCAATATTCCAAAAGAGAATGATATGGATAAAAAAAATATAGTTATAGCGGCAAGCGGAACGGGCGGTCATATTTATCCCGGAATAATGATAGCTCAAGAGTTGAAAGCCAAAGGATATAATCCTATTTTTTGGACGAGTAAAAATGAAACCGCCATGAAAATAATTCAAAAAAGTGGTTTTGAATTTATCCCCTTTTCCTTGAGCGGCATGCCAAAAAAAATATCCTTATCCTTTATCTTTTTTTGTTTCAAACTTTTCTTAGCTATTATAAAATCTTGCTTTTATATGCGAAAATTAGAAGTAAATTTCGTCGTAGGAACGGGAGGATATATCGAGGTTCCGGCTATAATAGCCGCAAAACTATTTGCTAAAAAGATTTTTATTCACGAACAAAACATTATCCCCGGCAAAGCTAATGTTTTTGCAAATAAATTAGCCGACGCAACGTTTATAAGTTTTGAAAACACTGCGAAATTTTTTAAGAAAAAATGTATATTTTCAGGTTATCCCGTAAGAAAAGATATTTTTAATATCGATAAAAATCAAGCGATAGAAAAATTAGGGATTAAAAAAAACGTTTTAACCGTTCTTATTTTCGGAGGCAGCCTTGGAGCCGTTAAATTAAACGATATTGCTTTTAAGGCCGTTGAAATTTTATCCGAGAGAGAAAATATTCAAGTTATACATATTACGGGCAATATTGGTTATCGCGAAATAGTAAAAAGAGCCGCGGGAAAAAGTTTTTATATTGTTAAAGATTTTATGCATGATATTTATAACGCTTACGCGGCTTGCGATATTGTTATATGCCGAGCCGGCGCGGGAGCGGTTTTTGAAGTTCTTTTCTTAAATAAACCCGCTGTTTTTATTCCTTTTCCTTTTGCCGCGGACAATCATCAATTATTAAACGCAAAGAAAGTTGAAAAAAAAGATTTTAGAATAATTATTGAGGAAAAAGATTTGACTCCGGAAAATCTTGCTAAAGCCATAGAGGAGTTAAAAGTTCATATAAATAAAACTCAGCAAATTGTTGAGAAATTTGCTCAGGAAAAAATAGCCGAATATATTGAAGCTCAATTTTCATCCGTAAAACCTTTACATTGAGACAATCATAAAATATAATCGTTGGTAGTTGATATTTTTCGTTAAGGAAAAAACAAAGAAATGGATAAATTTGACGAGTTTAAGTTCGAAGAATCTAAAAAGAAAAATGAACTGCAAAAGGAAAAGAAAAAAGAAAGTTTTTTTTCCATTGCATTTATCTTTTTTGGCATTATTATTCCTATTATTATTGTTATAGGCGGATTTGTAATAAGGCACTTTGCATCCGATCTTCCATCAATGGCTGATATTGAAAACTATTCTCCAAACTTATCTACGGAAATTTATGGAATCGCGGGCTATGATGCCGACAATGAACCCGAGTATAAACTTATAGACGTTCTTTCCACAGAGAGAAGAACTATTATTCTTATAGACGAAGTTCCCTCGAATTTGAAAAATGCTTTTTTAGCAATTGAGGATAATGATTTCTTTTCTCATTGGGGAATTTCAATAAGAGGGACATTGCGCGCGGGAACGAGAATTTTAATTAGAGGAAGGGTGGCGGAAGGCGGCTCAACTCTTACTCAGCAGCTTTCGAGAGCTATTTTTTTAAGCAATAAAAAAAGTATGGTTCGTAAAATAAAAGAAGCGCTTTTAACTATCCAGCTTGAGAAAATTTATTCAAAAGACGAAATTATGCAGTTTTATATGAATCAGATTTATTTTGGCAACGGCGCTTACGGAGTTCAAGCCGCGGCAAGAACATATTTTGCAAAAAATGTCAACGATTTGGATCTTGCCGAATGCGCAATGCTTGCGGGAATTGCCAAATCGCCAAATAATTACAATCCTTTTAGAGGCGGAAAATTATCGCTTGCGAGAAGAAATACGGTTTTAATGAGAATGCTTGAGGAAGGATATATAACTAAAAAAGAAGAAATCCAAGCCGCAGCCGAGCCTCTTCCCGAAAGAATTCAATCTGAAGAAATAAAAAAAATGGGCGGTTATCTTGTCGAATATATCAGACTTCTCCTTTCTGAAAAATACGGATCAGAATCAGTCTATACCTCGGGCTTCAAAATTTATACCACTATTGAAATAAAAGCGCAAAATGCGGCTGAGGAAATTTTAGAAAAATCTCTTTCTGAATTTGATCAAAAAAGAGAAAGTTATTTTAAGTCCAAAAAAATGGATCCGGTAAAGGTTCAAGGAGCGGTAATCGTTCTTGATCCTAACAGCGGTGCGATAAGAGCTATGGTTGGCGGCAGAGATTTTAAAGAAACGCAGTTTAACCGCGCCACGCAGGCAATGCGTCAGCCCGGCTCTTCTTTCAAACCGTTTATTTATCTTACCGCAATACAAAACGGTTATACGGCCGCAAATCTTCTTTACGATAGACCGATTGTTTTTTTATTCGACGATAAAACTAAGAAATGGAATTTGGTCTCAAGAGATTTAACTTATCTTGAGACGCTTGCTGAAAAAATATCCGAAGCGGATTTAGTTGATCCAAATAAAACTTGGGCGCCTTCTAATTATGGAAATAGCTTTAGGGGTCCCATTACGCTTAGAACAGCTCTCGCTTTATCAATCAATGTCAGCGCCGCTGAAACAATTTGGAATGTAAAACCCCAAAGAGTTATTGCAAATGCAAGAAATCTCGGCATCAACACTCCGTTGATAGATTCTTTGGCTCTTGCTTTAGGCGCAAGCGAAGTCATTCTTTTAGAATTGGTAAGCGCATATTCTGTTTTTGACGCGGGAGGAGTGAGAAACGAACCTTTTATTATATCTAAAATAGAAGATAGAAATGGAAATATCGTCGAGGAACATATTGTGCAAAAAGCTCAAGTTATTACTCCGCAGGAAGCATTTGTTATGACAAATATGCTTCGTTCAGTTATTGAAAGAGGCAGCGGATATGCGGCGAGAGCTTTGCAAAGACCGGCTGCTGGTAAAACTGGAACGACCAATGACGAGACTGACGCTTGGTTTATCGGATATACTCCGGAATATGTGACAGGCGTGTGGATAGGCTATGACGATCAGTCGGTTACATTGGGACGAGGAGCTACCGGAGGAACAGTCGCCGCGCCGATATGGACTCAGATAATGAAAATTATATTAGAGGGCAGTCCGGTAAGAAATTTTCAGCAGCCGGCAGGTATAGAGTGGGCTTTAATAGATCCGAGGACTGGATTTTTAGCTCTTAAAGAAACGCCCGGCGCATATCTTGAAGCATTTATATCGGGCAAGGGAATTCCTAAACAATATTCAAAACCCGCAAGCAAATCGATATATGGGGATTCTGATTTGACTATAGAATCCAGCGGTTTTTAATTTAACTTTTAATTTATAAAAATATAGTTTTTATAAACTTAAATAAAAAATGGCTCTAAGAAACGGCAATGTCGCCGCAATTTTTGGCATTGCCGTTTTTTTATGAAAAAGGAGACAGGAATGAAAATTGAAAAAACAGGAAGATTGTTTATTGACGGCAAATGGATTTCAACGGATAAGACGAGAGATGTGATAAATCCCGCCGACGAGAGCGTGATAGGAAAGATATATGAGGGAACAAAAGAGCATGTTCGTCTCGCCGCAAAAGCCGCAAAAAGAGCTTTTCCAAAATGGGCAAAAATTTCAGCGGCGGAGCGCGCTGTTATTCTCAATAAAGTGGCCGATATCGTGGATAAAAACGCTGATAATTTGGTTAATATAGAAACGGCAAATAATGGAAAACCTTTACGCGACAGCCGATATGATATTGCCGACACGGCCGGATGTTTTCGTTATTATGCGGGTCTTATAGATAAACCTTTGGGGCAAGTTTATGCTGTTCCGGACGCAAATAATTTTGCAATGTCTATCAGAGAACCGATAGGAGTTTGCGGGGAAATAGTTCCTTGGAATTATCCTTTATTGATGGCCGCTTGGAAACTTGCGCCGAGTTTAGCCGCGGGAAATACCGTTGTTTTTAAGCCTGCAAGCGTCACACCTTTAAGCGTAATACATTTGTTTGAATTGATTGAAAATTTATTTCCGGCGGGCGTGATAAATTTGGTGCTTGGTTCGGGACAAGAGGTTGGAGAAGAGATTGCCGAAAACCCCGATATAGATAAAGTTTCTCTCACGGGAGGAACTGATACCGGCAGGAGAATTATGAGCTTAGCAAGCCAGAGGATAAAAAATGTTTCTTTAGAACTTGGCGGAAAATCTCCATGCGTGATTTTTGACGACGTTGATTTGGAAACGGGTGTTGATTGGGCTTTGTTTGCAATTTTTTGCAATCAAGGCGAGGTATGCTCAGCCGGCAGCCGTTTGATTTTACAAGATACTGTTTATGATAAATTTTTAACCAGACTTGCCAAGCGCGCAAATAAAATCAAAGTTGCAAACGGTATGGTTGAGGGAGCGGAAATGGGACCTCTTGTAAGCAAAGCGCATATGGAAAAGGTTTTGGAATATATAGAAATTGGAAAAAAGGAAGCGCGACTTTTGTGCGGCGGAAAACGTTTAACAGACGGGGATTTTGCAAAAGGATATTTCGTCGCTCCGACAATTTTTGCGGATTGTTTGCCGAATATGCGCATTGTCAAAGAAGAGGTTTTTGGTCCCGTTTTGGCCGTGCAAAAATTCAGCAGCGAGGAAGAGGCGATTGAACTTGCAAACAATACCGAGTATGGACTTGCGGCCGGAGTTTTTACAAATGACATTTCGCGCGCAATGAGAGTCGTGAAATCTTTTCGCGCCGGAATTACTTGGATAAATTCTTATAATCCGACATTTACTCAAGCGCCTTGGGGAGGATATAAGCAAAGCGGAATCGGAAGAGAGCTTGGGACTTTTGGTTTAGAGGAATACACTGAGGTTAAGCAGATAAATATAAATATGGCGGCGGGAGAAATCGGGTGGTTTGAAAAAAGATAAACTGTTTATTTTCTTTGCGAGAATTTGTCATTGCGTTTTAATAGGTGAAAAATGACGGGCGCTATGAAATAATATCCGATGTCATTGCGTTTCAAGAAGTTGCAATTATAAATTTAGTCCAAAATTTTAGCTTTAAGTTTAGAAATGGCGAAATGTTTGTATAAAGGAATTATGAAAAAAATAAAATTTATTTCAGAAATATTAGTTTTTGCTTTTGTTTTTTATTTGACAATATCGGCTTTGTTTATTGTTATAGAAGCGGATCATGATTGTCATGAACATAATTGTCAAGTATGTTTTCATATTCAGCATATAGCAAATACAATGAAACGTTTATTTGCTCTTCCTTTTTGCCCAGCCATTTTGCTTTTTTTATCAATAGCGTTTTCGAGAGTAAAACATATTGGCTTTATTGCTTTATTTATGGAAAAAATTACTCTTGTAAAATTAAAAACAATTCTTAATAATTGATTCTCCTAATATTTTTCAAAAATACAATTCAAACAAAAACAAATGAAACTAAATTAAAAATATTAAGGAGAATTAAATGAAAAAAACTATAGTGATAGTGTTGTCCATACTGATATTGTTTACGCTTTTTATAACGTGGCAAAGAGCAAAGAAAAAAAATGCCGAAGATATTCCTGAGAGCAGATTGAAAGTCGTCGCAACAATTTTTCCTCAATATGATTTTGTCCGAGAAATTGCGGGAGATAAAGTTAGTTTGGAAATGCTTATTATGCCCGGCGCTGAATCTCATTCTTACGAGCCCACGCCTCAAGATATTATCAAGATAAAAAACAGCGATGTGTTTATATATGTCGGAGGGGAATCTGACGAGTGGATAAATAAAATTTTATCGTCTATAGATATGGAAAATAAAAAAATCATTACTCTTATGAGTATTGTAAAACCCGTTAAAGAGGAAATAGTTGAAGGTATGCAGGAAGAAGAAGGCGGGGAAGAGGAAGAGGGAGAATATGACGAGCATGTTTGGACATCAATTAAAAACGCTCAAAAAATAACCATTGCGCTTTCTAAAATGTTGCAGGAAAGCGATAAAGAAAATGCCGAATTTTACAAACAAAATACAGATCGTTATATTAAGGAATTAAAAGCTCTTGATAAAGATTTTAAGGAAATTGTCGCAAAAGGAAAAAGAAAAACCATAATTTTTGGAGACAGATTTCCTTTTCGTTATTTTGCCGACGAATATAAACTTAAATATTTTGCGGCCTTTCCGGGTTGTTCAAACGAGACTGAAGCCAATGCCGCCACAATTGCATTTCTTATAGATAAAGTCAAAGAGGAGAAAATACCGATTGTGTTTTATATAGAGTTTTCAAATGAAAAAATAGCTGATATTATAGCTTCAAGCGCAAAAGCCAAAACATTGCTTTTGCACTCCGCGCATAATGTCTCCAAAAAAGATTTTGAATCTGGAGTTTCTTATTTAGACATAATGAAAAAAAATGCTCAAAATTTGAAGGAGGCTTTGTGGCTTTAATACAGTGCGTCGATCTTAGTTTTGCTTACAATGGAAATACCGTTTTGAGCGATGTGAATTTCAGCGTTCAAAAAGGGGATTATATTTGCATAGTCGGAGCCAACGGTTCAGGCAAAAGCACATTGATAAAAGGCATATTAGGCTTAAAAAAACAGTCTAATGGAGAAATTATTTTTGGCGATGGATTAAAAAGCGCCGATGTGGGTTATATTCCTCAACAAAACGCCATTCAAAAAAATTTTCCCGCAAATGTTTATGAAATTGTCGCTTCCGGCAGATTAAACAAATGCGGGTTAAGACCCTTTTATAATAAGCAAGACAAAAAAATAATTGACGAGAATTTGAATTTGTTTGGCATAGAAAATCTAAAGCACAAATCTTTTAGCGAATTGTCGGGCGGACAGCAGCAAAAAGTTCTTTTGGCAAGAGCTCTGTGCTCAGCAGAAAAACTTCTTATTTTAGACGAACCCGCAAGCAGTCTCGACCCGTCCGCCGCCGCCGATCTATACGCTTTATTAAAAAAAATAAACGATAAATCAATTGCGATAATAATTGTTTCCCACGATTTGACAAATTCTTTTTTGAACTCTAAAAAAGTTCTGCATTTGGAAAATAAACAAATATTTTTCGGCTCGGTTGAAGATTATATTAAATCCGATACGGCTCAACGGTTTATGAGGAGCGTAAAAAATGTTTGAAATATTTGTGGAAATGTTCTCATACGATTTTCTCGTCCGCGCGGTTATAGTCGGATTTCTCGTCTCAATATGCGCTTCATTGCTTGGCGTCAGCTTGGTGTTAAAACGTTATTCTATGATAGGCGACGGATTGTCTCATGTGGGTTTTGGAAGTTTGGCGATAGCTTCTGCGTTAAATCTCGCGCCTTTGGCTGTATCAATTCCGATAGTTGTTTTTTCAGCTTTTATTTTGCTTAGAGTAAGCGAAAATTCAAAAATCAAAGGCGACGCGTCCATAGCTTTGATGTCGGCGAGCGCTTTAGCCATAGGCGTAATCGTAATATCGATGACAAAAGGACTTACGATAGACGTATGCAATTATTTGTTTGGAAGCATTTTAGCTATGACGCCAAGCGACGTTTATTTAAGCATTGTTTTATCAATTGCGGTAATTATTCTTTTTATAATTTTTTATAATAAAATTTTTGCCGTGACTTTTGACGAAAATTTTGCCCGCGCCGTCGGCATAAAAGCGGGAATGTATAACAGCCTAATTGCTCTTTTAACCGCGCTGACAATCTCTCTGGGTATGCGGATGATGGGCGCTTTGCTCATATCAAGTTTGATAATTTTTCCATCGCTTACCGCTATGAGACTTTGCAAAACTTTTAAGAGCGTTATTATTTGCTCGACGATAATATCGGCGGTATGCTTTTTTATAGGCGTGGTTATTTCATATTTATACGCCGTGCCGACGGGCGCAAGCATTGTGTGCGTCAACATAATAATGCTTTTGATTTTTTGTTTGGCAGATTTATTAAGGAGGAGAGAAAAATGAAAAAAGTTTTTTATATATTCGCTTTTACATTTGCGATAATTTTTACAATTGAAAATCTTGAGGCTAAAGAATTGGTTATCGGCGAAAGATTCTTTGTAACTCAGACAAATTACGTTTATCAAAACCCAAAATCGTATATCGGAACTGAGATAAAACTTGAAGGTATTTTTGACAAATACGATTCTTACGACGGTAAAAGTTCTCAATATTATGTTTTTAGATACGGCCCCGGTTGTTGTGGAAACGACGGTTATGTCGGTTTTGAAGTAATATGGGATAAACCCTATCCTAAAAAAGACGATTGGGTTGAAGCGCAGGGAACGCTTGAAGAATATAGCGTCGATAGAGTTAAATTTTTAAGGTTGAGATTAACTTCGTTAAAAACTCTTGACAAAAGAGGCAAAGAAATTGTCTTAAGATAGAAATGATGAGACTGTGTTATATTTATAAAATTCTAATTTTTCATATTCAACAAACATTATAATTGCGGTTTTGCAAGCCGCAATTATAATCATAAAATCCGAAGTTAAACAATGCAAATCAAATAATAGCTGATATTTGACATATATATATGAAATGTTGTATTTTAACACAGGCTTATGAAGGGCAGTTAGCTCAGCTGGAAGAGCATTTCCCTTACAAGGAAGAGGTCGCAGGTTCAAATCCTGCACTGCCCATTTAGAAAAATTTATCAAATAAAATCTTAACTTTTTTCAAAATGGGAGCCTGAATGTTAGGCTCCTATTTTAACAGAGAAAGCAATGATTAACGGAGGAAAAATGCTGCGTGAAGGCGAGTTGAGAATCCCATCCGGATGTTCGATAAGCGGTATAATCAATAAAGATAGAAAAAGAATCAGCGGGGAAAATATTATTAAATCTATAGCTTTGATGCACGATAGATCAAATGGCTTGGGTGGAGGTTTTGCGGCTTATGGTATTTATCCTCAATATAAAGATTTCTATGCTCTACATATATTTTACGAGGGCTTGTCTATTAAAATGAAAGTAGAGGAATTTTTGGATAAACATTTTGAAATTGAGAGCGCTGGAAATATTCCAACAAGAGTCGTCGCGTCTATAATAAATAAACCTATGATTTGGCGTTATTTTGTCAGACCGAGAATTTATCTTGAAAACGCTAAAGAACGCCAAATGGACGAGGACGAATTCACTTCTCAATGCGTGATAAAAATCAATAAAGATTTTAACGGGGCTTATGTTTTTTCGAGCGGGAAAAATATGGGATCTTTTAAGGGCGTGGGTTATCCCGAGGATATCGGCGATTTTTTTATGCTTGACACTTATAAGGCTTATACGTGGACGGCTCACGGCAGATTTCCGACTAATACTCCGGGCTGGTGGGGCGGCGCTCATCCTTTCACAATGCTTGATTGGTCTGTCGTGCATAACGGAGAAATTTCTTCTTATGACACAAACAGACGATTTGTCGAAATGTTTGGATACAATTGTTCTCTCCAAACCGATACGGAAGTCATCACTTATCTATTTGATTTACTTGTTAGAAAACAAAAACTTCCTTTAGAAAAAGCCATAACAATAATGTGCGCTCCTTTTTGGGACGATATAGAAAGGGAATATGACGATATTAAAATGGAATTGAAAAGTTTGAGAGCCGTTTATTCGAGCGCTTTGATAAACGGACCGTTTTCAATACTTGTGGGATTTGAAAAAGGATTGTTGGCGTTAAATGACAGAATAAAATTGCGTTCTTTAGTCGCCGCTCAAAAAGGGGAAACCGTTTATGTGGCAAGCGAGGAAAGCGCGATAAGATTGATATGTCCTGATTTGGATAAAGTTTGGTCGCCTAAAGGCGGCGAGCCGGTGATAGCTTTATATAATAATGAGGAGGAAAAATAATGCTTAATATGGTTCCTTCTGCTTTCAAAATAATTAGAGATGAAAATAAATGCATACAATGTAAAGTTTGCGTTAAACAATGCGCAAATCTTGTTCATTATTACGACGAGGAAAAAGACATTGTGCGCGCCGACGATACTAAATGCGTTTGCTGTCATAGATGCGTTGTTCTTTGCCCGACAAAAGCGTTGACGATAATAAATTATCCTTTGGATTATAGACAAAATGCAAATTGGACTAAAAATTATATGGATGATATTTATAGACAAGCTCAAAGCGGCGGCGTTTTACTTGCAAGTATGGGAAATCCAAAACCGTTTCCGGTTTATTGGGATAAAATGCTTCTTAATGCAAGTCAGGTGACAAATCCTTCCATAGATCCTTTAAGAGAACCGATGGAAACAAAAGTTTTAATCGGCAGAAAACCTGAAAAACTTGAATATGATAAAAAAGGAAAATTGGCAACCAAAATGCCTCCTCAGGTTGAATTGAAAATCCCAATTATGTTTTCGGCAATGAGCTATGGTTCTATTTCGAGAAATGCCCACGAATCTTTAGCGCGCGCCGCGGAGGAACTTGGCATTTGCTATAACACCGGCGAAGGCGGATTAAATAAAGATTTCTATAAATACGGAAAAAATACGATTGTGCAGGTAGCTTCGGGACGATTTGGCGTTTATAAAGATTATCTAAATGCCGGCGCCGCAGTAGAAATAAAAATAGGTCAAGGAGCAAAGCCCGGCATAGGAGGACATTTGCCCGGCGAAAAAGTTGACGAGGATGTTTCCGGGACGAGAATGATACCCCTCGGATCCGACGCTATTTCTCCGGCTCCTCATCATGATATTTATTCGATTGAAGATTTAAGACAATTAATATTTTCATTAAAGGAAGCGACTGCTTATAAAAAACCTATCTTTGTAAAAATAGCGGCAGTTCATAATTCCGCGGCTATCGCTTCGGGAATTGCAAGAGCGGGAGCCGATGCTATCGTCATTGACGGTTTTAGAGGCGGAACGGGAGCGGCTCCGGCAAGAATTAGAGATAATGTCGGCATCCCGATAGAGCTTGCGCTTGCTTCTATTGATCAAAGATTAAGAGAAGAGGGTATAAGAAACGAAGTTTCGCTTATCGCCGCGGGATCTATTAGAAACAGCGCCGATGTGATAAAAGCGGTGGCGCTTGGAGCAGATGCGGTTTATATAGCTTCGGCGGCTTTGATAGCGATGGGTTGTCATATGTGTCATTCTTGTTCCGTAGGAAAATGTAATTGGGGAATAGCGACTCAAGTTCCGGAACTCGTCAGGAGATTAAATCCCGATATAATGTATAAGAGACTTGTAAATTTAGTTTCGGCTTGGAATCATGAAATTCAAGAAATTTTGGGCGGTATGGGAATAAACGCCATAGACAGTTTAAGAGGAAATAAATTGATGCTTCGCGGTATAGATTTGAATGAAAAAGAACTTGAAGTTCTCGGTATAAAACATGCGGGGGAGTAAAAATTTACGGCGGCCAGAAAATTACGCGGATTTTTTCAATTAAAAATATTTTGTAAAAAACAGTAAAGAGGTAAAAATGAAAAGAATATATGCTTTTGAAGACAAATGTTTGGGGTGCGGTTTATGCGAAGTCTATTGCAGAACCGCTCATTCAAAAAGTAAGGATATTATTAAAGCGCATAAAGAGGAAAATATCGTTTCAGGTATTTCAATTGAAGAAATTATGTCTCCTAAATCCGCTTTTTATTTTGCTTTGCAATGCCGTCATTGTAAAGATCCCAAATGCGTAAAAGCTTGTATTTCAGGCGCTATGTATAAAGATGAAAACGATATTGTTAGAAATAATAAAGATAAATGCGTCGCATGTTTATCTTGTGTTTTAGTGTGTCCCTTTGGAGCGATTAAAAAAAATACCGACGGAAAAGCCGTTTCAAAATGCGATTTATGCGTGGAAGTCGGGTCGCCCGTTTGCGTAGAAAATTGCCCTAATGAAGCGATAAAACTTCTTGACGAAGATTCGGAGATATTAAAATGAAATATCTTATTATCGGCGACAGCGCCGCCGGCGTCAACGCCGCTCAGACTATTAGAAGCAAAGATAAAGAAGGTTTGATAACCATTTTGTCAAATGAAAGCATAGCCGCTTACGGCAGACCGCTAATATCTTATTATTTAAGCGGAAAAGTTTTGCCTGAAAATATTTTTTACAGAAATAAAAATTTTTATAAAAAGGAAAAAATAAATCTTTTTCTAAATACGCAGGCGCAGGAAATAGACGTTAAAAATAAAAAAGTCAATGCGGCGCAAAAAGAATTTGAATACGATAAACTTTTAATTGCGTCCGGCAGCCTGCCTCTTATTCCTCAAATAAAAAATCTCAAAGAACAAAAAAATGTTTTTACTTTTTTAACTTTTGACGAGAGCAGAAAAATTAAAGAATCAATAAATCCAGATTCTAAAGTAGTCATTGCGGGAGCGGGACTTATCGGGCTTAAAGCCGCCGAAGGTTTGTATGGAAAAGTTGCAAAAATTACCGTGATAGATTTAGCAGACAGAGTAATGGCTTCCGTTCTTGATAAATCGGCCGCGGATATTATTCAAAATCATATAGAAAAAAAAGGCATAGAGTTTATTCTTAACAAAAGCGTCGCCGAAGTTGAGGGCGGCGAGAAAGTTGAAAAAATAATTTTATCCGACGCAAAAACATTGGATTGCGATATTTTTATTATTGCCGTCGGCGTGCGGCCTAATATTTCTTTAGCAAAAAACGCGCAAATTAGAACGTCAAAAGGAATTATCGTCAATGAGTATATGCAGACTTCCGAATCTGATATTTATGCCGCCGGCGACTGCGTCGAGTCTTTGGATTTAATTTCAAATGAAAGCAAAGTTTTGGCTTTATGGCCTAATGCTGTAAGCCAAGGGGAAACGGCGGGAGCAAATATGGCGGGCGAAAAAAAACTTGTTCCGTCGTCGTTTGCGATGAATGCGATATCATTTTTTGGAATGCAATTGATTTCGGCCGGTATTATCGGAGGAAGCGACGCGGACATTTACGTCGATAAAAACGGCGATAAATTGCGCAGACTTAATATTGCAAACGATAATCTTATAGGTTTTGTTTTGATAAACGACAATCAAAGAGCCGGAATTTACACCGCGCTTATAAACGATAGAGTAAAACTTTCCGAGCTTGAATACGATATAAAATTAAAAGACATCGGGCTTAATGTTTATACGAAAGAAAAAAGACGCGACAAGATTTTTGGAAAAGAGGAATAAAAAATGAAAACGATAGACGCGCTGGGCGTAAAATATAAAGAGTTAAATGAAATAATAGACGAAACAATTCATATTGACGAAAATATCACATTGAATAATATTTTTGGACAAAGGTATGTCGGACGTATTTTGCCAAGCAATGTAAAGCTGACGATAAACGGAACTCCCGGCAACGATATGGCGGCTTATATGAGCGGAGCGGAAATTGAAGTTTTCGGCAATGCTCAAGACGGCGTCGGCAATACGATGAATAATGGAAAAATAATAATTCATGGAAATTGCGGAGATACGGCGGGATACGCTATGCGCGGCGGAGCAATTTATATAGAGGGGAATGCGGGGTATCGCATTGGAATTCATATGAAAGAATACAAAGAGATGAAACCTTTAATAATGATAGGCGGAAAAGCGGGAGATTTTCTTGGCGAGTATATGGCGGGCGGAGCTATCATTTTGCTTGGTCTGGGACTAAAAAAAGGCGAGGATTTAACCGGAAAATATTGCGGAACGGGAATGCACGGCGGAAAAATTTATCTTGCTAAAAAAGCGCAGGAATTTAATCTTGGAAAAGAAGCGGTAAAAGTTAAACTTGACGACGATGATAAAGCTTTTCTAAAAAAACATTTGGACGAATATGCGAAATATTTCAAAAAAGATTTAAGCGCGGTAAAAATTGAGTCGTTTGTAAAATATGCGGCCGTCAATAAAAATCCTTATAAAAATATTTATCACAAACTCTAATTGAAAATCCAAAAATTTATTTATGAATTCGTCCGTAATTTTTTATTTGCAAACAATTTTTTTGATATTGTTTTTTATTGCGGTCTTTTTCCACAAAAATTTCATTGCCAAACATATCTTTTTGAACATAATACATCAAAGTCGCTTTTGTGGACGGAGTCGGCGTGAAAATTTGGACTTGTTCGGGACTAATTTTTATATTTTTCTCAATGAAATTTTTCAAAACTAACATTTCTTTTTGACCGCATCCCGGATAAGCCGCGATAAAATAATAAGTTAAAAATTGTTTTCCTCTAACCTTATTAAACATATCTATAAAATCCGTCAAACTTTTTATTTGAGGTTTTCCCATAAGCGCTAAAACTTTTTTATCGCAATGTTCCGGCGCGACTTTCATCTGTCCGCTTATATTATTATCGGCTATATTTTTTAAGTAGTTAAAACCGTTTTCTTTATCCGCGCAAACCATATCATATCTTATCCCGGAAGACACAAAAACTTTTTTTACATCGGGAATATTCTTAATTTTTTCCAATAATTCAGTTTGTTTTTTATGTCCAAAAATCAAATTAGAGCAGGTTTGCGGAAAGAGGCAGCTTTTATTAGAACACTTTCCCGCATTAACATTGATTTTACATTTGCTTTCAAACATATTCGCGGTAGGCCCGCCCAAATCGGAAATATATCCCTTAAAATCTTTTTGCTTTGCAATTTTTTGCGCTTCTTTAATTATAGATTTTTCGCTTCTTGAGACGACTTCTTTTCCTTGATGAACGGCAATCGCGCAAAAATTACACTCGCCAAAACATCCTCTGTGCGAAGTGATTGAAAATTTTATCGTATCTTGCGCTTTTACTTTTCCTATTTTTGCATAGAAAGGATGAACCTCTCTTGTAAAATCCAAATCGTATATTTCATCAAGTTCTTCCGTCGTCAAATTTTTCCAACGCGGGTTGTGAACTAAATATCTATCCGTCTGTTTTTGATATAAAACTTTTTCATTTTCCGACGTGGAATTATCATAAAAATTCTTAAAAGCCTCAAAGAAAATATTTTTATCTTTAACGCAATCTTGAAAAGACGGGATTTCAAATCCGTCCGTCCCTTTTTCTTTTGATATAAAACATAAACCGTTTATATCGCGCCAATCTTTCTTTTCTTTAAGACGCGACGCGAGCTCAAACGAAGTTTTCTCGCCCATTCCATAAATTAGAATGTCGGCTTTTGCGTCAAATAAAATAGAACGTCTTAAAGCGTCGTCTTTGAAATCATAATGAACTATTCTCCTCAGAGACGCTTCCATTCCGCCTAAAACTATCGGTTTTGTATTTTTGAAATATCTGCGTATAAGATTTGTATAAACTATAGTCGCCCTATCGGGCCGTCTATTATTAATTCCGCCGGGCGTTAAATCGTCGTCATTTCTAAATTTATTTAGCGCCGTCCAATTAGAAATAAGAGAATCCATCGCTCCCGCAGAAACTCCCCAAAAAAGATTAGGCTCGCCAAGCCTTGCGATGTCGCCGGTTTTTATATCGGGTTGAGCGATAATCGCCGTCTTAAATCCTTTTTTAGAAAGATAATTGCCGATTACCGATATGCCTATAAACGGGCTGTCTATATAAGTATCTCCCGAAATTAAAATAATATCAGGTCTATCCCAGCCAAGTTTTTGAACTTCAGATTTAGTAGTTGGTAAAAACATAATGTTAATTATTACATTTTTATTTTCATCTTGTCATCTTTTAGCCGTCCTGCTTCTATCATAGACTTTGTTGTCATCGTATATTTATTTTGTCATTGCAATAAAGTGAACGCACAAACTCCTCTGCATTACTTGCGGTCTTTTCGCCAAAACTGACTCATGTCCTCTAATGTCTTCCCTTTTGTTTCTGGCACCCACCGCCAGACAAACAACGCCGCCAATACGCATACGATACCGTATAAGTCGTAGGCTGCCATCGGACTAAAATCGTATAACGGCGGGAATGTTGATGAAACGATGTAGTTGAATATCCATTGGAATGCTACCGCTATCGCCACCGCCTTGCCGCGAATCGTATTTGGAAATATCTCCGCAATTAATACCCAGCATACAGGACCCCATGACATCATGAAAAATGCCGCATATACGATAATCGACAGCACCGGAATAATTCCCTTTACGCCGAAACTATCGCAAAGCGCTACTGCAAACGCGCCCAATGCCATGCCGACCGAACCAATAATTAATAATGGTTTGCGCCCAAATTTGTCAACGGTTAAAATTGCCACCACCGTAAAGATAATGTTCACAACGCCCATAATTATCGACTGGAACATGCCGCCGCCCTCAGCACCGGCGCTTTCAAATATCCGCGGCGCGTAATACAATACCGCATTGATGCCGACCGCCTGCTGAAAGACAGATAACATGATCCCTATCACAATGACCATCATGCCATACGACAACAAACGCTCAGTCTTGTCGGCAAATGTTGTTTCAATCTTAGTTAATGTCTGACGCGCTATATCAGGGCGATACACTTTTGTCAGCACTTTTAATGCCGATTCGTTTTTGCCTATTGACACTAAATATCGCGGCGTGTTCGGCACGAAAAATAATAATATGCCAAATGGAAGCGCTACGAATGCCTCTGATAAAAACATTAAACGCCATGCAGTCGAGATTGTCCATGGATCCGAGGCTGGATTTACTGAAAATATATGACCGCCGTTGGGACCGGTGGTAACATCAATTATAGGGTATGTATGGTTTCCAAGTATCAGGTAATTAACAAAATATACAACCAACATGCCAAAAATGATCGCAAACTGATTGCACGATACCAACGTGCCGCGTATTTTTGAAGGAGCTATCTCCGCTATATACATCGGGACTATCGCTGATGCCAATCCTATTCCTATCCCGCCTAATATCCGATAAACATTGAACGCTAACAATAAATTCCACGTCGGCACGCCTTCGGGAAATAACAGAAATTCCGGCTTGTAGCAGCCTAATGCTGATAGAAAAAACAGCACCGACGCCACACGCAATGAGTCGCGCCGGCCGATAGAGCCCGCAAATATGCCCGATACGGCGGCCCCGATCACGCATCCTAATAAGGCGCTCGATGAAGTGATGCCATGTAAAAATTTTGTGTAGTGAAAATCTTTCGCGAGCAGAAAAAACCCCTCTACCCCTTCCTCTGCTCCAGAAATCACCGCTGTGTCATAGCCAAATAACAAACCGCCTATAGTTGCTACTAATGTGATTATCGCTACGTAACCGACATTGTATTCCCTTGTTGTAGTCATAAAATTTTAGTTAACCGTATTGCTTTGATTAACGTCTCGTATAACTCCCTCTTGCCGCTAATCCGCACAGACCCATCGCTTTTGGCTGCAAATCCCCGCAAGTCATCCAATGTTAACTATTCCTCCTTAAATGATTTGCGCCGGCATTAAACTACGCATAATTTCCCGTCTGTAATTTGCAGTAATCGGAATTTTCGCATATGTCGGCGGCAATTATTAACGCATACGCAAACGTATTCATACCGGCTTGAATGAAAATAATATTCTCATTTTTCTTGCGCGCATTTGCCCGCAAGTTCTTTTTCTAATTTTATAATTTGTTTGCATTTTTGTAAATTGGCAAAAACAAAAACTTTCTAATGAATAAAGACAGTAGTAAAAACAGAGATAAAAGTATCGTTCCGTGCGGGACTGGAGTATCGCGGGGATGACGCGATCCATAAGCTAAAGCGGACGGATAATAAAGTGTCGCCACTGCGGCGGGGCTGTATTGTAAGACATCTTACTTATTCTATTTTTTCCAATTTTATATTGCTATACTATTAATCAAAGACTGCAATAAAATGAGCTGAAAATTTTAAGTGAAATTTAGAAAATAAACAATAACAGGAATTGTCTATACTTGTATATGCTAAATAATAGGAGGATGTAAATGGATTATAAAAAAGTCAACGCTTATATTGAGGGGCTTTATACAAAAAAGAAACAGTTTCAAAAACAATATTTGCAAGATACGGAATTGGAAGAATACGGTCAAGTTATAGACGACGATGTTGCAAGAATGCTGCAAGTTCTCATTCTATCAGCAAGACCGCAGAGAGTTTTGGAAATTGGCACAAGCGTGGGTTATTCCACCGTTATGATGGCTAATGCAATAAAACAGTATGGCGGTAAAATTACCACAATTGAACTTGACGAGGAGACGGCCAGACAAGCGCGGATCAATTTTGAACGTCAAGGCGTGGACGAATTGATTGAAATTATCGTCGGCGATGCGCGCACAATTGTTGCCGGTATGCGCCAAAAGTTTGATTTCATATTCCAAGATGTCGGCGAAAAATCTCTTTATGTTAAAATGATCGACGATTATTTAGCGTTGCTTAATACGGGCGGAATATTAGCCGCCGAAGATGTTCTTTTTCCCGTATTTGATTTTAATGATGACGACAGTTATCTAAAGCCTATGCAAAAATCATTGGATATGTTTAATAAAAAAATCTCAGAATGCTCTCAATTTGAAAGCACTTTACTGCCCATTGGCGACGGCTTAATAGTTGCGGTAAAAAAATATTAGCGGTATTATTGTTTTAATAAAAATTCTATAAATTGTAGTAATAAAAAGCGCTTCATGCTGTAGAATTCTCAAATACTGATTTTAATTTAGCTTTCCTCTTGCTTTCTGAACTATTTTTTGTTATGATTTTACAAAGTTGGGGCATATTCACCATGAACTTACATCAAACCGTTTGGGATTTTCCTAAACGGTTATTTTATTGAATAAAGGCGGTTTTTTATGTCAACTTTAGTAGTTTTGGGAACACAATGGGGCGACGAAGGCAAAGGCAAAGTAGTTGATTACTTTGCAAGACAATCCGATTATATAGTTCGTTATCAGGGCGGAAATAATGCCGGCCACACATTGATTTATCAAAACAAACCTTTTGTTCTTCATTTAATACCTTCGGGAATTTTATTTCCAAAAAAAATTTGTTTGATAGCTAACGGCGTAGTTATTGACCCGAAAGCGTTGAAAGAGGAAGTGGAATTTCTCAAACAAAACAATATATCGGTAAAGGACAGACTTTTTATAAGTCATCAGGCTCATATAATTCTTCCATATCACAATTTAATTGACAAAATACTCGAACATGGAAATATGAAAATAGGGACTACCGGCAGAGGCATAGGACCGGCTTATGCGGATAAAGTTAAAAGAATAGGCATAAGATTAATTGACTATTTAGAGGATGATGTTTTTGGCGCTTTGCTTGAAAATAATGTTTTTGAAAAAACGCCGATTTTAGAAAACAACGGTATCCATATGGAGCAATTGAAAAGAGATATTATAAAAGATCGCAATGAGTTGGTAAAATTCTTAAAACCTTTTGCCGCAGACACAAGTTTCATTATAAATAATGCTATCGAAAAAAATAAAAAAGTTTTATTTGAAAGTGCGCAGGGAACTTTATTGGATTTAGATCTTGGCACTTATCCTTATGTAACTTCGTCAAACCCTATAGCCGGAGGAGCGGCTGTGGGCGCGGGCGTGGGGCCAAATAAAATAGATAAAGTTTTAGGCGTTGTTAAGGCATACACTACAAGAGTCGGCGAAGGTCCTTTTACGACGGAACTTTTTGACGAAACGGGAAATTTTTTAAGAGAAAAAGGCGGCGAATACGGAGCGACTACTGGTAGACCGCGCAGATGCGGATGGTTTGATTCGGTTATAGTCCGTCACAGCGTTAGAGTCAGCGGTGTAAATCATTTGATTTTGACAAAACTCGATTGCCTGCAAAATTTGGAAACAATAAAAATCTGCACGGCTTATAAATATAAAGGAAAGAGATATACCGAATTTCCAGCTTCAAGAACCATACAAAAAGAAGCAAGACCAGTTTATGAAGAGATGCCGGGATTTAAAGAAAACATTGCGGGGATTAAGGATTTCAAAAAATTGCCAAAAAACGCTCAGAAATATATTAAACGTTTGGAGGCTCTTGCCGGCGCCCCGATAGATTTAATTTCTCTCGGCAGGAAAAGAGAAGAGACGATAGAAATAAATAAAAATCTCAGGCTGTTTTTATGAGAGTAAAGCTTTTGAAATTTACAAATGATCCCGAAAAAACTTGTGCCGCGGCCGCAAGATTGTGTTATAGCGGCGCGGGTATTGACGAAATAGAAAAAAAATTGACAAAAGAAAAAATAAAAGGATTGCTCAATCAAATTATTTCTTCAGGACATCATTCTGTTTTAGAACACGTTTCTTTTTCGTTTTTTGCCGACGGAGTTTCGCGGGCTTTGCTTGCTCAGCTGACAAGACATAGAATAGCTTCCTTTAGCGTTCAAAGCCAAAGATATGTAAAGTATGACGACGGTTTAACTTTTATTGTTCCGGCATCAATAAAAAATAATAAAAAAGCATTTGACAAGTATAAAGAATTTCTCAACGCATGCAATGATTTGTATAAATATTTTCTCAATGAGGAAATACCCGCCGAGGACGCAAGATATATTTTACCAAACGCCGCGCCGACAAAAATATTTTTTACAATGAATGCAAGGGAATTAAGACATTTTTTTTCTATTAGATGTTGTAATAGAGCGCAATGGGAAATAAAAGAAATGGCTTGCGCAATGCTTAATTTGGTAAAGAAAAAAGCTCCGATTATTTTTTTTGACGCAGGTCCGGAATGTTTGAGAACTAAATGTCAAGAAAGTAAATCTTGCGGCAAGCCGTGGAAAAAGCGAGGTTTATGAAAAGAATTTGTATTTTTGGAGGAGCGTCAAAAGGAAAAAATATTATCTATACAGAAAAAGCAAAACAATTTGGAGAATTAATTGCCAAAAAAAATATTGAGCTTATTTTTGGAGGCGGCAATGATGGAATAATGGGCGTGGTTTCAAATGCCGTTTTGCAAAAAGGCGGAAAAGTCACAAGCGTTATAATAAAAAAATTGCTCCCTCATCTTAATAAACAATCCAATGAAACGATAATATTAGAAAAGATGTCTGAAAGAAAAGATAAAATGGTTGAAATAGCCGATTGTTTTTTTGTCCTGCCGGGCGGGCTTGGAACTTCTGACGAATTTTTTAATGTTTTTACATTATTACAATTAAAGATTATAGACAAGCCGATAGTTTTGCTAAATTTCGGCGGTTATTATAATAAACTAATAGACGCGCTTAAATTTATGGTAGAAGAAAATTTTTTAGACGATAAAGTTTTTAATTTGCTCATTATCGAGGATGATCCGAAAAAAGCTATAGAGAAATGTCTCGATTCCGATTTTTCTAAAGGATAAAATATGAAAATATTGATGACTGGAGCAAACGGTTTTGTCGGAAGTCATATCGCCGAGGAATTGATTAAGAATAATCATCAAATTAAATGCATAGTGAGGGAAAGCTCCAATTTAACTTATCTTAAAAACCTTAATTTAACTTACTTAAAAGCTGATTTTAACGACGAGAATAGTTTGAAAGAATGCTTAAAAGATATTGACGTTATCGTTCATTGCGCAGGAGCGCTCAGAGCAAAAAACAAGATGGAATATTTTGACGTGAATGTTGAGAATACAAAAAAGCTGTGCAATGCGGCATTGTTGTTAAATCCTAAACCGAAAAAATTTATATTTATCTCGTCGCAAGCCGCTATGGGACCGTCCAAATCGGAGATTCCAAAAACTCTCGGCGAAAAAGAAAATCCCGTTTCTGATTATGGATTAAGCAAACTTGAAGCGGAAAAATGCATAGCCGATCTTTTATTAAATAAAATACCTTATACTATATTAAGACCGGCTTCGGTTTATGGTCCGCGCGATAAAGATATTTTTATATTTTTTAATCTTGTCCATAAACATTTAAGACCAAAAACATTAAAGAAAAGAAAATTGCAGCTTGTCTTTGTCAAAGATATAGCAAAAGCCGCCGCATCGTCTATCGATAATAAAAAAAGCGACAATAAAACATTTTTTTTAGCTCATCAAAAAACATATACTTGGGAAGAAGTTGCAAAAACAATAGCCAAAGCGGCTTCAAAAAAAACTTTCATATTGCCATTGCCTGATTTTGCTTTTCATTGCGCGGCTTGGACGGCTGAAATTATTGCAAAGATAACGGGTAAATCCGCCATCTTAAATAAACAAAAAATAACCGAAATGCTTCAACCTTATTGGATAGCCGACAATGAGCCGGCCAAGAGGGATTTAGAGCTTGATTTTACTTCTCTTGAAAAGGGGAGTGAAATAACTTATAATTGGTATATTGATAATAAATGTTTCTAATATGATTTTTAAGATCATAAAAAATTCGATTAAGGAGTAATTTTAATGAATGCAGGTATTTTTAAGAAATGTTTTGAATTTAAAAGAGTTGAAGAATTAAAAAGATTAGGGTTTTATCCTTATTTCAACAGAGTGGAATCAGCGCAAGGTCCCGAAGTAACAATAGACGGGGCGAAAAAAATTGTCGTCTGTTCAAATAATTATCTTGGTCTTGCAAATCATCCGAAAGTAATAGAAGCGTCTTGTGAAGCGGCGCGCCGCTACGGCACGTCGGGAACGGGTTCGCGTTTTCTTAACGGTAATATAGATTTGCATGAGAAGGTAGAAAAAAAATTCTCGGCGTTTGTGGGTAAAGAAGCGTCTATTCTTTTTACTACCGGACATCATTCAAACCTCGGGGCATTGTCAAGTCTCGTCGGAAAAGGCGAAATGTTTATTACGGATAAACTTGATCATGCTTCGATAATAGACGGTTGTCGTCTCTCTTTTGGAGAAATGGCGAGATTTCGACATAATGATATGGATGATTTAGAAAGGCAGCTTAAGAGATATGAGGATAAAGAAAAACTAATAGTGGTTGACGGGGTTTTCAGTATGGAGGGCGATATTGCCAATTTGCCCGAAATTGCAAAACTTGCAAAAAAATATAATGCGGGAGTTTTTGTTGACGACGCTCATTCATTAGGAGTTTTGGGCAAAACTGGCAAAGGCACGGGCGAGTATTTTAATCTTGAGGATGAAGTTGACGTTTTAATGGCCACGGCGTCAAAATCTCTTGCATCTGTCGGCGGTTTTATATCAAGCAACAAAGAAGTGATAGAATATATTAAAAATACGGCGAGAACTCTTATTTTTACGGCAAGTTTGCCGCCTGCCTGCGTAGGCGCCATAGATATGGCTTTAGATTTAATAGTTCAAGAGCCTGAGAGAAGAGAAAAGCTTCTCAAAAATTCGAGAAAAATGCTTATAGAATTTAAGAAGCTCGGTTTTAATACAAATAATTCGGAAACTCCAATAATACCTTTAACAGTCGGTTCGGACGAAACTGCTTTTAAGATGTGGAGAATGTTATTTGACGAAGGTGTTTTTGCATCTCCGGTAGTAAGCCCGGCGGTTCCTCAAGGTCAAGCGATAATAAGAACAAGCTATATGGCGACTCATACTGACGAACATTTGGATTTCATACTTGAGAAATTTGCAAAAATTGGGAAAAAACTCGGCGTGATATAATGATAATTTCTTGCGTAAAGACAGATAAGCAGTTTAACCGGTTTATAAAACTTCCATGGAAAATATATTCTAAAGAAAGCGCATGGGTCCCGCCGTTAATTTCAGAGATGAAATCTCTTTTATCCATAAAAAAGAATCCCTTTTGGCTTCATAGCAAAAGGGAACTTTTTTTGGCTTATGACGATAAGGGCGAAACGATAGGCAGAATTGCGGCGATAATAGATTATAATTACATAAATTTTCATAATGATAATTGCGGTTTTTTTGGTTTTTTTGAATGTATCGACGACATACAAACGGCAAAAGCTCTTTTTGACGCGGCTCAAAATTGGCTTAAAGAGCAAAATATTTTTAAGATGATAGGGCCGATGAATCCATCGACTAATGACGAATGCGGTTTTTTATGCGAGGGATTTGACATTCCTCCAAGCATTATGATGGCCTATACTCCGAAATATTATCTCGACCTTGTTCAAGAGGCGGGTTTGAAAAAATTAAAAGAACTCTATGCTTATTATATGCCCGTCGCGTCTGACGAAAGAGTGCAGAGACTTCAAAGAATTGTGGATATGGCAAAAAAGAAAATGCCGGCTTTGGAAGTGAGAACTTTGAATATGAAAAATTTTAATTCCGAGCTGAGAGCAATAATGTCAATCTACAACAGGGCTTGGGAGAAAAATTGGGGTTTTGTTCCTTGGACCGACGAAGAATTTGAATATATAGCAAATAATCTCAAACATCTTGTCGATCCGAATTTAGTGATAATCGCTTCCGTTTCTAATTCTCCCATAGGCATGTTAGTCTCTACGCCCGATTATAATCAAATATTGAAAAAATTAAACGGAAGATTTTTTCCTTTCGGCATATTCAAATTTCTTTATAATAGAAATAAAATAGACGCGTTGAGATTGATAATAATGGGCGTTATAAAAGAGTATAGAAATAAAGGAATTGAAGCTATTATGTATTCTAAAGGATTAAATTATGCTTTGAAAAAAAAATATAAACATTGCGAACTTTCATGGATTTTAGACGACAATATAATGACTCAAAGAACGGCTGAAATGATGAATGGAAGAATTTATAAAAAATATGCGATTTACGGTAATTAAAAACGGCATCTTAAAATATAAAAAGGAGAAATAAATGAACGAGGAAAAGACTAAAAAGAAAAGTAAGGGTTTTTTTGCCAGACTTTTTGGCGCGGACGAAAAGAATGACGGCGAGATAAATATATCCAAAGAACATCCCAACGCTTATTTGACAATAGATTACCCTATTGAAAATGAAATCATAAGCGGTCTAAGTTATGTTCTCCGTATAGGCGCTTCAAACGACGGTTATGTTGAAATTTCCATAAATGACGGAGAATGGAATCCTTGCAGATTCAGTTACGGATATTGGTGGTTTGACTGGGGATATTTTAAGCCCGGAAATTATAGAATAAAGGCGAGAATGGCAGACGTTAATGGAAATACTGTTCTTGAGTCTAAAGAAAGGCGATGCGAAGTATGTTAAAAGAATTTAGAGATCGCTCATTATTTGATAGTTTTTGCGAGGATATAGGAAAATTTGTCGTCTTGGCAGGTTTTACCTATTCTGTTTTCGTTTTAACAATATCTCTATTTTCAAAGAAAAAAACAAAAGACGATTATGAAAGATTGAGAAAATCATACGAGGGACTTTCGCCCGACGAATATTAAAATTTGAATAAAAAAATACTGCGCTTTATTTTTTATGATAAGGCGCAGTATTTTGTATGTGTGGCTGTTATCGGCGGTAAATAAAAGCGCTGATTTGCTTTGGATGACTTTGCGCAAAAATACATTGCGATGACGGCAAATTTACTTAACAATAAATAAGGATAAATAATGTATTTAAAAAAAGTTGAGATTATCGGTTTCAAATCATTTGCGGACAAAACGGTTTTGGATTTTGAAAAAGGCATTACAGCCATCATAGGTCCAAACGGCTGCGGAAAATCAAATATCTCCGACGCTATACGTTGGTGTCTCGGCGAGCAGAGAGCCAAATCTATGAGAAGCGCCCATATGCAAGATGTGATTTTTGGCGGCACGCAAAAAAGGACTGTTACAGGTATGGCCGAAGTCTCTTTAACTTTTGATAATTCTCAAAATGTTTTACCGATAGATTATTCCGAAGTTCTTGTCACGAGAAAACTTTTCAGAGACGGCGAGAGCGAATATTCCATCAACAAAACTCAGTGCAGATTAAAAGACATAAGAGATATGTTTCTTGACACGGGTATCGGTTTTGACGGTTATTCAATAATAGAGCAGGGCAAAGTTGATTTTCTTACCACGGCAAAACCGGAGGATCGCCGCGAATTGTTTGAAGAAGCCGCGGGTGTCGCTAAATATAAAGTCCGCAGAGAAGAAACTCTCAGAAAACTTGAAAAAGTTGAAAACGATATGGTTAGACTTTCCGACGCTTTAACTCTTCAAAAAGAACAAATATCTCTTTTAGATCAGCAGGCTCGAAAAGCGAAACAATATAAAAAATATCAGCAGGAACTTGCAAAATATGAAGTTGCGGATTTAGTCCAGCAAATAGCTTTCGGCAATGAAGAAATAAAAAAAATAAAAGAAACACTTTCTCCAAAAACAAAAGATTTTGAAATAAATAACACAATGTCTGCGCAAATTGACGCTGAAATTGCTCAAATACGTCTTGATCTTGACGAAAAAAACGCGCGCTTTGTCGAGCTAAATTCCGAATTAAGCGAAATAAAAACTCAATTAAGCATATCTGACCAGATTGTTCAAAGCTCGTCTCAAAGAGAAGAGGAGATAATAATAGAGCAGGAAAGATTATCTTTAGAACTTGGCGAGAATGAAAAAAAAGTTTCCGAATATGAAAGAGAATTAAACGTCGTAAATACCGACGACACCACATTGTTTGTCGAGGTTGAAAATTTAGAGAAATTTTTTAGACAAAAAGAAAGCGAATATAATCAAATACAATTAAAACTTGCCGGATTTTCCGCAAAAGTCGGAGAGTTGCGCTTAAAGCTTGACGAAATTGAATCTCAAAAAGAAAATCAAACAAATCTTAAAGCTCAAATCGCTCAATCAAAGGTTGATGCGGATATTGAAAATCAATCGTTAAAAAGAATAGTCGCAAGACTTGAAAGCGATATTTTGCCGATAACAAATGAGATAATATCAATCGAGGCGGAAATTGGCAAATCAACCGAAGAACTTTTATTAAATGAAAATAATAAAGAAAAAATAGAGGCCGAAATTGCCGATAATGAATCAAAACTAAATGACTTTGAAAAAAAATTAGATGAAATAAAAAATAATTTTTCATCAAATCAGGCGAGAATTGAAACACTAAAAGAATTTGACAAAAGCGATCCAATACGTTTGGCGATAAGAGACGTGGTAAGTTTGGGATTTGCCCGAGGACCTTTTAGCGCTTTAATAGACATTGATCCTCAAAACGAAGAAATAGCCGCATTGGCTCTGGGAGAAAAATTAAATTATTTAATTTCTAAAGATATAGAATCAGCCCAAAGAGCTATAAAATTTTTAGAGGAAAACAATCTGCCGAGTCTTTCTTTTGTTATTGAAAATAGAATTCCACAAGCTCACAACTCGTCCGCTTTTGATTTGACAGACGGTTCTTACGAATTGATAAAACTCTTAAAATTCCATTCTGCAGATGAAAATATAATACGTTTTTTATGTTCCGACACAATCGTTTCGGGCAAAAAAATCTATTCCTCTTTCATAATCAGCGGCGGAGCAAAATATGTGTCAGAAAAACCCGTTCTTATAGAGGAGCAAATTAAAAGATTGGAAAATAAAAATAATGAAATCTCCTCAAATGTCGATTTGTTGGAAAAAGAAATAGAACTTTTGAATGAAAAACAAATAGAGTTGAGATCTCAAAAAGAAAGACTTGGTTTTGACACGGTAAAAATTAAAACTCAAATAGAAAATAAAAAAAATCAAATAGAGGAGAAAAAATTTGACATTACCGGTTATACCGAAGAGATAAATAAAAATAAAACTCAAATAGAAAGCCAAAACGCCGCTTTGGACGATCTAAATGCAAAAATATCGACGGCAGAAATTGAAATTGAAAAACTATCCGCTATTTCAGACGGATTAAATGCTGATCTTGAAAACAGCGAGACGGAAATAATAAATTTAAGAAATTTAGAATCTTCCGCCGCGCCTCAGATGATGGAAGCAAGAAGCGCTTATGATAAAAAAGCGGGGGAACTTGAAAATAAAAAAAGAGGTCAGGAATATATCAGAGAAAATATAAACAATATAAGAAGCCAAATCGAATCGGCAAAAAATAGAATTGCCGAAAATGAATTAAAACTGGCTGAACTTTTAACTGTAAGACAAACGGAAACCGATAAAATAGAAAATCTCCACGAGCAAAGAGCGACAAAAGAAGCCGACATACAAATTTCGCTTGGCCAAAAAGACGAATTGCAAAGATTTATAGACGAGAAAACGGAAACTTTATATGAATTGAGAAATAAAACGGAACAATTTAACGCGGAAATAAACGCTTTGCAAATAGATCTAAAGAACTTTGAATTTCAAAAAAACAATCTGTCTCAAAAATTAGAGGAAAGCTGCGGAAAGTCTTATGAGGAAATAAAAGACGATTTTAATTCCGTCGAAGTAAATAGAGAGGAAATAACAAAAATAAAACGTAAAATGGAAGCGCTTGGAGCCATAAATCACGCGGCTCCCGAGGAATATGACGCTTTGGAACAAAGATATAATTTTCTTTTAGACCAGCAGAAAGATCTGTTAAAAGCAAAAGACGATTTGCACGAAGTCATAAAGAAAATCAACGATTCCACAATTGAAAATTTCAAAAAAACTTTCGATATGGTAAGAGGAAATTTTCAACAATTATACCGCAAACTTTTCGGAGGACAGGCGGAAGCCGACTTAAAACTTACGGATGAAAAAAATCTTTTAGAAAGCGGAATAGATATTTTTGCCCAGCCGCCCGGAAAAAAACTTCAAAACATATCTCTCTTTTCCGGCGGAGAAAAAGCGCTTACGGCAGTGGCTCTTTTATTTGCTTTTTTTATGGTCAAAGCGTCTCCTTTTTGTATTTTAGACGAAGTTGACGCGCCTTTAGACGATGCAAATATCGGCAAGTATAATGAAATGATAAAAGAGTTTGTAAAAGACACACAATTTCTAATTGTCACGCATAATAAAAAAACAATGGAAATAGCCGACATTCTTTACGGAGTGACTATGGAAGAACAAGGCGTTTCAAAAATAATATCTGTAAAATTAAATGAAAAGAAAGCTCAATGAGGAAAAAATGTCAAAAATAAGCGTTGTAAAATGTAATGATTATAGTAAAGCTCAAGACGCTGTGGAAAGAGCCGTTGAACTTATCGGAGGAATTTCTTCTTTTATTAAACCGGGTGAAAAAATTTTAATTAAACCAAATCTTTTAGCGCCGCGCGATCCCAAAGAGGCGGTTACTACTCATCCGGAAATAGTAAGAGCTGTTATTAAACTTGTCAAAAAAGCAAAAGCAATTCCCATTGTGGGAGACAGTCCGGGAGGCTCGATAAGAGATATAAAAAATTTGTGGAGAATTACGGGAATGATAAATGTTTGCGATGACGAGGGAGCCGAGCTTATTCAATTTGAAGCCGCGGGCGCGCAATCAATAGATATAGGCGATAAAAATATAAGAAAAGTTACTTTTTCGAAAGCCGTTTTGGACTGCGACGGAATTATAAATATTCCGAAATTAAAAACTCATTCGCTTATGTCTTATACGGGAGGAATTAAAAATTTTTACGGCTGCATACCCGGGTTGCTAAAAGTTGAATATCATAAATATACGTCAAAGATCAGAGATTTCTCGACATTGCTTGCAAATATTTACAAATTTTTAGAACCTAAAATTAGATTTTCTTTAATTGACGCCGTTATCGCTATGGACGGAACGGGTCCCAGCGGCGGAAATATTAAAGAGCTTGATTTTATAGCCGCTTCGCATGACACGGCGGCTTTAGACGCTTATATTTTGAATGCGCTAAATTATAATATTTCAAAATATTATCTTTTTAAGAAGCTTAAAATTTCAAAACATGATGTGTCAAAATTTGAAATCGCGGGAGACAATATCAACGATCTTATTTTTAGCGGTTTCGAATTTCCGCGCACAAGAATTTTAGACAAACTTCCAAAATCGCTTGTGATATTTCTGGGAAAATTTTTATGGATACAGCCTGAAATAAACGAGAGTGTTTGCAGAAAATGTCTTGTTTGCGGAAAGTCATGTCCCGTCAAAGCTATTTATATAAATAAATTTAATTTTCCATCTGTCGATAGAAGTAAATGCATAAGCTGTTTTTGCTGTCATGAAATGTGTCCGTATAAAGCTATAGATTTTAAGAAAAGCTTGCTTGCAAAATTATTTATTAAAGATGACAGAAAGAAAAATACAAAAAAGATGCAAAGTAATTAAAATCAAAAGCGCAAAACAGAGGACAATATGACAAGAGGTAAAATCCAAGACTTCATAGAATATTACGGAATAAAAATGTTAATGTCTTTTATACGTCTCTTTCCTATGTCGCTTGCTATAAAAATAGGCGAGATTCTTGCCGTTTTTGTTTATTATTTCATCCCCATAAGAAGAAAATATGTCATAGAGGCTCTCTCTCTTTCTTTTCCGCAAAAAACAAAAAAAGAAATTAAATCCATAATAAAAGCTATGCATAAAAATTTGGCAAGAACAATGACCACTCTCGTTTTTATACCCGCAATGTCGGACGAAAAAATAAAAGATATGATGAAAGTTGACGAAAGTGTTCTCGCAGAAACTTTCAAAAAAGGCAAGGGCGCGGTAATAATGTCGGCGCATTTTGGAAATTGGGAATTGACCGCTCTTTCTCTCGCCAAAAGGTATCCTTTATCCGTAATAGTGGCTAAACAATCCAATCATCATATTGATAAAGTGATGAATGAAATGAGAACTAAAAAAGGTTACGATATAATTTCAAGAGACGATAAATATGCGGCAAGAAAAGTTTTGAAAGTCTTAAAACAAAATCATTTTGTAGCTTTGCTTGCGGATCAAAATGAAAGTAAAAACGGAGTTTACGTTCCGTTTTTTGGAAGACTTTGTTCTATGCCTCGCGGCGGAGCGGTTTTTGCTTTAAGAGCGGAATGTCCGCTTTTTACGGCATTTGGCGTGCATAAAGAAGACGGCAGTATGGAAATTGAACTTAAAGAAATTCCTTTGCCTCACAGCGGAGATGTTCTTGACGATGTCAAAACTATCAACACTATTTATTCTCAGCAATTGGAAGAAGTTGTCGGCAAATATCCGGAACAATGGTTATGGTTTCACAAAAAATGGAAAACAAGACCAAAAGCGTCGAGATATGCGTAATAATCTTTTATAAAAAATTAAGCTGTCAAAAAATTTAATTTCGAAAAAATGGAGCGTTCTAATAAAAAATGAAAAGAGATGAGATAAGAAATGTGGCTATTATTGCTCACGTGGACCATGGCAAAACAACTATTGTGGATTCGCTTCTAAAATTTTCGGGACAATTTGACGTTAAAATTGACGAAGCTCAAGATATGGTTTTAGATTCCAATCCTCTCGAAAGAGAGAGGGGAATAACTATTTTATCAAAATGCGCTTCTGTTAATTATAAAGGCAATGTTATAAATATAGTGGATACTCCGGGGCATGCCGATTTTGGAAGCGAAGTTGAGAGAGTTCTCAAAATGGTGGACGGGGCAATTTTGATGGTGGACGCAGTCGAAGGACCTATGCCGCAGACGCGTTTTGTTTTGCGAAAAGCTTTGGCTCTGGGATTAAAACCGATAGTCATAATCAATAAAATGGATAGACCAAATATCAGGCCAAGCGCGGTAATAGACGAAGTTTTTGATTTATTTGTCAAATTAGGCGCAAGCGACGCTCAACTTGATTTTCCGATTATTTATGCATCAGGCCGCGAGGGCTGGGCGTGTTTAGAAATGAAAGAAAAAGCAAAAGATATCGAAGCCGTTTTTACGACAATTCTTTCCTCCGTTCCTCCTCCGAATGCGGATGTTGATAAACCGCTTCAAATGCAGATAACAATGCTCGATTACAATAATTTTATCGGACAAGTCGGAATAGGAAGAATTTCAAACGGAACGATAAAAAAAGGACAATCCGTAGTTTTGGTAAATCAAGGCCGGACAAAAACGGCAAAAGCCGTCAGAATAGATAAATTTTTAGGACTTGGAAAACAAGAAGTTGACGCCGCTCAAGCCGGCGATATTGTTTCAATAGCGGGTCTTGAAAATGTTGAAGTCGGCGACACATTATGTCTATCGGACAATATTTTACCTTTAGAGCCTTTATCAATTGACGAGCCGATAGTCTCGATGGATTTTCTCATAAACGATTCTCCTTTTGCGGGGCGCGAGGGAAAATTTCTCACAAGCCGTCATCTCAAAGCCCGTCTTGAAAAAGAAGCTCAAACAAATGTCGGTCTTAAACTTGAAATTATTGATGCCGAGGGAAGATTTAAGGTGTCGGGAAGAGGGGAATTACATCTAACTATTTTAATAGAAAATATGAGACGAGAAGGATTTGAATTATCCGTTTCTTCGCCCGAAGTAATTTATAAAGAAAAAAACGGAGGTCTCTGCGAGCCTATGGAATATTTGACTCTCGATATTGAAAATCAATATCAGGGAGTTGTTTTTGAAATGCTCGGAAAAAGAGCTGCAAAAATGGAAAATATGGTTCAGGAAGGAAGCGACAGGTTAAGGATTGAATATATTATTCCTTCGCGGGCGCTGATTGGATTCAAAAGTGAATTTTTAACAAATACGCGCGGAAAAGGAATTATGCATCATAGTTTTTATGATTATATGCCGAAAGTAAATATTGCTCCTTTGAGAAATAACGGAGTTTTCATAGCAAAAGAATATGGAAAAACGACGGCTTACGCTTTGGATAATCTTCAAATCAGCGGACAATTATTTGTGGAAGCCGGCCAAGAAGTTTATGAAGGAATGATTGTTGGACAAAATTCAAGAGAAAATGATCTTGTTGTAAATCCCTGTAAATTAAAAAAATTGACAAATATGAGAAGTAAAAGTTCCGACGACGCGCCCATGCTAACGCCTCCTAAAATTATGACTTTAGAGCAAGCCGTTGAATACATCGCTCCGGACGAATTGGTGGAAATTACGCCTGTGGCGATAAGACTTAGAAAAAAAGTTTTGAATCATTTGACAAGGAAACGCGCGTCAAGAGATGAAAATGAGGAGTAGAAAATAAAAATTTTTAATCTAAAAAAAGAGTTTTTTGTATTATTAATTTTTGTGATTTTTATGTTTTCAGATTATTCTATGTCGAGAATAGTAAGTTCTTTATTTTATAGTTATGATGATAATGATATTGTCCGCGTATTGATTGGCGGTAAAACTTTGGAGCTTGTCGCAGCTAAAAGTTATATGGCGACAAGAAAAGGTTTGGGAGACAGGCTTTTTATTCCAAAAGACGGTATGATTTTTTTCTTTGAAAAAAACAGACAGCTTGTTTTCTGGATGAAAGATATGTATTTTCCAATTGATATTTTATGGATTTCCGACGGAAAAATCATAGGTTCTGTTGAAAATGTTCAGCCTGAAAAGAAAACTCCCGATTCTAAATTAAAAAAATATTATTCGCCTTCGGATGTTGATATTGTAATTGAATTAAAAGCTGGTCGAGTTAAAGAATTAGGAATAAAAATAAATGATACAATCAATATTGAAAGGTGAATTTCTTAACAGCATAATTAAAAACACCCGTAATAAAGGAGAAAAAAATGATTAAAAAACTTAGAGAAGATTTGAAAACTTATATGAAAGCTAAAGATATGGTTAATATGAACGTTATCAGAGCGATTCTTAACGAGATAAATATTCGTGAAATGAAAAATATTGAAATCACAGACGATGAAATCCTAAAAGTTTTAAGAAGCGAAATAAAAAAAAGAAAAGAGTCGATTGAAAGTTTTCAAAAAGGCGGCAGACAGGATTTAATCGATAAAGAAAACGCCGAAATAAAAACGATAGAGAAATATTTGCCGGCTGAACTTTCAGACGAAGAGCTGCTGTCAAAAATAAAAAAAGCCGTCGATGAATGCGAGGATAAAAGTTTTGGCGCCGTAATGAAAGCTGCGCGAGCCGCCGTAAACGGTCAGGCCGACGGAAAAAGAATATCGGTATTCGTCAATAAAGTGTTGGGTAAATAGGATTTTATAATTTCATTTTAATAATTATATTTTGCCGCAAAAAAATTTAATCACAGGAGAAAAAAATGGATTTACAAGACAAACTTTTTAGCGCCATAAGAAGCATTAACGATTTTCCGGTAAAAGGAATTATTTTTAGAGATATTACTCCGGTATTAAAAAACATAGCTCTTTTTGACGAAATAATAGATTGTTTTGCGGATAAGTTTAAGGATAAAAAAATCGACACGATTGCCGGAGTAGAATCGCGCGGATTTTTATTTGCTATGCCCTTGGCTGTAAAAATGAATATTCCTTTTGCGCCTATAAGAAAAAAAGGCAAACTCCCCGCGGAAAAAGTCGAAGCGGCTTATAAATTAGAATATGGTTCCGCCGTTGTCGAGATGCATAAAGACGCCATAAACCCCGGCGACAGAGTTTTGATTATAGACGATCTTTTAGCGACGGGCGGGACTATCAATGCCGCAACTGAATTGATTGAAAAACTTAAAGGAATTCCTGTTGCCGCAGCTTTTGTAATAACTCTTGAAGCTTTGCGCGCAAAAGATGGAATTAAAAATAAAGATTTGGAAATTTTTTCCATCATCAAATATTAAATCAAATATTTTTTGTTTCTATTTTAATTTGAATTAAAATTTTACAATATATAATTGTTGCCCCGATAGCTCAATTGGATAGAGCAGATCCGTCCTAAGGATAAGGTTGGAGGTTCAACTCCTCTTCGGGGCGAGCCATATATGAAATTCAATCCTCGTCGTAAGACGGGGATTTTTTATTTTTCTCGTCGGAAAACACCTATAAACAAGATGTATCTGAAAGTATCACAAAATGCCACAAAATAACATCACTCGTTAGCAAAATAATCGCAAAATAAATATTGATTTATTTCTTTTTTTTCTTTGATTCAAAAATTGAAACTCCGGGATAGTGTAGAGTTGAGATTGATTTGAGCTTATCATCCATTGTTGGTTTGAAGTAAGATTTTTGAGTAGTTTTAATTGTTGAATGGCCTACTATTAAACTAATGTTTGTTAAATCGCCGCTTGAGAGTGTGGACTGCGTTACGAATTTACGGCGCAGACAACGGAAGTTAAAAACTTTTGGGAGTTTTTTCTTTTTTCTTATTTTAGTTATCATTGATGATAAGACATCTTCGTCTAAAGCTCGTCCGTCATCGTCAAAAAAACAAATAAATTGAGAGCCTACTTTTTTGGCTTTTTCGTATCTTAAAAATAAATATTCTTTTATTTCTGGATGAAGTGGGACGCGTCTTTTAGAAGTTTTAGTTTTGGGAGACCAATTAAGATGAGGTTTATCTGTGATGTTGATATAATTTTCATCAAAATTATAATCTATCAGTTCGGAATGCGTCGCCTCGCCGCGTCTAAAGCCAAGATATAAGCTCAAAACGCAAGCGGTTTTATATGGCTCTTGTAAATCAGAAAAAAAAAGCTGTAAAGTTTTATTGTCTGGTATATATTCATTAAGTTCTGGGGTGTCAAGTTTTGAGGTTAAAGGAGAATAATTTTTATCGTGTAAATGCTCATTAAAAGCATAAAGCTGCATATTTTTCAAAGTCCCGACTTCTCTGTTTATACTTGATTCTGATACTCCTTCTTTTTCTCTGCGGACTTTATAAAGCGCCAAAGGCCTATCAGTAAAATCGTGGACATATTCGACCTCCGGGCAAACTCGCTTAAAAATTTTAATCGTCAGTAAATCTCTTAAGACGCTCCGCTCCCGCTTGAATTCCTTGCTATAGTTTTTTATATACTCGTCGCAAAAATCTAAAAAGGAGTAATTTTGAACAAGCATATCGTTTTTTTTAGCATAAAGTTGAGCGGCTTTATTAGCAGCCCATTCTTTAGCCACTTGATAAAGCGGGCTTATTGCACGGGAGCGATGTATGCCTTTCTTTTTTTTACCTTTCTTTTTTTTACCTTTCTTTTTAGAGTTAGAGCCTGCAATATCTTTTCTTTTTTCATACCAAAAAACGTGATAAATATTACCTCTTTTTTTTATATGCGGCATAATAAAAAATTTATCATTTCAGACATTTCAATTGCCTAATGTGTCGGGATTGTTTGGCTGTTCGGGCGTCTCTTCAACGGGAGCAGTTTCTTTTTTCTTATCAGCCGATTGTTTGTTTATTTTTTGATAATATTTCTTAATTTTTGATAAAGACTTTTCGGCGTTTTCTCCCTCTAAAAGTTCTCTCCTCAAAACTTCGTCCCGCAATATGCGGTCAATGTCTTCGTTTTCTACTTTTAATCCTACGGCGTATTTTTTTAATTCTCGTCGTATTGTTGACAAAACCGGCTCCTGTAAAATAAAAGCTCCGAGCATATATTTATTTAACAGTTGCACTTTTTCATAAAATTCTTCTCTATGGTCTTTTGACAATCCCTCTTTGCATAAGACAAATAATTTCTCAATGTCGTCTTTCTTTTTGTATGACAAAGTAAAGATGTCAAAAGCGCAGACAAGCTCTGTGCTTATGGGCTGCTCAAATCTTATCTTGTGAACCTCCCAGAGTGCGCCGTTGGTCAAAGCGACCCAAGAAATGCCTTTATTTGCGCCATAGTCAACGGCCTGCTTTAGATGATGTTCTTTTAAGTCCGTGCCTATAGATTTACATTCAATAATAAACTGAAATTTATCCTCAACTTTAATTGCTAAATCGCAGAAAGTGCCTTTTATAGCAAGCTCACTCGTCACTTCGGAATACTTGTCATAACCGAAAATATCAGCCAGCATATCGGCGATAATAACGACGGTATCGCTCTCATTCAAATCTTTGTCTTTAGCGGCTTTTAATACTTTTTGAAACTTCTGCAAACCTTTTGTAATTCTTTCTTCTACTCTGGGCGGGATTGACGCCATACAGCCTCCTCGTATTTCTTTATTTTTTTGGTTTCAAATAAGTTTCGTAAAACTTTTTGAAGTTGTAAATGTTTTGTGATGAAAACATAAAGTCTTTGGATGGTTTTCCATTAGCACCAGATAGTCGAACTAATATCTCTTTTGCATTTAGCATAGATTTCAATTGTTGTGTTGTTGGAAATACAGATACGATTTCCTGTATTATTCCGTTGCCCACATTTCTTACAGGGTTTTTAGTTGTTTGTAGTAATATTTTATTTCCATCTATAAATAAAATAATACTATCTATAAATAACCAATCTTTTGCAGTATATCCAAACACGAAATCATTAGGGGTGTCTTTTCCAACGTCTACTGATATCACAAAATTTGCAGTTTCTTTCAAATCTTTGTTAAGACTAATTAGAGTATTATAAAACAGTGTTATGCTCTTCGTTTTTTCAAGATGATCCTCACTAACCTCTTCCGAATAGAATTGTTGTTGAAAATCAGGGTTTTGTCTCAACATTTCTTCAATGTATTGATTAAACAATTTATTTGACTTAATAACTGCTTCAGAATAATCGTCAGCTTCTACAGTATAGGAATGTTTTGAGCCTTTACCATCACTAAAAATTTTATCTGCAAAACTATTAACTACAATCCCATTGTCATAAAATTTAATTGTATAGGAAGCAGTATATCCTACGCTGACAAAACAAACCAACATAACTAATGATAAAAACACAACTAAAAATCTTTTCATTTCTTTACTCCTTTTTGTTTTTAATGTTACGTCCGATTTTTTCTAACACTTCTATTTTGCCTTTAAGATAAGCATTTTCTTTTTCTAATATCAAGATTTTTTCATCCTTTTTTATATCTGACATATTTATATGATTTTGTTGATGGACTTTTCCGCTGTTATTATCTCCAACAATATTCGCAACACTTTCATCTAAAAAAAAGCCTAACGGTTTTTTAGTGGCGACAGCAAGTTTTTTTAGACTTGTGATTGAGGGATTTCTTTCACCTTTAACCCACTGACTAATTTGTGGTGGCTTTACTCCGAGAATCTCTGCTAATTTTTTTTGATTTAATCCAGCGTCCAACATAGCTATTCTTATTTTCTTTTCTAAAGTCTCTTTTTTCATAGCTGTCCCCTCTTTTTGTTTTTACAACAAACCTGCTTAATAAAATAATCATAACAGTTGACAAATTATCTTTTTGTTTATATAATTAAGCAAACAGTTAATTTTTTAGAAAAAGGATTTCAAAATGCTCCACCAACTAATCAAAACAACTAAAGCAGTATCTAATAAAAAACGAGCGGGGCTTATCGTGGTGGAGCGGCCTCGTTATATAGGTCAGGGCAGCGTGTATAGACGCACTGCTCTGACCCGACTACAAAAAAATAAAGAGCGGCAGCGAAATAAATTATCTGGGGAGATAAAGGTTTTGCGTCGCTTTTTATTTTGTCCGATATTACCAAATACTAAAGCACAAATCAAAAAAATTTTCATAACTATATTTTATTTATTCAAAAAACAAAATAAATATTTATTGATAAAAAAGTCAATTATTTATCAAAGGGGGCTTTATGCAGTTATATGAGCTCTTTAGACTTTTAACAAAAGAGATAAAGGACTTTGTTGAAACTTTACACAGCATAACGGGCTATGCAATATCTCATATATATAGGTGGGGCGAGCCGCCGAGAACTCCGCAGGACACAATAGCGACAGGGTCGCATATACCTGCTTATATCATCCCTATCATCTCAAAACATTTTAGAAATAACATCTTAATACAAAAAATAGCTGCTCAATGCGGCGGGTATTTCCTGCCGATAAAATCAAAAGAAATTCAATTAAAAGAAGTGCGAGAGATTTTAATTGTCGTGTCAAAAAGGATGGAAGTTTCTCAAAAACTTGTGGCGGTGATTTCCGACGGCAAAATAACAAAAAAAGAAGCTAAAGAGCTTTTACCGCTTTTGATTGAAAATGTGTCTGATACGGCGTCAATAATAAATTATTTAGAGGGAATAGCAAATGAATAAATTAACGGTGAGGAAAAAATGAAACAAAATTTTAATCCTGAAAAGTGCATTACTTATACCGTCGCAGAAGTCGCTGAAATGCTGGGCTGCTCTCGGATTACAGTTGTGCGTAAAACAATGAAACCGGGATTTATTCCTTTCTTTAAGCTCGGCAACGGCGGTAGTGGTGTTCACGTGAAGTTTTTAAGAGAGGATGTTTATCGATGGATTTCGGAACAAAAAGAGGCGGCGGCGGTTAATTACCGGCACGCAGGAAAAAGGAGATAAAAATGAATGAGGATTTTATTGAGGAACAAAAAGAATTTATTCGGCGGATTGAGGAGCAAGTAAGACTGATTATTGAGTGCTCAAAAATGACAGAGGAGTTTATGAAAGAATTTAGAAATATTTCGATGTCGGCTTATTCGGCGCTGTTGACGACGACGGCATTGATAAATGAAGTAAAAACAAATTTAGAAAAAAAGGAGAGAGAAAATGAAAGAGCAAGTTATTGAAACGAAAGTAGAAAAAGGGTTAGAGGATGTAATTGAAATTCGTGAAAAGGACTGTATCGCTTGGGAATGTCTCAAAGATTCTATTCTAAAAGTTGAATGGAACAAAGAATTTAAGGAAAAAATCATTGACAATTTAATTTCGGAAATACAAGGAACTATTGCACTGATGAGAGTAATAAAGGTGACGAGAGAATGAGCGAGGGGGACACAAATTCAAATAATGAAATTGAGGGTTCTGAAAACATTACAGGAGACACTTGCAATGAAATTGAGGGTTCTGAAAATAGCATAGGAAACACTTATATACAACTAATCATTATTGCCGCGAGTGTTGATGAGCCGACGCTATCAATTTTAGAAAAAATAATAAGAAACTTTGGAAAAAACAATAACCAAAAAGAAGACGAATAAAAAGGATTAAAAACGATGGAAAATTTACAAGATAAAAACATTACGATTGAGCCAAAATTATATGAGGCACTATACAGCTTTGATTTTAATATCAGAGAGCTGCGAGTAATACTTTATCTTTTAGGATGTGGAGCTTATAAAAACGATTTTCACTTGAGACAATCCGATATTTCAAATGAATTAAAAATGAATAAATCAATGATTTCGCGGACGATAAAATCATTAAAAAACAGAGAAATTATTGTATGTAAAAACGGTGTGTTTTCTGTGAATAGTTTTGAGCAATGGAAACAAAACTACCAAATTGGCGGGTCTGAAAAGTTGCCAAAACAGCAACAAAAGTTGCCAAAACAGCAACAAAAAGTTGTCAAAATAGCAACAAAAGTTGCTGAAACAGCAACAAAAGTTGCCAAATCAGCAACTTTTGACGAAATTGAAAGTTGCCAAAACAGCAACAAAAGTTGCCAAATCAGCAACTTTTTTTTGAAAGAGAAAAAATCCCTTAACAATCCCTTAAAAGAGAAAGTAACGACAAAGACAACTACAAAGACAAAGACAAAGACAACTACAAAGACAAAAGACTCTTTTGCGATTCCGCAAAACTCTTTTTTGGAAAACGGGAATGAAAGCGGGTTAGTAAAGGCTGATGTTAATAACAAGCCTTTGACAACTCAAGCGGAAGCGTGGGAATATTTTAGGGAGCGATACGAAAAAGCAACGGGCTTAAAACTCAATTCCGTAAAAGCCGACTTTGTGAATTTAACGCGGCTCGTAAAACAAAATGGGATTGAGGATGTCAAAAAGCGGATTGATTATTTATTTGCCGCTTGCAGATATAGCTTTGAAAATCACTGTAGAGGCAAACCTTTTTGGTTTATAACGGCGGGATTTTCTGATTTTACCGTCGGGACTTTGACGCGGTTTTATAATTCAATCGTCCCGTATGAATTGCCGGAAGAGGCAGAGAAAAGAGAAAAAGCGGAGCGATGGGCAAAATTCAGAAGAGAGTTAGAGGAGCAAGAAAAAAATGGAACAGCTAATAGAGACGGAACTAATAAAATTATACCGGCTTAACGGGCACGCTATAACGCAGTCCGTGAGAGAGACAATAGAGCTTATGACGCAAGAGCTTATCGTCCGCAAGATAGAGCCGAGCGACTTGAAAAAGGCTTGCCAAAAGCTCATAGACGAGAATGTCAAGCGATTTACACTTGGCGACATTTTGGACGCTGTGAGAGAAATAACGGCGACTTCAAAAGAGACTATAGACCCGCCGGAGCCGATAATAGACGAGAATGGGGAGATAAGTCATAACTGCCGGTTTTGTTCAGACAGAGGAACTATAGACGCTGCTTATGATTTTTATTTGAACAACGAAAACAATTTTGCTTATTACACGAGTTTGATTGCTTGCAAGTGTGAATACGGTAAAAAACTTGCGAAAAGATACGGATACATTCAGTGGAATGGCGAGATATGTTTTTTAGAAAGAATAACCGGCACAGAATTTACAGCTCTGGGAACTCCCTGTATGGAGATACCGGGCGCAAAGGAAGCAATGGAAAGAAAAGAACAGGAACTTTTGGAGGCTAAAAATGCAGATTCAAAATGTTCGGCATAGTAAAAATAAAAAACTTTACCGGAAGTTTTTTAAGAGAATGTTTTTAACAATCATAGCAGGGATGTTTTTATGGTTTATCGTCGGCTGGTTTTTAGGGCATATTTTGATGATAAGTAAAGACTATTCTGATTTGAGAGCTATGAGTGTTGAATACGAAAAAGAAGTTTTCAGCAGTGGAATTATCGGCGGTGAAGTTTGGCTGTATAAAACAAAAAAATAGAGAAAAGGAGAAAGGAAATGAAAGTATCAACAGCAGTAAAAAAGAATGATGTTGCGATTCAAACGGAAACGGAAGATTTAGAAAAAATTTTAAGGGATTTTGTAGTTGACAAAAAATTGACGGATTCGGAATTGAAAAATTTTATTAGTGTCGCAAAAGCATTTCACTTAAATCCTTTTAAGCGAGAGATTCACATTGTCGCTTTTGGCGAGGGCGATAAAAGGCAATGCTCTATCTTAACCGGCTATGAGGTGTATATCAAGAGAGCCGAGAGGACGGGGAAATTGAGAGGCTGGAAAGTAGAAAGTATCGGCGACACTCCGCCGGACTTGAAAGCGAAAGTAACGATTTATAGGTCAGATTGGGATGTGCCTTTTGAATATACGGCAAGTTATAGGGAATGCGTGCAAGAGAGAAAAGATTATCGGACAGGACAGAAAAGTCCAAATTCTTTTTGGGTAAAAATGCCGCAGTTTATGTTAAAAAAAGTGGCTATAGCTCAAGGGTTTAGACTGTGCTTTAGCGACGAGCTTGGCGGTATGCCTTATACTCAAGACGAGATGCCGGAGATAGAAAGACCGTCCGTTGCTGTAAAGTATGCGGGTAAAGCGGATGTAGAAATGCCAAAAGAGAGAATAAAAAAAGAAGTAATAAATGAGACGACCGGCGAAATAACAGAAATTGACGAGAAAGAGGAATATCAACAGCCGGCTGAAAAAGAAACTGCTCCCGCCGACAACACTGAAAAACAAAAAGTTTTAGAAGTCAAGCCGTCGATGGCTTTGTATGTTGAAAGCGGCGGGACTATCCCCAGCATTAAAGGGTATATCAGGTCAGCTGCTGCTTTTGTCTCAAACGCCGGCAAGACTTGCACGGCGATTGAATTATCCGACACAGAATCGGAAGTATTAAAAAGGCCGGTTATCATTAGATACATCGGCGACAAAGTTGGCGATTTTTATCAAAAAACTTTTTACCGTTTTTTTGATGTAAAAGTGATGAACTCAAAAAAGGACGACAGCAAGATTTTTATCGGCGGGAAGTATGAGCAAATAATTTCTGGGTTAAATGAATGAGCGCTTTAACTTTTTATGAGGTCGCGCATAGATACGAACTTGACGGGAGAGAACTCCCGTCAGTGACGCAAGTTTTAAGTGATATGGGATTAACTCCGGATTTTAGCCGTGTTGACCCGGACTTGTTAAAGCGGGCGCAAAAGTTTGGGACGGCAGTGCATAAAGCGACGGAACTTTTTGACCAAAATAATCTCGACTTTCAAAATTTATCGCCGGAAATAGTGCCGTATATTGAGGCGTGGGAAAGTTTTAGGCGAGATTATGGAGTAAAGATAAAAGAGATTGAATGGCGTGGAGCGGACGGCGTGTATAAATTCGCTGGGACTATAGACCGTGTAGCAGAGACAAATAATAAAAAAGCATTGACAATCATAGACATCAAAACGACGACAACGGTATCGCCGGCAACGGCGCTTCAGACGGCAGGATATGCTCTTCTGTATAAAAAGCAAGCGAATGATGTCTTTATAGACCGTCTCGGCGTCCGGCTTTTAGGCGACGGGACTTATAAAGTGACGCTGTATAGCGGATTTGTTTCGGACAGTTATATCTTTTTAAGCGCCGTGAGTTTGTGGTGGTGGCGGAAAAAACACAAATTAATGAGAACAAAAGTTGAAGTATAAAAAAATTAAAAAAGGAGTTTGAAAATGGAAAATGCAATACCGGCGGTAAAAGATGTGGAGATAGCGGCGCAAGAAAGGTTATCGGAAGTAAAGGGCATAATTTTGAAATTCACGCCTGATTTTTCTGTATCAACGGGAGCGGAAGCGGAAATCGTAGCAAATGACTTAAAAATTATTTCGACGATGTTAAAAAAAGTTGACGAGCAACGAAAGGCTTTTACAAAGCCGCTTGACGGACTGAAAAAGTTTTTTATGGAAGCGTTTCGCCCGGCAGAGACGGAGCTAAAAAACGCCGACGCAATAGCGAGGGGAGCGCTGCTTTCTTATCAACAGCAAGAGAGACGAAAGGCAGAGGAAGCGGCAAGAAAAGAAAGAGAAAGACAAGAAGCGCTGATGAGGGCGGAAGTAGAGCGGCTAAAGAAACTACAAGAGGAAGCCGAGCTTGTGGACGACCAAGAAGCAGTAGAGCAAATAGCTGAAGAAAAACAAGCAGTTGAAACTCAACCGATACCCGTAGCGCCCGTAGAGACGCCAAAATTTGAGGGAATAGGGACGCAAAAAGTATGGAAAGGCGAAGTTGTTGATTTAACAGAACTGCTGAAATTTATTGTTGAAACGGGCGAGCATATAAACTTAATCACGCCTAACACAAAAGACATCGGAACTTTAGCAAAAGCGACGAAAGGGACGCTAAAGATACCCGGCATAAGATTTTATTCTGAAGAGGGCGTAAGAGTGAGGGCTTAAAGCGTGGAAAAGAAAGATAAAAAATATAAAGGCTGTTATAGTTGTGTTTATTTTTTGCAAGAGGCAGACGGGGTTTGTGGTAAGTGCTTAAACCCCGTCGAAGATATGAAGTTAAATGTAAAGATTGAGTATGTGATGATGGGCTTGGCAGATTATCCTAATCACTATTATCCGACGGCTCTAATTTGTTTTATAGATAACTGCCAAAATTGGAAAGAAAAGCCGAGTAAATATCAATGTGAGGAAATAAAAAATGAAAGCAAAGTTAATCGGAATCAACAAGCCATTGGGTAAAGAAGTTTTACAGATAACTTTTGAAGTCGCTAAAAGTGAGGCTGTATCTTTAGCCGCTCTTAATAACAAAGACTGCCAACTCAAAATAAAGAAGTGGAGCAATCGCAGGAGTTTAACGGCTAATGCGGCTCTTTGGGAGCTTATCGGTGAAATGTCAAAAAAACTTGGTAAAGATAAAAACGAAATTTATTTAGAAATGCTGGACGCATACGGAGTTTTTACGCATATCGTCGTCAAAAAAAATGCTGTTGAAAAATTTGAAAGAGAATATCGGTTATGTAAAGAGCTGGGAGAGGTAAACGTCAACGGTAAAAAGGGAATTCAATTGCAATGTTATTTTGGCAGTAGCAGCTATACCGTTGACGAGTTTAGAGCTTTGTTAGACGGAGTTGTTCAAGAGGCGGCGCAGTTGGATATTTTTCTTTTCTCTGAAAGTGAGAGAGAGGAATTTTTAAGGAGATACGGGAATGAATAATTTTAGCGGGATTGGTCGTATAGCGACTGATTTAGTATTAAAAAAGTCGTCGGCGGGAATGGCTTTTTTGTCTTTTAATATGGCTATCAAAACGCCTAAAAAAAATAAAAATGGTGAAGCATTATCAATTTTTATCAACTGCTTGGCTTTTGATGTGCGGGCGGAAAATATTTACAAGTTTTGCTCAAAAGGCGATTTGCTCGGTATCACAGCGTATTTACAGGACGGCTCATATGAGAGCAAAGACGGCTATAAAGTCAACAAGATTGAATTCATCATAACGGGGATTGATTTTATTTCACCTAAAAAAGAAGTTCAAAAACAAGAGAAAGAAAAAGCTGTAGAGGCACGAGCTGGGGCGGCGGGCGGAGGAAGTTTTCGCAAGCCGCAGTATGAAACAACGACTAATAACGGGACGGCTTTTGACGATGACGACGAGGAAATCCCGTTTTGAAAATAAAAAAAGGGAGGGTCAAAATGCAATTAAACATTAGAATAGAGGCGGTCAGTTTTGTCGGGGAACAAAAAAAACAGCATATAGCAAAAGAGGTTATAAACGATTGTATTTCGTCGGGAATAATCGGGATAAAAATGGCCGGTTATGACGGTTATTTTTTAGAGGGAAAATTATATAACTCCGCACATTATACGGATTATGACTACAAGTCCGGCTCTGAAAAATATCTGTTTATTTACACAAATATGAAAAATGGGGAAGCAGAAAGGTATAAACGGATTAGGCGATTTAGCGGGGCAGAGGATATAAAAAAGTTTTTTGAGAATGAATTTAAGACAAGAGGGATTAGTTTATAAACAATAAAGGAGCTAAAAATGTTTGATTGTAGATTTGAGCAATTGAGTAGAGAAGAGCAGGTAAGTTTTGCGCAAAAACTTATAGATAGTGCAATTACAGATTTTGATTTTGACTTTAGCACGAGGAACAAGTTTACCTATGAGCCGGCATTCAGTCTCATTATGAGATACGACGGTGAGGATTGGCGATTTATTCAACGCATATATAACGCCGATGAGTTAGTAGATTTTATTTTGGTAAAAATAAAAGGAAATGCATATTTTAGGGAAGGAGCAAAAAAATGAGGATTCAAAAGATAACAAGAAAAGATAAAAGTTTTATTACTGTGGTTTATGGAGAGGAAAGGAATAAGGTGACTGTATCAAGCACAGAGCCGTGCCACGTGTCGTTTAGAAATGCATTGTTTGATTTGGTAATGCCTTTTGTAATGGCGAGTCGATTAGCCGTTATTCCTGATATTCAAGACGAGTATGAAATTAAGGAAGTTGGTTTTGCATACAAAGACGAGTTTGCAACTGAACCTGATTATATCACAGCAGTCGGTGAGAACAACGTCGGAACTCAAATTAAAGTCCATATTGAGAATGCAGATGATGTCAAAAAGGTTATTGAAAACTTGATAATGGAAGCTCGCCTGTTTGTTAACGGCAGACGGGCGCAGACTGAATTTCCTTTTAACTCAATAGTTGTGTTGCCAGAGGAAAAATTAAATGAGGTTGACGACCTTAAAAAAGGGCTAAAGAATGCTAATTAGTTTTACTGTTTATGGCGAGCCGGTCGCAAAGGGACGACCGAGATTTTCAACGAGGGGCGGTTTTGGACGAACTTATACGCCCGCAAAAACTGCTCAAGCTGAAAAAAACTTTTTAGCGCAAGCCATAAAGTTTAAGCCAGAGACGCCAATAGAAACGGCGGTTAATATAAAAATGAGAATTTTTAGACAGCCGCCAAAAAGTTTAAGTAAAAAGAAATTGCAAGAAATTGAAAACTGCGAACATTTTCCGACGACAAGACCGGATTTAGACAATTATATGAAACTGATTTTTGACGCAATGAACGGCGTTTTTTGGCGGGACGACAGTCAGATTACTGCTTTATATGCGGGGAAGTTTTACGACAAGACGCCGAGAATTGAGATTGAAATCGCTTATTAAAAGAAAAAAGGAGGAAAAATGAAAATACAAATTGACATAAGTCCAGAACAATATACACTGATAAAAGACACAATACAACTTTTGGATTTAGAAAAGAGAAAGAAAAAACTAAAGGATGATTTAGAATTTTATAAGCCTAAACCGTTTGTAAGCCAAACTATAGAATCTACCAGAGACTATATTTTGACGATGATTAGAGAAAAACTATCATTAGTTTTGTTGGTGTCGGAATTATGGGAAAAAATTGAGGAAGGGAAAAAGGAGATTAAAAATGATAACAAAGTTTGAAATAGACGAAAAATTATACGCAGATGCGTTAGCCTCTCTTAAAACAGGTTATACAAGATTTGCCGACAGAATGAAAAGAAAGGCTGATTTTTTGCGTGGAAACATTTCAAATGCATATGAGCTGTGTGATAAGTTGGACGACATAGCTGATTTGATAGATAAAGCCGCGGGGCTATATTTAGAGCAATGCCGTATTATTACGGCGCTGGTCAATCAAATTGACAACGGCAAAAACGCAGAGTAAAGCAAACAGGGAAGAGAAAAAAAAGAGAGGAAATTATGGAGAAAAGATTTGGGAATTTACCGCCTTATAAAATTGAATTTAATCTCGGTGATTTAGCTTATATTATAAAAAAAGACAGCCCCTATATCGGATGTTTGTTGGAGATACATAAAATCACTATCACGGAATTTGGAACAGGCTATGACGGCGTTTTGAGAGGCGAGGGCGTAGGAAATAATTATGTGTGTGATGAAGAATTTTGGGCGGAAGATTTGGAGAAAGTTCCTACAAGGATAACGAGAGGAAAAGGGATATAAAATGGAAAGAAAAATAAAAGAATTTGAAATTTACAAAATGGATGAAGTAGGAAGCATAAGAATGAGAGCGTTTATTATCGCCTCATTTTTGGCTAAAAAAAAGGGGCGGAGTTCTGTTATATATAATAGAGACGAGGACAAATTTATGGAATATATATACAAAAAAAATTTTGGGTCAAAAGACTTGTTTATATGGGATTTAAGCGTCGGGCAATTCGTCAACAATTGTATTTTATATCCTAAAATAAAAAAGGAATTGATAGGGATTGAGCTTGAGCAATTAAACAAAGCAATAAAATTTTGGCACGAACACGCAGGGATTGAGATTGAAACGGAAGGACAAGATTTTAATCAAGAAAACATTGAAACGGCGTATTCTGTTGCGAAGAATTTTTTTGAGGACGACACAGATGAATATTAAAGAAAAAAAGGAGATTAAAAATGATTATTCAGAAAAGTAGTATTGAAAGGAAAAATCAGAAAAGTTTTGAAGTTGAGTTAAAGGCGGAGTTAAAGAAACAAGGCTTTATGCCTCTTGTAATTATGAATAAAAGAAGACGCTATGCAACGATGAGCGTTTTTACAAAAAAAGAATTTGAAAAATGGCTCAAAGGAAATTATCTGAAAATAGCTGATAATGAAGATTTTGCGTGGGGTTACGACACAGCAAAATATTTTATATTTGATTGCGATATAAACTATGTTCCTGGATTTGAGGGATATAAGACTGCTAAAAGATTATTTGACCAATTACTTTATTTGGTCGGGAGAGCGGGGGAGATAAAATGAAACAGAAAAAACTTGTTATAAAATTTGATAGGTGGTTTGAAAAGTTGCACGGACAACACAAAGGGCTTTTAATTTATGTTGAAGATAACTTTGAGTTAAGCAAAGAAACTAATCAAGACTTTCTCAATTACGATTTAAGGAGCATACAACTGCCGCCGTATGAGATACCTTATGGCAAATACCAATTACTTGTGTTTTTGGGCGATAAAAATATTCCTTTTACGACTATACGGAAGCCTAAAACTTGTTTATATACCACCGACATCGGTAAGCAAGTGGAAGTTGATTTTTATTTTGCGAATAGATTCAAATGGTTTGACATCAAAGTAAAGAGAATTCCATACAAGAGTAGAAACGATGAGTAAAATAATTAAAATTTTTTTAGTTGAATAAAAAGGAGAAAGGGAAATGAATGAGCGAGATATAATATCAAATGTTGAGGTGCTGGATAAAAAAATTAAGCGCAAAAGAAGAGAATTGATTGTATTCAGAAGTTTGCGAGGAAAACGTGATTTACAGAATTGGACACAAGAGCAAAAAGAGTATTTTATGGACTGTTTTGAAAGTGAAATGCTTGAAAATATTGAACTAATGGAAGTAATAAAAGATATGCACAAACAAATTTATGATTTAATAAAGGGAGAGAAATGAAATGGGAACATTAGTTTTTATTAGTCAGTTGATGAGAGGGTTAACGGAAGCGGCAATTTTGAATAAAAGAAAGATAGCTGAGGAAATGGCAAAAGAACATCGGTGGACTGTGATTGACACTTATTATACGGATAGTGCCACCCCATTGGAATATTTAGGTCGTTCTATATCAGCTATGAGTGGCGCCCACTTTGTAATTTTTGTTGATAATTGGGAGGACGGGCGCGGGTGCAGACTTGAGTGGCAAGCTGCTAAAGAATACGGCAAGACTATATTATATTTCAATACCAAAACAAAAGAGTTAAAAGCGGGAAATTGAAATGTAAAAAAAATTGGGATAAAAAGGAATGTTAAAAAAGAGGGTAGAAATGAAAAAAAAGTTGATGACAAGAAAGGAGTATTTGGCGCTGATTAAAAAAAATTATGGAAAAATAACAAAAGAGAATTGTTTATGGCAGATTAAAAGAGTGGAGAGAAATAAGCAACATAATTTGGAATTGACCTCTGAATTGCAACAAGAGATTGAATGGCTTAATGAGGGAAAGGCTGTAAATAAACAGACGGAACATAGACTTAAAAATAAAAGATATTGGCAGTTTTATTTGACTGAAACTCTTTATAATTTTCAAACAAAAGTTAATTGGTTTGAAATGGAATTAGAAGTTTTGAATGATATAAAAAAAAGGATAAGGGAATAAAATGAAAATAAAAATTGACATTAGCGAGCAAGACTACAAAGGATTAAAAGAGATAGCTGATACGGATTGTGTCAAGCATTATATAAACGCACATATAGTTGATTTACGACAATATGTAGTTGATTGCACGGTAAATAATCCCAATGTGTCCAGAGAAAACGCTAAAAACATAATAGCCGCATTTGATGAAATGTTTAGCCTTTACAATGACTTAAAAGACGAGAATGAGAAAATGATGAGATGGCTAATGATGTTGTTGGATTTAATCGAGGACGGGAAAATAGAGGAATAGAAAATATAAAATACTTTGAAAGAAAAAAAAAGGAGCGACATAAATGGAAAAAAGAGATGATGACAAAGTTAAATATTTTGACGACGAGAAAGGAGCGGGCGGCTTTTGGGATTTAGCGGCAGATATAATAACGCAAATTGAGAGTTTAGAAGAGATAAAAGATTATGACGGAATGCAACTAATTATTTATAATATTTTGCAAGATAAATGCGTCATAAAAAAAGGAAACAAAAAATATCTTTTTAATAACGGCGGGAAGTTAAGATTAAGGACGTTAACGATAGCCGTTAAAACAATTAAAAAGAATAAAAAAGACAAGGAGAAAAAATGAATTTAGAAACTTTAGAAAAGCTCATTGAAGCAAAAGAAAAAGAAATTGAATATTATGATGATTTTCTCGTTGACATAGAAACTTTGTCGCAAGACATAAATGATAGACGCTTTACACTTGTATCTCAAGTGGAAGATATGAAAAGTAAAATTAAAGAAATGAGTTTAGATAAATGAATAAATAAATATTGACAGTGATATAAAAAATTATGTATCATTAAAGTCAAATAATAAAAATGCTCTGCCACTAAAACGGCAGGCATTGTCAGCAGTGTAAAAAGCCCTGCCAATCTATAAAAAGAAAGGCAGGTATTTTTTTTGCAAACACAAACTAAAACATCATCACTTCAATGGCATAATGAAAAGCGTAAAGTAAAAGACCTTACGCCTTGCTCGTATAATCCCCGCAAAATTACAGACGAACAAAAAACGCTTCTTAAAAAATCACTTACAAAATTTAACGTAGCGGAAATACCCGCTATAAATACGGACGGAACAATAATTGCCGGCCATATGAGAATAATGGCATCGATAGAAAACGGGAGAGGCGACGAGATAATAGATGTCCGTGTTCCAAACAGAGAGCTTACAAAAGAGGAAGCGGACGAATATATGCTTGCGTCAAATCGCATAACGGGCGAATGGGATTTTTTGAAGTTGGCAAAATTTAATACCGAGATGTTAAAGTCAGTCGGTTTCTCAAGTTTTGAGATGGACAAAATTCTTTTGAGAGTAGCAAAAGAGGATAATTTTGACGCTCAAAAAGAATATGAAAAAATTCAAGAGCCAGAGACAAAAAAAGGCGATTTATATTTGCTTGGCAATCATAGACTTTTGTGTGGAAGTTCTGTTGACGAACAAGATTTTGAAAAACTTATGGACGGCAAAAAAGGAAACTTAATTTTTACAGACCCGCCTTATAACATAAATTACAAATCGCCTGCAGGGTTTTCATATGATTCAAAGAAATTTGGTGGAACAGGCGGAAAGATACTTAACGACAATCTTTCAGATAAAGATTGCTTACAATTTTATACGGACGTCTTAAAAAATTTATTTATTCATACCGACGACAGTGTTACTATCTATTGGTGGGTTTCAAGTGTAATCCAGCATATTTCACAACAAGCATTTGAATTGGCAGACTGGCATTTTAGCCAAATAATCATTTGGCTAAAAAATTCTGTATCTATGGTGAGCAAAGATTATCTCCGCACATACGAGAATTGTATAGTTGGCTGGAAAAATGGGAAAGCTCATTACATAGACAAGCGGACAGAAAATTATAAAGATGTTATTATGCTTGATAAAGAGACATTCGCCGAGCAGTTAGATGTCTGGTATGAACACCGAGATAACACTTCTAAATATTTACATCCGACACAAAAGCCCGTCCGTCTTTCAGAGAGAGCAATAAAGAAAAATTCCAAGTCAGGAGACATTGTAATTGACGCTTTTGGCGGGAGCGGGTCAACACTTATCGGCTGCTCGCAGCTTGATAGAAAATGTTTTGCTATGGAACTTGACCCAAAATATTGTGATGTAATTGTAAAAAGATACGAAAAATATACGGGCAAAAAAGCGGAGCGGGTAAAATAAAAATGGCTAAAGGGAAATATAGCGGCGGGAGGAAATGGAAGCCCGGTCAATCGGGAAATCCAAACGGACGTCCCAAAATATCAAAGGAATACCGGCAGTTTAAGAATATGACAGCGGAGAAATATAAAGAAATAATTGAAAATTATTTTTTTGTCAACAAACCGGCGCTTGAAAAATATTTAACTGATAATGTTGCGCAATTGTCAATATTAGAATTGTGGTTAGCAAACGCTATTGTAAAAGGAATTAACGACGGAGACGCACGGACGCTTGAGACTTTAATGGCGAGAGTTGTCGGACGGCCAAAGCAAGACATAACCGTTGACGGAGGCTTGAGCATACTACAAGCGCCGGATATAAAAAAGATTAAAAAGTGGCGAGAGGAAGACAAGAATAAATGAAATGGCACACATTAAAATACAAAAACGAATTAAAGAATACGAACACGAACCGGCGTCGGCGCGGGTATATTTGCAAAGCAGTTTCAAAGAGTTTATAGCGGCGTTTCATTTTTTGACAAAGTATGACGAATTTATTTTTGCCGATTTTCATTGTGAGCTAATAAAACTGCTTGAGGAAATGGTCTTTGATAAGCCGTTTAATTTACTTTTTAATATGCCGACCCGCACAGGCAAGTCGGAAATAATGACTTATTTTATGTGCTGGACTTATACGATAAATCCGTTTTGCAATAATATCCGCGTCTGCTATTCCGACGAGCTTGTCGGAAAATTTTCAGAGAAAATGATTTCAATAGTTGAGAGTGATTTATATAAAAAAGTTTTTGGGATAGAGTTGAGCACAGACTCCCGCTCTTTCTGGAAAGTAAAAGGCGGCGGAGAGACAAGAGCGGTATCAGTAGGCGGCGGCATAACGGGGTTTGGCGCGGGAGTAATGGGAAAAGAATATGGCGGGTGTTTGAATATAGACGACGCTCAAAAGCCGACGGACGCATACAGTGTAGCGAAGAGTTCGCACTTAAAAGATATTTACAAAGAGACATTAAAAAGCCGTAAGAATAATAAGACGAGGACGCCGACGATACTAAATGCTCAAAGAATTTGTATTGACGATTTTACCGGATTTATTTTAGACGAGATAGAAAAAGGAAACGAGTTGAATTGGAAAAAGTTTATAGTCCCGGCGATAAAAGACGGTAAAAGTTTTTGGGAAATGCATTCGCCGATTGAGTTTTTGAAACACGAGAGAAAGGCAGACCCATACACTTTTGCGGCGCAATATCAGCAAGAGCCGATAGAGGAGAAAAGTTCTTTGTGGAAACGGAAATGGATTCAATATAAAGAAGCTCCGACGGATATAGCAAGAATTGTAGTTGGCGTTGACCCCGCAGGCGGCGGACCCGACGAGGTCGGTATTGTAGTTTGCGGTAAAACCGCTGAAGAAAAATATTTTGTTTTAGCCGACCACTCTATGCGAGGGTCGCCAGCAAAGTGGGCGGAAATGGTCGTAAATACTTACCAAAATTACAGGGCTGATTTAGTTGTTTGTGAAAGGAATTACGGCGGGGATATGGTTGAAAGCACGCTTAAGACTGCGGGCGAGTGTAATATAAAACAAATCGTAAGCACGAGAGGGAAAGTAGTAAGAGCCGAGCCGATAAGCGCATTATATGAAAGAGGACTTGTATATCACGCACAAGAAATGGAAGAGCTTGAAAAAGAATTAACGCATATGGGCAGTGCGAGAATAAACAAAAGCCCAAACAGAGCGGACGCTTTGGTGTTTGCTTTGGCGGAGTTAAGCGGCGAGGGTGTGGGAATGTTGCCGGTATCTTTTTCGCAGGGAATGAAAGAGAGGAGAAACAGAAACCGATGAATATAAAGTTTTGGCAAAAAAGCGACGATAAAGATTTCAGCAAAATAAAATATGCAAGACGACCGGCAAACAAAAGTTCGACCGGCGGGCTGATAGCAAATGCCGCTTTGCTTAAAGGGATTTATACAGGGTCGGCGATTGACTTTCAGTTGTCATCGGCAACCGCTTATACGCCGGTAAAACTGCCGTCAATTTTAGCCGGTATACCGTCGGCAAAAACGCAAGATGAAACAACAAAGAATTTATTAAAAAAAATAAATCTTTTAATGTTTGACGAGTGCCCAATCATAGCGCACTCAATGCTTTTATACGGGACAGCGTGGAGATGGGCGAGGTGGAGCGATAAATTAAAAAAAGTTATTTGGGAAAATATATCGGACGAGAGCATAGTTGACATTGTTGTTGATTTAGATACTGAAGAAATATCAGAGATTTTTGCGGATGAAAATATCGCATATTCAGCGGGAGAAAACGAACCTCGTTTTGCAAGACGAAAAAGACATATAACAAAAACGATGGTGACGACAACTTGGACGGGAGCAATAAACAAGAGAGAAGAATATCAAAACAGTTTTGGCTTTTTGCCGATACCATTTGCGCACGAGGCTTTAGGGAGCGATTGGCGAGGCAACAGCGTCTATTCTCGTATCATAAGACCATTAAAAGTTAATCACGACATACTATATACACGAGACGAGATTCTTTCTAAATTTCGTCCAAAACTTATACAGACGCTAAATGAGCAAAAAGACGCAGTTAACAAATGGCTTATAAATAATGGCTTTGAAAACCCCGCAGACATAGACCCTTTTGCGCAAGATTTTTTTGTCAATGTGGGAATGGAAAAAACTGAGATGATGTTTCTTGCAAGTGACGCGACAAGACAGCATACGGAAGCGATTGATAACAACAGCAAAAGAATTGTCGTTGGCAGCGGTGTTCCGGAAATATTCTGGGGGACATTAGCGACGGGCGGAAATTATAATACGGCTTACTCTCAAATTCATTTAGGTGTTGAGTTTATAAAGTCAATTCAACGAGAAATGACAAAAGCATTTACTCAACTCATAAATCAGACTTTACAAATTTTAGCTTTTACGTATTTTGAAAAAGCGCAGCCTGTCGAAATAAAGTGGGGAGCTTTGGATTTCACAAGCCCGACGGAAAAAGCGCAAATTTTATCTTTATTTTCAGGGGCGATGAACAGTTTGATACAGTCGGCGGGTATAACAAAAGAACAAATAAAATATTTTTATGATTTATTATTTCCAGACGCACCGGAGTTGACGGCAGAGCTTATGAGAGAGGGCTTTTTAGAAACTTTAACGGAGCATACTTCGCATTTAGGGCAAAATTTATTAGAGGTCGGCGATTTAGGCGAGGGAGCAGGGAATACGGGCGCAGGAAGCCCGGGAATGCCGCCAAAAGAGCCGCCAGATGACAAGAGACCAGTTCTTTGAGCGGTTAAGGTTTATCAGGACAAAGGGAGTGCCGCAGATAGATAAAGCGGCGAGGATAGAAGTCCGTAAAGCGATTTTATACGCCATAGCAAGAGTTCAAAAAATACTTGTATCAGGCGGAAGTGATTATGCGATACAGGCGGCGATTGATAAAGAGTTGATAGCAAGTCAGTGGATGTCGGCGATAAACGGAGCAATAAAAAAAACGGCTGAAATGACAGTAAAGCCAATAGTAGAATTGCTTATATCTCAAATAAATAATGCTGGGATAAAAACAAAAGATGACGCTATAGAATCAATGACAGAATATTTAGTTGAAAAAGTTGTAAAAAAAAGTGTTAAGCAAAATCAAAAACAAAATGTAAAAGTAGTCAACGCGAAGTATAGCAAGACATATAAGCAAGATGTTTTTGGAGCAGAGCAGGGAGTAAGTTTTTATGTAAGAGACCCAGCGACCGGTAAAATAAAGTTTGTAGAGAGAACATACTATACGCAGTTTTCAAAGGCTTATGATTTGTCAGGCACTGTTTGGAAAGATGTTAAAAATGCAGAGGAGCAAATATTAAATACGATTTGGGCGGCCAGAGCGCAGGGACGAGACTTAGCAAAAGTGGCAAAAGACCTTGAGGGACTTATAGCAGGCAAAGAAAAAATATTAGGGTCGTGGGGCAAGTTGAAGCCGGGCACGGCGGAATATGTAAAGAGATTAGGGAAGGCAGGGATTGATTATAGAGCTTTAAGAATAACGAGAACAGAAGCATACAGAGCTATGAATGATTCAATTAAAGAAGCGGACAAATTAAATCCCGCAACGACAGGGAAGTTTGATTGGATTTTGACGCCAAGCAGGGACGAGTGGAATTGCGCTTGTGAGGATTATGCAGCTGGCGGACCTTATACAGAAGCGGGATTGCCGATAATTCCTGCTCATCCAAATTGCACTTGTCAGATAAGACCGGTATTAAAAGATTGGGAAGAGTTCAAAAAAGAAGTGATGAGAGGTGAGGGATTGTCAGACTTGACGGATTGGGTAAGTGAGGGAACAGCAGAAGCTTTATATTAAAGCAGGTTAAAAAAAACAAAAAAAATACAGTGATAAAACAGAAATAAAAAAAAGTAATTTGAGAGTGAAATATAAAAAACAATAGCAATAAAAAAATATGAGGTAAAAACAAATGAAAAAAAACAAAACTCAAAATGACAAAAAAACAAAAAATGACAAATTAAAATACTTGAATATCGGTAAGATAAGAAACGATAAAACTTTGCCCGCAGCGGAAAGTTTGCCGACACTTATACCAAAAAGAGCATATGAAGCGATAATAGAAAATGAGGCAGACCCGTATATGCTTGTGGAAGCAATTAACTTTCCAACGAAAGGAGACGGCGGAATTTACACAAGAACATTTTTTGAGAGTTTCGTTAACAAAATGAAAGAGTATCCCTTTGGCGGAAGCAAGACAGGACACTATAACAACAATAACGATTTTTTTACAGTTGGCGGAAAAATAGAACTTGATAATGAGAAAGAGGGGACGGCTTATTTCAAAATACTTGTTCCAAAAATGGACAGCAACGGAAACCCTACAGGCAACGCCGCTTTTATAAGAGACTGTAAAGCGGGATATGTCAACTTTTCTTTATGTGCGTATCCGACGACGGAATATATAAAGAATGCAGAGGGATTAACGATACCTTATATCGTCGGAACAGAGGGCGGAGAACGAAATGACAGCGTAGGCTATGACAACGGTTTTATGCCGCAGGTCGTAAATGACAACTTAAAAGAAAGCGATTTAATGGAAATGGTAAATGAGGGAAAATACTTTACAGAAAAAACAGACAGCGAGGACATAATTCAAAATGGCAAGATAAGCAGATATGCTTTAATCAAAAAATTAAATGCGGGTGTGCTTGACCAAGCTAAAAAAAATGTTCTTTCTGCGATAGACAAAGCAAAAAAAATAACAAAGAGAGGAAACAACAAAATGGATAAAACAGAATTACTTAACGCTCTTAAAGCGGCAATTTCAAATAACCAATTGACGCTCGAGGAGATAGCAAAAGAAACAGGGCTATCGGATAAGGTCAAAACGAATGAGGACGGAGAGAGAGAAAAACTTCTCAAGGCTATCAAAGAAGCATTAGGACTTGACGAGGCGATTAAAGCCGACGAGGTTTTGGAGAAAGTAAAAGAGATACTAAAAGAAGTGGAAGCGGCAGAGGAAACCGTCGCAGAGAATGCCGCGATTGATTTGGCGGGAGCAAAAACGGTAAAGAACTCATCAGGTATTGACGAGGCAAATCCTTGCTTTATCTATGCCAAGAATGCGTTGATTGGCAAACACGGGAAAGAACTTGAGACGGCAAAGAATGCGTTAAAGACCGACCCCGTTTTATTAGCTCTTCGGTCAAAGCAAGCGGACGGAATGACAGACAAAAAAATAAACGAAAAGAAGTCAATATTTCTGGAGGTATAAAAAATGGCAAATGTTTATATAGAGAAAGAAAGAGTATCGCACATTTATACCGTGAACAACACGGCGGCGGCGATAGCAAAAAATGATTTTGTTATTTGGGGGTCGTTTTGCGGTGTTGCCGACAACAGCGCTGAAGTCGGAGAGCCTTTGAGTATTCACATTGAATCAAAGCTTGACATACAAGTATTAGCGGCGGATGTTGACACGACAAGTGCGGCGATTGGTGACCAGCTTTATTACGACGAGACTGCAAAAAAGTTCACGACAGACGACGACGGGAATGTTCTCGTCGGAACGGTGATAGCAAACGCTTCAGGCACGGGCGGGATTTTGAGATTTATAAAAATATAAGGAGAAAAAATTATGGATATAATTGACGGAGCATATTTAAGAAAACAGAATATCGGGAAAGTTAAAAACATTAACTTATTTGAGGGAGACAGATTTTCAAACTTGTCAACTAAAATGAGCAATGTTTTGAATTCTCAAAAAATCACGCCAAAAACAGAGGTGTGGCAAGGGTCGGAAGCGCAGGCAGCTTTGAGGGAAAATGTAAAGCAGTTGAGAGAAAAAGTAAAAAACGCAAACACCGGTTTTGATTACGCGGCGATTAAAGATCTGATTACAGGATACTTAATCGATGTGGCAAGACAGCAAGACGATTTGACAGATTACACAGACACGCTGCTTAAAACAATATCAGATTCTGATATGCCGCAGATTGTGAGCTTGAGAAATTATGCTCCTTATATAGGTCAAGAGAAAGTCGTCGCTGGAGCTAATGACAGCGTGCCTTTAATCGAGGAAACGCTGCCTCAAGTAAAACCGATTGAAATAAAAATCAAAGCGTTCGGACATAAAAATTCGTTGCGCGATTTAGTTTTCAATCCTTTTTACTCGGTCGAAAGATTGATGGAAAGCGTGGCGCGTATAACTGTTGATAATAAAAATAAAGATTGTATCGGCAAAATCGTATCAGCGACATACAACGCGGCTCATTCACAAGCGGCAGATACGACCGGAGCAAACTTTGATTTGAAGTTATACAACACAATAAAAAAAGCGATAAAAAAAGGATTGACACTATTTCATCCGCTTTACACTAAACAGATGTTAGGCAATATGCACCACGATGTTTATTTGCTCGTCAATCCTGTTGACTTGTATGACATCCAGCCCGTCATCGACGGCTCTTTGGAAAGATTGAGCGGAGTAAATCAACTCGTCGGCAGACTGCCTATAACGGGAATTATTCCTTATGCGGGCGGATTGCAGGACGGACTTGTCTGGGGCAAAGAAGTTTTAAGTTTTCCGGGAGTTCCACAAGGAACAGCGTTTGCGGTGATTAAAACTGATTTAGGCGGATTCAATCTCGTAAAAAGAGAGTTGACTTTAGAGCAGGGAGTGGGAGAGACTTTACAGCTCTCTACTGAAGAAAGAGCTTGGTATCGTATAGGCGAGACTTTCCTTGATTGGTTAATTGCGTCAACAATAAAAATAACATTGCCGACGGCATAAAATAAAAAAGATAAGGGGCGGAGATGAAAAGATACAGGTATATGATTAAAGGAGATAAAAAATGAGTGTTGACAATATGCCATTAGATTTAATCACGCCCCTTATTTTACAAGATGTTTTCAGTGCAAGACTTGACATAAGAGACCCGCAGGGAGTAAGCGAGATTGTTTTTGTTGAGGAAATGCCCGACGAGGGAGCAGACGGCACAGCATACACGACCGGCGACGGAATTTACAAGTATTACAATAATGGCGAATGGGAAATAATGCCGCTAAAAGTCAGAGATAATTACATTAAAAATCAAATTGAAAAATACGGACTTTTTAAGGCGGAAGTTTTTTTGATTGATTTTATCATAGCAGGATTAAATCCTGATGACTTTTTGAACTCAATAACGGCTGGAGCGGAGAGTATTTCTTTTACTTCGTTTAACGATGTTTTGAATTTTTACAAACAAAGAAAAAAAGATATTGAAGACAAAATCGCAGAAATTACAGGCAACAATACCGGACGCGCTTTTAAGATAAAAAGATACCCCGTCGGAGGAATTACAGAACGTGGACATTGAGAGATTAAGAAAATCGTATAAAAGAATTATTGACGTCAATAAAATTTCCGCTCAAGTTTCACGAGAAACATTAAAAGATAATGGGCGCGGTCAGATGATACCAGACGGAACAAATGAGACGCATAACATAGAGTGTAGAATATCACACGAGGGCGGCGGGGTTTGGAAGTATGGAGTATGGGACGGCGGTTTAGCGACTAATAAAACAAAATATTTAATTGTTTCGTGGAATACAGATATAAAAGAAAACGATATTTTGATTTGCGATGATGAGAGTTTCAGGATTGGAGTTGTCTCAAAATTAAAAGTTGTTGGCGAAGTTTATGGCCAGCAGGCGGAACTTTTTAAGGCGGACTAATGGATAAAAATAACACGGTCGACGTCAAAAAAGCGTTTGAAAAAAAGTTAAAACAAATATTTGCTCTCGCTCAATACAAAGCGACAGAGGCTTTACAGACGGCGCAGCAATTACAAGACACGGGACAACTTGCAAGAGGGAGCAGAGCCGGACTAAAAACGGACGCTATGGGCTGGGTAAATCAAACAGAGCAAGCTATTAGAGGTATAAGAGGTTATGCTCATCGTGATGAGAAGTCTATAGTATGGGGGCTGTTTCACACGGTCAGTTATGGAGTTCAGCTTGAACTTGCGAATAACAGAAAATACGAGCTTTTGAGGCCGGTTATTGCAAGCGAAAAAAAAGAGTATATAAAAGCAGTTAAAGAAGTTATGGGAATAAAATGACAACGGCAAATATCAATACTATCGTCTATGAACAAATAAAAACGGGGTCAATAAAAAACGTAGTTTTTTTTGGAGACAGCGACAAAATGCCCCCACCGCCGTATGTGGTAATAAAGACTGAAGCGGACAATATGAATCATAGGCTGATATTCAGATTTATAGTTCATCGTGTAATGGGCGAGCAGGACTTAATAGATTTTTACATTCGTAAAGAGTTAAGAGACTTACTTTCAGATGTTGCGACGGAACAGGGAAATATAAGATTTTACAGCACGGACGAATGGGTCGGAGTTCAAGCAAGAAGCGACGACAACACTATATCAATGGAACGGACTTTTTTTGTTCCAATAATTCTGGTATGAGGAGAAAAAAAATGAGATACATAAATTGGAAAATGCCAAAAATAAAATTGCCAAAGAATATAAAAGAAAATACAAAAACAGAAACAAAAGCAGAACAAGACGAGACGGAAAAAACAATGTTTGACAAGACAAAAAAAATCACAAAGAGAGGAAAAGAAAATGATACAGATAAATGAGAGAATGGCTCAATATGCAAGTCGTGGTTTTATGATTAAAAGATGTAATCCCGACGGAAAAATTGCAGACGCTCAAAATATGACGGGCTTCGTCGGCGAGATTGACATCACGCCTATTTTGACAGACGGCAAAGCGAAGTTGACTATAAAGGTCGGTCAAGCGCCGCAAGCGACAAAGGAAGTTGACTTTACAGGAAAGTCGCCTGAAGCGTTAACTCCGACGGCGGCAATAGAAGCGTTGACAGCGGCAAGTTTTACAGGTGTTGAGTTTTTAATCAATGCCGATACGGGCAGATTGCAAGTAGCGCCGACAGATTCAACAGTAAAAGACTTGCAGATATACGGAACGCTCGCAGGTGCGCTTAACTTCGGTAATTGCCGTCTAAATGAGGGTCTCGGGTGTTATTATCTGTTTTATGTTGATGACGAAGTTATAAATGTTGCTCCGACAGTTGACAGAACAGAAAACGAGAATATAGACCTCGAGGGAGCGCAGGGGACTTTAACAAGAATAACAATTAAAGGTCATCGCAATGGGGTTAATATTGCCGTCACGAGTAAATTCCTCGATTATGAATTACAACAAATGATTGAGGGCGGGAAATACTTCGTCGGGACTGTTGAAACGCCCGCAAAATACGAGCCGCCTTTATCGTCGGACACAAGAGATATGCTTTGCACTTTAGAGACTTTTGACCCTATGTATGACAGAGGGCAGAGTTTAGAGGGGCAAGAAATTGCTATCAAATCAAACTTGTATTATTCGGTCATTGGCGCAAGCGGGGACGTTGCGACAGGAGCAAAAACAATCGCACAGTTCACTTATAATTTTAGCGCAAATGAATACAAAGATAATGACGGCGTTTTGCACAATCCGCCGACTGAAAGTTTATTTTCACCGGCTCAATGGGAAGCGAGAAATGTTTTGGGACTGAAATTAGACTTTGACGCGGCTAATGCATAAAACGAATGATTAAAAAATGGATTGAAAAAATTTGTCGTTATGTTTTGTCGGAATATTTTAGAGACAAGACGGTTTATAAAATGACCGCCGGTTATGACCCGCTGCCGTTAATTCGTAATGAAATTTTTACTTGGATTTATTTACCTTTTAACGGCGGTCGTGTGTGGTGTAATTTGAGGTCATTAAACGCAAATCAGATTGAGACTTGCGGAGACTTTGCACTATTACAAAACATCGCAAAAAACACAGAAAAGGCGACGCACAGCGACGTCATAAAGATGAGGAATGCGCAAGAGAAGTTAGCTGTTGCGGTATTAAATCGTCCGACTTATAAAGACATTGAAAAACTGATTTTTGACGACGATAATGTCATAAAAGAAAAAAAAGACGAATTAGAATCAATTAAAAACAAGATTAAAAAGAACAAAGGCAAATTGACGGCGGCACAATTTACGGAATTACAAAACAGAGTTAACGAATTAGAGTTTTTTGTCGGATACATTTTACCGGAAGACACTTTCGGATTTTTAACAAAATGGGCATTGGGAATTGACATTACAGAAATTAAAAGTTTATCACGACAAAAGTTATTAGAGGCGGCAATACTTGCAGAGAATGCAAAAAAAGCCCCGACGGATTATATAAGCGGGATTTTCACAGACAGAGATAAAAGCGAGATTGATAAAGCGGCTTGGATAATTTTTAACGAATATCAGGAAGAAGAAAAAACGAGGAGAGAAAATAATGGCAGAAGACGCAGGTAGTGTTTATGCTTCTTTAATATTAAGAACTGATGAGTTGAGCAAACAAATTGTTGACGCTCAACTAAAAATTAACTCTTTTGGTAAAAAAATACAAAAAGATACTAAAACTGTCGGCGATAATCTCGGTAAGGGAATGGCAGTCGGTTTTGATGTCGCGGGTAAGGGCGCTGTTAGATTTGGTAAAACTTTAGCGCACTCATTCGGTCCCGTATTTCTCGCTATAACGATAGTTAACTCTCTTGTGTCTGGATTAAAAAGTCTTTTTTCAGACGCTGCTAAAGAGACGCTCGGTTTTGCGTCGTCGGTCTCGCAATTGTCGTCTTTTTTTAAGGATAAACTGCTCGTCGTGATAAAGCCGGTAGTAGAAATGGTCGGAGCGTTATTAGACGGCATTATGACTTTATTGACGCAGACGACAAGAGCAGAGCGTGAAGCGACGAGAATAGCGACGGGATTGTCTTCGGCAAGAATTGAGGCGCAAAAGAAGTATGGTGAAACGCTTGATATTATTTCAGATAAAGAACAAAAAGGAGCTATAACGGCAAAAGAGGCTTTAGACCAAAGAATAGCGGCGACAAAAGAATTGACTGATTTAATGATTGAGGGCGGAGCCGCCACAAATAAGTCTTTGGACGAGGAACTAAAAAGGATTGACGCAGCAACACAAGCGAGGATAGGGCAATTAGAAACCGCCGCTAAATATTTTGAAGAAGAAGGAGTTGCATTTGATTTAGAATTGGCTCGCCAAAACGAGACGCAAAAAGGTGAAAAAGAAAAAGCGGATTTGATAAAAAAGACGACTGAAGCGTTGCAGGAAAATAATAAAGAGATTGATTTAGCTGTTAAAAAAACGGGAGAGCTTACAAAAGCAAGTGAAAGAGATGAGAAAGCTAAAGAAAAAGAAAATGAAAGGAAACAATTATTAAAGTCGTTGAACGAAAAAATATTTGATATAGAATTACAAACAAAAAAAATAACGGAAGACCAAAATGTTGAAAGCAATAAAAGTTTAAGTTTGAAAGATAAAGAGATACAGAAACTTGAAACAGCTAAACGAATAGAACTTGAAAGGATTGATAATCAATACAAAAGCATTGGAATAACAGATAAGGCGAGAGCAGACGTTGACAGACTAAAAGAAGCGACTGTTAAATTTTATGACGCACAAAAAGACGGTGTAAAAGCCAATGAAAAAGGATTAAAAGATTGGCAAGTTTCTTTAGGAAAATTCACTCAATACTCACAACAAGTATCGTCATCAATCATAAGTATTTTTGAAACTATGGCTGAAGTTAATAGACAGAACGTTGAGGCGCAAAAGGAACTTATTGATGAGATGTTGGAAAAAGACAGAGAGCGTATAGAGGAGCAAAGGCAAAGAGCTTTAGAGGAAGCGGGTTTTGCGGAAGCTCAAAGAATGGAAACTTTTGACGCTCAAATAGCGTCAGCTCGTGAAGCTGGCGACGAGATTTTAGCTTATCAAACATCACGTAGAAAACAGGAAAAACAAATTAACGACCAATATGACGCTCAAATTAAAGCGGCAGAGAAAAAAGCGGCAAAAGAAAAATCTGATATTGAATATAAGGCTGCTATGGAAGAATGGAAATTAAAGATTGTTCAAGCAATAAACAATATGGCTTTAGCTATCAGTATGACATTAGCGTCAGCTCCATTACCTATAGCTTTACCGCTATCTATTGCGGCTGCAGCGGCAGGACTTGTTCAAATAAATGCATTACAAAGCAACCCGCCAAAACCGCCCGCATACGAGACCGGCGGTATTGTCCCGGGCAGTCAGTATTCAGGCGACAGAGTTCACGCTTTGGTCAACAGCGGGGAATTGATTTTGAATAGGGCGCAACAAGATAGCGTCGCTCAACAATTAACGGGCGGAATGGCACAACCGATTTACATTACAGTCGTCGCTCAATTGGACGGCAGAGAAATAACGAGAGTGGTCGCAGAGACGGCAGGAAATGGCATAGTCACGATACCCTTGAGAGGAATAGGCTAATGAACGTTTATTATAAAAATCATTTACCAAAGGCAGTAGCTTTATCAGTAAGTTCGGGCGGGCAGGCGTCAAATCCCGATGACCTTTATAGTGAATGGTTATCGCGTCGTATAAGTTTTAACGCCTCAAATGGTCTTATTATGGCGACTTTTGGAATGAATGTTTTTATTGATAGCATTTGTTTTATTGACTGTAATTTTTCTTATGCGTCAATAACATTAAAAAACTTTGATGATGTCATTATTTTTCAAGATGACTTATATACAAAAGGCAGGAATTCTATTTTTAATTTTGACAAAAAATATATGGTCGAAAGTATGACATTGAATATTACGACCGGCGAGACTTCGGAACTTTTTGATATTGGGTATTTATACTTTGGAGAAAAAACAGTTTTACCGAGATTTGTAATAGCGCCAGCATACGAGATTGACATCAGGAGCAAAGCAGAGACAACAAGAGCGGGACAAGCATACGGACTTAAAACGCCGACTTTAGAAAAGTTTGAATGCTCTTTTGAGCATATAAGTAATAATCAAAGAATGGAAATGATTGATTATATAAAATCAGTTCAGACTGTAATACCTCACATCATAGAGCCTTATACAACGCCTGAATTTGCGCCTATTTATGCGACTTTGACCGACGGCGGTAAGTTTGACAAGCGAGACAATACGGGCTTTTGGTGGAATACGCAGATGAGCTGGGAGGAGTGTAAATAATGGCAACGATTAAAATTGACGAGCCAAATATTAACGTAGCGACTTTGACGGATTGGCAAAAGTTTATCGGCAGGACGACGATACAGGGCGGCGGCTTTCTTTTGGCGCAGATAGACGGAATGAACAGCGGAGTTGCTCCCGTGATAAAGACGGGAACACGGCTTGAAGTTAACGGCGCATTTTATAAAACAGTTTCAGATGATACACCGACGGGAACTTTACAAAATAATATTCTATACTTTGTTTATGCAGTTCCACAGTTGGAAAGCGATATAGTATGGATTTATTCAGATGTCGCTCCGGTATGGAATGCAGAAAAAGGCGGCTGGTATAACGAAAACAACAGAGCGATTTTAAGATTTTTATATTCAACGACAACAACGCCCCCAAGATATTTAGACAAAATTATTTTGGACAGTGTGGAAGTTATGGAAGTTGAGGGAAGACTGAAAGCTGTTGAGGAAAAAACTGATAATACGGAATTTGGGAATACGAGCAATTACAACACAGCGACTACTCCCGTTTTTAATGTCACGCAAACTCAAATTATTTTAGGCGGAGTTATGAAAACGTTTGTTAATAGCATAAGTTGCACGGGCTGCTCTGGAAGTTGTTCAGGAAGTTGTTCAGGAAGTTGTGCGGGCGGATGTGGCGGAAGTTGTGGCACTGGGTGCGGGGACGGCTGTGCAAGTAGCTGCGGAGGTGGAGCGTGATGATACCTTACAACAACATCAACGAATTTCAAAGAAATAACGACGACGAGTTAAGTAAATTTAAGTGGTTTAATCATAAATTATTAAATGCTGTAATTCTTTATAAAGCACTTGATAATAAACCGACACGACTAACAATTGCTTTTACAAAAGCTTGTAATTTGAATTGTAAATATTGCTATGCAGAGCCGACGGATGTCCCGCAAGACACATCAAATAATTTTGATTTAGACGCTTTAGATAAATATTTGAAAGATACACCGACGATTACAGACATTTTATTTATCGGCGGAGAAGTTTTATTAAATCCAAAACTGATAGAAAAAATAATGAAAAAATATCCGCATTATAAATATATCATTCAGTCTAATGGGATTTTAAGCGATAGATTAGACGAGGAATGCGCACGTAAAGCTCAATGGTCAATCGGTTTTGAGCCTCAAGAATTTGGGCAAAGAGTTAACAGGGACGGCGTTCATCAATATAATTTAGCATTACCAAAAATTAAAAATTTATTAAAAATTAGGAAAGGATGTCCGATAGGTTTTGTTATTCCTTTCGGTCATAAATACGATTTTAGCATTATAGATTTTGTTGACAAATTAAAAAAAGATTTAGAGACGGACAGATTCGCTATTCGCTGGTCGTGCTTATATAGTGATGACGTGAAATTAGATTTTTCGTTTCAGACAAAAGAGTTAATAAAACTTATAAAAAATAATCCTACAAAATATTTTGATAACCGATACAAATATATCGGCTGGGATTATGCGGACAGAATAAAAAAGTTAATCGGTTTGAGCGCATACAATAATGAAATACTTTTTAATTGCGGAGCGACAAATAGCCATATAGCTTTTGGCCCGGACAACAAAATTTATATGTGTTCAAATAAAGCGGAAATAGCTGATACTTCAAACTGTTTAGGATTCTATAATGAATACGATAAAAATAAACATATAAATATGATGATTGACTTTATAAAAAGACAAAATAATTATTCTAATTGTGATATATGCAAAAAAAAGTTTTTATGTAATGGCGTTTGTTTAATGTTTTCAAACTATAAAAAAAATTGCACGGCAGAGGGACTATTTGAAATTGAAAAAGTTCTTTTCGGAGTTCTAAACGGTCAAACTTTTTATAAACATTGGAATAAAGTGATGAAAAACATAAATAATAAACAAAGAGAAAAAATGAAACTCGTCGGCGATTATGAAAAAGATGAGTTGAGTAATGCGTTGATAAACGGAAGTTTGACAAAAAATGAATTTGAAAAAATAGAGCCTTATATCAAAATGGGATGTGAAAAATGAAATATAAAAAATATATAACACCGGACAAACATTTTATATTAACCGACGAAAACGGATACTGTTATAATTTTTCGCCAAAAATAATTAAACATCCAGAAATTGAAAAGTCATATATAGATTTGTTGAATGAATATAATGAAAGTCCTAAAGATTTTAAGGAGCATTCTATAGAACAATTTGGCGATGTTAACGGTAAAATAAGTTTTGCAATATACAGATTAAAAAGAACCGATTTTGTCATTGCGAAATTCGTTGAGGAAGTTCTGATAAATCAAAGTATTAGCCGTGAGGATTTTATTTCAAAATGGAAAAAGGTTTTAGATAAAAGAAAAGAAGCAAGAGAATATCTTAAATCAATAGGACTATAAAAAATGGAAATTGACATCATACTTAACAAAAATAATCTAACCGACATAGCGACGGCGCAAGAGGCGGGAGTGTGGCGTCTTTTAGTCTATTCCGACCAACTAAATATTTTACCTTTTATGACGAAAGACGAAAATATTTCTTTTACGACTTTGCGCGTGGGCGACTTGATAATTGACGATGTGAGATATTCAAAGTATGAGAATTTCAGCGATTTAGCGCCAAAAAGATTTATTCAAGACAAAGAAGTCGTATATTTTATTACCGACGATTACGCGCCTGCTTGGGAATATGAGAGTAAAATAAATTATACCGTAGGAATAGGATTAACAACGGGGAACTCGCATTTACTTAACGATATTTTATATCAGGGCGGATTAAATTATTTTCCAAAAATCACGGAAGAAGCAGACGAATTAAACGCAAGAAAAATGAAATTTTACACCGCTAATTTGGAGCTAATAAATATTAAAGGTGAGTATGATAACAGTTTTGATTTCTTTGGAAATTCTGTTCAGGTTTATGGAAGAACAGATACGACGAGAATTCCTCTTTATGAGTATTATGTAAAAAATACGAAGACAAAGATTGATAAAGCGACTTTTGTTTTGGGTGATAAAAGACAAAGATTATCACAGAAAATACCAAACACAAGATTTACAGTTGACGAGTATCCGTATATGGTAAATCCCGGCAACGCAGAACAAAAATCAGGAAAGCTCGGCGAGTTTATACCCGACGCATATGGACACTTAACAAATATACCGGCGATTTGTATTGACGAATTCCAAATTTATTCTTCTGGCACGACATTAAAAACTTTTAGGACTTTTAAGGTCGCAAGAAAAATTACAAGTTTGGAAAAAGTGCTTGTAAAGATGACACAGCCCGACGACGATACCGGCTCAAAAGAAGTTTGGACAGACCAATACGCATTAGGTCATATAACGAATATTGATTACGAGAATGGGACTTTTCAAATGGGAGTTCAGTATTGTATGCCGACATTTACCGGTTATGATGTTCCGGAGATTTACGATGTTCATTGCACGGGCGTTTTTTGTCCGCAACAAAAGCCGTCGGAAGTTATACAAGAAATATTAAATTATTATGCTCAAATTCCATACGACAGCAAAAATTATAATGTCACGCAATGGCAGGCGGAACTTTCAAACTTAATAAATATTGGAATTTATTTTGACAGTGAGACGGACATTTTCAGCGCTATAGAAGAAATTCAAAACGCAAGCAATTTTAATTTTATGTTCAAAACTGATTTTGACAGATTTACTGCGATAAAAGACGACAATGACAGAGCCGTCGCAAGAGAAATAAAAGCGATGGAAATACTAAATATTGACGATGTAGAAATAGATATGAACGCGGAACAATACGCAACGTCAGTTGATATTTCTTATAACGAGAATTATTTGGACGACACGCAGGAGCATTTAATTGACGACAGAAATGAAAAAGCAATTATGAATATTTATCACGTCCCAAAAGTTTATAGCGTTGAAAGTAAATTGTCGTCAAAAGCAGACGCTCAAAACAAAGCCGACAAACTCATAAAATATTTTTCAAAATTAAGAACAAGAATTAACGGCATAAAACTTTTTGGCGTGCAATGGTTTGATATAAAAATTTATGACATTATAAACATAGATTTGAGACTTGAAATTGAAAAAGAAATTATACCAAAACGGTTTTTCGCATTAGTAAATTATTTGGAAAAAACTTATACGGGAGTCAATGAAAAAACAGAAGAACAAGAAGTTTTAACTAGTGAATTCAACAGCCAAAATTATAAAGAATTTCGCAAGTTTGGCGGTATGTTAAAGTGTAAAGTTTTGAAAGTAGCAAGAGATACGAAAACGGAAACCGTAGAGCTTGATTTAGTTTTTGTGGGGTAAAAACAAATGGAAAATTTTAAGGTCGTAAGACAACGCTGGGCAGTTTATGATTATACCGGAAACATATTTCTTAATGGCGAAATAATGGCATTAAAAGATTATGTGTTAAAAGACGGAGAGATTATATTTGTAAAAAATACAACTTTTTTTGGGAATATTCCGATATTGCTTTACGGGCATAACTCAATGACAATAGAAGCTCTGGTTATTGAATATGCTCAAATTACTAAAGCCGATAAAATTTTGCCTTTACAAGACATTGAGTGGGGAGTGGAAAATATTTCTGTTCCAGCCGGAAGAGTATTAAATATAGATATAACAAAAACGCCGGATTATTCAGCGGCGACTTCGCCGGCTTGCTATGGATATGACAGTTTAAGCCCGCAGGGAATAAAGTTTGGCGTTTGGACAAATGGAGACGGGCATACGCACGTCGGGAAGTTCAGCATTAGCGGCAATGAGTTTATCGGTGTGCAGGACGTCTATAATGATATTCAAGGCTGGCTATCAGACCAATATCTCGTCGTCTATGGAATAGCAGGAATGCATTTTTATGTCGGCGCAAATCCGGCAGGCGATTTTAATTTTGACTTGGATATTACAGTGCGAAGTGAGGGATTAAAAAATTTAATTGATGTGCAAACTGAAGCAACTTTAGGTTTATCTCAAGTTTCTTTAAGAAAATTAAATCGTGATGAAGCCGCAAATATTTACGAAACAAAAAAACGAGTTGACGAAAAAGACGCAACTGTTTTAGCGCAAGCGAAATTATATACTGACCAAACATCAGTCGCGACTCAAAATTGGCTGCCGTCAGTTCAAACTTTTGATGAATTGCCAACTGTTCCAGACCCTTTACAGACATATCTTTGTAGAGTAGTGAATGACCCGATTTTAGAAAACAACGGCGTCAAACAGTGGGTCGGCGCAGCAGGAACGACGCAATGGACGCCGTATGTTGACGGCGGCGATTTTGTAAGCCCTTTAGAATTGCAACAAGCAATAACAGGAGCGATAGACACAAATTATACTGGAACAATCGTAGAGAATAACAATAAATTTTTAGAGAATACGAATTACACTTTTGAAGAATTTTTTACTGCTGTTGTATCAAAAACAAATGCACTTTTAACAAAAATGATAATAGTAGAAAATGAAAAAATATCAGGGTCATTAGAAATCACGGCGGCGGCATATGTAGCTAATGAAGCAGAGGCAGAGGCAATGTCTATAGCTCATCCAACGACTTTAGTTTTTTTCGGAAGTGGTATTTTCTTAAATGGTGGAAAAATCGTAGGCGGGAATGATGATTACGCAAAGATAGATTTAAGAAATATTTTAGCGATAACCGATTGTATTTTGCATACTCCAAACGGCATATATGAATATTCTGGCGAGGGGAATTCTATCACTATAAAAGCCGGTATAGAGGGCTTAATATCAGACGGCAGGAATGCGGATTATACATTAAAAAATATTCATTTCGTTAATCCGACGGACATACTTTATACAGTTCAATCAACGGCAAGTTCTCCTATAAGTTTGTTTTTAAGGAAATTTGCCGATAGAAATGAGTTTGAAATTTTAGAGTTTTTAAGTGATCAGATTATCAACACGAGCGACGGAGTGCCGGCTTATCAGGACTTTGAGCTGTGGTATAATCCCGACTTAAACAAGTGGTTTACAGACATCAGAACACAAAATGATTGGCAACAGATACCGACACAAGATTTTATCGGGACGTCCATAAACTCAATAAAGTTTTTTAGCGGTCCCGACATTTTTGTCGCTTGCACGTCGGACGGAAAGATAGGCACTTCTACAGACGGTCAGATGTGGACTGTAGGAGCTGTTGAGGGCTTTAGCGGCGGTTCTATAAACGATATTGCTTTTGGCGCGGGTTATTTTGTCGCAGTCGGCGACGACGGGAAAATTGCTTATTCGTCAGACGCTCAAAGTTGGGTAATGATTGCAACAGACCCGTTCGCAGGAGACGACATTTATACTGTTGAATTCCCAAACTTTACGACTGCCTCATATAATATTTTTATCGCGGCTGGAGATAAAGGGAAAATGTTCACAGCTCCTAATCCGACGGGCACTTGGACGACAAGAACATCAGGCTTTGGCGCAAGCGGAAAAGTAATTAGAGTTCGTGCGGCTGGAACACCAAATACAACTTATCTTTATGCCGTTGGATTGACTACAACAGCGTCATACGGGATTTATTACTCAACGAATTCAACGAGCTGGGGCGCAATAACATCACAATTCGCAGGCACGGAAGTTAGAGACATCGCCAAACATCCGACTGAACTAATAACAGTGGCCGTCGGCGACGGCGGTAAAATGAGCCGGTCGGTAAATAACACGACTTTCACACTTGTGCCAAATACGAGCTTTGGCGTAGCCGATATTATTTATTCTGTTTGTTGGGGCAATGATAAGTTCTATGCCGTCGGCAGTGGCGGTAAAGTCGCTCATTCGCCCGACGGGCTTGTGTGGACACAAGACGATGACAGTTCTTTTGGGTCAAGTGATATTATAAATATTCTTTTTAACACAGACCGATTTATCGCCGCAAGTTCCGACGGAAAGCTTGGGCAAGCAATAGATAATAATCATTGGGACGAAATCAATTTAATTAAAGTTTTAGATTTAGAGGTGTCAGAATAATGTTAAAAAACCTTATACAGATTTATCCCATAAAGTTAAAAAAGCAAAAAGATTTTGAAGTTCAAAATCTTGCTCTTGATATTTCAAAAGGTGTTCGTTATGAAATAGACCACTCAACGAATGGAGCTAATCAGCCTTTCACTGTGCCATTTGATTGCTTGTGCGTTGCTGTTGAAAATCATAATTATAGCGGAACAGGTAGCGGAAGTGCCGTAATAGTAGAGCTGCCGACTAGAATAGGTATTTTTTCTGGATACAGAGAACACAATACGAGGTGGTGGAACACAACGGGAATAATTCCTTTAACCGCGGGCGAAATCATATATTGGTCAGCATATTTGAACGAGGCCACTTATCTTGTTTTGTGCCCTATATAAAAAAAGGATGTGAATATGACTTTGAAAAATTTTTCAAGTATTTATCCGGCGCGATTGGGCGACGGCGTGGTCTATAGCGGTGCAGACTTGCCGGATATGACAAAAGCAATTAGTATAACCTTAAATACTACTAATGATTATGTCGTGAGTGAGACCGGATATATATTTGCAGATATAACAGCAGGGCTGAAAGTGGAAAATTATATATTATGTAATGCGAGTTCAGAACGGGGATTTGTTTGGCCTACTATGGTTTTTAAGTCGTGGAAAATACGAACTATAAACAAAAATAATGTTTCTGCTTATTTTGTGCCGATGAGGAAAAAATAATGCTATCTAACATAAAAAAACAAAACACTTTATTGATAGAAATAAAAAAAAAAGAAACACTACCCGAGCCTGATTTTAGAGTAGAATATATTGTGCCACAAAACTACACTTTATTAAAAGACAGCTATGTCAGGTATATCGGATCAAGCGGTTTTCACGCAAAAAAAGACGGGGTAGACCGCGTAATTTATTCTAAAGTTAATTGGAGCGCAAATGTTGGAATCAACGTTATTGCTTTTTTGGTAAAAGGCACAACGGTTTATTCGAGCACAAGCAGTGAGACTTTCTCAATAATACCTTTTAAGGAGTGAAAAAAATGAAAAAATACGCAATGGACATTGACGCAGAAACAAAAGAATGTAGAAGTGTGGGAGTTGGAACAGACAAAGAATTTTATAAAAAACTTGGTATGAAAGAAATGGAAGTAGAACAAGCTTTTGACGGAAAATACTATCTTAAAGGCTATGCTCCTCAACCGTCAACAGAATATCTTAACAATGAAACAAAAATGAAAAGACAAGCGGCATATTCTGCTGAAGCTGATTTAATTAAATTAGATTTGGACGAACAAAAAGAAGTTTATGACGCAATGGTAGAGAGTGGAAGCGCTAAAAAAGAATTAACGGCTCAAAAGAAAGTCGTTGATAATTTGAGGTCTCAATGGCTGGCGAGCAAAAATGAAATTAGGAAACGGCATCCGTATGTCTCTGACATAAAAGAGAATGGGGACGAGGACGCGGACGCGTAAAAGAGGATAAAACGATGATAAAGTTGAGTGGGTTTTGGCTGCAGGATTTAGTAATTTTAGTTTCTGTTTTATGCGGGTTTTTTGGCGGAGTTATTGCATTAAAAAAATATCTTTTTTCTTTTTTGTTTTCGTCAATAAACGAGGAGCTAAAAAAAATAAATTACAGACTACAAACTCAAGAAAAACAAATGTCTATGATAGTAATGCATATGACTACTATTGACTTGCCAGAACGCATTGACGCAGGGCAAAGATATGTTGACGCCGGCGGCAATGGAAGCGAAAAAATGTATTTAGAAAAACTCAAAAGAGAATATGAGGCAGTGTTAAAATGAATACTTTGTTTTGCAATATTGGCGGGGGATTATGTGGGCGACGAGTTTTCGGAGCGATTGGATTTATAGCGGCTATTTTTTTAATTATTTTTGATAAAAATAATCAGAACATAAATTTGCTTTTGACTGTATCGGCTGGACTGTTGGCGACGACCACAGCGGACGCACTGAAAGCAGAAAGGAGCGATAAATGATAGAAACAATTTTAGCAGGAATAGGTGGGGCTGTTGTTCCTGTTGCGACGAATTTGATTAAAGGAATTTTCGGAGTAAAAGAAAAAAAAATAGAAGCGCAAAAAGCGATTTCTGATAATGATGTCAAACTTGCGGAGATAGCGGCTAAAGTAAAACAGTCGGACAACGAATTTGAAAAAGCGAGGCAAGAGGCTATTACACAGACTTTCAAAACGGGCGTGGCGTGGGTTGACGGGGCTAATGGGCTTGTGAGGGTCATTATCGGTCTTTCAGCCGCTGCTATCATCATAGCGAGCGTTATAGGCTATTTTAATGGCAGGGCAGGACTATTAAGCAATGAGGATTTAGCGGCTGTTGTTTTTTTTGTCGCGGGATATTATTTCAGCGAACGCAGTTGTCAAAAGGTGTTTTGATTATGACGACATTTTCAATTGCTGCTTTAATCATTTTTTTGTTTGGAATAATTTTAATTCTTTTTTTTGGACGGGAGTTTTTATATGGAAAATCTCAAGCAGCTCAAACTATAAGTTTGTTAACGTGGATATTTATCTTTATGACGGCAAGCGCAATGACGGGGTTTGGGCTTTGTATGATAATTATGTGTTTAGTTCAGTAAAGAAAACGGGCAATGCGCCCGTCCTCAATAGTCCGAGATAATGGACGTGCACAGCAGTCGTTGAGGTTTGCGGGGGAGACATCCCCCTCTACAAGTTTTAGAAAAATTCTAATAGTTAAAAAGGGGGAGTTATGTTATATGAAGTATGTCCAGAATGTGGACACCGATTAGAGTATGGGAGCGGCTGTTGCTGTTGTCCTGAGTGTGGATGGTCTGCGTGCGGTAAAATAATAAAAGAGAGAAAAATAAATGTATAAATGCAAATATTTTACTATTAAAGAATTAGTCAATCCTGCTTTTTTGAAAATGACGGATGAGACGATATTATGGAAAGTTTTTGACGATAGGCTTTTAAGGGCGGCAGACAAAATCCGTGATATGTATGGAGCGATAATTATCAACGGCGGGAGTTTGACGGATTGCGGATTGAGACTTGACGACAGCAAGACGGGAGCGAAATTTAGCGCTCACAAATACGGGCGGGCTTTAGATTTGCACATCGTTGAAATTGAAAAAAAAGGTTTAAGTAAAGACGCAAAAATAACCGAGTATAAAAAAATCAGAAAGGAATTATTGCAGATTTCAGAATTTAATAATTTGAGTTTTGAGACGGGCATATATTGGCTGCACATTGATACTTTTAACAGAAGCAACAGACTTTTTAATCCTTAATAAAAAAATCATCTTATAAAAAACATACTATATATATATAACAATCCATACAGGGATTTTCTTGTATGGATTTTTTTTGTAAAAAAGACTTGACAAAAAAAATAAAAATGTTATAGAATTATTACACAAAGAGAGTGAAATGTTTTTTGAAATAAGATTTACCGACGGGAAAAATAAAAAAAAGACTTGACAAAAAAAATAAAAATGTTATAGAATTATTACATAAAGATTAAAAGCCGTTTGAGAGCGGCTAAAAAAAAGGAGAAACAAAATGGAAATGCAAAAAAATTATGTTTTGGACTTGAGCAGGACTTTTAGTAAGTGGCACAAGTATGCCATTGAACAGAAAGAAAAGTTATTAGATACAAAACTTGGCGTCCTCGAAAAAAATCAAGCCATCATCGTATTGAAAACTTCTGATTCAAAAACACGAGATGAAATTTTTTTCTACATCCAAAAAAAGATACAGGACGGAAAGGTATCTTATGATGTAAAAAAGGGAACGGGATACCAACAAAGTCTCGAATACTTCAAGCGCTTTTGTGATATAAAAAAGCTTGTGGAAGTGCTTGAAAAGCCCTTTAAGGACGCTTGGTCTCGGCAGTGTGGGCTTGTCTCGGCATACTATGAGGATGAATGTGATAAAGTCGCGTCGTGGATAGAATATAAAGATAGTGCGGAATAACTCCGCCACCGCATAGCCCCGCTCTATAAGCGGGGTGCGGGGGCTTTGCAAAAAGCAAAGAGTGAGAGCGTTAACTTTTAGAGCAACGACAATCTCACTCAAAAGAAGTATATAAAAAACTAAATAAAAAAGTCAAAGGAAAGGAGAAAAAAAATGAAAGAAAATGGACTTAAAATTTTAGAAGAAATAAGAAAAAGCGGATTTGACAATTTGCCGGCAAATTCAAAAATTACAAGAAATAAAGACGCCGCTGTTGGCGACATCATTATATTTCAACGACCAACATTCACAGGGTCATTCCGCCGTCCAAAATTCGCAGGCTATGAGACGATTTTGGCGGAAGTTCAAAAAGAAAGCTATGGGTTTGAAACACAACAGCATACTTTCACATTAAAAAATATTGAGACTGATACCACTTTCAGAATAAAAGGGCGGAATTTATATGGCACGAACTTTATTAGAATTCTGGGGAATGATGATTATGAGTTAAAGAGAAAAGAGATTGCAGATGAGAAACACCGCAGAGGAGCTTTCGCGAGAGAAGGAAGGACATATAGAAAAGAAATGAATGAAGTTTTGAGTAAAGTATAAAAGGAGTAAAAAATGTATTTGAAACCTGTAATAAAAAATGGCAGAATATTTTTTTTATTGAATGATGACTTAAAGAAAAGTGAAAATGCAGATACACACTTGGTTATAATCTATGATGTCATTGACAATATGATAACAGTTTCTCATAAAATGACGCAATTACAGAAAAATTTACAGCAAAAATATTTAACCGCTTTGCTGGCAAGAATAGTAAATAAAGGTGAAGTTTTTACAGGAAATATTTCAGAACACAAAGAATTAAAGTTTAATTTTTTGTCAACTGATTTATATTTTGTAATCACTGATAAAGGGAACATCGGCGGACATTGCACACACGCCGACGGCGGTTATTGGGTTTATAAAAACAAAATATTGCCAAATGAGGCAATAATTAGAGTAGTAATTGTCTCTAATCCCGATACCGTAGATTTTATTTTAGACCAAATGGAACAATTATCATTAAATTCAAATATAGATTTTGAAACAGAAGAAAACGATGAAAAAGAATTTTATGAAAATTTTTATTCAGACCCAGAAAATATTTAATAAAGGAGAAAAATATGAATGACAATAAAAAGATTGAATCACTTATAAAAGCAGGCGAAGTATTAGGATTAAGTTTTTCAAAGATTGAAAAAGAAAGGTATCTCAAAGGTGAAGACCCTGATATTCTTTCTTATAAAGTATCAGCGGCACTAATTGCGAATATGAACGAAACCGAGAGAAAAACACAACATATTTCTTTTAGAATAACCCCAAAAGAAAGAATAATTATTGAAAATCTCGCAAGAAACAAAAGCAAAAAGCCGGCGGATTATTTGAGAGACATAATAATACCTATCATAACCGCTCAACAATAAAAAAATATTTTTCATACAAACAAAAGCCGATAGATTTTTCTGTCGGCTTTTTGTATGATTATTAAAAGATAATTAAATTTTGAGTATTTCGTTAGCAAAATAATCGCAAAGTAGCATTTTCTCGTCGAAGGTTAACTCCTCTTCGGGGCGAGTTAAGGAGAATTGTCATGAAACGTTTATCGCACATAATAATATCCATAGTTGTATTGTTTTCTCTGACAACTTTTTTTCTATCCGCAGAATCGGTTCAGGAATTTAGCGAATCAGGAAAAACTTATGAATATGAATTAATATTGCTCCACACAAATGATCATCACGGAGCGGTCTTGCCAAATAACAATCAAGGCGGGCTTGCTTATGTGGCGGCTTATGTCAAAGCGGTCAAAGCTACCAATCCGCAAGTTTTGTTAGTGGATGCCGGAGACATCAACACTGGACCCGCTCTTTCCAATATGTTTGCCGCGGAACCGGATATTTTGGCCTACAATATTATGGGCTATGATGCCGCGATTTTTGGCAATCATGAATTTGACGGCGATCAGAAAAAACTTCTCAAACAATTGAAATTAGCCAAATTCCCTTTTATCTCGTCTAATATCAAAACATCAAATGGAAAATATTTAGGAAATACTCCGTATCTGATAAAAAAATACGACGGATTTACCGTCGGACTTTTTGGTATCACCACACTGCTAACCAAAAATATTGCCACTCCCGATAAGAATCTTATTTTTATCAATGAAATTGACGCTGCAAGAGAAATGGTAAATATTTTGCGAAATCGAGAGAAAGTAGATATTGTAATCGCCATTACTCACATTGGAGACGTGAAAGAAAATCCCGAACATATCACATCCCTTGACTTAGCCGCCGCAGTTGGCGGCATTGACATTATTGTTGACGGTCATTCGCATTCCTTTTTTAAGGTTCCTAAAAAAGTGGGAAATACTTATATTGTTTCCGCTAATGAATGGGGAAAATATGTCGGTCATGGAAAACTTTTAATACAAAATGGCAAATTAGTAAATTTTGCATGGGTTCCCGTCGAGATTGGTCCCGACAGAGAAGTAACAGCTATGCTGGAACGCTATATTAAAAAGAGTAATGAAAGCCTTAAAGAAATTGTGGGCGAGGCGGCTGGCACTTTTATATTCGGCAATCGTCTGCCGCGCTATCAAGAAACCGCTTTGGGAAATCTTATCGCCGATTCAAATGTTTGGTATTTCAAAACTGTATATCATCAACAGATTGATTTTGCTTTTCATAATGGAGGCAATATCCGCGCGGCAATTCCAAAAGGACCGATCAGTCAGGAACAAATATTGACAACTATACCGTTTGAAAATTATCTCTTTATCGTATCTCTCAAAGGTTCTGACATTATCGAACTTTTTAATTTTATCGCATCCATTCCTCAGGGCAGCGGAGGCTTTGCTCAAGTGTCAAAAGAAGTGCGCTACACTATTGATTATTCCGATGGCAAAGGACGGCTAAAAGACCTTACCATCAACGGCGCGCCGGTGGATCCTAATAAAATTTATCGTTTCTGCACCAATGATTATATTCTAAGAGGCGGCGACGGATACGAGGTAATGAAACGAGCTAAAGACCCTTTCAATACGAGTTTGCTTCTATCCTATGTGTTGGTCGAGTATGTCAAGGCGCAAAAAATCATTACTCCCGTAATTGACGGACGGCTTAAAGTGATTGGCGGAGTGAATCCTTAAACAAATATTTATATATGAGATTGCGATAACATTTTTTTAATTACAAAAAAATCATACTTGCAAAATTACTCGAAATAAATGTAAAATCAATTAGTTTGTAAAACATACTGAAAAGAAAGTTTGGCAAATTTCCGCAACATTTACTTTTTAATTTTTTGGACGACGTTTCGTTTTATTATTAAACTCGACACAAAACCCTAAAAAACTTATGGCCAAACTTGTTTTAACAAATTCTAAATCTGAATAAATTGTTTGTAAGTTTTATTTGTTCATTAAGATGTATTTTACGCAATACATTAGAAAAACAAAAATGATTTTTCAAAGGAGCGGCTTAAAAGATGGATAGTATGTGCGAGTATGATATTGTTGTCGTCGGGGCCGGTCATGCGGGTTGTGAAGCCGCTTTAGCCGGCGCAAGATCAGGATTAAAAACGTTAATTATCACCATAAACGTTGACGCCATAGCCAGAATGCCTTGTAATCCAGCGATAGGCGGAGTTGCAAAAGGTCAAATGGTTAGGGAAATTGACGCCATGGGCGGAGAGATGGGATGGATTGCGGATCATACGGGACTGCAATTTAAATTATTAAACAGCTCAAGAGGTCCGGCCGTATGGTCGCCAAGGGCTCAATGCGATAAAGAAATGTATTCGTTGATGATGTCATCCTCTTTACAAAAACAAGAAAATTTAGATATTTTACAATCGGAAGCATCGGCTATAATTGTCAAAAATTCTAAAGTCTGCGGAGTTAAAATTGTAACCGGCGAAACTATAAAAACAAAAGCCGCAATTATAACAACGGGAACATTTTTAAGAGGCAGAATATATCTGGGAAAAAATTATTTCTTAGGCGGAAGATTTAATGAAAGATCCGCAACATATTTATCAAGTTCATTAAAAGAGGATTGCGGACTTAATCTTGGGAGATTCAAAACCACCACTACTCCGAGAATAAACAGCAATTCTATCGACTATTCAAAAATGCTTGAGCAGCCCGGGGATGAAAAGCCTATTCCTTTTTCTCACCTTATAGATATTGACGCATGGAGAAAAAATTTAACTCAAATTTCATGTTGGCTTACTCACACGACTAAAGAAACGCATAAAATTGTTTTTGATAGTCTCGATACTTCGTCTATAGACATAGGAGAAACAGATAGTAAAAGTCCAAGATATTGTCCCGCAATAGAGGAAAAAATTGAAAGATACCCCGAAAAAGAAAGTCATCAAGTTTTTGTAGAACCTGAAAGCAGAACGACAAATGAAACTTATCTCAACGGACTTTTTACGGGAATTCCATTTCAAGTTCAACAGAGGATGATAAATTCCATACCGGGTTTAGAGCATGCGAGAGTTATCAGATACGCATACGCTATTGAATATGATTATTCGGATCCGCGCGATATAAAAAGAACTTTAGAAACAAAAAATATTGAAAATCTTTACCTTGCGGGACAGATTAACGGCACTACCGGTTATGAGGAAGCGGCGTCTCAGGGTTTTGTCGCGGGAGTAAATGCCGCTTTAAAAATTCAAGGCAAAGATCCTATGATTTTAGGCAGAGATGAATCTTATATAGGCATACTTATCGACGATATAACTTCAAAAGGCGTGGACGAACCCTATAGAATGTTCACATCACGCGCCGAGTATAGATTGTTATTAAGAAATGATAACGCCGATTTAAGATTGATGGATATAGGGCATAATTTGGGATTTATTTCAGACGAGGCTTTTTCGCGTTTTGAAAATTATAAAAAGGTAGTTTCTTCTCTTGTAAAGCAAAGCGTCATTCCCGACGATTTTGACTGTGATCCGTCCTCTTTTGCTCCATGGACTGTGGAGAAAGCAAAAGAAGAAGTAGCCATTCAAAAAAAATACGAGGGATATATTCAGATACAAGACAGATTAACCGATAAAATTAGAAAAAATGAAGATAAGAAAATTCCGGAAGGATTTGATTATCAATTAGTCCATTCTCTTTCGGCTGAAACAAAACAAAGACTTGCCGCCGTTAGACCTGAGACTATAGGGCAGGCTATGCAAATTCCCGCTATTAAGCCGTCTGATATAGCGATATTAACGCTCGCTCTTGACAGGCAGAAAAAAGAGAGAGAGAAAACTGTAAAATGTAATAGAATGGAAAAAATTAAAAAAGAATATACGCATAAAAATAAAACGGATAATGACGGCGATGAAATATAGTTTGTTATGGATAATGCGCTTTTAGAATGCTTAAGGACATATATTTTAGAAAACATCATTCCTGACTTTGGAGACATTCAATCCAAAAAATTTGCGCAGTATTTTGATGAAATTGTCGAATGGAATAATAAATTCAATTTAATTTCATTCAAAAATTTTAACGACTTAATTTATCGTCATTTTTGCGATTCTTTATATGGCGCAAAATTAATAAAAAGTTTAACAAAAAAAACTGGCTTAAAAATTGCGGATATTGGAACGGGTTCTGGAATGCCGGGCATTCCGGTAAAAATAGCTTTGGGCGATACAGATTTAACTCTTATAGAATCAATAAATAAAAAATGTAAATTTTTAGAAAATGTAAAAGATAAACTCAACATTGATATTAAAATATTAAACGCAAGAGCTGAGGAAATAGGACGCAAAAAACAGTATCGCCAAAAATATGATTTTGTTTTATCAAGAGCCGTGAGCAAGCTCTCTCCAAATCTTGAATTTGCCGTCCCTTTACTAAAGACAGGCGGATATTTTATCGTTTACAAAACAAAAAATTCGGCATTTGATGAAAACGAGGGATTGCCTTCCGTTAAAAATGCATTAAGACATTTGGGCGTGAAATTAGAAAAATTTATGGAATATAAATTGCCCGAACAAGAATTAATTTATTGTCTTTTAGCGTTTAAAAAATATAAAGAAACTCCCGATATGTTTCCAAGAAAGACGGGAATTCCTCAAAAAAGACCTTTATAAATTATTCTAAAAAGGGATTTTGCATGAAAAATAAAGGACATATTATAGTCGTCTCAGCTCCTTCGGGCGCCGGCAAAACGACTATCTGTAATGAAATTATAAAAACCGATAAGAATACGATTTACTCTATTTCTTATACCACAAGAAAGCCGAGGGACGGTGAAAAAAACGGAGTTGAATATTTTTTTACTTCGTCCGATAATTTTCTAAAAATGATAAAAAATGATAAATTTATAGAATGGGCTAAAGTATATGATAATTATTACGGAACGCCTAAATTTTTTTTACAAAGAATAATTAAAAGCGGAAAAAATATATTGTTGGATGTGGACGTGCAAGGAGCTATGAAAATAAGAAAATATTTTCCAAAAGCTTGTATGATTTTTATTAAAGTCCCGACAATTAAAGCGTTAAAAGAAAGACTTATAAAAAGAGGACAGGACAAACCGGATATTATAAAAAAAAGAATTGCAAACGCTAAAACTGAATTAAAGTATATAAATAAATATGATTATATCGTAGTCAATGATAATTTGAGGCAATCCGTGGAGGCGGTAAAGAGTATAATAAAATCCTTACAATACAAAGTGGAATAATATTTTCAATTTAATTTAAGTTAAAGTTAAAGGAGATAAAAATGGCAACGCAAGAAGAATTAACTAAAGAAATTCTGGAATCAAAAATCGGAAGATATGAAATTGTTAAAAGAGCTTTGGAATGGATCTCTGTAAAAAAATACGACGAGGATTATAGAAAATTGACTCATCAAGATTTAATTTCAAAAGCCATAGAAGACGTTGTGGAGGGAAGAGTCACTCCTGAAGCTATCGAAGAATTGAGAAATAAATATAAAGCAAGATTGTCAGCCGCTGAAAAACACCCGGAAAATTCGGGAGGGGAAAATAAGGGAAAAACACAATCTAAAGAATTAGACGGGAAAAATCAAGAATCAAAAGAAATAGAATAATAATATAATAATTAAAAAATAATAAAGAGCGTTTTTGTCAACACAAGAAAACGCTCTTTTTAATTGAGAGAAAAATGCCGCTAAAATCTAAAAATATTATCTTAGGAATTACGGGAAGTATAGCCGCTTATAAAGCCTGCGACATTATAAGAAAACTTGTAAAAGAAGGAGCTAATGTTGAATGTATTTTAACAAAACGCGCCGCTGAATTTATAACTCCTCTTACATTACAAACTCTTTCAAAAAATAAAGTCCATACGCATATGTTTGGAAAAAATCATAATTGGGACATAGAGCATATTTCTCTTGCAAAAAAAGCCGATATTATTTTAATCGCGCCGGCAAGCGCCGATTCAATAGCGCGCTTTGCCGCCGGCAGGGCGGACGATTTGCTCTCTTGCACAGTTCTTGCAAGTAAAGCAAAAATAATTATTTGCCCGGCGATGAATTCAAATATGTATAATCATAAAGCCGTTAGAAATAATATTTCAATTTTAGAGAGTTTCGGCTACAAAATAATTCCCGCGCAAAAAGGAGAACTTGCTTGCGGCGATAGCGGCGACGGCCGTCTTGCTTTGATAGATACGATAATATCAGAGACTGTAAAATGTATAAGTTAAATTTTTTGGTTTTATCGGGCCCGACAAGAGAATATATTGATCCCGTCCGTTTTATCAGTAATGAATCTTCCGGGAAAATGGGTAAAGCGCTTGCCGAGGAAATTTTAAGGAGAAAAGAAAATTTAATTTTTATAACCGGTCCGTCAACTTTTTTGCCTTCAATTAAAGCTTTTCAAAATAATTCTAACCGCGAGATGATAAAAGTGAATACAGCCGATGAAATGTTTTGCGCTCTCAAAAAGAATATAAAAAAAGCGGACATTATTATAAATACGGCCGCTGTTTGCGATTTTAAAGTTCGCAAAACAAAAAAACATAAAATTAAAAAAAGCGGCGATAACCTTTCAATTTCTCTTGTAAAAAATCCGGACATAGCGGCTTATTGCGGGAAAAACAAAAAAAATCAAGTCATTGCGGGATTTGCTCTTGAAACCCAGAATTTGATTAAAAATGCAAAAGAAAAATTGGAAAATAAAAATTTGGATTTAATTGCCGCAAATACAAATGAATCGTTTGGAAAAGATATTACGACGGTTTATATTTTAAGAAAAAACTTAAAAGCCATAAGTCTAAAAAATGTTTCAAAAAAAGAAATTTCAAAAAGGATAATAAATGAAAGCATCGCGATTTTTGAAAGTATTAAAACTGACAAAAACAACTCTAAGCGAATATAAAAATTGGGGGGAAGGGGAAATTTATAAAGCAAAAAAAATCGTTAACAATCAGACCTATTCTTCTGATAACGATAATGATAAAGAAATTTTACAAAATGATATTTCAGTATCCGAACCTCAGGCTAAATACTCATCCATACAATCGCAGCCGTCGCAAGATACGGGAAAAACGCTCGAAGCTCTGAAAGAAAAATTGAAAAATTGTAAAGATTGTCCGCTTGGAGAACATAGATTAAACTGCGTCTTTGGCGAAGGCGATTCAAATGCCAAATTGATGTTTATAGGGGAAGGACCCGGATATGACGAAGATCATCAAGGACGTCCTTTTATCGGCAGAGCCGGACAATTATTGACAAAAATAATTGAAGCTATGGGCTATCAAAGACAAGAAGTTTATATAACAAATATTGTTAAATGCCATCCTATGAAAGAAGCAAATCCCGAATTGCGTTCAAATGACAGACCGCCGCTGCCGGAAGAAACGTCTAAATGCAAAAAATATCTTGACATGCAAATAGACATTATCAAACCTAAAATTATCATCACTCTTGGCGCTCCTTCGTCCAAAACTCTTCTAAATTCTGAAAAAACAATAAGCGATTTGAGAGGGGAATTTTTCACATATAATGGAATTACTTTAATGCCCACATATCATCCCGCCGCATTACTTAGAAATCCAAGTCTAAAAAAACCCGTTTGGGAAGATATGAAAAAAGTAATTAAATTCTTAAAAGAAAAAGGTTTTTCAAGATAGAAATCTTTTACGCTTTGAATATGTTTTTAATTATGTAATGAAATGGTACTGGAGTTCAAAATGTCAAAAAAAGTATGGATAATAAGTTCTGTTGCCAGTGTTTTAGTTTTTGCGGCTCTTAGTTTTTTTATTTTATCAAGTCAATATTTAAAAAATTCCGAATTCTCCGCAGTTGATGAGTTTTTCTATGCAATAAATGCGGGCTATGCTTTTAGCCAAAACGTCCAGCTTGTATCTGGGCTTGGGTTTATTTATGACCTGATAAATGGACTTTCTTTTAAAATCATAGAGAGATTAGATTTAGGCATGGACAAAATAATTTTCATTGCGTCTTTGATTTTTTCTTTTTTCCTTATAGCAATTTGGGCTTTGATAAGAGTTTGGACACAGTTCAAAATCCCTTTTCTCGTTTTGTTAGCGCTCGTAGAGCTTTCTGGAATCTCTGAGTTCGCTTTCTTTAGAATTTTTAATATTGACATAATATGGTCATCCTTTTATCACTCTAATTTATGGGCTTTACTATTGCTGCAAATGATTTTGTCGGCGATGATTTTTGACCAAAAAGAAAGTTTCAAAACCCTAAAAAACAAAGATATTTGTTTTTTGTCTATCATCCAAGTGCTTTTTCTATACATTTTTTTTAACTACAAAATGAATTTTTTTGTCGTGTCCTGCGCATTATCAGCAATTCCGTTTATGATTTGGCCTATCAAGAAATCTATAAGGTATTTTTTATTGATCGTAATTTTACTTATTGTCTTAAATGTTTTGACTACTTTTATTTTCGGTTATGATTACATTCAATATATAAGCTCATTAAAAATTTGGTTTGAGCAAAGAATGTCTCATCCTGTCGTAATGCAAATCGAACCGCATGTGCATTCCATGGCAATTCTTTCTTTTTTTACTTTATGCGGAATAATGATTCTTGCCCAAATAAGCAAGAGTTTTGAAAATGGGGGATGTCAAGAATTATCAATTAAAAAGCGCCAAATACAGGAAAAGGTAATAGGAAGTGTTAAAAATTTTATTTCACTGCTTACATTTAAGTCGGCGATTCAAAACCTTATTTTTATTTTTATTTTCATTCTTATCGTTTATATTTTAACGCGGAGCAATGCCTCGACTTTCTGGCGTTTATTTTTTTTCCCATTAATAATTGGCTTCTTTGTTTTTATAAAACATAAATATATTAAACCTCTTTTGCTCATTTTTTGTTTGCTTTATATTCTACATTTTGACATTATTTATTCTCGTTCTTTCATTAAATCAAACGGAGATGGTTGGCAAGAAGTTGTTTATAGAAATGTTAACCCTCGCCGCGAAATAAGATTTTTTGCTCATCCTCAAAAATTTCACGAGCGGGGGCAGATCCTTGCGCAAAAACATGGCGGGTGGTTCATAAATCATGATGAAGAAGATGATGAAGCTATAAATTATTTTGACGATATCCTGGATTTTTACAAAAAAGTCGGCATAAAAAGTGATGATAAACTTATAATAGGGACTCATGTCAATTTTGCGCCTTTTATTGTCAATGGGACATATCCTGACAATTCTTTGATTTTTCATAGCAATGGCGACGTTGGACCATATTTACGTTGGCGGGAATTTGACGGCGCAAATATTTTTATCATTCCCAAAAGAGAACGTCTCCAATACATTCTTACCCCTTATGAAGCTGAGTTTTATATGAGACAATATATTGCCGAAAGAGCAAAAGATTTTGAAATTGTTTATGAGACACCCTATTTTGTTTTTTATAAAAGAAAATAGCGCTTGTTAGCAAGGAGACAAAGTTTAAATGACAAAAAAACGCATTGCAATTATAGGCGCCGGACCTGCGGGTCTTGCGGCCGCCTATGAACTATCAACTAATCCAAACAATGAGATTACCCTCTATGAAATGTCTGATGTTCCCGGCGGTATGTGTAAAACTATCAAACTCTGGGATTGTTTAGTTGATATTGGTCCTCACCGCTTTTTTTCTTACAATTTGCGCGTCAATAAACTGTGGCTCCAAGCCGCGCAAAAAGACTATAAAATGGTCAATAGGCTTACGCGCATTTTTTATAAAAATAAATTTTTCTTTTATCCAATCGCCGCGTTTGACGCTTTGAAAAAAGTGGGCGTCTTTACCGCCGCAATATGCGCTTTGAGCTATCTAAAAGAGAAAATAGCGCCAATTAAACAAGATGGGTCATTTAAGACTTGGACGATTAGCCGCTTTGGGAAAAAGCTCTATACAATGTTTTTTAAGACATACAGTGAAAAACTATGGGGTATCAAGTGCAGCCAACTTGATGATGATTTTGCGCGGCAACGTATAAAAAAGTTGTCTATGTCCGAGGTAATACTCAACGCCTTAAAGTTAAAGAAAAATCAGCACAAAACGCTTGCCGATAAATTTGCTTATCCAAAAGAAGGCGCGGGTCTGATCTATCGGCGCATGGCCGAATATATCCAAAATCATAATGGGAAAATACTTTACAATACCTCTGTCAAAAAAGTGATAGTGGAAAACGGTGTTGCGCTTGGCGTAGAGATAGAGGGGAGACAAAGGCCGCGCTTTTTTGATGAGATAATATCCACTATGCCTTTTACCGACCTTATTCGGCAATTGCCGAATTTGCCGGCGGAAATTATCGCGCATTTGGAAAATTTAAAATACAGAAATAGCATTATCGTCTATCTTAAAGTTGAAGGGACAAAATTATTTGACGACAATTGGCTTTATGTTCACTCCCCAGATTTGATGATGGGGCGGATTACAAATTTTAGAAACTGGATACCGGAACTTTACGGCAAAAACAAAATAACAATTCTTGCTTTGGAGTATTGGTGCAATGAAAATGATGCTTTTTGGAATATGCCCGAACAAGATATCATAAACACTGCAAAAGCAGAAATTCAAAAATCAGGGTTGTCCAAAAATTATCCCATAATAGACGGATATGTATATAAAGTTAGCCGCTCTTATCCTACTTATCACAAAGGGTATAAAAAGGACTTAAAGCCGCTTCAAAATTATCTTGACTCAATTTCCAATTTACAATGCATAGGACGTAATGGAGCGTTCAAATATAACAATCAAGATCATTCATTATTGATGGGTATTTTGGCGGCTGAAAACATAAAATGGGGGGGGGGGGGGTATATCAAGGCGGCATAATCTTTGGCAAGTGAATACAGATTATGATTCGTATCAGGAGAGTTCTCTGATTAATGAGACGGGATTAGAGTTGAGGAAATAAAAACTGCAAAATCAAAATGAAAGAAAAACAAATAAAAATTCTTAAAGATTCTCAAAAAATACAAAAGCATCCTCTTGGATTTTTCCTACGCAAAAACACAAAAGTTCTTATGCTCGGCAGCTTTCCTCCCAAAAAACAACGTTGGTCTATGAATTTTTATTATCCTAATTTTCAAAACGATATGTGGCGAATTTTGGGATTGATATTTTTTAACGATAAAAATTATTTCGTGGATTTATCAGGCAAAGCTTTTGACGAGAAAAAAGCCAGAAACTTTTGCATAAAAAAAGCAATAGGAATAGGCGATAGCGCGGTTGAGATTATTCGCTTAAAAAATAATGCTTCGGACAATTTTTTGAAAGTCATAAAAACAGCCGCTATAGAAAAAATAATCGATAGTATTCCAAAATGCAAAACAATTATTTTAACCGGACAAAAAGCGATGGATATATTTTTATCCAAAGTTTCAATTGAGGAACCTCTGATAGGACATTTCTCAGAATATAAATATAAGAAAAGATTATTGAAAGTTTATAGAATGCCTTCCACTTCAAGAGCCTATCCAAAACCGTTATCTGAAAAAGCGGACATTTATAAAGCTATGTTTGAGGATATAAAATTACTATAAAATTGACATAAAAAAACGACGTATCCTAAAGATAGAATACGTCGTTTTCATTTCAGATAAATTACTGCTTAAGCTTTTTTTGCCTTGCCTCCGACTATCAAAAACATAAACAAAAATAAGCAGACAGCCGCCGAGATAAAACCTATGGGATAAGATATTGCCGGCGAAAGAGTAAAACCTTCCGGCGCAAGAAAAATATAGGTAACTGTTACAGCCGTCATAAATGTCGCGGGTATCACAGTCATTATTGAATAAATTTTATTTTTCCCATGTTTAAACAAATATACGCTCCCAGCCCACAAAACGATAGTTGCAAGCGTTTGATTTGACCAAGCAAAATAACGCCAAATTATTTGATAATCAAATTGGCTCAAAATTCCGCCTATTGCAAGAATTGGAATAGCAAGCAATAATCTTTGCTTTATTGGATTTTGATCGATATTAAACCAATCCGCAATTGTAAGTCTTGCGCTTCTAAACGCCGTGTCGCCGCTCGTTATCGGGCAGACGATAACTCCAAGCACTGCAAGTATTCCTCCCACAGTTCCCAGCATTCCGACGGAAATATTATTAACTACTATCGCCGGCGCGCCGGCAGCCGCAAGCGCTTCTGGCGTTACATAAAATGCGCATCCAGCCGCAGCCCAAATAAGAGCGATAACGCCTTCGGCAATCATAGCTCCGTAAAAAATTCTACGTCCGTCTCTTTCAGTTTTTATACATCTGCTCATAATGGGGGATTGCGTGGAATGGAAACCGCTTATAGCTCCGCAAGCCACAGTGATAAACATAAACGGCCAAATCGCCATTGATTTTGGATGAACGTTGGTGAAAGTTATTTCCGGAATTGTATAACCTCCAAAGAACATTCCTCCCAAAATTCCCACCGCCATAATAATAAGAACGGCGCCAAAAAATGGATAAACTCTTCCGATAATTTTATCGATAGGAAAAATCGTCGCAATGAAAAAATAAAGGAAAATCACAATAACCCAAAAACCAAAACCTGAGATAATAGGATTAAAGCCGGTGAGATTTGTAAGCAAACCCGCTGGTCCTGTCCAGAAAACCGTTCCGACAAAAATCAGCAAGATAAATGAAAAAATACGCATTACGATTTTCATTCCTCCGCCAAGGTAAAGACCTGAAATTTCGGCTATGCTTTTACCATTATGTCTTTCGCTTATCATTCCCGATAAATAATCGTGAACGCCTCCGGCAAGAACGGATCCAAGCGCTATCCAAAGAAAAACTTGAGGTCCCCATAAAGCTCCGCCGAGCGCTCCAAAAATAGGACCGAGTCCCGCAATGTTTAAGAGTTGGATTAAAAAAATTCTCCAAGTAGGCAGCGGGACAAAATCAACTCCGTCCGGATGCTCAAGCGCCGGCGTCTTCCTATCATCTGGACCAAAAGCTTTTTCGGCTATTTTTCCATAAATAAAATAACCGCCGATTAAAATCGCTAATGCAATAAAAAAAGAAATCATACTTTACTCCTCCTTTTGACTATCAAATTTCATATTACATCTTCTTTGGTGTAATATGTGGTATAATATAGAAAATATACTTCTTTTATTTTTACTGATGAAATCCTATTATATTTTTGCAATTAAATTCAAGTCGTTTATAAAAAATGGAGGTTTTATATGAATATTATAAAAATTATTCTTTCTGTCTTGCCCGCGATTTTGTCATCATTAGAGGAAATTGCTGACAAAAAAGAATTAGAAAGAGAAATAAAATCTCTTAAAAAGAAATTGAATTTAATATTAATACTATTCATAGTGTCTTTATCTGCTTTTATTGTCATATTGATTTTATTTTTGACAAAATAAAAAGGGGGATAAGGGGAAAATTTATTAGACACAATCCATCCAATTTAATACTTATCAAATATCACAGCAAGATTTCTTAAAAACAAGCCAAAAATCCATCAAGCAGTTATATCTTATTATAATAAGGTATAGCTGCTTTTTTTGCCTGAGTCGAAATCAATTAACCAATCATTAAAATGAATAAGATTATACACAATAAAAAAGTTATTCAGAATTTTGTGAGTGCTAATTTATAAATCTTAAAATGAAATATTAAATCAGATTTATATTATATTGAATATCAATGAAAATCATTAAAAACATACTTATTCACTTCAATGTTGAAACCCAAGACTTCCCTTCATCAACTTAACATAATTTCAATTATCGGCAAAACAATAATAAGATTTTCTTGCGTTTTTTAAGAGTTTTTAGCCTTTCTTTAATGTGTAAAAATTTAATTTTTTTGATTTTTTATGATTTTAACCGTGGTAATTTATTAGTATTTTCGTAATCTATTTTGATAGTTTGAAGTTTTTTATTGAGTATTGTTTTGCTACTTACGCAGAAGTTGTTAACATATTGTGTGGTAAATATCATGCTAATATTTTTGATAAAACCTGACGAAAAAGTAAATAGATGAAAAAAGTAATTGAAAAATCTCACATGGATTTTCCCTTAAATTAAGTTCGACGGCGACATTTCTATCCCTATTTGCGTGTCCGAAAATTTTTTCTTAAATTCCCCCGAAAGCTCCATCAATCTTAAAATCTCTTTTCTCATACCTTTTATAATTATATGCTGGCGATAAACATTATAAAGTTTGGCAATATATGCGGGCGCCGGCCCCAACAATTTCAGATTCAATTTGTTTTGTTCAGCTATATTTTCGAGAATTTTTATTAAATTATCAGCCTCAATTTCGCACCTGTCATTATCTTTGTTTTTTATAACAATTTTTGAAATATCGCAAAACGGCGGATAAAACATAGCCTGTCTTTTACTATTTTCTTTTTGATAGAAAGATTCATAATCATGAGTCTTTGCATATTTTATAGCGTAATGTTCCGGACGGGATGTTTGAATAATAGCGTTTCCTTGTGTTTTCCCCCTGCCGCATCTGCCCGCAACTTGAGTAATAATTTGAAATGTTTTTTCAGCAGACTTAAAATCCGGCAAATACAAAGATGTGTCGGCGTCTATAATACATACTAAAGAAACTCTCGGAAAATCAAAACCTTTGGCAATCATTTGAGTTCCCAAAAGTATATCGTATTCGTCGTTTTTTATGCCATGATACGCTTTGCCGTAATTTTCTTTTAATGAAGCGGTGTCTTTATCCAATCTAAAAATTTTTGCCGATGGGAAAAGTTTATTCAATTCATCCTCAACCCTTTGAGTTCCTCTGCCAAAAACCGCTATCTCTTTACTTTTACATTCGGGACATATTGCCGGCAAGTTCTTAACATAACCGCAATAATGACAACGCAAACTCGCGGGCTTGCTGTGATAAACCATAGATATTGAACAATTTGGACATTGATAAACAGTCTGGCAATTCTTACACATTAAAGAAGTGGAAAAACCTCTGCGGTTTAGAAAAACTATGGCTTGTTCTTTTCTCGCCAAAGTTTTTGACAAAGCGTCAACTGTTTCCGAAAGCAATAAACCGCCTGCTTTTAATCTATTTTTCAAAGATATAATCTCAATATTTGGCATATCTTTTTTGTCTATTCTCTCCGGCAATTTTATGAGAGTCATTTTATTTTCCAAAGCCGATTTATACGTTTCTAAAGAAGGAGTGGCCGAACCCAAAACTACGGATGCTTCGTGATATTCCCCTCTCCAAAAAGCTATTTCTCTCGCGTCATAAGACGGTTTTTGTTCTTGCTTATAAGTGTCTTCGTGCTCCTCATCAATTACAATAATCCCTATATTTTTAAAAGGCGCAAAAATTGCCGATCTTGTGCCGAGCATTATTTTGATTTCTCCATGCAGAGATTTGCAAAAAAGTTTGTATTTATCAATATTGCTTATTCCGCTGTGCCAAACCCCTACAATATCGCCAAATCTTTTTGTCACCGTTTCCACAAATTGCGCCGTAAGCGATATTTCAGGAATAAGCATTATCGCGCTTTTACCGTTTTTAATCGCAAAGTCTATACAATTTAAGTAAATCTCAGTTTTTCCCGAACCCGTCACTCCATGAATTAGAAAATTATTTTTTTGCGGATTTGTATAATTTAATATCGATTGAGATATTAAATCAACGGCATTTTGCTGATATGAATTTAACAAAGGACTTTCGGACGAAATGATATAAGGCGCGGCTTTTTTTTTAGAAATACGTTTAGGCGCTTTCATTGACGGGGAAATAATTGACGAGACAGCTTCGCCGATTGAGCATATATAGTTTTCAGACATATATTTTGCAAGCTCGATACTTTCTCTGTAAATTATAGGCTCGCAGTCGATTACTTCAAGAATTTCTTTTAACTTAAAATTAGATTTATTTTGCAAATTATTTACATCGTTAACTTCTCTCAAAGCATAACCTATAAGCTTTCTTTGACCGAAAGGAACTTTCACCCTCCTGCCTATAATATCAGCCGGTATAATATTTTGTGCGGACAAATAATGGAATGTTTTGTTTATTGGGATAGGAACGGCCACTTCTAATATTGTCATTTTTATCTATAATACTTCCTCATTTGTTTAATTGTTATTTCAAAATCTTTTGGCATTTGAGCTTTGAGACTATATTTTTTCTTATCGCTTAACTTTGGAATTTCAAATTCTATTTCAGAGCAATGCAAAGTCAATCTTGAAATAATCGGTTTTTCTTTAACGCCCTCTTTCATTTTATAATTGCGCTTAAATGATGATAAAAATATAGGCTCGCCGCTTGAATATTCTTTATCTATAGCCAAAGGATTTCCAATGCTCCAAAAAAGCAGTCTTATTTGTCTTTTAATTTGGGTTAGAGGATATGCCTCGATTAGAGTATAACCTCTAAATTTTTCCATAACTTTATATTTAACGGCAACTCTCTGGCCATAAGGCATAATTTGAATTTCATCTCTTGAGATTAAAACTTTTTTCTCGATAATTTCCTCGTCGTTTTCTAAAGTTCCCGAGAGCAAAACTATATATTTTCTTAAAACTTTTCCATCTCTAAAAAGCTCTCTTAAAAGTTCCGCGCTATTTTCATTTTTTGCAAAAATCACAATACCCGAGCTGTCTTTATCCAATGAAGAGACAATAAACAATTCTTGATTTACGCTTTGCTCAATTATATTTTTCAAATTATTTTTATCGTCAAAATCGTCTTTTGAACAAAAAACGCAAATCCCCGGCTCTTTATTAACGGCTATAAAATTTTCATCCTGAAAAATAATTTCATTTTTTTTATTCATTCTAAACCTTGTCTAAATCATATTCTCAAATTCATTTTCATTTATAATTTTAACTCCAAGCTCTTTAGCTTTGTCGATTTTCTGGCCGGGATTTTCCCCCGCCAAAACAAAATCAATTTTTTTACTTACGGCCGATATAACTTTCCCCCCGCGCGCTTTAATTATTTCAGCTGCTTCCTCTCTTGTCCATTTTGAAAGTTCGCCCGTCAAAACAAAAGCCATTCCTTCAAATTGAGAACCCTCCAAATCAGAATCCGGCTCCGTCATATTTACGCCGGCAGAAATCAAAGCATCCACCGTCGCGCGGACTTCAGGCTCGCTAAAAAAATCCGTTACAGACTGAGCGATTGTTTCCCCTACTTCATTTATTTTCAAAAAATCGTCAATTCCGGCATTAAACAGAGCGTCCATATTCTTAAATCTTTTTGCCAATACTTCAGCAGCTTTTTGCCCCACATGCCGAATACCAAGAGCAAATAAAACTTTATTCAAAGGTCTGCTTTTGCTTGCATTTATAGCATCAATTAAATTGTCCGCTTTTTTTTGTCCAAAAAGTTCAAGCTCAAAAAAATCGTCAAAAGTTAAAGCGTAAATATCGGCGAGAATTTTTAATTTTTTTTTAGAAAGTAATTGATCTATCACAACATCGCCAAATCCGTCTATATCCATAGCGTTTCTGCTCACAAAATGAATCAAATGTCGTCTAAACTGCGCGGGACATTCCGGATTTATACAGCGATATGCGACCTCTTGCTCGTTTTCTTTAATTATTTTGCTATTACACGACGGACAAAATTGAGGAGGCTTAAAATAACCGCCGCTATTTTTTTTGACGACTTTCAAAATTTTAGGTATCACCTCGCCCGCTCTTTCTATTAAAACTTCGTCCCCTTCATTTACATTTAATCTTTCTATTTCGTCAAAATTATGCAATGTCGCATGAGTAATCGTTACCCCCGATAGAGCCACCGGCTCTAAAACCGCCGACGGAGTGACAACTCCGGTTCGTCCAATTTGAGTGCGTATTTCTTTTATTTTTGTCAGCGCTTGTTTTGCGGGGAATTTATAAGCTATTGCCCAGCGCGGACTTTTATTTGTATTTCCAAGCTGAGCTTGATAACTTTGTTGATTTACTTTTATCACAAGACCGTCTATTTCATAAGCAAAATCTTCTCTGTTTTGCGTCATATTTTCTATAACGTCGAGAATTTCATTATAAGTTTTGCATAAGCAAATGCCGTTTTGAAGTTTGAAACCGGAATATCTACAAAACTCTAAAAACTGAATTTGCTCCGCAAAAAAACAGTCGCCGTTTTCACGTATTTGCAATCCGTATTTGGAAGAAACATTTAATAAATCATTTGATTTTTCTTTTTTTGAATTTAAGATAAATTCTCTATAAAATTGTATTTTTCCAAAAGTATGAACAAGAAACTTTAATTTTCTTTTTGCGGTGATTTGAGGATTCTTCTGTCTTAGAGAACCGCTTGCGGCATTTCTGGGATTGGCAAATTTTTGTCCCGACGACTTTTCTATTTCCTCATTGATAGTATCAAAATCTTTTTTGTCCATATAAACTTCCCCTCTCAGATCAAATAAATCCGCGTCTTTTATCCAAGACGAAAGTTTATGAGGAATGTCAAAAACAGTTTTGATATTTTCAGTAATGTCCTCTCCCGTTTCTCCGTCGCCGCGCGTTGCCGCAGTCTCAAGAATACCTTTTTTATAAACCAAACTAACGCTCAATCCGTCCGTTTTAGGTTCGATTATAAAATTCAAATCTTTTTTTTGCCCCAAATTTCTAACCGTTCTTTCATACCATTTAAGAATATCCTCTTTGGAATAACTATTATCCAAAGACAGCATTGACACGCAATGTTTGACTTGAGCAAATGACGACGACGCAACTCCCGCGACTTTTCGAACGGGAGAATCTTTTGACGCAAATTCGGGATAATCTTTTTCTAATTTTTCAAGTTCTTTTACTAAAACGTCATATTGAGAATCGGAAATTATCGGCGCGCTTTTTTGATAATAGAGATCGTTATGTTTTTCGATTTCTTTTCTCAAATCATCGATGCGCTTTTTTACGTCGTTCATAGTATCCCTTTAGTGGAAGGTATGGTTTTATTTTTACTAAGAGCTATAGCTTGTCTAAAAGCGCGTCCGAAAGCCTTAAAAATAGATTCGGCTATGTGATGATTATTTCTTCCTCTAATCATTTTTATATGCAATGTCATTAAAGCGTTTGACGCCAAAGCGTAAAAAAACTCCTCAATCAAATCGTAGTTAAAACCTGTTTTTTGAAATTTTATTTTGACTTCATAGCTTAGAAAAAATCTCCCCGATAAATCCAAAGCAATATAACTTAAAGCCTCGTCCATCGGCAAAAGAACATGCCCGTAACGAGCTATTCCTTTTTTATCGCCCAAAGATTCTTTTATCGCTTTGCCGAGAACTATGCCGACGTCTTCCATAAGATGATGATCGTCTATACAAGTGTCGCCGCTTGCTTCAATCTTAAGCGATACGCCGGCATGAGAAGCAAAAAGTTCAAGCATATGATTCAAAAAAGGTATTGCAGTCGAAATCTTTGGCTTGTCCGCTTTATCCAAATTTATTTCAACTTTTACATTTGTCTCATTTGTTTGTCTAATAATTTTAGATTTTCTCCGTTTCATTTTTCACCTTAAATGAATAATAAAATTAACTATTTCAATTTATCAGGGGAGAAAGTATCCATATCGTTATAGTCAAGATTTTCCCCGCACATTGCCCAAATAAAAGTGTAATTGCTCGTTCCCGCCGCGCTGTGTATCGACCAAGACGGAGATATTACCGCTTGCTCATTTGTCAAAAAAATATGGCGCGTTTCCTGAGGTTCTCCCATAAAATGACAAACCGCTTGATCTTTAGGAACCTTGAAATAAAAATAAGCCTCCATTCTGCGAGAATGCGTATGAGGCGGCATAGTATTCCACACGCTTCCAGTATGAATTTCCGTCATACCCATTTGCAATTGGCAGCACGGAATAATTTCGCTTAAAATCAATTGATTCAAAGTTCTTTCATTGCTTGTTTTTGCTTCCCCCAATTCTTTAACCACTCTCATTTTATCCGTGATTTTCACAGTTGGATATTGAGTGTGAGCGGGCGACGAAGCAAAATAAAATTTAGCGGGTTTATTTTTATCAGCATTTTTGAAAATAATATCTTTTGCTCCTCTGCCGACATAAAGAGCGTCTTTATAAGAAAGCTCGTAATCTTTTCCGTCAACCGAAACAATCCCCGTATTTTCAATACAAATTATTCCAACCTCTCGTCGTTGGCAAAAGAAATCGGAACGTATCAACGGCGTTGTCTCCAATTTAAGATTTTCTTTCGACGGTAAAGCTCCGCCGATTATCAATCTGTCATTATGCGTATAAACCATATTTATCTCGTCGTTTGCAAAAATATTTTCAAATAAAAATTCTTCGCGCAATTCCTCCGTATCATAATACTTAACGTCGTTTGGGTGAGTTCCCCATCTTTCCTCAATATTTATTATCATAAAAATCTCCTTTTCTAAAATACTATTTAACTAAAAAATATCAGACAAAAACTATTTTATAATTCTCATTCTTGATAAAGGCCAGTATAAAAATAAAGCCTTGCCTTTTATAAGTTTATCGGGAACTGGCCCGAAAAATCTGCTGTCAAAAGAATAATCTCTATTGTCGCCCATCATCATATAATATCCCTCGGGAACAATTACAGGACCAAAATTATCTCTAACGGGAATTGAGACAAAAAATCCGTTCTCCCATGAATTTTGATAATCTAAAATTCTTGCCGAAAATTCGGGATATGAAGTGGAATCGTCGTGAATTACATAATTTTCCTCCTGCTCTATGCCGTTGATAAATAATTTTTTATTTTTTACCTCAACTGTGTCTCCGGCAACAGCCACGCATCTTTTTATAAAATCTTTTTCTAATCCCGCCGCTTTTTCCTCATTAGACAAAGCGGATTGAGGCGCTTGGAAAACAACAATATCCCCTCTCTTAATTTTTGTCAGAGGAAAAAATCTTTTCCCGTCGGCAAACGGAATATGAAAACCGTAAATAAATTTATTGACAAAAAGATGATCGCCCTCAAGCAAAGTGTTGCGCATACTTCCCGACGGAATTTTGAAAGCCTGAATAAACAAATACATTATAATCGACGCTATCAAAAGCGCTGTCCAAACAGTATCGACAAAAGAATAAGTTTTTGACCATAAAACAGAAGGAGCGGCATTATAGTATTTTATCCTTCTAAAAATTTTCATAGCGATAGCGATAATAAGAAAAGCTATTCCAATTATAAATAGTTTAAGTTCCATTGTTATCTCCCGTTTTATTTACTGCTCTTATTATTTTGACGTCGTTTAAAGAAACACATTGCTAATGATAGCACGCCTATTATAAAAAAGCAACGGCTCTTTATAAGAATAAAGAAAACCGTTGCGATTTTAACCGATACAATTTATTTAGGCTGCTTTCCTATATAAGCCAAAATTCCACCGTCAACATACAAGACATGACCGTTGACAAAATCCGAAGCGCTCGAAGCTAAAAAGACAATAGGTCCTTCCAAATCCTCGGGATTTCCCCATCTTGCCGCGGGGGTTTTTGAAATAATAAATTTATCAAAAGGATGTCTTGATCCGTCGGCTTGTTTTTCTCTTAGCGGAGCGGTTTGAGGAGTGGCTATATAGCCCGGGCCGATTGCATTACATTGAATATTGTATTCTCCATATTCCGAAGCGATATTTCTCGTAAGCATTTTAAGGCCGCCTTTTGCGCTCGCATAAGCGCTGACAGTTTCGCGCCCAAGTTCCGACATCATCGAGCAAATATTGATAATTTTTCCCGCGCCCTTTTTCATCATATCGCCGAGAACGGCTTTTGACATAATATAAGGAGCGATTAAATCTATATCTATAACTTGCTCAAAATCGGCTTTGCTCATTTCGTGCATAGGGATTCTTTTTATAATCCCGGCATTGTTGACCAGAATATCAACCGATCCCAATGTCTTTTTTATATCCTCAATCATTTTGCCGACAGCGACCTCGTCTGTGACATCGCAGATATAACCTTTAACTTCAATCCCGTCTTTTTTATATAGAGCCAAAGCGTCGTCCAAATGTTTTTTATCTCTGCAATTAAACGCTATTTTAGCGCCCGCTTTTCCCAAAGCTTTAGCCATAGCGTATCCTATTCCGTAAGCGGCGCCCGTCACCAATGCGACTTTTCCGTCTAATCTTAAATCCATTTTATGCCTCCTTTACTAAATTAAAAACTATTATTCCGTATTTCCATTTCCGCAAATTTTCAGTTTCGCAAAATCTAAAAAAATTCCAAAAGTCCTTTTTTGACTTGAGCGGCGTTTGCGTCGATAAAATCAAAAGCTTTTTGAATTTCGGAGAATTTCCATTTATGCGTCACCAAACCGTTGCCTCTTAAAGTTCCCGATTCCATAAGTCTTATGACATTTGTAAATTGATATGATTCAAGTCTGGATCCGGCTATAGTAAGTTGTTTTCTTGTAAGAGGCAAAGCCGGAACTTGCGCCGCCGCGGCATTAAAACTTAAATTGACAAAAACGCCCGCTACGGAAAGAATATTGAGAGCATCCTCAAGAATTTTCGGAATACAAACGGCGTCTATAACTTTATTTGCGCCCTCGCCTTTTGTCCATTCTTTTACAGCGTCTTCAATTTTAACTTTCGACGTATTTACTATTACGTTCGCGCCTTGTTTTTTTGCAAATTCCAATTTCTCATCGACAATATCGGCAACCATAACCGATGCGCCTTTAATTTTTGCAAGTTTCAAAGCGGCTATGCCGATGGGTCCCGCTCCAAAGACGACGACAGTGTCGCCTATGCCGACATTTCCTCTAAGCGTCGCATTTGCGCCGATTGTAAAAGGCTCTATCAAAACGGCTTCTTCCCACGGCAAATTCTTATCGATTTTTAGAACTTGTTTCTGAGGAATTGTAAAATATTCCCGCATTCCTCCGTCTTGCTGAACTCCAAAAACCAATAAACTTTCGCAGACATTCGGCATATTATTGCGGCAAGCGTAACATTTTCCGCAATAACTTATAGGCTCTATCACAATATGATCCCCCGCCGCCAAACCTTTAACGTCCGCGCCCATATCTTCAACCACTCCGACAATTTCATGCCCCATAATGCGAGGTAAAATGGCCAGCGGATTTGCGCCGTGATAAAGATGAACGTCGGAACCGCAAATGCCGACGTATTTAGTTTTTATCAACACATCGCCCGGTCTTGTAATAGATGGCTTTTCAATTTCTTCTAATCTCAAATCTTTTTTTGCATAAACTTTAGCTACTTTCATACATCCTCCTTTGTTTTTGGTGTTTCTGCCGCGATTTAATTTTTCATTTTAACTCAGGCCAAAAATCCTTATTTACTTTTATCATATCGTCCAAAATCAATTTTGCAATTTCCGCACTTGGAACAATTTTAGACAATGTCATAGCCTGCCATAATTTTTGATAACTGCCCTCAATCCACGCCTCGACCGCCAATTTCTCTACGCCTACTTGCTGTTCCATTAAAGCTTTTTGAAATAACGGAATCGCGCCTTGAACTATCCTCTCATATCCGTTGCTGCCGACAATGCAAGGAACTTCGACCATAGCCGTCGGATCAAAGTTGACGATAGTCCCGTCGTTTGGAACAATCAAAAGCATTTTTTCACGAGTGTTTTCCGCTATGGCGCAGGCTAAATCGACAATATAAGAAGCGTGAGCGTCGGCTTCAAAATTAAATCCTTTAGACGTTCCCTTGGCGATAATATCTCGGCAAATTCCAAAAACAAATTTTTCGCGGTTGTCCATTACCATATTTGCCCTTGTATAATTTATATCGGAATGTTTTACCACATAATCCGGAAAAAGATAATATTTCAAATAGGTGTTTGGTATCGTCGTCGGGTCCACTGCAAAAACGTCTTTTGCTTTGACAAAAGTTTCTTTCCAGCTGTCGTCAACATGTTGATTTGTCGGGCTTATACCGTCGCCAAAACCGTTTTTGGCCATATGTTTTTTTATCTCGGGCATTAAATCTTTTCCCGTTTTTTTATCATAAATTTTATGCCACCAGCCAAAATGATTTAAGCCGTAATAGCCGACATCCATTTCTTTTCGCGATTTTAATCCGACCATATAAGCCATTTTTTCTTCCAAATCAATAGGCATATCACAAATGTTTAATATCTTAGATTTTGGACGAAGCCGTCTTGTTGCTTCCGCGACTATAGCCGCAGGATTTGAATAATTTAGCATCCAAGCGTTTGGAGAATATTTTTCCATATAATCCAAAATTTCTAAAATGCCGCCGATTGAACGCATTCCGTAAGCTATGCCGCCGGGGCCGCAGGTTTCTTGCCCGACAACTCCATACTTCAAAGGAATTTTCTCATCGTATTCGCGCATTTTATATTTGCCGACTCGTATATGAGCCATAACAAAATCCACATCTGTAAAAGCCGTTTTAGGATCCGTAGAATATCCAAATTCCACATCGGGCGCATTTTCTTCAAAATAAATTTTGCAAGCCTTCGCTATAGTTTCTTGTCTTTGCGCGTCGTTATCATAAAAATGAATTTTGCGTATGGGAAAGCGGTGAGATTCTTTTAATAACATCAAAGCTATTCCGGGCGTAAAAGTGCTTCCTCCGCCCGCCACAGTAATTGCGTATTTTTTCATTGTATTTCTCCTTTTTAACGATTACAAAAGTTTTTCAAAATCATCTCTAACCTTCGCGACTTTCAAACCTATTATCACCTGAACGCTGTCATGCGCTTTCATACATCCAAAAGCGCCGATAGACTTAAAATAAGCGTCGTCTTTTACAAGGCTCGGATCTTTTATTCCAACTCTCAACCTTGTGGCGCAATTTGTCACTTCGACAATATTGTCTTTTCCGCCAAGACCGGCCAATATCTTAGCCTCAAAAGACATTGAATTATCATTCTCTCCGGTTAGGGATGGGGCGGATGAAGTGTCATTTGTTTCATTTGCCGAAGTTCCGCCCTGTTTTTCTTTATAATCTTTTTTAGAATAGAATTTAACTTCCTCGGGAGTGTCTTCGCGGCCGGGTGTTTTTAAGTTAAATTTCAAAATTATAGTTCTAAAAATTACAAAATAAATTCCCGTAAATATAAAGCCGATTATAAATTGAACGATATAAAGATGCCAATGATTACGCATTAAAGGTATCCAATTAAAAGCCGCCATCTCAATGGCTCCGCCTGAAAATATGCCGACTAAACCAAAAAGATATTCAATAGTGGCTAATGTCGCCGCCAATAATGCGTGAATGACAAATAACATGGGCGCTATAAATAAAAATGTGAACTCTATCGGCTCCGTTATTCCACATAAAATTGCCGTAAGCGTAATCGGTATCAACAGACCCAAAGTAATTTTTTTCTTTCCGGGTTTTGCCGTCGAATAAAAAGCCATCGCTATTCCCAAGCATCCAAACATTTTAGAAAGTCCCGTCAATGTAAATCTCGCATAAGGCGCTAAAACTTTTAGAGGTTCGGTAGAAGCGGCAAGCATAGGCAAATTCTCAGCCCAAGTCGCATAAATTCCTCCGTGCACTATCGCATTATCATAATAAAAGGAAAAATATAAAAGATGATGAAGTCCAAACGGAATTAAAATTCTTTCAAGAAAAATAAAAATCCAAACTCCCAAAGCGCCCGTCTGAGCGGCGAATATCTGAAAAATAGACATACCGCTTTGAACTTTCGGCCAGATCAAAGCCATAAGAAAAGCCATAGGAATCATAACGATAAAACCTATGGCATAAACAAAAGTCGAACCGCGAAAAACGCCGATCCAATCCGGAAGATTTGTATCATAGAATTTATTATGAATAAAAATAACTATTCCGGAAATGAGCAAAGCGCCCATAATTCCCATATCCAAAGTCTTTATATTTGCCACCATAGCCAGACCGCTTGTGCCGCCGGCGTCCAAAGAAAAGTTCACTCCAAAATACGATCCCCATTGAGACAAAATAGCGCTTAAAAAATAATGGAAAGTTAAAAATAAAATTAGGGCTTCCATAGCGCAGCGCGCATTTTGTTTTTTTGCCATACCTATGGGCAAAGCCACGACAAAAAGCAGAGGCATTTGTCTAAAAACCGTCCATCCGCCTTCCATAACAAGATTCCAAATTTGATACCACAATGTTCCGGGTTTTGCTATGGAGCCCATTACCATTTCAGTCGTAAAAAGTATGCCCAAAGCTATGGCGATACCGGCAAACGGAAACAATAATACTGGTGTAAATAAAGCTCCGCCAAACTTCTGAATTTTTTCTAACATTTTATTCTCCGTTAAACTTTATTTGAATAACAAATTAGAAACTCTAATTTAACTCTAAAATAAATCCAAATTAAAACTTAACTAAGTCAAATAAACTTGGCAGCCACAAAGACAGAGCCGGAACGTATGTCGTAAGCATAAGCGCTATTATTGTAACTATGAAAAAAGGCAGTAAATGTTTGAAAACTGATTCTATGCTTACTCCGCCGACTTTACAGCCCGTAAAAAGAATTGTTCCGACGGGCGGCGTGATTGTTCCAATGCAAAGATTCATCGTTATAATAATTCCAAACTGAACCGGATCCATTCCAAATTTTAAGCACATCGGCAAAAATATAGGCGTAAAAATTAAAATTGCGGGCGTTGGATCCATTGCCATACCTATCAAAAGTAAAATGATATTCATTATAAGCAAAATAGCGTAAGGATTTTGAGTAAAGCTCATAAGAGTATTGGCGATAATTTCAGGAATATGGGTATATGCCATCACATAACTCATAATCATAGAAACGCTTATCATAAAAAGAATTATAACCGTTGTCTCGGCAGTTTGAGAAAGAATACGTTTCATTTTTTTCGCGTCTAAATTTCTATAACATAAACTTAAAACTAAGGAATAAACCACCGCTATCGCGCTTGCTTCCGTAGCGGTAAAAATACCGGCAAGAATTCCGCCGATAACCACAACAATCAATAATAAACTCGGCACCGCTGTTAAAATTGTTTTGATTCCGGTTAAAAAATCAACTCTTTGCGCCGAAGAATATCCGCGTCTTTTGGCTATAATCGCAACCAAAATCATACACAAAGCGCCCCAGAGAATACCGGGCAAATAGCCGCCGATAAAAAGAGCCGAGACGGACACGCTTCCCGCGACTGTTGAATAAACGATTAAAGTATTTGAAGGAGGAATCAATATCCCCGTGGGCGCTGTGCAAATATTTACGGCGGCGCTGAAATTTGGATCATAACCGTCTTTTCTCTCAAGAGGTCCTATTGTTCCTCCGATAGCGGCTGCCGCGGCGGCGCCTGATCCGCTCAATGCGCCAAAAAGCATATTGGCTATAATATTTGTTTGAGCAAGCGGCGCAGGCATACGTCCGGCTAAAACCTTTGCGCAATTGACAAGCCTTATCGCTATTCCTCCATTATTCATAACATTTCCCGCTAAAACAAAAAACGGTATCGCCATAAGAGGAAAAGAGTTTGCTCCCGAAAACATTTTTTGAGCGCTCATCATCATAGCTCTGTCAAAAGACAAGAAAGCCGCCATCGCAAGAGCTGAACCTAATCCTATGCTAACGGCTATTGGAACTCCGATAGCTAACATTATTACTATAGATATTGCCATTATCAATACGGCAAGAACTGCTGCATCCATAAAACCTCCCGTCCTAAAATAAAGTTTAATTCTTTAACTTTTTTAACAAATCCAATTCATTACAAACAAAATAAAACAAAATCAAAATTCCTCCGATAGGCAGTGATGAATAAATATAACCCATGGGAATTTGCATAGACGGATCTAACTGAATCATTTGCTGGGAAACATAAAATTTTCCGCCGTAAATCATTATTGCCGCGGCAAAAATTGCCACAAGAAATTCTGAAGTCATTTCAAGGATGGTTTTTATTTTAGGCGGGAATTTGTCGCGGATAAAAGAGAGATTCATATGTTCCCGTCTTCCAAAAACATAAGCCCCGCCATACATTGTGAGCCAAACGAATAAATACCGAGCGAGAGCTTCGCTTATAGCGCTGGGATTATTGAAAATATATCTTGTGATAACTTGATATGTAACCAAAATAGTCATAACAACCAAAATACTAATACAAAACCATTGCAAAATTGTGTCAACATAATCTTTTATTTTTTTCATAAGCGCTCCATTTTTACAACTAAAGTCAAAAATTAAAAATCGCCTCCTCTCTAAAAAATAGAGAGGAGACAAAACGCAAAGAAATTATCTTATCGCTTTAATAGCGTTATAAAGTTTTTTCTTTGAAGGAGTATTAAGGGTTTTAGTTATAACTCCCGCGAAATTTTTATTAAATACAGAAGAGTCAAAATCATCTATAAACGTGGCGCCTTTTGCCGCGGCAGCTTCTTTTGATTGTGTTACTTGCTCAAGGAAGTTTGCAAAAACGCGGTCTATAGTTTCTTTCATAAGTCTGTCAAAAATAGCTTTATGCTCTGGGCTTAAACTATCATAGACGTCCTTATTTATCACAATAATATCTGGAATCATAAGATGTCTTGTATAAGAAAAAACGGGAGCGACTTCATAATGTTTCAATTGATAATAAGTGACTTCGTTATTTTCCGCTCCGTCAAGCACGCCCTGCTGGATAGCCGTATAAACTTCTCCCTGCGACATCGGAACGGCTACTGCGCCCATAGCGTTGATTACGTCAATCATAAGCTGAGATTGCTGAACGCGAATTTTCATACCTTTAAGATCCGCGGGCGAGCGAACCGGTTTCTTTGCAAAAATATTTCTAACTCCGGAATGAATGGCCGCCAAAGTGTAGAAATTATTTTTTACAGTCGTAGCGAATAATTCATTGAGAACTCCGCTCTTATAAATCTCCTCCTGATGTTCGGCGTTTCCATAAAGACCCGGCAAAGCTAAGACTGCAAAATCAGGATTTACCGCTTCAACTATAGGATTTCCAACTATAGCCATTTGAATTACTCCGTTTTGCAGAGATTCTAAAGATTCTTGTTGATTTCCTAAAAGTTCATTCGGATTTACTTCAATTCTGTAAGCTCCGTCCGTGGCTTTGTAGAATTCGTCGCTTAACCACAACAATCCCTGCGCTTGAGGATGCTCTATGGACTGATTAAAAGCCAATTTCCATACTTGTGTTTTTGACTTTTTTCCGCCGCATGCCACAAGAGCAAAAGCAAACAACAATACTAAACTTCCCAATAATACTTTTTTCATACGCCCTCCTTTTATTTCCTCTTTTTCAAGAGGTTTTACACATTATTTTACTAATCCAAAAACGCTCGGAAGCCACATTGACACGGCCGGAACATAAGTAGTCAATAAAAGAGCAATAACAGTAACTGTAAAAAACGGCAATAAATGCTTAAAAATTGATTCTATCGTTACTCCTCCCACCCTGCAGCCTGTAAACAGTATGGGACCTACCGGCGGGGTGATAGTGCCTATACAAAGATTCATAGTCATTATTATGCCAAACTGAATCGGGCTCATTCCAAAGCTTACGCATATTGGCAAAAATATAGGCGTAAAAATCAAAATCGCAGGTATAGGATCCATAGCCATACCTACAATGAGCAAAATGGCATTCATTATAAAAAGAATCGCATATTCATTATGAGTAAAACCTAAAAGAGTATCGGCTACGATAGCCGGGATATGCGTAAAGCTCATAATCCAGCTCATAATCATAGAGACGCCGATCATAAAAGTAACAATCACGGTAGTTTCCGCAGTTGAGAGAAGAATAGTTTTTACTTGTTTCCAATTGATTGTCCTATAACACAAACTTAAAAAGAGGCTGTAACAAACCGCTATTGCGCTTCCTTCCGTAGCGGTAAAGATACCGGCAAGAATTCCGCCAATAACAATTACTATAAGCAAAAGGCTGGGTATGGCAATAATAATTGTTTTTAGTCCGGTCTTAAAATCTACGCTTTCGGCGGATCTGTATCCGCGTCTTTTGGCTATAAACGCAACCAAAATCATACAGAATATTCCCCACAATATGCCCGGAAAATATCCCGCTATAAATAATGCCGAAACAGATACGCTTCCCGCGACTGTAGAATAAACTATTAAAGTGTTTGAAGGGGGTATTAACATTCCGGTAGGAGCCGAAGCCACGTTTACGCTCGCTATAAAATTTGGATCATAACCCTCTTTCTTTTCAATAGGACCTAAAGTCCCGCCGATTGCCGCCGCGGCCGCCACTCCCGAACCGCTTAAAGCGCCAAAAAGCATATTGGCTAATATATTAGTTTGTGCAAGAGGGGCCGGCATACGTCCGGCGAGAACCTTTGCGCAATTGACAAGACGCAGAGCTATCCCCCCGTTATTCATAATATTTCCGGCAAGAATAAAAAAAGTTATAGCCATAAGCGGAAATGAATCCGAACCGGTAAACATTCGCTGCGCTGAAGATGACATTGCCACGTCAAACGGCAAAATAAATAACATAGAAATTGTAGAACCCAATCCTATACTAATAGCTATCGGAATACCGAGGGCAAGCATTATCAAAACGCTTACAACCATTACCAATCCGGCAAGAACTGCTGCGTCCATAATAAACCTCCGAAATATGATTAAACTTTCAATTTTTTTAACAGCTTTATTTCATTACACAAAGAATAGAATACTATCAAAATACCGCTTATCATAACCGACGAATATATATATCCCATAGGAATTTGAGTCGATGGATCAGCCTGAATCATCTGAGTGGAAGTTTGTATATAGCCGCCGATTATCATCACGATAACGGCAAAAACGGCTATGACAAATTCAGAGAACATTTCAATGGCAGTTTTTATTTTTAGAGGCATTTTATCGCGGATAAATCCAAGATTCATATGCTCTCTTTTACCAAAAACATAAGCCCCGCCATACATTGTGAGCCAAACAAATAAATACCGTGCAAGAGCTTCGCTTATTGCACTTGGGCTGTTAAAAAGATAGCGGGTAATCACCTGATACGTAACAAAAAAAGTCATTACGGCAACTATAATAATACAAAACCATTGTAGAAATACGTCTATTTTTCTTTTTATATCTTCCATAAAAACTCCCGTATTATGTGTGCTATTTTTAAATAATTGAGGAAGACTCGTTTATCGCAAATTCCCGTTTCGCACAATAAGCAAAACGGGAATCTGCAATTTTTTTATTTATTTCCCTGCGGCTTTTATCTTATTATAAAGATTTTTTCTGAAAGCGCTTTTTGAAATAAAATTATTGACGATTGCCGCGAAATTTTTACTAAATACCGCGGGGTCAAAATCTTCAATAAATTGGGCGCCTCCCTTAATTGCATCCACTTTTGCTTTTTCAATCTGCTCTAAAAATAATGATGTTGTCAAAACAACGGCTTCTTTTACAAGCTTATCAAATATAGCTTTATGCTCAGGGGTTAAGCTGTCATAAGCTTCTTTATTTATCACAAGAATATCCGGCATCATAAAATGTTTCGTATATGAATAAATAGGAGCGACTTCATATTGTTTCAAATCATAATAAGTGACTTCATTATTTTCAGCTCCGTCAAGCACGCCTTGCTGAATAGCCGTATAAACTTCTCCTTGCGACATTGCGACAGCTATACCGCCCATGGCGTTTATAACATCCATCATGGATTGAGACTGCATAACGCGGATTTTCATACCTTTAAGATCTGCGGGCGAACGAACCGGTTTCTTTGCATATATATTACGAGTCCCGCCGTGTATTGCAGACAATACATAAAAATTATTTTTTGCCGTCGAAGCGTATAAATCTTTAAGAAGATCGCTTGTGAAAACTCTCTGTTGATGTTCTACGCTGCTATAAAGTCCGGGCAAAGCAAGAAGTCCGAAATCAGGATTTACCGCTTCTACTATAGGATTTCCAAGCAAAGCCATCTGAATTGCTCCTCTTTGAACAAGTTCAAAAGAATCTTTCTGATTGCCTAACAATTCATTGGGATTTACTTCAATTCTGTAAGCGCCGTTTGTTGCTTTATAGAATTCATCGCTCAACCACTTCATACCTCTTGCCTGCGGATGCTCGCCCGACTGATTAAAAGCCAATTTCCATACCACAGTATCGGACTTTTTCCCGCCGCATGAAACGACTGCAAAAGCCAATAACAATGCTGCTGTTCCCAACAATACTTTTTTCATGATCAACTGCCTCCGTTTTGTTTTTTCCACATCTTTTTATAGAAATAAAAAGACAATGGATTGTTTATTTATTTTACGAAACTTTGCAATTTGAATACGACCGGCGGTATTCTTTCAATATCTCGTCTATAATTCGAACATTATTTGCCGCGCTCAAAATATCGGCGGGAGACTTTGCGCCCCCGGCGATTTCATTTATTACCATCTGCATATAAGGCATCGCGACATGCTCGGGTTCTTTGAATTCTTTTATTTCTTCTTTTCCATCGATGCGGACTTTAACCGAATCATAATACAGACCCGAAGTTAATATCGCTCCTTTTGAGCCGGCTATAAGCATTTCCTCATTATTAAAATCCGCCGCATAACACCAGCACCCGCTAATCAATACTCCGCTCTGGCTTTTTAATGAAGCTATGACCGTGTCCTCTACGTCGTATAATCCGCCTCTATTTTGTGCGGCCGCGCCCAACACGTCTAAATTTCCAAAAAAATATTCCGTAATGTCGAGAACATGAGTAACCATATCTATAAATTTTCCGCCGCCCGTTTGTTCCGGAATAAGACGCCATGGAAGTTTATTTCTATCCAAATCGCAAGGTTCCGGTTTTAAGAAATGATTTAATCGGACAAAAAGAATTTTTCCCAAAGCATTTGAATCTATAAGAGATTTAATAAAAATATATTTTTCCATGCCGCGTCGATAATAAGCTGTAAAAACCGGCAAATTATATTTTTTAGAAGCGTCAAGAATATCGAGACATTCTTGATAATTCAGACCCAAAGGTTTTTCTATATAAGGAATTTTTCCGGCTTTCAAACAGGCAATTGCATAATCTTTATGAAATTTCGGAGGGGTGGCTATATAAACGGCGTCAATTTCTTTATCTTGAAAAATTTCGTCCGCGCTCTTACAAACGGTTGAAACATTATGCCTCTTTGCGTAATCGGCGGCTTTTTCATACTGTGTCGCATAAATGCTTTTGAGTTTTGAATGCTCGGATTTATATAATGCCGGCGTGCTTTTTTTCTCTGTAACCGCGCCGCACCCTATCATACCCCACGTCACTGTTTTCATCTCTCATCTCCTAAAAACATATTTTATAAAGCTTTTATCTTTTATAAAGATTTTATCTTTTACAAAGCTTTTATCTTTTACAAAGCTTTTATCTCCGCCCAGACGCCGTCGTCGATTAAAATTCCTTTCTCGTCATTTTCTTTTCTCGCTGCTGTAATCCCCTCTCCCGGCGAGTGAATTTCTTTATCTCCCTGCGCAAGAGAAGACGTCTTGATATATTCTCTCGCTTTTTTTATCACTTCATTTATATGATCTTTAACCGATATTTTTTCAGGATCAATAATTATAAAAATTTGAGAGCAACCCCCGCAGCTTCCCTTTCCTATTTTATCAATATCAGCGGCCCCGATTCCGTCGGAAAGTATAGCTCCTAAAATATCAAGCATAAAAGCAAACGACGAACCTTTCCAATATCCCATCGGCAAAATGCGCATACTTTCTTCAATAGCGCCCGGATCATTTGTCAATATTCCATTTTTATCAAATCCTCCGGGGAAAGGAAGTTTTTTTCCCGCAAGACGAGTGACTTGCAATTTCCCATACGAATATAAAGACATAGCCATATCAAGCAAAGCGGGTTCAGGTTCAGCCGGCGCGGCCATCACAAAAGGATTATTTCCTAATCTGGGCTCGGCGCCTCCCCAAGGGGGCATACTGGATTCCGTATTTGTCCAAGAAATTGAGACAAAACCTTTTTGCGCCGCATATAAACCATAAGTTCCGCCGCGCATCCAGTGAGTTGTGTTTTTTAATCCAACAAGTCCTATGCCATATTTTTTTGCTATCTCTATAGCGCGGTCAGTGCAAAACAAAGCGTTTGTAATTCCTGGACCTAAATTACCGTTATAGACTGCAATGGCGCCAAATTCTTTTTCTTTCGTTGGCTCGGCATTGACGTCAACCCATCCTTTTTTTACATAGCTTATAAATCTTGCTATGCGGTTTGCTCCATGCGAATATACTCCGTCTCTGCTTGTTTGAGCATGCACGCGGGCGCATATCTCGGCTTTCTCTTTGCTCAAACCGTATTTAATGAAAACTCTCTCAAACTCCGCTTTCATTTCTTCAAAAGGTATTCTCATATATTAATCTCCTATTCTCTATTTGACAATTACGGATTTGTTTCAAAGCCCGCCGCACATTTCATTTGTCATTTCAAGCTCGACTAACAGCGCAAATTGCCGCGCATTATAATCCCATCAAATCTTTTCTTACTTTAACAACAACTTTTTTAGATTCTCTGTCAGAATCCCCCGAAGCCGGCGCATGCGCCTCGTCGGGGAAAATTATTGCAAATTCTCCCTCTCTTACTTTGATTGAATAATTCGGCGCGCCCTTAAAAAAAGTTATATCTCTTTCCTTATTATAAGGTGTAAGAACTTCATTGCATTCGTCCGCAGGTTTCATACCTATAATATCATATCCATTCACTATAAATTGTATGTCGATATATTCATCGTGAGTTTCCAAATTGCGCTGGGATGGAGGATTGGCTTTGAACGTAAAAACTTGAGCTTTTATACCGTCTGTAAGTTCATAAACTTTATTATCAGTTGACGCCGACACTTCTTTGAGAAAATCAAAACCTTTCTTTGCTTTCGGAAATAAACCGCTGTAAAAATCCACATTTTTCAAACTTCCTGTAATCATAATATCCTCCTAAAATAAAAAAAGCTTCCTTATATTAAACATAAGAAAGCCTATTTTCTGCGTCGTTCTTTATCATTTATAAATTTACAACAATATCTAATATTGATAAACTTATTCATATTTCCTCTATTGCACACGCCATTGTGTTTAATATAAATCAAATACGAGCAAAATAATTATGACAAAAAAAAAATTTAATAGCAATATGTCAATGTTATTAAATTGCGGATTTATTTTAATATGCTTGACAATTTTATAAAAATTTAATACATAGATTTTTGCTGTTAAAATTAAAAGACGAAAGGTTTTGCTTTATGCCTAACAATTCACGCTTTTCAATTTTTACCAAGTTTTCAAACTTTTCTGTGGAAGCTCTTACTTTATTTAACTTCAACGGTTTTATGTGTAGTAATATATTAAAATATACCCCCCCCCCCCCCCATTTTCTATATTAAATCTATCAAAAAACTCAAATTCAAATTCAATTTCTATACAATATATTATTTATTGTTGCGGCTCACTATTGCAAAAATTTTTATTTTGTTTAATAAAAAAGATATTTGGCAATGCGAAAAAATATGCTAAACACTGCAAGCCAAAGGAGATGACAAATGATTATAGAAAATGAATTGGGCATTCCTGACGAGCAGTTGTTTGAAGCGCTTAAAAAATCAATTGAAGGAAAAAATCTAAAGAAAGTTTTAATTTTACCGCCGGATTATACCAGAATGTATTCTGGAGCAGGAAAACTCACCGCAATGTATTACAATCTCTTAAAAGATAAAGTTCAAGTTGACATTATGCCCGCATTGGGGACTCACGAATATATGACGTCTCAAGAATGTCAAGATTTTTTTGAAGGCGCTGTCCCTTTTGAAAAAATTATAAATCATAATTGGCGAAACGATGTTGTCAAAATTGGCGAAGTTCCGTCCGATTTTGTCAAAGAGGTTTCCGAAGGACTTGTCGATAATAAAATAGACGTTGAGGTCAATAAAAGATTGACCGATTCTGCATACGATATTATCCTTTCAATAGGACAAGTTGTTCCTCACGAAGTCGTCGGTATGGCTAATTATTCAAAAAATATTTTCGTAGGATGCGGCGGATACAGTATGATAAATTCCTCTCATATGCTGGGAGCTTTTTACGGCGCCGAAAGACTTTTGGGAAAAGATTTTTCTCCCGTCCGAAAAGTCTTTGATTATGCCGAGGAAAAATTTCTTAAAAACCTGCCTATACTATATATCCTCACCGTCATTACCGTTGAAAAAAATAATGCTCTCATTCAAGGACTTTATATCGGACGCGAACGAGCAAATTTTGAAGCCGCCGTCCGCCTCTCTCAAAAAAACAACATAATATATGTGGACAAACCGATAAAAAAAGCCGTCGTCTATCTCGACCCGTTGGAATTCAAAACAACATGGGTTGGAAATAAATCCATTTATCGTTCAAGAAAAGCAATGGCTCCGGGAGGAGAACTTATTATTTTGGCTCCGGGTATAAGAAAATTTGGAGAAGACGATCAAAACGACGCTCTCATACGAAAATACGGATATATCGGACGGGAAAATGTTTTAGATTTAGTCAAAAAATACGACGAAGTCAAAAAAAATCTTTCCGTGGCCGCACATTTGATTCACGGCTCAAGCGACGGAAATTTTAAGATAACTTATTGCACAAAACTTTTGACCGAAAAAGAAATTAGAGACGTAAATTTTAATTATATGCCTTATGACGAAGCGGCAAAAATTTACGATCCCAAAAAACTTAAAGACGGATACAACACCATAAACGGCGAGGAGATATATTATATAAGTAATCCCGCTCTGGGTTTATGGACATTGAAAGAAAATTAGAAAGTTTGTAGATATTTTCATGCCATCGCAGGCGTGAACAACAAAAAATCCCATACGGGTAAGGAGTGTTTTTTATGGCTCATTTCGGAGTAGTTTTAATCGCGGCAATCATTATTTTAATTCTATTGATTGTCAAGTTCAAAGTTCATCCTGTATTAGCAATTTTCACTGTGGGAGTTCTGGCAGGTATCGCTTATGGTTACGGTTTTGTAAAAACTGCTCAAGTTTTCACGGGCGGTTTCGGGAGCACGCTTGGAAGCATAGGGGCTACTATTATTTTCGGCTCTATAATAGCCGTCAGCATTCAAGATTCCGGAGCGGTAAAATCCATAGTCAATTTCTTTATCAGACTTTTCAAAGGAAAAGTTTTGGAATTGGCTACAGGTTTTACAGCTTTTGTAATGTCAATTCCAATTTTTGGAGACGTCACTCAAGTTCTTATGGCTCCTATTGCGGCAATTATTGCAAAACGTAAAAAAACATCAATGTCAACAATGGCGACTTGGACGACTTTTGCGGCTTCTTTGACGCATTCTTTAATCCCTCCGACGCCCGGGATTTTAGCCGTTACAATTTTATTGGGCGCGGACGTTGGATTGATGATTTTTTGGAGCATAGTTGTCTCTATCATAGCTTATCTGGGCACTTATGCTGTTATGCGCAAATGGGTTGCTAAAGAATGGATTGAGCCGCGCGCCGATTATTCAGCCGGGATAGAGCCTGCAAAAAGCGACGATTACAAAGAGCTTTTGATGATAGAGCCCGGGCTTCCTTCAGTGGGCGTTTCAGTTCTGCCGATTTTGCTTCCCGTAATTTTTATCGCGGGCGCTTCTTTTGCGGCTTTGTGGCTTCCCGACGGAAATCCCATTAGGGTTTTTCTTGCGGCGGTCGGAGAAAGAAATATCGCCATGTTTATCGGCGCTCTTATAGCGATAGTTATGGCTTTCTCAATGAAAGATAATGTTATCAAACATTATAAAATCAATACGGGCGAAGATAATAAAAATATATCAGACATTGTCTTAAATAAATGGACGAATCGCGCTTTGACTATAGCTTTGCTTCCTTTATTGATTACGGCTATGGGCGGAGGTTTTAGCGCAATTATCAGAGCATATCCGGACATTGCTTTGCTTGGCGATTTAGTGGCTCAATATCAATTCCCCACAATTTTAGTTCCTTGGGTTATAGCGGCTGTGATGATGATAGCGGTCGGTTCGCGCACCACGGCTGGAATGACTGCGGCGGCAATAGTTCTCCCGATGTCTGGCGCTTTAGGGTTTAATCCATTACAGCTTGCTCTTATAATAGGTTCTGGAACTTTGGTTGGAACGCACGTTTCAGACAGTGGTTTCTGGGTCGGAACTCAGCTTTATAACCTCAATGTAAAACAAGGATTAAAATATTTAACTCTCATTCAAGCAGTCGCCGGAGTTATAAGTTTAATAGCTATTTTTGTTTTCATAAAGTTGGGAATAATTTAATAAACGCAAGGAGAGAAATATGTCAGCAGATGAAAAAACAAAAAAATTAAATGAAATAGCTCTTCAACTGCGTTATGATATTGTTGAAATGATAGGCGTGGGAAATGCCGGTCATCTGGGCGGGTCAAGTTCATTAGCCGAAACTATTGCCGTTTTGTATTTTGACAAAATGAATTTTAACAAAGATAAACTCAAAGATCCGAACCGCGACAGACTCGTTCTCTCAAAAGGTCATGCCGCTCTCATACAATACGCCGCTCTTTGCGAGGCGGGTTGTTTTCCGAGAGAGGAGTTGAAAAAAGTTAAAACGCTCAACGGACTTTTACAGGGACATCCCGATTTATCGATACCCGGTATAGAAGCCGTCACCGGTTCTTTGGGGCAGGGACTTTCCATTTCCGTCGGAATGGCTCTCGCTTTAAGACTTGATAAAAGTTCAGCGCGCGTATATACAATAATGGGCGACGGAGAACAAAGCGAAGGACAGCTTTGGGAAGCCGCTATGGCCGCGGTCAATTTTAAGATTGACAATTTAACCGCTTTTATAGATTTCAATAAACTTCAGGCGACGGGTCCGACCAAAGATATTTTTTACATTCCCGATCTCGATAAAAAATGGGACAGTTTTGGTTGGAATGTTATAAAAGCCGACGGACATAATGTCGATAAAATTGCTAACGCGATAGAAGAGGCAAAATATATTAAAGGAAAACCGAGCGTGATTATTTTGGATACGGTTAAAGGCAAATATTTTTCTTTTGCCGAGGCAAACGCGGCATATCATAACGGAATCCTCACTGAAGAGACAAAAAATATCGCGTTAAAAGATTTAGACGCGGTAAAGGCGGGAGCATAATTATGGAAAAACAAAGTTTAAGAAAAGCATATGGAGAGGCTCTTGTTGAGCTTGGAAAACAGAATTCCGATATTGTCGTTTTAGAAGCGGATCTTGGAAAATCGACTATGTCGTGCTTATTTAAGGACGCTTTTCCGGAGCGTTATTTTGAAATGGGCATAGCGGAGCAAAATATGGCTTCCGTCTCGGCTGGATTAGCTCTTGCGGGCAAAATTCCTTTTTACGGAACATTTGCCGTTTTTGCTTCGGGCAGAGCTTATGATCAAATTCGCTGCTCTATAGCGATACCAAACGCTAATGTGAAAATTTGCGGCTCAAGCTGCGGTCTTTCAGATTTTGGCGACGGCAAAACGCATCAATCCGTTGAGGACGCAAATATCATCAAAACAATTCCTCATTTGACGGTATTAAATCCCGTTGACGCTGTGGAAGTTAAAAAGATGATGGAAGTTATAGCCAAAATCAAAGGTCCCGTTTATATTAGGATAAATAGAAACGATCTCCCTGTTTTTACTTCCGAAAAAACAGAATATCAAATTGGAAAGATGTATCCGATTGTAGAGGGAGAGGACGCCGTGATTTTTGCCACGGGGGTTATGGTTTCAAAAGCCGTTGAAGCCGCGGAAGAACTTAATAATGAGGGCATAGCCGTTCAAGTAATCAATGTAAGCACCCTAAAACCTCTCAAAAAAGAGGAGATATTAAAATATATTAAGGGTAAAAAAGCGATAATCACCGCCGAAGAAGCTGAAAAAATCGGAGGTCTCGGCTCGGATATTGCTTCCTTAATTATAGGAGAAACGAATTTGCCTTTTGAGCAAGTGGCAATTAACGATTCTTTTGGAACTTCGGCTCACAGCTATGAAGAATTGTTGACCAAATACAATATTTCAACAATTGATGTGATTAAAGCTGTCCGAAAAGCATTAAAAAAGTAATAATAAACGGCTGACATTATATGCATAAAAATCTTGTGAAATAATCTTGAAACAAAATTAAGACGGCGGTATAATTTTCATAGATAATTAATAAGATTAAATTTGCAGACTTGTCAGCCGTATTAAAAAGGAGAAAAGAATGACTATCAATTCAATCGGTTTTATCGGTTTGGGCATTATGGGACGACCGATGGCTAAAAATTTAATCAAAGCGGGTTATAAACTTATAGTTTATGATAAGTTTGCAAAAACAGACGATTTTGTTTCATTGGGCGCGGAGATTGCCAAATCAAATAAAGAAGTCGCTGAAAAAAGCGATATTATAATTACAATGCTGCCAAATTCCCCGCATGTCAAAGAAGCTGTTTTGGGCGGGCAGGGAGTGATAGAAGGCATAAAAAAAGGAACAGTTTTAGCTGATATGAGTTCAATAGCTCCTGCCGCTTCGCAAGAAATATACGCCGCATTAAAAGAAAAGGGAGCGCTGATGATTGACGCGCCAGTTTCCGGCGGCGAGCCGAAAGCCATAGACGCCACTCTTGCAATTATGGTCGGCGGCGATAAAGAAGCTTTTGAAATTGCAAATCCCATACTTGCAAAAATGGGATCTTCAGTTACTTATGTTGGAGAAATAGGAAGCGGCAATGTCACAAAACTTGCAAATCAAATTATAGTTGCCCTAAATATCGCGGCCGTCTCGGAAGCTTTTGTCCTTGCCACAAAAGCCGGCGTTAATCCCGAATCTGTTTTTAACGCGATAAAAGGCGGACTTGCCGGCTCAACGGTAATGAATGCAAAAGTCCCGATGATTCTTGACGGAAATTTTAAGCCGGGTTTTCGCATTGAACTTCATATTAAAGATTTACAAAATGCTCTTGATACGGCTCATGAATTAAATGTTCCTATACAGCTTACGGCTTCCGTAATGGAAATTTTACAAGCCCTAAAAGTTGACGGAATGGGAGCAAATGATCATAGCGCGATAGTTCGTTATTATGAAAAACTCGCTAAAAAAGAGGTGAGAAAATGACGCGTCTAAAAAATAAAATCGCTCTTATCACAGGGGCGGCTCAAGGGCTTGGAGCGGCAATAGCAAAAAGATTTGCTCAGGAAGGGGCCGTAGTTTTTATAGCCGATTTGAATGCCGGTGCGGCTGTAAAAACCCTTGATCAAATAAAAGAAATCGGAGCAAAAGTTTATTTTCTATCTCTTGATGTCACAAGCGAGGAGAGCTGGATTAAAGCAAAAGAAGAGATAATAAAAAGCGAAGGCAAAATTGATATTTTGGTCAACAATGCCGGTATAAATATACGCGAACCCATAGAAGAAATGCAGGTAAAATCTTTCGACGCTATGCTTGCCGTAAATGTAAAAGGTCCTTTTTTGGGAATAAAACATTTTATTCCAGTTTTGCGCAAAGCCGGCGGAGGTTCGATTATAAATATGTCCTCTGTATGCGGACTCATAGGTCATCGTTATACGACGGAAGCTTATACTATTACAAAAGGCGCTTTGACTTTGATGACAAAAACTATAGCCGTTCGTTATGCAAAAGACAATATACGGTGTAATTCAATACATCCAAGCACTGTTAATACGCCTCTCGTTCAAGAATTGTTTAAGAATCCTGACCGCAAAGCCGAAAGGCTTGGAGAAGTTCCTTTGGGCAGACTTGCCACAGATTTAGATGTTGCTAATGCGGCTTTATTTTTGGCTTCAGACGAAGCGTCTTTCTTAAACGGAGTCGCTTTGCCCGTTGACGGCGGCACCACAGCTGATTAAAAATTGAGATTAAATTAACAGCTTGACTTGTATCGCTAATCGCCGATGTTTAGCCTGCAAGTGAAATATTTTTGAATTTCTATTTTTGTTGTAGTCATTGTTTATTGAGGTTTTTTTGCGCAGACCGCATTAGAGGACGAGCCTATGAGCAAAATAATGTCCAAAGCGGTCGAAGCAAAAAAACAAAAAAATTTACAGCGTGCGCCGGCAGAGGCTTTACGCAAAAATCTAAATTATTATCCTCTGCGGCATCTTTGAAGTCTAATAATTTTCCTACGTTTAATAATTCTCTTGTTTTTAGACTTCTTTTGAATAAATTTATAACTTATTCCCGCATTTGCCCCGTATGCTAAATAATCATTATTTCCATTCGTCTGACCATTTACAAATATCGATAAATTATCGCTAAAGGATATCTCCATACCCATACCCAATCCCGCAAATATCGCCGCATCCTCTTTCCCTTCTATCTTTTCCGTCTCTGCCGCGCCTGCGCCGCTATATCTTAATTCCGGTTTTCTACCCTCTATCGTATATCCAATATACCCTCTTACTTTAAAAATCTTTCCACCTGCCTTTATTCCCCCCGTCGCATTTAATCTTGAATATTGCGCACCGCCTATCGTCCCAACCTCGCCCTCTTTATCATATTCCGCTATTTTCTTATGCGATACTTCCGCCCTTTCCATTCCTATAAACGAGGCCCATCCCTTTTTAATCTTATACTCGCCCTCAAATCCATACCTTATTGACTCCGCTTCAAAATCCGCATTTGTCATTCCTTTGCTCGCTATCACCCTCGATACTCCATACCCAACAGCTCCTTGCAGCTTTATCGCTTTGCTTATTAAATATGACCCGTATATCCCCGCTTCCCCGCCTTCAAAATTTGCCATATTATTTTCATCCTTAAAATCACCTTTCAAATATCCCCCGTAAATTCCCGCCGCAAATCCTCCTCTTCTTATCATCGCAATTCCCGTTTTTACTCCGCTGCCTCTATTTATAAAATCCCCATTGTCTTTATCATTTATTTTCACTCCGCTTATCCCTCCAGACACCCATATATCCCTATGACTATTTTCATATATTTGGCTATTATCAGCCCGCCCTATTTCCCTTATTACATTTGCTAAAAATACTCCGCTTATCGCCTCACCTGCAGAGCTTATGCTCGGATCACTCAGCGCACGTAAAAATAATCTTTTTACATTTTCATCATAATCTAATAAATAATGCCCCTTATCATAAACTAATCCTTCCCAATTATTTACTGTTCCTTGCACTATCGCATAACTCCTCGCTGTTTGCCATTGCCCAAAATATCTAATGTTTAGCTTTCCGCCAATGTCAACATTCATCTCTCCTGATGCTCCCAAATCTATTAAATCACTCGTGTCAGAACTTAACACTATGCCTATTTCCAATGCCCCGCCATTGTTCAAATTCAATGTGTTGACGCTAAATGTTTTTGTCGAATATTCATTTGCGTTTTGCGCATCCACTAATGAAAATACGCCCCCGCCTTTTACCGTTATAACTTCTGCATTCGAATTATCAGCCGACACCCGCAATACCGCATTTTCTATATTTATATCTCCGCCGCCGTTTATCCCGCTCCTGAGTATCACTTCGCTTTTGGCCAAAATATTTATCACACCGTTATTATAAATGTCTTTGCCGGATGCCGCATTATTTCCTTCAAATATCGCTCTCGTATTGCTAAACCTTATTTGCGAATTATTGCTAATATAAATTGCTCCGCCGTCACCGCCGGTTGTATTGCCCATAAAACTTACTGTCGAATTTATGAAATTTGCTTGCGAATTACTCTCAATATCAATCGCTCCGGCATAAGCGCCGGCCGTATTGCTTGTAAAATTCATTTGTCCATTGAATGTTATTATTGAGCGGGTTTTTGCATAAATCGCTCCGCCAATACCGGCGGAATTGCTTGTGAAATTTATTCGTCCGCTAAATGTTATTGTTGATTGACTCGTCCATATCGCCCCGCCATATCCAAGTTTGGCATTATTGCCTGCAAAACTTACCGACGAATTTATAAAATCTGCTTGTGAATTACTGTCGAGATAAATCGCTCCGCCATAACTATTTCTGCCGTCTGTATTATTACCAGCAAAACTTACTGTCGAATTTGTAAAATTTAATTGTGAATTACTGTCGAGATAAATCGCTCCGCCCGGGTTTGCCCTTGTATTTTCTGTAAATTTTGTTATTGAGTTTATAAAATTCATTGTCGAATTTTCTAAACTCAAGTTCACTCCATTATTATTTATATATGTCCAGCTTGCATTTTTCACCGTTATCGAACTTTGCTGATCTATGTTAAACAAAGCCATATTATTAAATTCATTTATTCCGCTTAGAATCCAGCTCCCACCCGCGTCATTTGTCCAAATTACTGTGCTTCCGTTGACCGCTTTTATTCCGCCTTCCATCATTATTTGATAATTTTTTGCATTCATATAAAGCCGCGAACTATCTAAATAAATATCATTTGCCAAATTACCCGCTCTATTTCCTCTAAACAAAATATCCCCGCCCGCTATAAACCCCACTGACGAATTCCCTATAGCATATATCGCTCCGCCATTTGTCTCTGCCGTATTGTTTGTAAAATTTATTTCTCCATCAAACGTTACTGTTGACCCATTTACAGAAATAACCCCGTTATTACCGGTATTCAAAAAATTTATAAAATTCAAGTCGGAGAAAGTCGCTATTCTTCCCGTCAAACTAAACCCTGAATTTCCATTCCCGTCAAATGTTCTTAAAATCACCGCGCTGGCATTCCACCCTCTTATCCTTAACGTTGTCCAAGAAGGGCTGCTGTTTAAGATAGCGGTAAAAGTGATATTATTGAGAATATTTAAAATACCGTCTGTTCCCGTTGCGGCGCTATAGTCTCTATCTAAGTCAGTCCAATTATTTACAGAATACTCTGTTGCAAAACAAAAACTCCCAATAAATAATAACCCCGCAACCGCCGCGGTCTTTTTAATTCGCAATATTTTAATAAGAGAAGAAATACGACAATTCTGATATGATTTTATATTGATTTCGTCACTTTTGTTGTAGTCCTGCAGTGACGACACTTTATTAACCGTATGTTTTGATTTACGGCGTAAGAAAAACAATTTACTGCGGCCTACTGTCCAAAAACTGCAATTACAATACTTATTCAAAATAATGGCTAAAGCATTATAGCGTATTCGATTTGTCAGCATCGCGCCTCCTCTCTGTCGCTCCAGTATCGTTATAGTATAGCCTTTAATATGTCATTGATCTTAATATTCTACTGTATCCACAACCTCCTTTCTGATTCTGTTTGTCATTTATAATTATGTCTTTTATTTTAGAATAATTTTGTCTCTGCTCTGTCTTTGTAATATATTTATTTATTAAGGATTTTTGCGGAGACCGCATTAAAGGACGAGCCTACGAGCGAAGCGAATGTCCGAAGCGGTCGAGCAAAAAAACCAAAAAACTACATCATAATATTTTTATCATATTTACAATCAAAAATCAAAATCCCGCTCTCATATCATAATGGACGGCGAAAATGATTTTATACGGGAGTGCTGAAAATATACGCCCACTTAAGAGGCTGCTCTCATTTTCATAAATTTTGCATGTAGATACAAAGAGAAAAGTATGACTGATGTGCCGATGGTTAGGGTTGTGTAATTTTCCACTTTGCCCCAAATGGCGATATTTACGATAAGCCCTGCGGGAATTAGCGCATTATTCATTATGCCTAAAACTCCGGCGTCCACCATTACGGCTCCTTTATTCCATAAAAAGTATCCGACTCCGGAAGCCGCCAAACCAAGCCAGAATAGTATGACCCATTGCAAAGGCGAAGGGGTAATTTTTTCAAAATCGCCGAGCGCAAAAAAGGCAATGGAAGTTACCAAAGCCGCGCCGAAATAGAAATATCCGAAAATCTCTTTTTGGTCGAAATTTTGCCTGTTTTTTAGCACATATTTATACGCGCTCTGTCCCGCTGCAAAACAAATATTTGCCGCTTGTATGAGTAAAAATCCCGCCAGAAAGTCATTGTTGACATTATCATAGCGTATGATAAAAGCCCCGAGCACGGCAACTCCCGCGCTTATCAGATATAAAAAGTGAAAACTTCTTGCCAAAATATCATAAGCAAGCGTTACATAAAACGGCGTAAATATCGTAAAAAGCAAAATCTCAGGCACGCTTAAAAATTGATAAGAATGATACAAAAACAGATACATTATGCCTATCTGCACAGCTCCTATCAGCATAAGTTGAAGCTGCAAAATAAGCGGCACGCCTCTAAATTTCGTGAACGGCAAAAACAAAAGCGCAGCCAAGGCGGCGCGGATAAAGACTAAAAAATATTTGTCCAAATCCATCAAATATACGCCTATAAGGCTGAATGAAAAAGCCCACAATATCGTTACTATAATTAGATAAAACATTTTACTTAGCTATGTCTTGCGCTCTGGTTTCGCGGATTACAGTTATTTTTATTTGCCCCGGATATTCAAGTTCCTGCTCAACTTTCTTTGAAATATCATGCGCTAAAACTTGCATTTGCTTATCGTCAACATCCTCAGGTTCGACTAAAATCCTCACTTCCCTGCCCGCTTGTATGGCATAAGCCATCAAAACCCCTTTGAAATTTGCCGCAACTTTTTCAAGTTTCTCCAAACGTTTTATATAATGCTCGACTGATTCGCGACGCGCCCCCGGCCTTGCCGCCGAGATGGCGTCTGCCGCCGCAACTATAAACGCCTCCGGACTTTCAGGAACGGCGAAACCCTCGTGATGCGCCAAAATGGCATTTATCATCTTTGGAGATTCCCCGTATCTTTTAGCCAAATCCGCCGAAATTTGATGATGCGTTCCCTCAACTTCATGATCAACCGCTTTACCTATATCATGCAAAAGTCCGGCTTTTTTGCAAAATATTATATCCGCCCCAAGCTCCCCCGCGATTGCCCCCGCAAGCCAAGAAACTTCTAAAGTGTGCTGAAGTTGATTTTGCCCGTAAGAAGTTCTGTATTTTAATTTTCCAAGCAATTTTACTATTTCAGGATTAAGAATAACGCCGGCGTCAATAGCTGCTTGATCTCCTATTTCTTTTATATGAGTATCCATTTCTTTTTTTACTTTATCAACCACTTCCTCTATTCTTGCAGGATGTATTCTGCCGTCTGATATAAGTCTTTCCAAAGCTATTTTTGCTATCTGTCGTCTAACTCCGTCAAAAGCCGAAATAGTTATGGCGTCGGGAGTATCGTCCACTATTAAGTCCACCCCTGTCACTTGCTCAAAAGCTCTTATATTTCTGCCCTCGCGCCCTATAACTCTGCCTTTAATGTCGTCGTTTTGAATTTGAACGGTTGATGTCGTTATGTCTGCGGTGTGATCGGCGGCAATTCTTTGTATTGCCGTTGAAAGAATTTCTTTAGATTTTTTTTCGGAATTATCGCGGATTTCTTGCTCAATTCTTTGTAAGATAATTGCGGCGTCTCTCTTTGCTTCATTTTCCATCGAGGAAATAAGAGTGTTTTTAGCTTCCTCTTTTGTCATAGCCGCTATTCTTTCAAGAGACTGCGTCTGCTGCAATTTGATTTTTTCAATATCGTCTATTTTTGCGCTAAGCCCCTGCTCTTTTGATACTAAATCTCTCTCTTTTTGCAAAAGAGATTTCTCTCTCTTATCGACATTATCAACTCTTCTGTCAAGCGCTTCCTCGCGTTGATTGATTCTATTTTCCTGAGATTGTATCGCTTGTTTTCTTTCTCTAATTTCCTGCTCAAATTCTTTTCTTTCTTTATCGACAATCAATTTGGCTTCCAACATAGCTTCTTTTGATTTTGTTTGAGCCAGCAATTTGGCTTCATTTATAATTTTTTCAGAAACTTGCTCTGCGGAATTTGCATTCATCTTAGCAAAAACAAATCGCAGCAAATATCCGGCGCATAAAGCCGTTAAAGCAGTAATACAAATAGTCAAAATAAACATATTCATTTTAGAACTCCTTTTTAGGAACTGCCAATATTCTTTTCTCGCTGATTACATTTCCCACGCATTTATCATTTTCATCTCGGCATATTTTGTCGATTATTTGAAAATCGTAGGCCAAACCAACCGTCTTGTTTTTGTCAACTTCTCTAAGCCATCTGTCAAAAAAACCCTTCCCATAACCTATCCTAAAACCCATAATGTCAAAAACAAGTCCGGGCGCTGCAATAAAATCAATTTCATCCTTACTAATTTTAACCGCATTTTTTATATCAGGCTGTCTTATACCCAAAATTATTTTATCGGCGTCTTGAATTTTTGAAATTTCAACCGCTTCCATCTCGGATTTTTCCAAATTCGTTATAGCCGGAACCGCGACGCGCCTGCCTGATTTTAATGCGGCTTTTATCATATCGTCGGTAAAAACTTCGCTTCCGCAAGAAAGATAAAACATCACGGTTTTTGCACTTTTATAATTTTCCAAAGATTGCGCTTTTGCAAAAATTTCCGCGCTGCTTTCTAAAATAAAATCCTTACTCAAAGAATTTCTCAGACGTAAAAACTCACTCCTTATCTTTTCTTTGTTTAAGCTGCGATAATCTTTCGCGGATTTTTCCTTCATATCCTTCCTTTGACGGTTTATAAAATTCCTCATTAGAAGCCCCGTATTCCTGCTTTGTAAAATGCCCGGGATAATTATGAGGATATTTATAACCCTCGCCATGCCCCAAATGCTGAGCGTCGAGATTTGCGTCTTTTAGATGATTTGGAACGCTTCTGACGCCGCCGTTTTTAACTTCGGACAATGCCGCCTCGACGGCCAAATAAGCTGAATTTGATTTCGGAGCCGTCGCCACATAAATTGCCGCTTGAGCTAAAATTATTCTTGCCTCGGGCATTCCGATAAATTCAACAGCCTGTAAAGCCGACACGGCAAACATCAATGCGCGCGGGTCCGCCATTCCTACGTCTTCGCTTGCGCAAATTATTATTCTGCGCGCTATAAATCTCGGATCTTCTCCCGCTTGAAGCATTTTAGACATCCAATAAACTGCGGCATCCGGATCAGTCCCTCTCATAGATTTTATAAAAGCGGAAATATGATCATAATGTCCGTCCCCGCTGCGATCGTAGAGAACGGCTCTTTTTTGCAAAGATTCTTGAGCCGCCGCGATGTCAAAAATTCTTACTCCGTTTTCATCGGGCTTTGTGGAAAGCGTTCCTATTTCAAGAGCGTTAAGAAGTTTCCTTGCATCCCCGTTTGCATTTAGAATCAAATGCTGTTTTGCTTCTTGCGACATTTCAATTTTATATTTTCCCAAACCATTGACTGAATCTTTTAACGCCTGATCTAAAATTTTTTCGAGAGCTTGAGGCAAAAGAGGTTGAAATTCAAAAACCAAACTCCTCGAAATTATCGCCGCATTGATATAAAAAAAAGGGTTTTCCGTTGTTATGCCTATTAAAGTTATTATTCCTCTTTCGACATCCGGCAGCAAAGCGTCTTGCTGCGAACGATTAAAATGATGAATTTCATCAAGCATCAAAATCGTTTTTTTTCCGGAAAGTTCCAAGCGCGATTTTGCAGATTCCAATATTTTTCTTATATCGGCTATGCCTATGGTTACGGCGTTTGCTTCCTCAAAATAAGATTTTGTCTTTGAAGCGATAATTTTTGCCAAAGCGCTTTTTCCCGTTCCGGGCGGACCAAAAATTATCACCGAACCCAAGTTGTCGGCCTCTATGGAACGTCTGAGCAATTTATCGTTTCCGACAATATTTTCCTGTCCCATAAAATCTTCAAAAGATTTCGGCGTCATCCTTGCGGCTAAAGGTTTATTTTTTTGGCTTGCCGCCTGATTTAGAAAATCCATTTGACTCATATAAGTCCTTTATTATTACAAAATTGCGGCTGTGTCCGCGCACATTTTAACAATTGCCGCATTTTTAATAATTATGGCAAAAAAAATCCCCACAGCGCCGTGCGTTATAAGTGATTTAAGCCCTTTTTTATAAGTGAGAAACAGAGGCATAGGCCCAAAAGCATACGCTCGTCTGCGGTTCTCCTAATTAGACTTGTAGGAATAAATACACTTAGAACATCACCAACACTGCAGGGAAAAACATTAAAAATTAAAATTTACATTATTGATTAGCCAGGTTAATATTTTCTATCTGCCTAATAAGCATATTAAGTTTTTTTTCATTATTGCTTGAAATATTTTCTTGCAAACTTTTAAGTTTAATAAGTTCTTCCGCAATTCTAACCGCTGTTAATATACATATCTTTTGAGTGTCGGCTGTCTTAGAGTTTTTACTCCTAACTTCCTGCCAAACATCATTTACATAATTTACAACATTCAAAAACTCAAGCTGGCCGGTTTCGTCTATTCCGCTCAGCTTCATATCCATTCCCATAATGTTCCAAGCTCTTTGTTTATCATCGAATATTTTAATCTCTATAAGTTCCATATCTTAACCTTTTTTTGAAAACTCCAATCTTATTATTCATCCTTTAGAAGTATCTATTTTTTTTAATAATCTATCTATTTTTATAGCGGCGCTTTCCACATTTTTCTTTAGCGCTTCGTAAGAATTGGCGATTTTCCTGTTTTTTTCATTCTCTTTTTCTAAAAAATTCAATTCAAGAGATAAACTTTTATTCTCCTCTTTGAGTTTTTGCATATTTTTTACCGCGCTTTGCAGCTTAGAGGTTAATTCATCTATCAATTCGGCGACTTTATCCATATTTTTATTATAGAATTAGCTTTCCGCTTTGTCAAGCAAAAGTTAAATCTCTCAACATATTAGACTTTTTATAATAATAGGTTAAATGAACTTGACGCGGACGGAGCTAAAAAACAAAAAAATATTATAATAATAAAGAAAAATCAATCTTTAATTAGAATTCGCCGCATCCGGCACTATCTTTACCCTATAGGATTTCACATTATTATTATTGTTGCTATTGCCATTATTACTATTCTTACTGCTTCTCGATTTTCTCTTGGCTTTCTCCCTCGTCGTTATCGCTTCCGCATATTCATTCCTATACTCCATTATCAATGGCTGGCTCTTGTCTTTCATTCTTAATTCGCTCGCCGATATCGCTCCGCCTCTCACCCTTATCGCCCTTATTGCTAAACCGTTTATTTTTCCGCCTCTCACCCTCAACTCCCTCACAAATGTCAGCGCTTTCTCACGGCCGTTAAATAAAAACTTTCTCCCGCTATACTCTACTATATATATCCTGCCGCCTTCCTTTATCCCGAACTTCTTTGCAAAACCTTTGCTTATCTCTAACATATTCCCTCTTACTCTAAACTTCCACTCCCCTATCCCCTCTTCCCTGTTTTCTAATATCCCGCTTATCACAGCTCTGTCCTCTAAACCTACTTGCACTATTTCTTCTTTTACCGGTATTATCTCTTCCGTTATCGTCACTTTCTCTTTTATCGTAGCCGTCTCTACTACTTTCTCCACTACTCTCTCATTGTTTGAACTTCTCTTATTATTATTTCTATTGTTATTATTTCTATTATTGCCCGCTCTTTTTCTTACTTCTTTCTTTCCTCCAAACTTCACATTCAACCCCAAACCTCCGCCTACATTATATCCATACTCATCCGTCCCATTGCTTCCATTCAGATTTGCAGTCAACGATACCCCGTCGCTTATCTTATACTCGCCGTTTATCCCGGCGCCGAAAAATGTCTCGGCCAACTTTCCTCCATCCACTTCCTTGCTCACATCAAACTTCTCGTCTAAACTCATCTTATATGTAGCTGCATTGCCTATCGGCATCATTCCCATATATCCCTTTACCCCTATCGTCAAACCGCCCATATTAAATGTGTATTTTCCGCCTATCCTCGTCGTCAAGCGAATATAATCGCTCTTGCCTTCCACTGTCATCGCCAACGACTCGCCCTCTCTATACTTCTCTCTCATTTCCCCGCTCGACGTCAACGACGTATCCGCCCGCGCAAATATCTTAAACGATTTGTTTTTTGATATCTTTATCGGCTCATACTCTATCTCCGCTCCGCCTTTTATTGTCGTAGCCTCCACGCTGCCTTCCATTTTCTCCGTTACATATTCGCCTTTTACTTCCCTTTGTGTCTTTATATTGTCTATCTCTACGCCCGCTTTTGCTTTTAATGTCAATCTATCTCCAAATATTCCTCCATACATTCCTCCCTCAAACCCGTCCATACTGCCTCTATTATCCCCTTGCCCAAATGTCTTGTTTATTCCCCCTACATATATTCCTAATTTGCTATTTTCTAATACAATTACATCCATACCGGCATATACATTCTCGCCGCCGACGTCAAATGTTCCCATCGCATTTCCGTTATCGCCTTTCGTTACCCCTCCGTTCACTTCTCCCCAAACATTCACGCCTAATCCCACGTCTTTTATATTATTGTATATTCCATCGGCATTTACATCTGTTCCGGCATTCATCAAGGCGTTTGCTATAAATATCGCGCTCACGTCTATTGCTTTAGGCGTCGGATCCGAATGCACAAATAATAACAATTTATTGTTTCCGTAATCATAATTTACCGAATAATACCTATTGTCATAGCTTAAACCTTCCCAATTGTTTACAGTCCCTTCTAATACCGTATATTCCCTCACGTCTTTCCAATACCCAAAATATCTTATGCTCAATATGCTGCCGTTCATTATATCTATCGATCCCTCTACATTTATTAAATCATTTATATTTGTATTCAATACTATTCCTACCTCTAATATCCCTTGCAATTCTAATCCCGTCACATTCACCGTCTTTGTCGTGTAATTCACACCCTTATTTCCATCGCCTGTATCAACCGTTGACAGCATACCGCCCCTCGTTATCTTAACCGTCCCCAACTCTGAGCCGTCTGCCGATACTCTCAATATACCTTTATTGTCTATGTTTATACTGCCTTTGTCTATCATTCCATCCCTTATAATTACTTCACTGCCGTCTGCTATATTTATTTCTCCCCTTTCATCATTATATATCCCTCGCCCTTCTCTGCCCTCATTTCCTTCCACTATAACTCTCGACCCTCTAAACGTTAACCGCCCTTCATTATATATTCCGCCGCCGATTTCCGCTTTATTGTTTGTAAAACTTATATTTGAATTTATAAATTCCATCCTCGAATTCGTGTTCACATACATCCCGCCCCCGCTTGATACGCTCACATTCCCGCTAAAAATCCCAACCGTATTCTCAAATTTCGCATACGAACTATCATCAAGGTATATTCCTCCTCCAAGCTCCCCCTCATTGTTTATATAACTTATCTTTGAACCTATAAAGTTTATTTGCGAATTATTATTGAGATATATTCCTCCGCCCATACCGGCATCACCCGCTTTATTTGCTATAAAACTTGCCGTGCTGTTTATAAAGTTTATCGTCGAACGTTCCAACTTCATTCCTTCCTTATTATTCACATACGTAAAGCTTCCATTCACTACGCTTATTATGCTATTTTCCTCTATCTCTAATAATGCTATATCGCTTATCTCGCTCACGCCTCCCAATATCCATCCGCTCTCTTGCGCCTCTATACCTAAACTGCCGCTCATCGCTCCGCTTCCTCTCATCCCTCTCACCATAGCGCCGCTATTACCATTATTGCTATTGCTGTCGTTTCTCCATGTTATCGTGCTTCCTTTATATGCCCTTATCCCGCTTTCCATTATTATCTGATGTATTCCCGCATTCAAATATATGCTTCCGCCCTCTAAATATATGTCGTTTGCTTTTCCGCTCGCTTTATTTCCTCTAAATATTATATCCCCGCCCGCTTCAAAAGCTATTGACGATCCCTCGGCTCCATATATTGCTCCGCCGTTTCCTGTCGCTGTGTTTCCTATAAAGCTTACGCTGCTTCCTATAAAGTTTGCGCGCGCTCCGCCGCTAACATACAGCCCTCCGCCGTATCTTGCCGTATTGCTTGTAAAACTTATTTCAGAGTCTTTTATCGTCATATCGCTGTCGCTTTCCAAATATATACCGCCTCCCATATTCCCCGCTCCATTACCTACAAAACTCATCGCCGCCGCTTCGCTTGTTAGCAATGATCCCCTATCCAAGTATATGCCGCCTCCATTATTGCTTGCATTATTACTTGCGCTATTTCTTACAAACGCCCCTTCGGCATTTATAAAGCTTATCGTCGAACCGCTTATATGCAAGTTATTTCTATTTGCCGTATATACAAACCTTCCGTTTGTCACCGTTATCGAACTTCCCTCCGCTATCTTAAGCGATACTATATTGTTTATCTCGCTCTCCCCTCCAAGCTCCCATGCGCCGCCTTCGTCATTTCTCCAAGTAATTTCGCTATCCTCATACGCCCTCAGCCCGCCGTCCATTATTATCTTATATCCCTTAGCGTCCAAATACAGTCTTGAATCTACCAAGTATATGTCGTTTGGCGCGCCGTTTGCTTTATTGCCTCTAAACAATATATCTCCCACCGCCGTAAATCCTATCGACGAATTATTTATCGCATATATCGCTCCGCCGTTCACGCGCGCTTCGTTGTTTTCAAAGCTTATTGAGGAATTATGTAAGTTTAATTGCGAAGTGTCATTGCTAAAATAAAGCGCTCCGCCTCTGTCGGCGCTATTTCCTATAAAATTCACCACAGAGTTTGTAAAGTTTAATTTCGTATTGCTGTCAAGATAAAGCGCCCCGCCGTTTGTTTCAGCCGAATTGCCTATAAAATTCACAGTTTGATCGGCAAAACCAACTGACGAAGTATTATTAAGATAAATCGCTCCGCCGCTTCCCGTCGCGCTGTTTCCCGTAAAACTTATCGTTGAATTTATTAAATTTAATTGCGAAGTGCTATTGCTAAAATAAAGCGCTCCGCCTCTGCCGGCTCTATTTCCCGTAAAACTTACCGATGAATTTATGAAATTCACCTGCGTATTGACGTCAAGATAAATCGCCCCGCCCGCATTCTGCGCCGCATTGTTTTCAAAATCTATCGATTGTCCGATAAAACCGACCGACGACATATTGTTAAGATAAATCGCTCCGCCGCTTCCCGCAGCGCTGTTTCCCGTAAAACTTATCGTTGAATTTATTAAATTTAATTGCGAAGTATTGTCGGCAAAATATAATGCTCCGCCCAATTGCGCGCTATTGCTTGCAAAACTCACTTGCGAATCCATAAAACTTACTTGCGAATAATTGCCAAGATAAATTCCTCCGCCGTTATTAATTGTGGTATTTGTCGAAAAATCCGCTATCGTATTTATAAAGCTTATCGTTGAGCCCGTCAATTTCATATTTGCATTATTGTTGATATATGTCCAGCTTCCATTCATTACAGTCATTGAACCTTGATGCACTTGGAATGAATTTACGCCGTTAATTTCTGAAATACCCAGCAATACCCAGTTTCCGCCGCTTTCATTTGTCCAATAAATCTCGCTGCCTTTATTTGCTATTATTCCGCCTTCCATTCTTACCTGATAAGTTCTCGCATTCAAATAAAGTTTTGAATTGTCCAAATAAATGTCATTTGCCAAGCCGTTTGCCGTATTTCCTATAAACATTATATCAGCGATTGCCGTAAAACTTATTGATGAACCGTTAGCCGCATAAATCGCTCCGCCGTTTTGAGCCGCCTGATTATTTACAAAACTCATTGATGAATTCGTAAACTCTAATTGCGAATTTGTAAGAGAAATCGCTCCGCCGTTTTCAGTCCCGATATTTGACGCAAAACTTACCGTGCTGTTTATAAAATTCATTGTCGAACTCGCCAATCTCAGGCTGTCTTGATTATGTCTATATGTAAAGCTCGTATCTATCACGCTCATCGAACCTTGCGATACTCTAAATGAATTTACTCCGTTAAATTCTGAAACGCCCAATAAAAGCCAGCCGCCGCCCGAACCGCTATGCGTCAAAGAAATCTTGCTGCCGTTTATCGCCTTTATTCCGCCTTCCATTATTATTTGATAGCTCTTTGCATCCAAAGAAAGCTGAGAATTATCCAAATAAATATCGTTTGCCGCTCCGCCCGCAGTATTTTCGCTAAACAATATATCTCCGCTTGCCTCAAAACTTACCCGCGAACCATTGGCCGCATATATCGCTCCGCCGTTTTGAGCCGCCTGATTATTTATAAAACTTGCCGATGAATTTATAAAATTTGCTTGCGAATTTGTAAGAGAAATCGCTCCGCCGTTTTGATAAGTTGCTTTATTACCTATAAAGCTTGCCGTTGAATTTGTGAAACTTAACGTTGAATTCACATTGACATAAACCGCTCCAGCCTCTCCGCCGGTATTGTCTATAAAACTTGCCGATGAATTTATAAAATTTGCCTGCGAATAATAGTTAAGATATATCGCTCCGCCTATTCCATCGTTTCCAACAGCGGTATTGGTTATGAAATTTACTCGTCCGCTAAATGTTATCGTTGACTGCTCGGCCAAAATTACTCCGCCGTTTGTCGCTGTTGAAAATTCCACAAAATTCAAATCGGAGAAAGCCACATCTTTTCCAAACAAATTAAACCCGGGATTTGAATTCCCGTCAAATGTTCTTAAAAACGCAGCCGCGCCGTTCCAGCCTCTTATTTTCAATGTCGTCCAATTAGCTGGATTAGCCGTCAATGCATTGAGAAAACCTATATCGTCCATAATATTTAATGTATCGTAATCGACCGCTATATCGTCATATTCCTGTTCCAAGCTGTGCACTGGCGATTCATCATCATGCCAATAATATATATCTCCCCTTGACGGATCTTTTATTGATAACAATAAACTATTATTGCTATAGCTCAATAGATAATGCTGATTGTCATAAACAAAGTTTTCCCATCCAGATACTAAACCTTGCGCTATAATATAATTTCTTTCCCCCTGTTCCACCGGCACATAGGTCATAATGCTCAGCTTGCTGCCAACGCCAACATTCATAACCGCCCCTGTCCCAAGAAGTTTTATCAAATCGCTCGCATACGAATTGCCGACTATTCCTATTTCTAATGTCCCGCCGTTTATGAGACTTAATACGTCCACAGTAAATGTTTTTGGCCAATAACCGTTTATATTTCCCGCGTCAACTAATGAAAATGTTCCCGCGTCAACCGTTATATCTCTTGCTGTCGATCCGTCTGCCGAAACTCTCAATACGGCATTTGTTATATTTATATTTCCGCCGCCGTTTATTCCGCTTCTAAGTTTTATTTCGCTTTGCTCTATAATATTTATCACTCCGCCGTTATCATTATAAATATCATTGCCGGCAATGCCCGCAACATTTCCTTCAAAAATAACATTAGTATTCTTAAATGTTAATTCTCTTGCATTATATATCGCTCCGCCTTGATAATTAGCTCTATTTCCTATGAAACTTGCCGATGAATTTTCAAAATCTATTTGAGAAGTTCCGCCAATATAAAGCGCTCCGCCGTAATAGTTCACCGTATTGCTCACAAAATTCATTGTTGAATTTATGAAATTTACCAGCGAATTGCCGAGAATATAAATTCCGCCGCCGTTAATCGCGCTATTGCCCGTGAAATTTCCCAAAGTGTCTATAAAACTCATCGTTGATAATATCAAAGTCAATTCTCTCTTATTGTTTGCATAAGTGAAATTTGCGCTCATTACCGTAATTGAACTATGGTCTGATATTTGGAATAAACCCATATTGTTAAATTCTGAATTTCCTTCCAACAGCCAGCTTCCGCCCGCGCCGTTTGTCCAAGAAACCGTGCTGCCGCCATAGGCTTTTATTCCGCCCTCCATTTTTATCTGATAGTCGTTAGCGCTTAAGTAAAGTCTTGATCTGTCTAAATAAATATCATTTCCCGCTCCGCCCGCCGTATTTCCTTTAAACAATATATCGTCGCTTGCCGCAAGTTCTATTGACGAATTATTTGCCGCATAAATCGCTCCGCCCAAATCATTAGCGCTATTTCCTATAAAACTTATCAACGAATTTGCAAAACTCAATTGTGAATTTACAAGAGAAATCGCTCCGCCCGACAAAGCCGCATTGCTTGTAAAACTTACCATTGAATTTATAAATCTTGCTTGAGAATAATTATTAAGATAAATTCCCCCGCCTTGTTGAGAAGAAGTATTGCTTGTAAAATTCACTTGCGCGTTCACAAAATTTGCCGTAGATCTATTGTTAAGAGAAATCACTCCTCCGTTTCCGGCGGCGCTATTTGTTGAAAAATTCACTATATCGTCCATAAAACTTATTCTCGAACTTGTCAAATTCAAATTCGCTTTATTATTTATATATGTCCAGCTTGCATTCATTACGGTAATTGAACTTTGCGAACCTATATTAAACAATCCCATATTTTTCAATTCATTTATTCCGCCTAAAATCCAAGCCCCGCCCGACGCATTTGTCCAAGAAATCGTGCTGCCGGCATAGGCTTTTATTCCGCCTTCCATTCTTATCTGATACACGCCCGCGTCCAAATAAAGTTTTGAAGCGTCTAAATAAATATCGTTTTCCAAACCGTTTGCCATATTTTCTCTAAACAAAATATTTCCGCCTGCCGTAAATCCAACCGACGAATTATTTATCGCATAAATCGCTCCGCCGTTTTCAATCGCGCGGTTTCCAACAAAACTTGCCGATGAATTTATGAAATTTATTTGCGCGCCTATAAGATAAATCGCTCCGCCGCTTCCGCCTGATTCGGTGACGTCATTACCTATAAAGCTCGCTGCGGAATTTGTAAAACTCAGCACTGAATCCCCGCTAAGATAAATCGCTCCGCCGTATCTTGCGGCTCTATTACCCGCAAAACTTACATTTGAATTCATCAAATTTAATCTTAATGTAGTATCGAAATAAATCGCTCCGCCGTCCTCGGAAGTATTGCTTATAAAATTAAGCGATGTCTTTGTAAAATTCATTTGCGAGGCATAAGCGGCATAAATCGCTCCGCCTCTATAATTGGCGGCATTGCTTATAAAAGTTATCGTTGAATTTGTAAAGTTCAATGTCGAAGCAATGAGAGAAATCGCTCCGCCGTCGCTGTCTGCATTATTTCCCACAAAACTTGCCGATGAATTTACAAAGTCTATTTGCGAACCGTCGCCGATGAAAATCGCTCCGCCGTCATTGCCGCCGACAACTTTATTGTTTATAAAATCCACTATTGAACTTATAAAATTTGCCCGCGAGTGGAAACCGTAAGAAAGCGAAATCGCTCCGCCCTCCTCATAAGTATTATTGGTATTGTCCAAGAAACTCACTCTGCTGTTTATAAAACTTATTGTTGATTGCAACAAATCCAAACTGCTATTATTATTTATATATGTCCAGCTTGCGTTAACTACGCTGATTGAACTTTGCGCCGATATATAAAACAAGCTCATATTATTAAACTCTGAAATTCCTCCCAAATACCAGCTCCCGCCGTTATGCACCCAAGAAATCTCGCTGCCATCATATGCTTTTACTCCGCCGTGCATTCTTATTTGATAATTTTTAGCGTCTAAATAAAGGCTTGAACTATCCAAATAAATATCATTTGACAATCCGCCCGCCGTATTTCCTCTAAACAATATGCTTCCGTCAACCGTAAATCTTATTGACGAACCGTTGACCGCATAAATCGCTCCGCCCTCTGACGCCGCGCTGTTATTTATAAAGCTTGTCGATGAATTTGTAAATTCAACATACGAACTTTCTAAAGAAATCGCTCCGCCGTTTATCTCCGTGCTGTTTGACGCAAAACTTGCCGTGCTGTCTATAAAGCTTATCGTTGAATGCGATAAATTTATGCCGTCTTTATTATTTACATATGTCCAGCTTGTGCTTATCGCGCTTAATAAACCTTGAGATATATTAAATGAACTTACGCCGCCAAACTCTGCGGCTCCCAACAATACCCAAGCCCCGCCCAAGCCGCTATTTGTTAAGAATATCTCGCTGCCTTTATTTGCTATTATTCCGCCTTCCATTGTTATTTGATAATTCTTTGTGTCCAAATAAAGTTTTGACGCATTCAAATAAATATCGTTTGCCAATACGCCCGCTTTATTTCCGCTAAACAACGTATCGGCGCCTGATACAAAACTTATTGTCGAACCCTCGGCATATATCGCTCCGCCGTTTGTTGCCGACGTATTATTTGCAAAGCTCGCCGCGCTGTTTATAAAACTTACCGCCGAATTTATTAAATTCAAATTAACATTATTTATATATGTCAAATTCCCGTTTATCACGCTCATTGAACCTTGCGATATTTCAAATCTATTTATTCCGTTAAATTCTGAAACTCCTGACAAAAGCCAACCGCCAATATTTCCGCCGTTTGTCACATAAATCTCGCCGCCGTTATTTGCCGTTATTCCGCCGTCCATTGTTATTTGATAATCTCCCGCATTCAAATAAAGTTTTGAATTATCTAAATAAATATCATTTGCCAATACGCCCGCAGTATTTCCGCTAAATAAAATATTTCCGCCGGCTATGAAGTTTATTGACGAATTATTTACCGCATAAATCGCTCCGCCCAAAATACCGGCCGTATTATTTATAAATTGTATCTCTCCGCCAAATGTTATCGTTGACCCGCTTGCCCAAATCGCTCCGCCGTTTGTTGACGTAGAGAAATTCGTAAAAATCAAATCTGAAAATGTCAATTCTTTTCCTAATAAACTAAGTCCGGAATTTCCTTGCCCGTTAAACGTTCTCAATACCGCTCCGCCTAACTCGTCTTGACCTCTCATAGTCAATGTCGTCCAATTAACTGTATCTGACAACGCCTCGTCAAATTCTATATTCTCTCTAATGTATAATGTGTCGCCGTTTGTCGCTAAATCATTATACACCGGCTGCAAGCTGTTTGTCTGATAACCCAAATCATTCCAATACATTATCTCCCAGCCTGAAAGATTTAATCTTGATAACAATAATCTTTCCGTAGTATTACTATAAGTTAATAAATAATTATCAGTGTCATAAACAAAATTTTTCCAATTGTCCACAACTCCTTGCGCTATTACATAAACTCTCTGCCTGTCGTCCCAATCAGAATAAGCTATAACATTTAATATAGTGTCTATATCAACAATCATCCCCGTCAAAAGAATTATCGAATCGCTTTGATTGGATCCGCCCGACACTCCTATTTCCAATGTCGAACCGTTTAATAAATTTAATGCGTTTAATGTAAATGTCTTTGGCAAATATCCGCTTGCATTTCCAGCGTCAACCAATGAAAATGTTCCCGCATCTACGCTTA
>JAISQF010000010.1 GCA_031274365.1 Elusimicrobiota bacterium | reverse complement strand
ATTTTTATACCCATAAACTATATCGCTTACCTGCGAATCAAATATAAAAAACCTCACGCCAATCTCATTTGTATATTCCTCTTTCAATTCGCCCCGCTCGTCAATCAGCCCCGTCTCCTCAAGCGCTTCCCTAAACACCGGCGACAACGCTTGATTTCTCTCGCTCTTTAATTCTGAATATGTGTCATCTAAATTAGTTCCCTCCGCAAATCCCTCGATGTATTGTATCACGTGCTGTATCTCGTGTATCAATGTCATTTCAGGATTAGGGCTTGCCGAATTTATAAATATCATATTATTATTTTCGTCATAATATCCGTCCTCTTTTTGATTAGACGGATATACTACTATTCTTACGCCGGCAAGTTCTGGATATGCCTTAAACAATTCTTCCGATGTCCTATCTAATAGAAATTCGCTTAAATCCATCTTTAGACTTGTCCGACTATTTATAGACCACTCTATCTTTACGTCGTCTATCTCATACCGCCATTTCCCTTCAGCCCCTCGCTCCCACCCCGTCGCAAGTCGTATCGCCCTTGCGTCTTTTCCCGCTTTTTCCATTTCACGCGCAACATTCAAGTTGTCAAGCCTTGTCGTCGCTTCCTCTGCCGCGTCCAATGCCGCCGCCCCTTTCTCCCCAATTATCTGATATTTCGGTTTCTTGTTTTTTGTATCAGTTTTTGCTATATTCTCCTTGCCGGACGAAAGAGCAGAAAGGACGGCTGCCCCTTGAGGTTTACCCCTCTTGGTTATGAGGACTTGTCCACCCTCTCGCCCGGCTCTTTTTATCTTATACCTCAAACTATTTTCGTTTAGCTTTTGCCAACCTACAATTTCAAAATTCTCTTTACTTTCATTCAATTCTATAAGCGTAGAAACTGATTTGCCGTTTTTGATTTCTCTTTTTACAAATAAATAATAATTCGGTTTATCTTGTGGTTTATCTTTAATTATTATATCGGCATTATACAGCGCTCCGTTTAGAATCTCATTATACTGTTCTATCGGTATTTCTTTATGATTTACTTTTTCTTTTTCTACTATGTTTCTTTTTAAGATTACAGGTTTTGATTTTTTATTCAAAAGCTCCAAATCTTGATTGTTCAAATCAGGAAAATTATAATCCGTCTCGGGATTTTCGTAATATTCTTTCGGTGGCAATAATGCCAATACGTTCTCATTGTCACTTATTCCTTTATTGTAGCGTCTATCCTGACTACTTGCATTCTCATTACGCCCCTGTCCCGCCACTTCACCGCTCATCACGCTGTTATAAAAATCCTTTATATCCTCTTGCGCTCCAACATACCCTTTCATCCTCCTGATTATCGCTTCAAATATCAGCTTTATCTGCCCGCTTACTCCCTGCCGGCTCACTCCATACTCCGCCAATTTGTCCGCCAATACTTCCTCTATTGCATACGTTATCGCCTCGTTTGGATAATACTTTTTACGATATGCGTCTATCTCGGCTTTATACTCTCTGTATCCTTGCTTAAATAATATTCTTTTCTCATCTGCCGTCAAAAACTGATCAAATATATAATGAGCCGATTCGTGTATGAATGTCTTGTCGGAGTTCTCGCCGTTAAATACTTTTATTACCCCGTCCACGTATTCACCGATAGCTTTCTGTCCGTTTTCAGTTAAAATTTTTTCTTTCAATAATTTTATTACCGGCGCCGTATCTTTATTAAAAATTTTCTTTGCAAACTTCTTTATCCGCTCCGCGCCTTTTTCATTACTTTTCTCTTTATTAAAAACCTCTATCTTTGTCTCGTTGTTGTTAACGTTTGTTGATTGCGTCCCCGTCTGTGCGGGCGCTCCCTGCGTTTGCTCGTTTGCTACCTGTGCTCGCCGTATAGAACTTTGCTGACTCCCATCGTTTATTTTATAACGCATATTTTGCGTTCTTTTATATTCCTCCTGCAATGTCCTAAACTCTTTTTGAGAAAGTATTGATTTACCGTTTATTCTTGATCTGTCTATAAGGTTTTCCAATGTCTTTATTCTTTGCTCTATTGCCGCTGTATTCTGCGTTTGAGTATTGTTTGCCCGCATTACCTCGTCAAGCCCGCTCAAAATCTCATTCTTTGTCAAACTTCTCTCTATGTCCCGGACAATCTGCTCCGCTCTTTTCTGATACGCTTCTTGGCTTATCTTTCCGCTTGCGCTCTGTTCTTTCAACTCCCCAAGTTCTCTATTGCGTTTTTCTATCAACTTATTTGTCTTATCAATATCGTTTAATATTTCCGCTCCTTGCGGATTTTCTAAAAGATTATTTTTTCGTTCCTTTAATCTATTTATGCGATTATCTAAAATCTTTATATTTTCCGCCGCTTTGTTTCTTTCATTTGCCGATATGTTTTCATTATTAAGTGTTTCCACTTCTCTGTTTCTGCGCCGCTCTACAGACTGTATTCTTATATCTATCTTTTTAGTCGCCAGGTCTATATTTTGTCCTGTCGCAGTTTGCGTCTGTGTGGTTGTTTCCGTTTTGAAAATACCCACTCCAGCCTCATTAGTATTAGTAGTTGTTGGTTGATTTGCAGTTTGCGTTTGTGCGGCTTGTGTTGTCTGCGTCTGTTGATTTCCCGTATTTTGCGTATTTTCCAAAAGACTATTTTTTTGTTTTTCTAATTCGTTTATTTGATTATCTAAAATATCTATGGTTTTAATTGCTTCCTGATGTTCTTGTGCGGGCGCCTCATCATTATTAAGTTTCTGCGTTTCTTTAGCCCGTCGCCTTTCTACCGCTTCTATCTTTTTATCTATTTCCGACGCCTCTTGAGCAATGACTTGCCCTCGCAAGTCTGTATCTTGCGTCTGTTGTGTTGTTTGTGTCTGATCGCCCGCTTGCGTTTCTTTGTTTTCTGTTTGCTGTGTGTCTTGCGTCTGTGTTGTTTGTTTTTGTTGATTCCCCAGAGGATTAAACGGCGGGATGTCCAACTCAACAACATTAGTATCTTTTTTAGGGGGCAGCGCATTTTGTGTGTTTCCTCTGCCGGCAAATGCTGACACAAGTCCGCCGCTCCCAAACGCTCCTATTGCAGCGTCCGGGACATTCTCAAAAATATTTCTGTTTGGATCATAAGATATTTTTTCAATTATATTTTGCGTTATTTGTTGTCCGCTTTCCGTCCCGCTCTCTTTTGCTCCGCCGGTAAATATTCTTTTGCCAAGTTTTCCTCCGCCTTTCAATACTCCCTCAAGGCCGTATTTTTCCCACACTGCGCTCGTTAAGGCTTCCACATTCATTGTTGCATTTGCCTGTTTTATAGCGTTCTTTCTTGCTGTCTTTTCGTCTTGCCCTTTTTCTATGTTCTGCTTTGTGATTTCCGACACCATCTCGTCATAATCGCCTGTGTCGCCCAGCCCTAAAAGTCCTGCAGCAAAGGTTGGGCTTTTAGTCGCCGCAGCTATTGCCGCCGCACCCACTAAAGACGGAACGGCATTTGCCATCAACGCCCCCGCTTTCAATAAGCTCGGGTTATCTAAAAAACTTCCCTGCAATGCTGGATGAGCTTCAAAAGTCTCATTGCCCCACTCCTTTATGCCTCTGCTCGCTTTACCAGCGATATTGCTTACCGCTCCCAACACGTCAACATTAAGAATTGGTTTTGGCGCAAGCGCTTGAATATTATGACTTGTTTGAGGGGAATAATTATTAGGATAAGAGGGAATGCTTTGATTGTTTTGATTTATCAGCGGAGCATAATTAACGGGATAATTAGGATAAACATTAGGAATATTATAATCCGCAACAGCCAGATTATCAGCCATTCTTTGCACGGTTTCCGGAATTTTAGCGACAAGTCCCGTCGCCCCGGCCAACGCCGCTTTCAAAAGCTCACCCGGAGCAGACGACAACGGCACGCCGCCCGTAATATAGTCTGTTATACCTTTATCAAATTGCACCCAATCGCTATATTCGGGATATTTTTTTACTACCGCTTTTGCCAAAGCCTCGTCGTCCATATCGTCGTATTCGTTAGGATATTTTGCCCTTATGCGTTCGCTAAACTCGTGATAGTTTATTTTCTCCGTGTCGTTCATATAAAGAATTATCGCCTTATTCCGAGACTATCGCCTTTGTTTTCTACTCTCGTAGTATTTGCAGGTCTTTGTGGATTGTTCAAATAATTTCCTATTGCAGAATTCCCCATATCAAAAAGCAAAGAACCACCGTTATTATTATTTGAATTATTATTTGATATTATTCCGAGTTTAACCGCCATATCCTCTCGCTGTTTTGCTATCTCTTTAAGCTTTTTAATCTTTTCTGTTAGCTCCGCTTCATTGCCGGGCTTTACTTGAGTAGTTCCATCAAAATAAGAATTCTCAATGTCTTTCTTTAGTTCGTCTTCAAATTTCACAAGTGCATTATATCTATCCTTGTCAGTGTATTCTTTCTCTTTCCCGATATTGCCTTTTTCAGTCCTTTCTTTTGCCAAAGCGTCATTAGCTCTTATTTGAGATTTTTTATACTCCTGTTCCAAATCTGATCCCCAAGTCGCGCTATTACCATGATTGTTTGCCGTAAAAGCCGTCGGATTTACCCTTTGAGTTCCAGCTTTCAATGCGTGCGGATTATTTTCTGCATATGTATTTAATAAGCTTAATAAAACTGGTCTACTGACGCCAAGTTCTTTAGCATTGACTTGTCCGACGGGAACATCGGGCAGATACCCACCTTGAACCCCAACTTGTCTAAGCGCCTCTCGCTGAGCTATATCATAAGCCTCTTTTTGCATACCCTGCAACGCTTGCGCATTCGCCAATTCCCTTTGCCTTGACGCAATCATATTGTCGCCAATCCCTTTTAACGCATTAAATGCTCCGCCAACTCCAGAATTGTTTTTGGCTTCTTGCAAAGCAAGCGCAGCCCTGACCATATCATATACATTACTTGCCGGCGTAAGAGTAGTAGTATATCCGTCTAATCAAAAAGAGGACGGATATTATGACGAAAACAATAATATGATATTTATAAATTCGGCAAGCCCTAACCCGAGATTGATATTGATACACGAGATACAGCACGTGATACAAAGCAAAGAGGGATTTGCGAGAGGGAGCAACATGGCGGCGGCGGAATATTCCTTAAAGAGAGATAAGGACAAAAAACTGGATGCAATACGCAATAATCTGCTTACAGAATTTCTTGATACGTTAGAGGAAACGGGACTGGTTGACAAGTATAGGGACTTAAAAAAAGAATATTATTTTAATGACGGGGAACGAAATTTTATATTTGGCAACATAGCCAAAGATATAGTAGGCGCATATTACCGTAGAGATATAAAGTCAATAGAGATGAGTTTGAATACGCTTAAAACGTATATATCCGACGGGAAGTTGCCGGCGGAACTGAAAAGGTATAGTGACGAGATAAGTGAGGGAGACAAAAAGAAAGTTAAGGAAATAATAGAGAATGTGGAAGTGACATTGCCATATTTGAGGATGAAAGCGGAGGCGGCCAAAGAGTTGACGAGAAGTTTTGCGTATGAGCGGTATAAAAGGACAGCCGGGGAGACGGAAGCGAGGAATGCGGAAAAAAGGGCGCTAATGGGAAAAAGAGAACGGCTTGAAAAGATGTTAGCGGATACCGAGGATGTGGCGAGGGAAGATCAAATAATATTAGGGAAGGCTGCGAGGGGACTGAAAAAGGCGATAAGCGCAAGCGAGGTAAAAGATGGGACGGAATTGTTTAAGGCTGACGAGGGATTGAAAGAGAAGTTTAAGAAAGATGTTGAGGAAGCGATAAAAAATCCTGACACAAACAAGACAATAGACTTTGGAAATATTCCCCCCGTTTTGCAGGCTGTATTTGATAAGCAGAGAGTAAAAGACAAACAATTAAAAACAAATCAAAGGGCGATACGTAAAGGGCTTGGAATACAAAAGAATGAGAAACATAATCACAATGTGCCGCGTGATGTAATGGACAGACTGCCCGAACTTGTAAGCGACCCTGTGGCTATTTTTAAGTCTTTGTCGGATTCAACAAATCCTAATGGTTATGTAGTTGTATTAAATGCAATGGACAATAAAAACAATCCTATAGTTGTTGCTGTAAGTCCGTCTAAAAATGGCGGATATTCTTTTATCCCGACGATTTATGAAAAAGAAAGGTTTGATAAATTTGTTGTTAAAACGGCAAAAGAGGGCGGAATTTTATATGCAGACAAAAAAAGAGGCTCTGAAATATGGGGCCAGCTCCAGTCGCTTCCTCGCCATACTCAGAACCTCAACAAGAATATACAAACAAAAGAGGGAGTTGTCAATGCCAATGAGAAAAAAGGGAACGGTATATTTTTGCACGTCGGGAAAGACGAAAACGGCGGAAAAAAGGATTTGGAAAATGAGCTTGATAAAAAGAATTTTGCAAAACCTGAGACGGCAAAGACGCCAGGCGAAGCGTTGAGGACAATGGCGAGGAAATTTTTGAAATTGAGGGGCGAGGAAACGAGCGCTAAAGATGTGAGGAAGTTTGTGACGATAGTAAAAGATTTTCAAAACGGGGAAATAGAAAACAAAGAAAACGGCGAGAAAGCGGCGCTATTTAAGGAGTATGTAAAAGACACAAAAGAAGCGCTTGAGAAAAACAATGTGGAGACAAGCAAAGGATTTGACGAGGCGGCGGAAAGCTTGAGCGATAAGACTGAAAACACAAGCGAATTAAAATTTAATGCCGACGAGAAAGAGACGATACAAAAGATAATTAAAGGCGAGAAAGCGAGCTTGAAAGCTGGGACGGTAAAAAAGATAATGAGGGCGTTTGACGGATTTTTTAGCGGACGCGATAACGGGAAAGCTATTGCTGAATTGATAGGAACGAACGGCGAGGGAATAAACGCTTTATTACAAGCGGCGCAAGAGACAAAAGGGATGAGCGCAAGCATTGTAAGGGAAGCGTCGAGGGCTCCTTCCGTCGTTTCCTCTATGCCTTTGGACCGTATCTCATAAAGATGTGAAAGCACGGCAATCATAACTGGTTGCAAGTTCCACGCCAAACAAAGTAGTTTTGATTGAAGTCTCCACCGCATCAATAGTCTGCATCTCTACTAAAATTGAATCAAAATAGTCAGGGGGCATTGTTGTAGAGTTGCCGAGCCGCGCCCAACTCTGTCGTGTGTAGTTTTTCCACAAATATTTTATTCATATAATTTTTCCATAATTGTTTAAAGGTATATTTATTTCTTTTTATTCTTCGGTATTGGCGCATTTTTTTCCAAAATATTTATCACATTACTTAAATGTTCGCCGTCATCCACATCTATAATATAATGTTCCTTTGCCCCTTCATATGGAAAACCCTTTTGCGCATTTTCCATTAAATGTTTTATACAATCAAGAATTTTTACAAACACCGTATTATCACAAATCATTACAACAGGCTTACTGTTTAGATATATTAAATACTCGCCGAACATTTTTTTATAAGTTATTGTTTCGTCGGTTTTTATTTGGTCAACAACAAATTGGACATAATCCAAATCGCTTGCCATATTACGCTCCAAATGAACCAATTTCTAATAAATTTCCTTCAGGGTCAGACACGTAAGAAGTCCGTTGTCCCCATGGCATTGTTGTCGGAGGAAAAACGCTTGCAACTCCCAAATCCATAAGACGTTTATATTCTTTATCAACGTCATCATAACTTTTAAGATTAAACGCTATTTCCATTGTTGCATTTAATCCTTTGGGGTAATTAAATTTTTTTGAAATCATATTTTCAAAATCTTTTCTTGAAAACATTATCAGGCGGCATTTTCCCGCTTCAAAATCAGCGTTTGGCTCGCCGTTCCAGTTGGTTTTTAATCTGATAATATCACGATAAAATTTCACCATAATTTCCATATTATTTACAAAAAGTCCAATACAATCTATTTCCATTTCATACCCCTTTGTGTTTGTAATATATAGTGTTATATTTTTTCTTTAGCGCAATCATGGATTGTTTCGTCTTATTGCCGTCAGATAAGACCTCGTAATAACAGTGCGCATTATCGTTTTTTATTTCAAAGAAGTCTAATGACGTTTTGCATCGTTTCCAAAAGCTTTTCCATCGTGATGTCCGAGTTTTATAGAAAACAACACTTCATGATAATAAACCGTTTTTTCGTTGCCAAATGCTTTTGCCAAATAACTCTCATCGCCATAAAAAGCGTAAGCAATCTGTATCCAATCCAACTCAATGCCAACTCCAAAAGCGGGTTTGAATTTATTGAGTCCCGCTCTCAGCGCAAAAGGGGAAAATCTCCACTCGGCGCCCATGTGAACCTTGTCCTCAAATTCCGGTTCATAAGCATTGCCTAAATCTCTTATGTCAACGGCGAAAGTAAATCTGTTTTTTGTGTCAAAATATTTGCCTATCCAATAATAAAATTTCTCAGGGACATAAGCGAGTCCAAAATTTAGTTCGGGGGTTATTATCGAGGTGTGCGTAAAGTCTTTGTTATCTGAATTTTTTGAATACTTAAACAAAACCCTGTCGTAATTTATTTGCGTGTATGCGTCCGATAATTGCAAGCCGAAATTCCATTGAGGATTTAAGTGATATATCGTTCCCAAATCAACGCCGAAGCCCTGCCCGTGCAAAACCGCCAGATCCATAGAATCAAAACTGTTTTCTAAATTTCCAATATCATCAGCGTTGAGGCTGACCAACTTTTTTGCTTTTACTCTATTGATATATTTGAGGTTTACTCCGAGCGACAACTCTCCGGGAATTTCAAAATCTCCAATAGTCGGGAGCTGTGTTATTCTATAAGCCAAAGGAGCGTCTATAATGGCTGTCGCATAAGTGTTGACGACGGCTGTGGCATTCAAATTGTTATCTAAATCCAATCTTTTTTCTAACTCAGATATTACTTTTTCTAAATCCATATTCCCTTTTTCCATATCGTCCACTATTTGCTTTGCTTCAGGATCTAAATTATCATATATTTCTTGCCAGTTTCCAGCTGCAATGGCAGCTTGTATTGCCGGAATTGAAAGGTCGCAGCCTAATTGTTTGATTATGTCCGGCGGAAGATTAGAAAAAATATCACCGTTCTCAAGAGTTTTCTGTTCTGAGAGTTTTGCTAATTTGAAAATATAGTCGGGGACGGTAAAGTCCACGCTTGCGCCGACCTCGGCAAAGGAATATTCGCCGATACCAAAATGAAAAGAGTTGTTTCCCATTTTGAAAGGACCTGAAATGTAGAAAAGATTTAATACGGAAATCGAAAGATCTAAATCTTTTTTGTCAATGTCATTTGTGAGTCTCTCTACTCCTGAAATTGACATTCCGTTGTCGCTCCCGCTGTTTTCATCAGAGAGAATTTTTGAGATGTCATTATAAGCGTCGATAGTTTCCGTATTGACCGCGATGTCAACTGATAAAATCTGCAAGAGCCAGCTCTGTCTTTGAGAAATGCCGGCGGGATTATAGAAAACGGCGTTTTCATCGTCGGCAACTGCCGTGAAAGCTCCTCCCATACCCATAGGTCTGATGCCCCATACCATTATTCTGTCCTCATTGTTGTTGTAAGAAACGGCAAAAGCTGCGGAAGTCGAAAATACAAAAGCCAAAAGCGTCAATACCAATTTTCTCATACAAAATCTCCTTGTTTTTTTATCTTACTTTACTTTATTTTATTTTATCTTTTTTGTTATAATCTTTTTGCAGAGTGAGGCGTTTCGGACGTTAAGGCTGAGGGGATGAAGTATTGCATCTTGCCGCTCACTCTGCCGCAACAGAGACGAACGATGAGAATAAATTCTTTTCATTCTGGCGTGCTTTCTTTAGAAAGCGAAACCGTCTTGGACGTTAAGCCGTTGGGAAAGAGTTTTATATTTTATCGTCGTCTCTGTGTTTTTTTATATACAGTGTTTTACTCTTTAAAGTTTTTGACTTGCTCACGCTAACCACACTTCATAGCGGGTATATAAAAATATCCTTATAAGCCTTCTAACGCACTCTTTGTTGGTTCTGCTTTCAGCTTTTCCGTTGTTGGCAAGTCTTTAGGGTCAATTTTGACTGCCCACCCAAATACGATTATATTATAGTCATCATCAAATCTATGTCTTTTAGTCATACCTGCATAATAGCACGCAATAACAACATTTTGACCAACTTTTATGCTGTTAAAATCCTCTTTGTTTTTTTCGTAAAAATCTACATATACAAAAAATAACTTATTTGGATCATGAAAAATGACTCTATATGTATTGTAGTGATTATAATTACCTAAAGGTTCAGTAAAAATTGTTTTATCCGATACTTTTCCAGAAATAACAACAATACGATCAGCGCTTTGCTGTATTTCCTCCATTTCTAACTTTAATGCATTGGGACTTTTCCATAAATCATTTAGTAGTGTGGATATAGGATAACGATTGCTATATGGATATTTATAATAATAAAAAGTCTTGGATTGTTTGTCATCTTTGATAGTAGAAAGCTCGGTCTTATCTTGATAAACAAACTTCACAGCGTATTCATTTAGTGTATTTGGAGTAACACAGGCGGATAAAAACAATGACAACATCAACAACAATAAAATCTTTTTCATTTATTTGCTCCTTTTGTTTAAGTGCTTTTTTAGTGCTTCGTTTTGCTTCTTCAACATTTCGTTTTCATCCTCTGTTTTTTTGATGTATTTTTGAGCCATATCTATATGTAGAGGCGCGTCCACAGTATTGTCGCCTGCTATTATACTATTATTATTACCTACATTATTGCCTAAATTAGAATTTTCAAGAAAAAAATTAAGGGCTGGTTAGTTGCCTTTACGATTTTTTTAGACTTTCAAGTGATGGATTTCTCTCGCCGTTTACCCATCGACTAATTTGCGGCTGTTTTACTTTAAGAGTTTTCGCTAAATCTTTTTGAGTTAATCCTTCTTCTGCCATTGCTACATTAAGCTGTTTTTCTGAAAAACTTTTTTCATTTCTTTACTTCATTTATTTCTTGCTGAGTTTTTCTAAGATTTCTATCTTGCCTTTTAAGTATGTAAGGAAACATTACCACGCTTGTAGGGAAATCACAGTCAATGTTATAAAAACTATAGTCAGAAAAGAAACATTACCACGCTTGCGGGGAAATCACCAACATATTGTATCGCGAAAATAATTCTATACTACAGGTTGAGAGTCGTTTACATACTTTTCAATTATGAGTTGAAGTCCGTCTATTTCTTTTATCTCTTTATCATAATCTCCCAATGACCATAATTTATATCCCGGAACACGTCTAATTCGTTGGATTATTATCAGTCCCGATTCAACTGGGCAATGTTTCAAAAGATATTGCGCGACAGTGTTTGCAACAGAATCTTTAACGCCTGAAACAAAAACATTCGCTCTAGGTTCAATAAACCATAATTTCATTCTTCCTCGCACTGCCGGCGGCAAATCATTTGCTATCACCACTAACATTCTCTCCTCCTTTAATAAAATACGGAATATCACTTGCGGCTTTTTCTAAAAGTTTTGATTCAATCACTCTTTTTCTAAACTCGTCTGAAACTCTATGTTTATTGTATTGCCCGCCAAGCTCATACGAGAGCCAGAAAGCTAAATCAATGCAAAGATATTCTTTATAAATATCCGCCATATCATAGACAAAAGGGAGCGGGCTCCCAGAATGTATGAAACCAATGTGCGGAGAATATCCCATTCCATAAATGATAGAAGTTAAAATGCTGTAAAGAGCGGCATTTGTTGATGTTAAAATTTTATTTGTCAGATCGCTCAATTCAAATTTACCGGGGGTATAAGCCCTTCCTTTCCAACCTGTTCCATATTCTTTAGCTTTTGCTTCATAGAGTTCTCTAACTCTATAATCTTCCATTCCTTTCAACTCGGCAAGAGTTTTATTAGTTATATCAGTTTCTGGGAATCTGCGTTTGAACATGCGTTTTGCAACATCAAGGGATTTTTTATCATCTGCCGCGACTTGATATTGATCTCTAATATTGCGCGTGTTTGCTGTGGGAGAGTGTCCTGTCGCATAAAAAAGCAAACTGTCCTCGCCTGTCCAGCAGACGCAGCAATTTGCTTGCGCCATAACTTTTATCGCTTCGTGCGTGACGCTTGTTCCAGGACCTAAAAGAATGGAGTTTATCGTTGAAATGGGCAGACGGATAACAAAACCTTGGCTGTCAATCCATTTTACGCTTGAATCGTCAATCTCAAGTCTGCCGCGCTCTAAATATAAAAAAGGATATTTATCTTTTATTTGCGGCAAACTTTCGCGCGTGATTTTTACAAAAAGTCTTTGATAGTCGCTCATAATTTCTTGCAAACCGGTAATAATTTTTACCGATTTGTCCTTATATTTTCTATTTACTAAATTGTAAAAATAAATCAGTTGTTTTTAATACTGATATTTTCTTTTCAATAAATTGGAAAAGCCCCGCATAATTTAGACATTTCGATTTTTACATCCGATACATTTTTACGATTGTCTATATCTTTTAATACCTTTATTATAGATTGGGCTATTTGAGCCATTTCGTTTTCTTTCATTCCTCTTGCGGTGACGGCCGGGGATCCTATTCTTATACCTGAAGTAACCGAAGGTTTTTGCGTGTCGTATGGAATGCTGTTTTTGTTTAATGTAATGCCCGCCGCCTCTAAAATTTCTTGAGCAGTATTTCCCTTGACGTTTAATGGGCGTAAGTCCGCTAAAAACATATGCGAATCAGTTCCGCCGGTAATAATTTTAATTCCGTTTTGAGATAAAACTTCGGAGAGTTTTTTTGCATTTGATAGAACTTGTTTTTGATAAATCTTAAATTCAGGTTTTAGAGTTTGTCCGAATGTAACCGCTTTTGCGGCAATGCTGTGCATTAAAGGTCCGCCTTGCGTTCCCGGAAAAACTGCGGAATTTATTTTTTTTATAATTTCTTCATTATTTGTTAGAACAAAACCTCCGCGCCCTCCCGCAAGAGTTTTATGAGTTGTGGCGGTAACCACATCAGCATATTCCAAAGGAGAAGGATAAAGATCCGCGGCAATAAGTCCGGCATAATGAGCAATGTCGGATAGATGATATGCGCCTACGCTTTTGGCTATGTCGTTTATTTTTTGCCAATTCCAAATGCGCGAATAAGCGCTCCCTCCGCTTATAATAAGTTTAGGTTTATGCTCTTTTGCCAACTTTTCAATTTCATCGTATTTGACAAAACCGTTTTCGTCCACATTATAAGAAATTGCGTTAAACCATTTTCCGCAAACGCTTACAGGACTTCCATGCGTTAAGTGTCCGCCCTGAGATAAGTTCAAACCTAAAATCGTGTCGCCCGGAGATAAAAGAGCAAAAAAGACGCTAAAGTTGGCTTGCGTTCCCGCATGAGGCTGAACATTTGCAAACTTTGCGTTAAAAGTTTTTTTCGCTCTCTGGATTGCTAAACTTTCTATTTCGTCGGCAAATTGGCAGCCGCCGTAATATCTTTTGCCGGGATAACCCTCGGCATATTTATTTGTAAAAACTGACCCCTGCGCTTCAAGAATACTTTTAGACGATAAGTTTTCAGAAGCTATCAGCTCTATATTATCTTGCTGTCTTTTAAGCTCTTTTTGCAAAATATCATAGACTTCAGCGTCATTTGATTTTAAGTTTTCCATCTTAAAAATATTTTCCATCTCTCTGTCGGTTGACTTCAAGTTTTCCATTTTCCGCTCCCGTGATTTAATTTTTTTATGTTTATTTAGTTGACATTATACAATAAAGCCGAGATAAAAGCGTCTGTTGATTTGTTGTTAGCGCAAAAGAAAATTTTAACAAAACGGCAATCATATTTTCTTGACGTCTAAAGCGCCTTTGCGTAAAACTGTAAAAGGATATTTGACGGCGTCTATTATTGTTGATTCAAAACTGCATTTGCATTTGCCACCGTCTATTAAAACATCGACTTTGTTTTCAAAAATTAAAGTTTCCTCAAAAGTTTTTGCGCTTTTTGTATTTGAAATATTGGCTGAAGTAGTCCATACCGGTTTTCCAAATTCTTTTAGAAATTTGAGCATAAAAGAATGATTTGGAATGCGGACGCCGATGTCGGTTCTGCCGCCAGAGATAATTTTCCCAATATCATTAGTGGGTAAAATCAATGTCAATTGTCCCGGCCAAAAACGTTTTACAATTTTATAAGCGTCGTCTGAAATGCTTGCCAACATTCTAACGCTGTCTATATTATGCGCCATAATTATCAAAGGTTTTTTATATTTGCGTCCTTTGAGAAAATAAATTTTTCTTTGCGCCTGCATATTAAAAGCGTCAGCGACAAGTCCGTAAACCGTATCTGTAGGAGTCACGGCTATGCCTCCGCTTCTAATTATTTGCGCCATTTTTTTATGCGCATTTTTATTTTTTGACGATATTTTTAACGATTTAATTTCCATTTTTTCTTTTCCATAAATAAAACTGCGGCTGCCGCAAATAGCGCTATAACAGCGGCGATATTATTTATTAACATTGCAAATTGTATGTTGAAAGCCGCGACGGAACCCATTATCAAAGGCATAATAAAAGCTCCTAATTTTCCAAAAAAATGCAGACCCGTCACAGCCATTGTCGTATTGCCGCGATAATGAGTTAAAGTTTCATTTACTAATGTGGGAAAACCAAAACCGCTCGTAAGACTCATTATAAAAATCATTATAAATAATATCAACGGATCTCCGTGAAGAATGCCTATCGTGTAAGCGGTAATTGAAATTGTTATTCCTACAATAAAAAGTTTCATAGCGTTCATTTTTATCTTGTAATAAAATAATCTGCTTAAAAAACCGCCGAACCAAAAGCATGACAATATCAAAGAAGGTAAAATTTCTATACTCGGATGAACTGTTTTGGTATAGTGAAAAAGCCAAATTGAAATGCCGTTTTGGCTGAGACAAAAGAAAGCGTAACATAAAACCATAACGACATAAAATTTATCGCGCATAAAGTTTTTTATTTCCGCAACCGTCAATTTTTTTTCATAAGAATCCGCATTTATTCTTTCTTTATTTTTATGCGCGGTGATAATAAATACGAACGAGATGGCAATTATCATAAGAGCGGAAATGAAACAAACTTCGCGCCAATTAAGATGTAAATACGACATAAAAAACTGGATTACAAAAGGCATAGTTATAGCTCCCAGACAGAAGCTTGCGTGGAGATAACCGACGTATTTTCGATTGTTTGTTTTGTGCGTGTCTATAATGGTGGAATTACAATAACTGTCGATCCATCCCGCAAAAATTCCCAAAGCAAAACATAATGCCGAAGCCCAGGATATAGACGCGGGAAAAGCTAAAAGAAATATCATTACTCCCATAAAGCAAGAGCTAAACGACATAACAAACGCTTTTGTAATTCTGCCTTTCATAAAAGGTAAGAGTATGACGGACGCCATTCCTCCGCAGATAAACATTGAAGGCAGTAAAGCCTGAGCGGACCCCGTTAATGAGAACGTTTTTATTATATTTGTCATTAGCACTTGCAATAATATTGAAGATATTGAAAATGCAAACATCAATAAATACATTGCCTGCGATACTTTTTGATAATTTTTGTCAACGTCAACTGTTTTTACGTCCATTTTCACGTCTCCTTTTTAAGCCCTGTGCCGCTTTTTCATATTATTTTATTTCGTTTTATTTTTTTAGCTTCGATAATCTCCGTTTATTTTTACATAATCGTAGGACAGATCGCAGGTGTAATATTTTGAAGAGGCTTTTCCCGAGTTCAAATTAAAAACAATTTTAATTTCTTTTTTCAGCAAAGATTTTTTCGCTTCTTTTTCGCTAAACTTTATCGGCGCGCCTTTTTTGAATGTCTGTAATCCCCCTATGTAAATATCTATTTTTTGTTGATTAAAATCCACGCCCGCTTTGCCGGCCGCCGACATTATTCTTCCCCAATTGGCATCCGCTCCAAACATCGCCGTCTTAAACAACGGCGAGAGCGCTATGGACGAAGCTATGCTTTTTGCGTCATTTTTATTTCTTGCGTTTTTTACTTCAACTTCAATGAGTTTTGTAGCTCCTTCGCCGTCTTTTGCCATAGCTTTTGCAAGCTCTAAAGTAATATCGTCAAAGGCTTTTGTAAAAATATCTAAATTTTTCCCGCTTGTAATTTTTTTCCCGCTCTGCCCGTTTGCAAGCGCTATGACCGTATCGTTTGTAGATGTGTCTCCGTCAACAGAAACACAGTTAAACGATTGTTCAACCGATTGGGATAATATTTTTTGCAGCAATGCGGCTTCTACAAAAGCGTCTGTCAATATAAAAGAAAGCATCGTTGCATGAAGAGTTTTTAAGTTTGGATAAATCATACCGGAACCTTTTGCGCAGCCCCAGATAGAAATATTTTTTCCGTCAATTTTAATTGTTCTAGACGCTTTTTTTATGATTGTGTCCGTAGTCATTATTCCTAAAACCGCATCTTTTTCATTTTCTGCCGACGTTCCCGCGATATCGGTTAAAACGTTCAGAGCTTTTGGCAATCCTGATAAATTTATGCGCTGGCCTATAACTCCGGTTGAAGCGCAAAGAACGGAACCTTTTTTTAGATTAAATTTTTTTTCGACTTTCTCGCACATTTCTAAAGCGTTTTGAAAACCTAATTTTCCCGTGCAAGCGTTTGCGCAGCCTGAATTTGCAATTATCGCCGAAATTTCATTAGTCTTTTTTAGTCTTTCGATGTCGATTAAAACCGGAGCGGCTTTAACTATGTTTGAAGTAAACATTGCCGCGCTTTGCGCCGGGGTTTGAGAAATAAATAAAGACAGATCTTTTTTTCCTTTTTTATTTGATATTCCCGCGCAAACTCCGCCTACCTTAAAACCTTTGGGGATCATTTCTTTTTCTCCTTTTTGTATATCTTTGTTAATGTAAATACTAAAATTAAAAAACCCGCAATGCGGGGTAAATTTACAAAAAACAATATCTAATCTTTTAAGATATATTTGATACTATAATTAGCGTATGCAAAATATAATAATAATTAAAGATAGTCAAATCAAAATATTTTAACAATAGAAAATAAAAGTTTCTATATTTGTTTTTTGCGCGTAATAACAATAGCTTTTTTGAATTATCCCAAGAGCCGCTCATTTTTTTGCAATGACATTACTTATCCACTGTTTATTTTCAAAGAAAATATGATATACTAACAGTCAAATATACAATAAAAATGATATTATAAAAAAAATATTAGAAATTTTATAAGGAGAAAAGTTTATGAGAAAATTTTTACTGACTGCATTGGCGTTGGTCTTTGTTGTAAGTAATGTTTTCGCAGCCTCAGAAATAAATGTTAAAGCGGGATTTGATATTTTTGACGCTCTGGACGGAACAATGAAAACCCATTCAACTTTAAACTATGACGACATCACCGTATCTGATAAAGATTACATAGACAGCATTTCGGGCAATGGAACCGGCTATTCTCTTTTTTCAGAATATCTTTATCAGCCTGTAAATAGTAAATACAAATTCGGTTTTGGACTTGGATATATTTTGACAAACGATGTTTCCTTAAAAATTAGCGATAATGAAGCAAAAGATTCAGACAAGAGTGGTATAAGACCAACTTTGCAGTATATACCTATATATATTACGGTTCAGGTTAATCCTTTTGATTTGGCAAAGGGAGTTTTCTTTAAAGGAAATATAGGGTATAGCTTTTTTCATTTGAATTGGAATAAAAATTTTGAAGAATTATTCGGCGACTCAAATACAAGGGAAAGTCTTAACGGCGGTTTTTACGGTGAATTGGCTGCCGGTTATGAATTTTCTTACGGACTAATTTTACAATTATCATATAGTTTTATTACTTCTTGGGCAGAATATAAATTTAGAACTCCCGGCGTTGACGATATAACTCCTTGGGAAGCTAATGGAAAACAAACTTTTAATTTCAGCTATCATAAAATTGGAATTAGCTTAGGATATAAATTTAAATTTCTTTAATTGTGTGAAATAGAAATAGCTCTTTAGTAGTTAAATTTTTAATAATAATAATATTCAGGGAAGGTGAAAATCCTTACCGGCAGTAAATAAGGGAGACCTTAAAGCCTGCGACTCGTTATAAGTAACGATTGAATCAGTGTAATTCTGATGCCGACGGTTAAAGTCCGGATGAGAGAATAAAAATATTTTCATAAATATATAACCCCTGATTTTTTATCAGGGGTTTTTTATTGATGAATGATTGCTTTGCTAATAGTAATAAATCAGTCTAAAGGAAAATTAATTTGAAAGAAAAAAGTATAGACGAAAATTATATGAGGGCTGCAATAAAACTTGCTTGGAAAGGAAAAAACGACGTCTATCCCAATCCTAAAGTCGGTTGTGTGATAGTTAAAGATAAAAAAATAGTCGGGCGGGGATGGCATAAATTTTTTGGTGGGGTCCATGCTGAAGCGGAGGCTCTAATTGATGCGGGAAAATTAGCCAAAGGCGCGGATTTATATGTGACGCTTGAACCTTGCGCTAATTATGGAAAAAGACCTCCTTGCGTTAAAGCCATAGCGGAAGCTGGAATTAAAAGAGTTTTTTTTGCGGTAAAAGATCCTAATGCTCCGGAGAGCGCAAAGTTTTTAAGAGCAAACGGCGTCAAAGTCTATGGCGGGGTTTGCAAAAAAGAAGCGGAAATTTTATTAAAAGATTTTTTTAATCATATAAAAATAAAACCTCTAATAACTATAAAAGCCGCTATGACTTTAGACGGGAAAATAGCTTCTTTTGAATACGATTCAAAGTGGATCTCTTGTAAAAAATCAAGAGATTTCGTCCACAAAATGAGAACGCAATACGATGCCGTTTTAATAGGTTCAAATACCGCTAAAAAAGATAATCCTTTTTTAAGCGCTCATAATAAAGGAAAAAATCCTATAAGAATCGTTGTGGATTTTAATTTGAAAGTTCCAAAAAATTATCATCTTTTTGACGGATCCGCGCCTACAATAATTGTTTATGATGAAAAAATAAAAAATATCGAAGTTGAATATGCCGAGAAAGAAAAAATAATTTTAGCGTCAGTAAATGCCGAAGCCGCTAAAAAAGATTTCAAAATAATTAAAGATAAATTGATTTCATTTGGAATAAAAACAGTTTTAATTGAGGGCGGAGGAGAGATATTTTCTTGGGCGCTTTTTTCAGGCTGCGCGGATGATTTTTATTTTTTTATAGCGCCAAAAATCATAGGGGGCAAAAATGCAATTTCTGTTGTCGGCGGCCGCGGAGTTGAAAAAATAAAAGATGCTGTAAAAATTAAACATATGAAAATTTCAAAAATAGGGGATGATTATTTAGCGAGGGGAAAATGTTCACGGGAATAATTGAAGATATTGGGATGGTAAAAAATATTTCAAGTTCTCAAATTTTTATTGAGACAAAACTTGACGACATTAAAGTCGGCGACAGTATTGCCGTCAACGGAGTTTGTTTGACTGTCGTTAGTTTATGCGGAGGCTTTAGCGCGGATTATAGTCCCGCGACGGACAAAACGACAAATTTATCTTCTCTAAAAATAGGCTCTAAGGTTAATTTAGAAAGGGCATTGACTCTTTTGAGCCGTTTAGGCGGACACATTGTAAGCGGCCATATAGACGAGACGGCAAAAATTAGCAGGATTGAAAAATTGGAAAGATTTTTTAGAATTGTTTTTTTTAGCGATAAAGATTTGTTGAAACATTGCGTTGATAAAGGGTCGGTAGCCGTTGACGGAATAAGTCTTACAATATCGTCGGTTCTAAAAGACGGTTTTGAAGTTTTTATTATTCCGCAAACATTTAATAATACCGCCCTAAAATATAAAAAAGAAAATGACGACGTTAATATTGAAACTGATATTATTATGAAATATTTGGAAAAAATAGAGACATTAAAAAAATCAGGAGCGGGAATAATGGATGCGCTCAGGGAGAATGGGTATTTATGAACGATATAAAGAAAGCGATAAGCGATATAAAAAATGGCAAGTTGATTATTGTTGTGGACAATCCCGACAGAGAAAACGAAGGAGATTTGGTTTGCGCGGCTGAAAAAATAACTCCTGAAAAAATAAATTTTATGGCTAAATTTGGGCGCGGCTTGATATGCGTTCCGATGAAAGACTCTCGTCTAAAAGAGCTTGATATAAAAGATATGGTTGAAAAATCGACGGAAAAAAAAGGGTGCGCTTTTAGCGTTTCAGTCGATTATTCTATCGGTACAACTACCGGCATATCCGCTTATGACAGGGCTGTAACAATTAAAAAGTTGATTGACAAAAAATCAAATCCGAAAGACTTTTCTCGCCCGGGTCATATTTTTCCAATAAGATATAAAGAGCATGGCGTTTTAGCGAGGGCAGGCCACACTGAAGCTGCTATTGACTTGGCTAATCTTGCGGGTTTATATTCGGCGGCAGTTATTTGCGAAATAATGAGAGACGACGGGAAAATGGCAAAAATGCCCGACTTAAAAATCTTTGCAAAAAAACACGGATTAAATATAGTTTTTATCGACGAGCTTATAAAATATAGAAAACAGACGGAAATTCATGCTAAAGAAATAGTCAGGGTTAATTTTCCGACGGAATACGGAACATTCAAACTTGCTTTATTTGAAAATCTTATTACGGGTGAAAATCATCTTGCAATTATCAAAGGAAATGTTGAAAATAAAAATAATGTTATCACGCGAGTTCATTCTTCATGCGAGACGGGAGATATTTTTCATTCTCTGCGCTGCGATTGCGGAAAACAATTGGTTTTTGCATTAAAAGAAATTGAAAAAGCGGGGTGCGGAGTAGTCTTATATCTTCATCAGGAGGGCAGGGGGATAGGGTTGGCAAATAAAATAAAAGCTTATAAACTTCAAGAGGAAGGGTTGGATACTGTGGATGCAAATACGGCGCTTGGCTTTGCTGCGGATTTAAGAGATTATTCAATTGCCGCGTGGATTATAAAAGCATTAAAAATTAAAAGTATAAATCTTATGACAAATAATCCCGATAAATTAGATGAGCTAAAAAATTATGGGATAAAAATATCAAAAAGAATTCCCGTAGAATTTAGCCCTGTTGAAACAAATAAAAAATATATGAAAACAAAAAAAGAAAAAATGAAGCATATTCTTAATAATGTATAGGGGGAAAAATGAAAGTAATCAGCGGTCAATTAAACGGTCAGGGGAAAAAAATTGTTTTGCTTGTCTCAAGGTTTAATGAATTTATCACTCAAAAGTTAATCGGCGGGGCGGAAGATATGTTAAAAAGACATGGAGTCAAAGACGATGATATCAGCGTTGTGTGGACGCCGGGCGCTTTTGAAATTCCCGCGGCGGCAAAAAAACTTTCAGACAGCGGAAAGTTTGACGCGATAATTTGTTTGGGATGCGTGATACGCGGAGCAACGCCTCATTTTGAATATGTAAGCGCGGAGGCCGCAAAAGGCATAGCCGCGATTGGAATGAATAGTAAAATTCCAATAATTTTTGGTATCTTGACGACGGAAAATATTGAACAAGCGATAGAAAGAGCGGGAACAAAATCGGGAAACAGAGGAGCGGACGCGGCTTTGACGGCAATTGAGATGATAGATTTATATTCTCAAATACAAAAATAATTTTGATAAAAGCAAAAATAGTCCTTGAGACTACATTTAATTGACTATAGAGAGCTATTTATTTTATCCCCGCAAATTCGCTCTTTTTATATGAGATTATATTTAATTGACTACAGAGAGCTATATTTGGTATATTCTTTTTATTGTTTTGGTGCGGTGCCCAAGTGGCTAAGGGGACGGTCTGCAAAACCGTTATGCGCCGGTTCAAATCCGGCCCGCACCTTATATATTTTGATCTCTTGAAATTTGTGAGCCCGGTTAGCCCAGTTGGCTAGAGCGCTTCCTTGACGTGGAAGAGGTCATAGGTTCGAGTCCTATACCGGGTATTTCCCACGCAAAATCCAACCTCTATAAATTTTTTTATCTGTTTCCCAAATTAAATTATTCCAAAAATTATTCTAAAACCAATGATGCGCCGATATTTTTTAAGATAGCGTGCAGCTCTTCTTTTTCATACGCCGGTCCATTTCGCATACCGGTGACGACGACAATATCTTTAACATCAAATTCCAACACCTGAAATATATGCTTTGTATAATCAAAATATGTCTGAAACATTTCGGCGTCAGGATTGCCTTGACTAAATGCAAGAATGAGTTTTTTTGCGGCATTTTTTTCTTTGAAATAAGGAGAGAATTTCGGTTTGATTTGCGCAAATAATCTGTCTGTAAATATCTTTGCCTGAGCGCTCATCTGTCCCATATAAACCGGCGAGCCAAGAATAAGAGCGTCGGCTGATAATAGAGCGTCATAAATTTTTTGCATATCGTCTTTGATAACGCATCCCTGATCGCCTTTGTGGCAGCACAAACAACCTTGGCACGGCTTAATATCAAGATCGCTGAAATTGAAAGATTGAGTTTGGGCGCCCCGCTCTTTTGCGCTTTCAAGTATTTTGTTCACTATCCACGCGGTGTTGCCTTCTTTGCGCGAACTTCCGATAAATCCTATGACTTTCATCCGCATCCCCCTTTTTCATAGACACTTAAAATTCTTGCCCAAAAATATAATATTGATTTTTAATTTTAATGTTTAATATAAATATTTTTACTTGTATTAAAAACTCCCTCCCAAAAATATAATGTTAATTTTTAATTTTAATGTTCGATATAAATGCTATTAGTTGGAAAAGCAAATCCTATTCCTCTTTTTGAAAATTCGTCGAGTATCTTAAAATTTACTTCCTGCGCTCTGTCCATATAAATTCTAAAATTATTACTTAAAACAAAAAACACCAATTCAAAATCTAAAGAGCTTGCGGAAAACGACGAAAAATGCACTCTTGCAAATTCCGTTTGCGGGACGCTTAAAACTATATTTTTTAGAATACTTGGTATCTCTTTTATAAGCTCGGGAGACGTGTCGTAACGGACGCCCAGAATCACTAATTTTCTGCGTTTTTGCATATTTTTATAATTTTTCAGCACGCCTTTTGTTATGTCGGTATTTGAAATTATAATTTCTTCTCCGTCGATACCCACCATCCTCGTTCCTTTTAATCCTATTCTTTTAATCTTTCCTATGTTTCCGTCTATAGATATATCGTCGCCGAGAACAAAAGGTTTGTCCAGTAAAATTGTAAAATAGTTAAACAGATTTCCAAGAATACTTTGCGACGCTAAAGCTATCGCCATACCTCCAATGCCAAGCCCGGCCAGCAAAGTGTTTATATTAAAACCTAAATTGCTTAGGATGAGAAGCACTGCCATTGTCCAGATGATAATATCGGAAAAAATGTCAAATGAATTTTTCAACAATTCATTTGAAAGATTTGAAAAATATTTAGAACTTACAGAGTGGACAATACTTGTGATATAGAGGACTGAGCATACGATGATAAAAACGATGCCTGACGCCGTTATGAATTTTTCAATAAAATTAGGAAGCGGCGAAATTCTACATATCAAATAAAAAGGCATATAAAATAAAATCGGCGTGAGTTTTTTGACATTAATCACTATGTCTAAAATCAATCCGTCTGAAATTTTAATTGACGATCTTTTTACAATAAAGTTTATAATTTTTCTTAACGAGAGAGCCAAAATAAAAGATATTAAAAAAACTAATATTGTTTTGAGATGACCGGAGGCGGAATTTGAAAAAATAATATTATTGAACGCGGTTGTTAATTTTGTTAAAAAATTCATTATTGTTTTCCTCTTTTAATTAATTTCTATTGCTGCAAATAGGCGCGGGAACACGTCCGCCTCTTGATATAAAAACCGAAGGATCTCCCGCGTTTAACGGCATAATCGGCGCGCTTCCAAGCAATCCTCCGAAACTTACTTCATCTCCGACTTTTTTCCCTTCTACCGGAATTATTCTAACCGCCGTTGTTTTATTATTTATTACTCCGATGGCGCATTCGTCGGCAATAATTGCTGAAATTACAGCCGCTTTTGTGTCTCCCGCTACGGCTATCATATCAAGTCCCACGCTGCAAACGCTTGTCATAGCTTCCAATTTATTTATCGTCAAAGTTCCTCTGCGCGCCGCTTCCATCATTTTTGCGTCTTCTGATACGGGAATAAAAGCGCCCGATAAACCGCCCACATGACTTGAAGCCATTACGCCGCCTTTTTTTACAGCGTCATTTAATATTGCAAGACAAGCCGTGCTGCCATGAGACCCTATTTCCGACAAGCCCATTTCCTCAAGAATTTTAGCTACGGAATCTCCAATTTTAGGAGTCGGAGCAAGGGATAAATCCACAATGCCAAAACCGCAATTTAATCTTGCGCTTGCCGTCTCAGCTACTAATTGTCCAAGACGCGTAATTTTGAAAGCCGTCTTTTTTATTGTTTCGGCGATTGCCGCAATGTCTGCGCCGCGCATTTTTTTTAACGCATGTTCCACAACTCCCGGACCGGACACTCCCACATTTATTACGCAGTCTCCTTCGGGCGCGCCTGTGTATGCTCCCGCCATAAAAGGATTGTCGTCCACTCCGTTTGCAAAAACTACAAGTTTTGCGCAGGCAATGCTGTTGTTATCCGCCGTCAAATGAGCGGCTTCTTTTATTTTTTCTCCCATAGTTTTTACAGCGTCCATATTTATTCCGCTTTTTGTGGATGCGAGATTTACCGACGAGCAAACTTTTTTAGTCGAGGCGAGAGCTTCCGGTATTGTTTCAAGAAAAAGTTTTTCTTGAGGGGTAATTCCTTTTTGAACAAGAGCGCTGTATCCGCCGATAAAATCTATTCCTATTTCTGCCGCGGCTTTGTCCATAGCTTTTGCTATTGGTAAAAATTTTCCTCCCGACGAACCTATCAAAGCTATGGGAGTTACAGAAACTCTTTTGTTGACAATTTCAGCGCCTAATTCTCTGCCGATAGTGTCGCCAACTTTGACCAAATTTGCGGCCTTCTTTGTGATTTTATCATAGACTTTTAACGCTGTTCTTTGAGGGTCGTCGCAGATACAATCAAAAAGAGACAATGCCATAGTGATAGTGCGCACATCGAGATTTTGATTGTCGAGCATATCTATTGTTTCAAGAATTTCATTGTTATTAAATGTCATTTTTTTCTCCTGTTAAATTCTATGCATCGCTTGGAAAATAGCAATGTTTTGCATTCTTATTGAAAGGCCGATTTCCTTGCCGATTTTGTCAAGTTCGGCGCTTACTTTATCAAATCCGACTTCAGATTTAGATAAATCGACAAACATAATCATAGTAAAATTATCCTGCATTATGGTTTGGCTTATGTCCTCAATATTGACGTTAAAATTGTAAAGGCAAGCGCTGACCTTGGCTATAATGCCGGGTTTATCATTACCTATTACCGATACTATTGCTTTCATTTTTTCTCCTTTTTTAAGACGACAGTTTTTTTATTTTCTTACCGCAAATTCTTAAAATTCTTAATAATTATGTTTTTATTTTTTTGATATTATACTTATTAACCTCTGTTTTAGATAGAGTAAAAATTGTTGTTATATCGCTTGAATTGTATAGCGATTATTATTATATAAGTAATACATAAATGATAACTTATTGTTTATCTCTTTGGCAAAATTTCAAAATATTATGGTATTTGTATGTCGTATAAAGAATTTAGTAAGATACAAAAGATAAATTTATAAAAACACAAGAGCAAAGAAAAATGAAAAATTTAGTAAATTTAGAAACATTGTTAATCTCTTATTTTAAGCCTTTTGCAAAGAGTGCTATTCTACGAATTGCCCAAACCTCTAATTTCCGCTGCCTCAATTTTAATTCTTTTGCCAATGAAGTTATTCTATTGGATTTGAAATTTTTCGGGGGGGGGGGGGGGGGGGGGG
>JAISQF010000013.1 GCA_031274365.1 Elusimicrobiota bacterium | reverse complement strand
TTTTTTTTTATTTTTACCAAGTTTTAAAACTTTTTTTTGGTGTCTCTTGCTTCATCAAACTTCAACGCTTATGTATGTACCAATTTACCCCCCCCCCCCCCCCCCTTTCCATATTATTAAATCTATAAAAAAATTCATATACAATTTCAATTTCTATACAATATATTATTTATTGTCGCAGCTCATTGCTGCAAAAATTTTTATTCTTGCTAATAAAAAATAGTTGGCGGTATAAAAAATATGCCGAACTGTTTGTAATGTCAAAAGGGAAGTTAATGAAACAAATATCCATTTATCATATCATAGCGCTTTCGGCGCTTATGTTGTTTGTAATACCCGCAAGCGTATGCGCAAATAAGGAATTTTCAAATAAGAGGAAAGCGGATATGACGACAGCCGTGCATATAACCGTTGAAAATACTGTTTGGGATGTAATAAATCATCCGGCCTTTGAGGGTTTTGGCGAGCTTTTGCTGACTCGTGACGACAACTCCGCATACTACGCGCTACATTTAACTAATGTCGCCTCTCTTATGCCCTATCATAGCAATGTCAGACCCGCAATTGTGATAGGCGCGCTCAATTATCTGATTGACGAAGTCAACGACGGCAAAACGGTATTCTACAATTTTTATTCCGAGCGGCAGAAGCGGCAAGATCCGGCTAAAAGAAATACCGGGCTTTTTTTCTTCCGTGGAAGTCCGGGCGCCCAGTTTGCGATTGTGTGTCCCGGCGGCGGGTTTTCCTATGTCGGTTCCCTACATGAAGGGTTTCCGCTTGCCCAAGAAATAAGTAAGCAGGGGCTTAACGCTTTCGTTATACGATACCGAATAGGCAGCGAGCGGCAAGCAACCGAAGATTTGGCGGCGGCAATATCATGGATTTTTGCCAATGCCGCTTCCCTTGGCGTAAGCGCGGCGGATTATTCCATCTGGGGCGGTTCGGCAGGAGCGCGAATGGCGGGAAATATTGCGCTAAACGGAGTTTCAGCCTATGGCGGCGGCAATATTCCAAAACCGGCGACAGTTGTTATTGCCTATACCGGACAGTCAACATATTCAAGCGATTTTCCCTCTGCTTTTTTTGTTCAAAGCGAAAATGACGGTATTGCTCCGGTGTCTGTCGTAAACCGACGTGTCGAGAATTTGAGAGCCGCCGGAGTAGAAGTGGAGTACCGTAGGTATAAAACTGCCGGTCATGGCTTTGGACTTGGCGTCGGCACCGATACCGAAGGCTGGATAAACTATGCCATTCGGTTTTGGAAAAAACATATAAAGGACTAATCATGTTATACAAATCATTTCAGAACTTGAAGCTATCCACACTTGGTATGGGAAATATGCGTCTTCCGAAAGTTGAAGGGCAGGGCGAAAAGATTGACGAGGCGAAAGCGCGGGAGATTATTGAATACGCATACGACAACGGTGTAAATTATTTTGATACTGCCTACCGGTATCACGCGGGAGAATCGGAAACTTTTACCGGCAAGATTTTGAGTCAATACCCGCGAAATAGTTTTTATCTTGCCACTAAAATGCCCGGACAAATGATGGAATATAAAAACGGTAAATATAATTTTACCGGACTTCTTGCCGCTAATCCAAGTCGTTCCCCCGCGGAACTCTTTGAAGAACAGCTTGAAAAATGCAGAGTGGATTATTTTGATTTTTACCTTTTGCACTGTGTCTGTGAAAGCGCGTGGGATTTTTATACTAATGAAGAAATCAATGTCGTCGGTTTTCTTCTTGAACAGAAGAAAAAGGGGCGCATCCGTCATCTTGGCTTTTCCGCGCATTGCCGCGTTGATACATTGGACAAATTTATAAAGTGGAGTAAAAGCCGTTTTCCAAACGGTTGTTTTGATTTTGCGCAAATCCAGCTTAATTATATGGATTGGGTGTTGCAAGAGGCGGGGAAAAAATATGACATAATTACAGGACATGGACTTCCGGTGATGGTTATGGAACCTTGCCGCGGCGGACGCCTTGCATCGCTTCCGCCGGAAGCCGAATCGCTGCTGAAAAAAGCCCGCCCCTATGATTCTATCCCTTCATGGGCATTTCGTTTTTTACAGTCCCTGCCAAATGTGCAAGTCGTGTTAAGCGGTATGTCCACAATGGAACAGATAAAGGAAAATATAGCCGTTTTTTCAAAAAACGATCCGGTAACGCCGGATGAACGAGAATTGCTTGATGAAGCAATCAAACCGCTTTTGAATCTCGTGCCCTGCACCGCGTGCCGTTACTGCTGTGAAGTCTGCCCGCAAAATTTAGACATTCCAAAACTTATATCTATGTATAATGAAGCAAAACAAAAAGATCCCTTTGCGTTGATGGTGCTGAATTTTACTTTTGGCGCAATGAAAAAAGAGGAATTGCCCTCATCCTGTATCGGCTGCGGCGCTTGCGCAAAACAATGTCCGCAAGAGATAGATATTCCCGGCATTATGCAAAAGTTTACGGAACTGATGGAGAAAAAGTGAAAAAATTATTTATTCTTATTTTTATAGTCATAATGGTTTTTCCACTTACAGCGCAAAGCAATCAGGATATGGTTTTTGTTAAAGGAGGAACTTTTACTATGGGAAGTCCGCCGTCAGAACGAATGCGGGGCGGCAACGAAGGACCGCAGCATGAAGTTACCGTTAGTGATTTCTATTTGGGAAAATATGAAGTTACTCAAAAAGAATATTTAGCGGTAATGGGGACTAATCCCAGCGCGCATAAAGGCGATAACTTGCCGGTAGAAAGTATAACGTGGTATGAGGCAATTCAGTATTGCAATGCGTTAAGCATAAAAGAAGGATTGACGCCCGTCTATACAATTCGCGGCGCTACTGTTACATGGAATCATGCTTTCAACGGCTATCGACTCCCTACAGAAGCGGAATGGGAATATGCCGCCAAGGGCGGAAATAAAGATGCGGTTACGTTTTTATATGCTGGAAGCAATAACGCCGATACTGTCGGTTGGCATAGCGGAAACAGCAGTGAAAGCCGGCCTGTTGGAAGCAAAGCGCCAAATGGTTTAGGGCTTTATGATATGAGCGGAAATGTCGGCGAAATGTGTTGGGACTTTCACGGTCCCTACGATGCCGCTCCGCAAACCAATCCGGCGGGAGCGCCTACGGGCGTTTATCATGTGGGGCGCGGCGGATGTTGGTATTACGATGCGCAGTATCTACGCGCATCATTTCGTGCATATATTGAACCGGAAACGCGTTATCACATGGTTGGTTTCCGTATTGCGCTGAACGCAGAATAAATATTTTTTTTTACGGAGGATATATGAAAAAAGCCTTAAAATAAATTATAGCCGGTTTCCGATATTGTCTTATTTAAGAATTTTAATGAAGCGAAAAAAGTATTTGAAATGTATTAAAAATTTAAGAAAGGAGAAAGGGAGAAAATTATGAACAAAAAAATAGTTGAATTTATCAAAGAATGCTGTGTTTTTTATTTAGCCACTACCGACGGCGACAATGCAAAAGTCAGACCGTTTGGTTTTATCGACGAAATTGACGGCAAACTTTACTTTTGCACCTCTGTAAAAAAAGACGTTTATAAACAATTGGAAAAAAATCCAAACTTTGAAATTGCCGCGTCTTCAAAGGATTGCCAAGAATGGATAAGAATAAAAGGCAAGGCTGTTTTGGACAGTCAAAATATTGCCGTAAAAACAAAAATCATAGAGAGTTCTCCGGTGATAAAAAGTATTTATAAAGATGCTAACAATAAAGATTTTGGAATTTTTTATGCAAAAGACGTCGAAGCATTTTTGTGTTTTTTAAGCGGTAAAACTCCGGAGCCGATAATTTAATGCGCAAAACAAAACAATTTACGAGGAGGAGAAAAAAATGCCTGTATCATATCCAAAACTTTGCGGGTCTATTGCGGGAAGCATAGGCGGTATGGGAGTGCGAATGCACAATGAAGCTTTCCGTGTTAAGTCTCTGCCTTATACTTATGTTTCTTTTGAACCTTCCGGAGCAAAAGAAGCAATCGATGCCATGCGAGCATTGGGTCTGCGGGGACTGGGTGTAACTATGCCTTTTAAGGAGCAGGTGATTCCCTTTCTGGATACTCTGGATTCGATAGCCGCCGAAATCGGCGCGGTAAATACTATCATCAACGATAATGGAAAACTCACCGGATACAATACCGACGGATACGGCGCTATCACCGCCCTCAAAGAAGTGACAGACCCTATGGGCAAACGCGTTGTTATTTTAGGAGCGGGCGGCGGGGCAAAAACTATAGTCTGGGCGCTTAAACCATATACTAAAGATATAGTCCTTTTTAACCGAGATGAACATCGGGGTAAGGAAACGGCTGAACGGTTCGGCATTAAATTCGGCGGGAATATTGAAAAGGTGGATCGGAGTTTGGGTTATGACATTTTGATCAACTGCACATCTATAGGATTCAAATCAAAGGAAACGATACTCACTCGGGACAGAATCATCCCCGGCGCTCTGGTATTTGACGCGGTTTTCATCCCCATAAAAACTGCCTTAATAGAGGAGGCCTCTTCAATAGGCTGTGTCTGCGTATCGGGAACCCGTATGTTGATGCATCAGGCTTGTAAACAATTCGAGCTTTACACCAATACCGCCGCACCGGTTGAAATATACGAAACTATGCTGAACCGTATTCTCAGTGAAGGATAATCATTGAGCAACAGAGGAAAAGAATTTATTAGGAGGAAAAATGTATGCAGTATATCATTCTCAATAACGGCGTCAAAATGCCGCAGCTTGGCTTTGGCGTATTTCAAATACCCAAAGAAGAAACGGAAAAATGCGTGTTGGACGCTGTGAAAGTTGGTTATCGGAATTCTGTGATATTACAAAATTTATAGGAGGAAAAATTTTGGAAAAAGAAAATGAAAAATTTATTAAAAAAGGCGAGCATTCAATTATAGAGAATATGCAATTTAATGTGAGATCTAAAGAAGATAAAATATATTTAACTATTGGGGAAGATAGTGTGATTAATGGCATTATTAATTTAGAAAACTCTGAAATGAAAATTGGTAATAGAGTTCTTATTAATGATGGAACAACCTTTTACTGCACAACAGGTATTACAATAGGAAATGATGTAATGATTTCTTGGGGAAGTACAATAGTGGATAGTAATATGCATTCAATTGTCTCTATTGATAGATTAAAAGAAACGAAAAATGCTAGAAAAGAAATTGAAAATCATACTATGGGACAAAATGTTGATCGCTCTACAATCAAATGCGCTCCAGTAGTAATAAAAGACAAGGCGTGGATTGGATTTAATTGTATTATTATGAAAGGTGTTACTATAGGAGAAGGCGCTGTTGTTGGCGCAGGAAGTGTTGTAACAAAAGATGTACCAGATTATGCTGTTGTAGGAGGAAATCCTGCTCAAGTAATAAAATATACAATCTAAAAGCGTCGCGCAAGTTATTTTGCGATGGCTAATGCAGCGAAACGTGATAGCTCTGGCAAAATCCACACACATTGAGCGTATGCGCGAAAACTTTGAGATTTTCGACTTTGAATTAAGCGCAAGCGAGATGAAACAAATCGCCGAACTTGATACCAAAACCAGCCAATTCTTTAACCATCAAACCCCAGAGGCTGTCGAAATGTTTTTAGGATTTATCGAGCAACGAAAAGGTAAAAGGTAAAAAATATGAGTAAGAAAATTTTAATTGCAATTGTTTTGGCAATAATAAAATAAAAAAGGAAAACTAAATGAAAAACCCAATTAAAAAATCTTTAATCATAATTGTTTCGGCAACAATAGCCGCATTAATAGGAATAGGAGGATGTATATTTATGCAACCCCAAAAAAACAATACGCCGCAAAAAGTAACTGAACCGGAAAAACAAGTTAAAGTCGGCAAAGGTGATCAAAAAATACTAATTGCCTATTTCTCAGTTCCAGAAACTGATAATCCTAATAAAATGACAAAGGAAGAAGAAAACAGCGCCATTGTCGTTGACGGTAAAGTATTAGGCAACACTCAATATGTCGCAATGCTGATTAATGAAAAAATCGGCGGCGATATTTATCGCATTGAGCCAAAAACTCCATACACCACAAATCATAAAGCGTTAGTCGCTCAGGCAACTGAGGAACAGAAGAGCAACGCTCGCCCGGAAATTGCTAATAAAATAAGCAATTTTGGCGATTATGACGTAATCTATATTGGCTATCCAATTTGGTGGGGCGATATGCCGCAGATTTTATATACATTTTTGGAAATGTATGACTTTAGCGGAAAAACTGTGATTCTATTTTCCACACATGGCGGCTCAAGATTGGCTGGGACAGTAAACACAGTTAAAAACAAACTTGGCGGCGCTACTGTAATCAAAAACGCTTTTTCATTATCAAGAGACAATATGGAACAAGCGCCAAAAAGGGTTGACGCGTGGCTGAAAGAAATTGGCGCAGATTAGCATGAGCGGCGCGCATACGCAAAGGTTATGCGATATATGTTTACTGCTTTGATCGCAGTTTACGACATATATGCTTTTGTAAACCATAAATATAAGAGAATCTACGTTCATTGATTATTCACAACCGGTCTATCTTTTTGTACTGGGCTATCTCGCGGCAATGGGCTTATTTATTATCATCGTCCATTACTCGCCAGTGCGGGGCAAACGACCGCTCCCGCCGAAATCAGCGCAAAGCCAGACGACCAAACTTGGTTCGCGCAGTTTCGCATCGGACTGTGGCCTAACTACAACGATGGTGTGCAGTTCCCCCGTGATGAGGCGTCCCTCGACCAATTTTTCCGCATGATGACCCCGGATACAGGGCGCGTGGACAGAGCGGTAACAGTTGCCGCGATGTCGGACATTTTTGATAGGGCGGGGGATGGAATATTTTTTACTCACTCAGCGGGCGCTTTTGCGGGCTGGGAAACTGCAATGGCAAACAGTAAGGTCAAAGCTATTGTTGCCATTGAGCCGGGCGGCTTTCCGTTCCCCGAAGGCACGGGAGCGCAAAATGGGGTGTCTATGGACAAGTTTATGAAGCTGACGAAAATCCCGATAATTGTGTATTTCGGCGATTATATCCCGGAGCGGGAAACGGCGGCGTTTTCAGAGAATTTCTGGCGCGACGTTCTGCAATCGGCGCGGCAGTGGGCGGCGCTGGTGAACAGCTACGGCGGCGACGTTACCATTGTCCATTTGCCCGAAATCGACATAAGCGGAAATACGCATTTCATTATGTCCGACTTGAATAATCAGGTTGTGGCGAATCATATCGCCGATTGGTTAAGTGAAAAGAGATTAAAATAAGAACCGGCTTTTATTGGAAATAAAATGATCTTTAATAAAGATGCTTAAAATTGCAACGAGATTTCTCATTATTTTTGTTGCTATCATCATATTTTTGGGAGGTATTATGTTTATTTTTGGCGCTGACAAATCAGAATATGTGCCGGTGGATTCTGTCGCGATTCCTCATGACAGGCAACTGCCAATTGCGAATGAGTATGGCCATTACACCACCGCCGATGAAATTGTAAAGGGTATGGATTTAACCGGAAAAAATGTTGTCATCACCAGCGGATATGCGGGTACGGGATTGGTAACCACTAAAGCGCTTGCCGGCGCGGGGGCGCGTGTCATTTGTTTAGCCCGTGACCTGAAAAGGGCTGCCGGTAATTTGAAAGGCATACCAAATGTTGAAATAGAATACCTTGATTTACTGAAACCTGACACCATTGACGCGGCTGCTGAAAAAATACTCGCCCGTAATATTCCGATACATATACTGATCAATCATGCGGGTATTATCGCAACGCCGCTTACCCGTGATGACCGGGGTTACGAATATCAATTTTCCACAAATATGTTAGACCATTTTCAGCTTACGGCGAGACTTTTTCCCGCTCTTGCGCAAGCAAACGGCGCGAGGGTCATAAATGTTGCGTCCAGGGGACATCGTGAGTGCGGTGTCAATTTTGATGATATACATTACAAGTTTTCTGAATACGTGCCGATGAAAGCCTACGGTCAGTCAAAAACAGGACTCATTCTATTCACGGTAAGACTTGATGAGATGGCGCAAAAGTATAATATCCGTTCTTTCGCGGTACATCCAGGGCCTATACCGTCAAGTGACATTTTTGCGGCAAGCCGTGTGAATATAGGCTCGGATTTTCAGGTTTCTTTCCTGCGTTTTACCGCAAAATTTATGCGGAATACCAATTTTACCGCATTGGAAAACGCGATAAGAAGACCAAAAAATGTGGGCGATATATGGAAAAACGTACAGCAGGGTGCGGCTACCTCGGTCTGGGCGGCAGTGAGCGATAATTTAGACGGGCTTGGAGGCGTCTATGTGGAGGACTGCAATATTGCCGTTGTTGTCCCTAATGGAAGCGCCGCGCCGTTTGGAGTGCGCCCCTGGGCATTAGATAAAGAATCGGCGGAACGGCTTTGGAAAACCTGTGAAGAAATGATCGGCGTTACGTTCACTATTGAATAGGGAGCAACGCAAGGCTAAAGCAGATCAGAAAAAGACCGACGTTGCCGGGATAAAAAGAAAAGCTAACTGGCAGTTTATTCACCGATTGGTTGAGCGAGAAAGGATTGAAATAAGGAAAGAAATCAGTTTGAGTACGGATTATTAAGATGATAAAAATTACAGGGCAAAACGATAAAACAGCCGTTCAGGATGAAAAGGTGAGATTATGGACAAGGGAATATGTGATTACGACCTTTGTAAACTTCTTGGTGGCAATGAACTATCTCCTGTTAATGATTGTCATTTCGGAGTATGCGATGAACGAACTGCACGCATCCTCCGGTATTGCCGGTCTTTCCGCCGGTATATTCGTAATCGGAGCGCTGGTTGCCCGACTGTTTACCGGAAAATATATCGCACAGACTGGCTGTAAAAAAATGTTGTGTACGGGACTCGTGTCCGCGCTTGTGGCTTCGCTCGCCTATTTTTGTGCAGGTAATGTTGCGCTGTTGATTGCTGTTCGATTTATTCACGGAGCGACCTTTGGCGTTATCTCAACGTCTGCCGCGACAATCATTGCAGACATTGTACCGGAAAAAAGACGGGGCGAGGGAATTGGATATTATTCGCTTTCCCAAACGCTCGCCACGGCAATAGGTCCCTTTCTGGGCATGTGGTTTAGCCGGAGCGGAAACTACAACATGATATTTACTGCCTGTACAGTTGTTGCCGCCGCGTGTGTGCTGACAGCGCCGTTTCTCTCTTTGAAGAAATTGGCGCTTACTGAGGAACAGATAAAGGGAATGAAGGGTTTCAGGCTGAGCAATTTTATAGAATACAAAGCCGTTCCGATTTCAATCATAGCCCTGCTGATTTACGTTTGCTATTCGAGTATTGTGTCCTTCATTGCAGTCTATGCCAAAGAGATAGACCTTGTTGAAGCCGCAGGATTTTTCTTTATCGTTGAGGCGATAGTGGTGCTGGCGTCACGACCGTCGATTGGCAAAACTTTTGATCGCAGGGGCGAACACGTTATTATGTACCCTGCCATCGCAGCATTTGGGGCGGGAATGTTCCTCTTCAGCCAAAGCTACCAAAGTATGACGCTCCTGCTGGCGGCGGCTTGCATTGGACTTGGACTCGGCGCGATACAATTAAGCACACAGGCTATTGCCGTAAAGGTAGCCTCGCAGCATCGGATGGGTTTGGCAAATTCCACTTACTTTATGCTCTGCGATATTGGCATTGGCGCAGGTCCGGTTTTGGTCGGATTTATGATCCCCTTCACCAGCTACAGGGGAATGTATGCGGTAATGGCAGCCGTTACGTTTGCGTGTATTTTCCTATATTTTCTGCTGCACGGACGGAGTAAATCCCTATATGATTAAGTTACGCGCAACAGGGGTTAAAATTTGTTGGAATATATATATAAAGAATATACATGAAAAATATGACAAATAATTAAAAAGAAACAAACATTCCTTGTGGGAAAGACGTCAGGAAGAGATAGTTTAAAAATGCAAGAAGAGGCATTTTGCGCTCTACATCGCGCTTTTTAGCGGCTTTGCAGTCAATTATGCGCTTGGGGTTTGACTGAAAAAAGTGAAAAAGAATTTTCAGATATAGTAAAGGTAAATAAAAAATTAGTTGATTATCTGATTTGGTATGACAGAAAAAACTCGTACATTTGAATTTTGACACATCATTAAATTATGCTATAAATTCATTTAACTTATAATCCAAAAAATTTAATATGCTAATAGATTTAAGAATTTTTTGACAAATTTTATTTTAATCGTTATTATAAGTATAAATAAAAAAGCAGAAATAAAAAAAGGAGGAGTGTATATGCATATTCCAGACGGTTTCTTAAACAATAAAGCGGCATTAGGCATGCTCGCGGGAGCATTAGGAATGCTTGCTTTTTGTCTTTCTAAAGTTTTTAGAGCCTTGGCTGTAATGGCTGGATCGCTTGCGGGAAATAATGGCAACACAGGTTTTGGAGGAGTCCTGGGGCTTTCGGGCGGCGCGGGAAAATATTTTAGAAAAATGGCTGTGATTGCCATTTGGGTATTTGCTTGTCAAATGTTTAACATACCTATTCAATCGGCCACTTCCGCGCATTTAATTGGCGGAGTTTTTGCCGCAGTTCTGGTCGGACCTTTTGCTGGCTTTGTCGTCATCTCTTCAGTTCTCATCGTTCAATCTTTGTTTTTTGCCGACGGAGGAATCCTTGCTTTGGGCGCAAATATTATAAATATGGCTTTTGTCGGTTCTTTTTTATCCTATTTTATCTATAAGTTTTTTGAAAAGAAAAATTATTATTTGGCGATAGCCGCGGCATGTTTCTTTTCAGTTTTAGGAGCCGCTCTTTTTTGTTTGATAGAACTGAGTTTATCGGCGACCGTTTCTTTTACAAACGCTTTTGGAGAAATGATGAAATTACATTTTTTCTTTGCGGCGTTCGAAACTCTCATTACTATAGGGTTGCTTAAACTTTTCAAAAGTTGGGAGATATAAAAATGAATATAAATATAAAAAATTTATTTTTGATTGTTTTTCCGGCGGTTGTGATTTTTTTTGCAAGCATATTTGCCTCAAGCAAGCCGGACGCTTTGGAAAGAGTCGCTATATCTTATAATTTTGCCGATAGAGCTAAAGAATTTTCATCTCTATTTACAGATTATGCTTTTCCTTTTATCAATATTGAATTTCTCTCGACATTTTTAGCGGGCGTCAGCGGACTTATTTTAATTTATTTTCTCTATAAAGTAATCGGTATTATTGTGAATTTTTTCGCTAAATAAAAATGAAAAAAATAAACACTAAAGATGAAATTATAGAACTATTAAATAAAGTTAAAGATGGGAAAATATCGCCTCAAAAAGCATTGTTGCATATGCAAACCGCGCCTTTTGAAAATTTAGGATATGCAAATATTGATTATCACAGAGGGTTGAGAAAAGGCGTAAATGAAGTAATTTTTGGATTAAACAAAACAAAAGAACAAATATTTGGAATAGTTCAAGATATGCTAAAAAAAGGTTTAACGGATATTTTGATAACGCGTATAAAATCTGATGCCGCCCAATTTCTAAAAAATAAAAAAATAGACATCAAGCACTATCCCATAGCAAATCTCGCCGTCGTAAAACCAAATAAAAACAGAAAACTTATCGGAAACATTGTTATAGTTTCCGCCGGTTCAAGCGATATTCCCGTATGCGAGGAAGCCGCTTTAACGGCTGAAATTTTAGGAAATAAAGTTTATCGTCTATACGATGTGGGCGTTTCAGGATTACATCGTATTTTGTCGCAACAAGAAATATTATTGCAAGCGCGCGTCATTATTGTCGCGGCAGGTATGGAGGCCGCGCTCGCGGGAGTAATCGGCGGGCTTGTGAGTTGTCCCGTAATAGCCGTTCCGACAAGCGTCGGATATGGGGCAAGTTTTAATGGCGTGGCGGCTCTGCTTGGCATGTTAAATTCCTGTGCGTCGGGAATTTCAGTAGTAAATATAGACAATGGTTTTGGCGCGGGATATATCGCCAATATGATAAATAAAATGGAGAGCGTAAATTGAAAAATTTATATTTTGAATGTTCTATGGGCGCCGCGGGAGATATGATTACGGCGGCTTTGTTTGAATTAATCGACGATAAGAACGATTTCTTAAAACAAATAAATTCTCTGCCGATAGACGGACTTAAAGTCAATGCGGTTAAAAGCGTAAAATGCGGAATATGCGGCTCTCAAATGGAGATAAGTTTTTTTGGAAAACAAGAAGAGATAAAAGACATAGAAAATATTGCGCAAAAAGATAACGGTCATAGCGACAATCATCATCATAAAGACGGCAATTTGCATAGCCATAAACACAGCGGACAAACATTTCAAAATATAGAAAGTTTAATTCAAAAATTTCCAATATCTCAAAATGTTAAAAAAAATGTTTTGGGAATTTATCGTTTGATAGCCGAAGCCGAAGCCCAAGTCCACGGAAAAAAAATTGAACAAATACATTTTCACGAAGTGGGCGATATGGACGCAATAACCGATATTGTCGGCGTATGTTTGTTGATTGAAAGAATTGCGCCGGAGAAAATATACGCTTCGCCGATAAATGTCGGAAGCGGTTTTGTTTCCTGCGCTCATGGAATTTTACCCGTGCCTGCCCCTGCGACAATAGATATTTTACGCAATGTTCCAATATTTACAAACTCTATAAAAGGCGAACTCTGCACGCCTACGGGAGCGGCCATATTGAAATATTTTGTTTCGCATTTCGGTTCTATCAAACAAACAAAAATTACAAAAATAGGGTATGGGATGGGAAAAAAGGATTTCGCCGCGGCAAATTGTATTCGCGCTTTTTTGTCTGAGAGCGAGAGTGAAAATTTTCAAAATAGCGTTTTGCAGACAAATGATTCAATAGCTCAGCTTTGTTGCAATTTAGACGATATGACGGGAGAAGATATGGGATTTGTCATAGATTTATTGTTAAAAGAAGGCGCTAATGACGTTTTTATTCTCCCCTCTTTTATGAAAAAAAATCGCCCCGGCTTTGCGCTTTTTTGTTTATGCCAAGAGGAGAAAGCGGATGTTTTTGCCAAACTTATTTTGAAACACACATCTACTTTTGGCGTGCGCAAAACAATATGCAGCCGATATATTTTAGAGCCCGGTATTTCAAACATTCAAACTGATCTGGGCAATATTAGAGTCAAAACAGGCAAGGGATATGGAATTGAAAAGTCAAAAATTGAATATGAAGACATAGCAAAAATAGCCAAAGAAAAAGGAATTTCTATAAAAGAAGTCCGCGATAAAATAAAGAAAAAAATAGAAAACGACTGATATTTTTTATTAAATACAAAAAATTAAAGGGAGATAATATGATAAGCAAACAAAAAGAAAGAATAATGATTTTGAGGAGGTCTCTTTGATATTGATTCAAAATTAAATCAAATCAAAGAACTTGAAAAAGAAATATCCGATCCGAATTTTTGGAACGATAAAAATAGAGCAAGAAAAATAATGTCTGAAACAGATTCGCTAAAAAATCTCTGCGCAGTTTGGGAAAAACTAAACGCGCAAGCCGACGAGCTTTTGCAATTTGAGGAGTTAGCAAGCTCTGAAAACGATGAAAATATGATTAAAGACATTCAATCCTCGTCGGAGAAATTGGAAAAAGAATTGTTGTCTTTTGAAACTAGAACAAAATTGAGCGGAGAGTTTGATAAAAACAACGCAATCGTCTCAATACACGCGGGAGCGGGAGGAACAGAATCGTGCGACTGGGCGCAAATGCTTACAAGAATGTATTCTAGATGGTCTGAAAACAAAGGGTTTAATATAGAGACTGTGGACAGCCTTAACGGAGACGAAGCGGGAATTAAAAGTATTACAATGATTATTAAAGGCGAGTATGCTTACGGGCTTTTGCAATCGGAAATCGGCGTTCACAGGCTTGTGCGCATATCTCCTTTTGATTCAAATAAACGCCGTCATACTTCTTTTGCAAGCGTGGATATTATTCCGGAAGTTTCAGACGATATAGATATAGTAATTGAAGATAAAGATATAAGAATAGACACTTACAGAGCTTCCGGCGCGGGCGGACAGCATATAAACAAAACGGATTCTGCCGTCCGCATTACTCACCTTGCCACAGGATTAGTCGTTCAATCTCAAAACGATCGTTCTCAAATAAAAAACAGAGCCACCGCTATGAAACTTTTAGCGGCGCGTTTATACGAGCTTGAGAGAGAAAAACAACGCTTGTCTTATGAAAAACATTATAATGAAAAAGGAGCGATTGAATGGGGAAATCAAATCCGCTCTTATGTTTTTATGCCGTATCAAATGGTTAAAGATCATAGAACCGATTATCAAACGGCACAAATTAACGCCGTTATGGACGGAGATATCGACGATTTTATCGGGCAATATTTAATTTGGAAAATTTCAAAAGAACAAGGAGACAAATAGAATGAACTGGCTGATGAATTTATTTAACAATATTGAAATAATGCGCGGCTATCCTCTAATAGCGGTTGAAATAATTCTCATCATTTCGCTTGTGCTTTTTCTCAATATCATAGCTTTTATTTTAAGAAAAATTTCCCGTAAATATCTCTATAATAAACTCATTCACTTAAAAGATCCAAACTGGAATAAGGCCGTCAAAGAAACCGACGTAATCACAACCATAGGTTATCTTGTTTCGGGATTTGTAATTTTATTCGGATTAGAATTTTTAGCTTCGGATTCTTACCGCGTCATATCTCAAGTAATAAATAAAATAATAAATGTATATTTTCAATTTTCTATTTTAATTTTAATCAACAAAGTTCTTAACGTCGTAATTATTGTAAATTCAAATAATCCTCACGTTCCTCTAAAAGGTATTTTGCAATTTGTAAAAATTTTCTTTAACTTCTTTGGAGTGCTGATAATTTTAGCTTTCTTTATCGGTAAAGAGCCGACTTACTTTATATCGGCATTGGGACTTATCGCGTCTATTTTATTGATAGTTTTTAAGGATACAATTTTAGGACTTACGGCAAGCTGGCAATTGGCAATGAATAAAATGCTTTATATCGGAGATTGGATAACGATGCCAAAACACAATGTTGACGGAGAGGTTAAAGACATATCTTTAACTTCCGTATCGGTGAAAAATTTTGACAATACGATTATTTCCGTTCCAGCTTACGATTTGATTTCAAACTCTTTTCAGAATTGGAAAGGAATGCAGGAAAGCGGAGCAAGGCGCATTAAAAGAGCAATCTATATAGACATACAGAGCATAAAATTTCTCGATTCCGCTATGGTTGAAAGATTAAAAAAAATAGAGCTTATAAGAGATTATCTTTCAACAAAAGAAAATGAACTCAAGGAAATAAATGCAAAACACGACGTCAAAAGCAATATGATAAACGGTATGGGTCTGACAAATATCGGAACTTTTAGAATATATTGCGAGGCTTATGTCAAAAGCAGGACTTTCATCAATTTGAAATTTACGGCTATGGTAAGACAGCTGCCAATGAGCGCTCAGGGATTGCCGCTTGAAATATATTGTTTTGCGGCAACGACGGAATGGACTATATATGAAAAGTATCAGTCCGATATTTTTGATCATCTTCTTGCCGTAATGAAAGAGTTTGACTTAAATGTGTTCCAAGAACTTTCGGGCAATTTAAACACTGCGTTTAGACGCAATTCAAAAAAATAATCAACGGAGAAAATATGAAAGTATTAGTCGGATTAAGCGGAGGGGTTGATTCAGCCGTCGCCGCATATCTATTAAAAAAACAAGGCTATGAAGTGATAGGAGCTATGATGTCTATCTGGGACAAGAGTTTGCCCGCGCCAAAAAAAGATTACGGCGCTTGTCTTGGACCGGAAGACGAGGATATTGAATCCGTGTCAAAAATTGCAAAACATCTTGACATCCCTTTTCATATTCTTGACTGCAGAGAAGAATATAAAAATGTCGTTCTTAAAAATTTTAGAAATGAGTATAAAGTAGGACACACGCCAAACCCATGCATATGGTGTAATGCTTATATTAAATTTGGAGTTTTGCCGCAGGCAGCTAAAAATGCTGGAATTATTTTTGATAAATTTGCCACCGGTCATTATGCGAATATAATTTTTAATAAAGATTCAAAAACAAATCAACTTTGTAAAGCAAAAGATGAAAACAAAGATCAGACTTATTTTCTCTACAGAATTCCAAATAAAAATTTATCTGAAATCATTTTTCCTCTCGGCAATTTAACTAAAAACGACGTCAGAAAAATAGCAAAAGATATTTCTCTCCCCGTCGCCGACAAAGCCGAGAGTCAGGATTTTTATTGCGGAGATTATAATGATATTTTACGGTTTAACAATAAGCAGGGAGACATCGCGGATAGAAACGGCAATGTTTTAGGAAAGCATCAAGGGATATGGAAATATACGATAGGAAAAAGAAGAGGTTTGGGAATTTCAAGCAAAGAACCTTTATACGTAATAGAAATTTCAGCTAAAGAAAACAAAGTAATTGTTGGAAAAAAAGAAGATTTGTATTCAAGCTCTTTAGAAATAATCAATGATATTTGGCATTCAATTGTCAAGCCGAAAGAAAATTTTGAAGCAATGGTGAAAATAAGACAACAGCATATTCCAGCAAAAGCTATTATCAAGCCGCACAAAGACGGAACAAAGGTGGAATTTTATCAACCGCAAATGTCAATAACCGCCGGCCAAAGCGCAGTTTTTTATCAAGACGATATTATTTTGGGCGGAGGGATAATAAAATGACAATCAAAAAGCCATTAATCAATGCTTAAAATGTCTCATCCCAGTAGCAATCATCGCAATATCATTTTTATCCGCTTCTTTAATTGACTCTTCGTCATTTATCGAACCCGCCGGCTGAATAATAGCCCTGACATTATTTTTTGCAGCCTCTTTAACCGTATCCGGAAAAGGAAAAAACGCATCCGAAGCCAAAACCAAAGGATGCGAATCGTCAATTTTATTTTTTAACCCTTCAATTTCATTCATTTTCTTTAACGCTATATGCAAAGAATCTATCCTGCTCATCTGTCCCGCTCCTATGCCCACAGTTTGTTTTTTACGGACAAGAATTATCGCATTAGACTTCACATGTTTGCAGACTTTCCAAGCAAAAATCAAAGATTCTTTTTCAGCTGAATTAGGCGTTCTTTTCGTCATATTTTTAATCTCGGCTGACAATTTATTATCCCTGTCTTGAGCAAGCATACCGGCGGAAATTGTTTTATATTCTATTTCATCTTTAACTCTATAAGGAATTTCTTGTTTTAACAAACGGATATTTTTCTTTTGAGTCAAAATTTCAATTGCTTTCAAACTAAAATCCGGAGCTATGACGCATTCGACAAATAATTTTTTTATTTCTAAAGCGGACGCCTCGTCAACTTCCGCATTAAAAGCGATTATTCCCCCAAAAGCGCTCACAGGGTCGCACATCAACGCTTTAAGATAAGCGTCTTTTTGATTTTCTCCCTCGGCGCAGCCGCAGGGATTATTATGTTTGATTATTGCGCAAGCGGGCTTTTCAAATTCATTGACAAGTCTCCACGCCGCTTCCAAATCCAAATAATTATTATACGAAAGTTCTTTTCCGTGGAATTGTTTTGCGGATAAAACCGTCGGAGTATTTTGATAAATTCCGCAGGCATAAACGGCCGAGCTTTGATGAGGATTTTCGCCATATCTTAAATTGGAAACTTTTTTTAACGCAATTGCGCTCTGGCTTGGAAATTTTTCATAGCTTAAATAATTTGAAATAAGCGCGTCATAATAAGCCGTATGTCTAAAAGCTTTAGCCGCAAGTTCCAATCTAAACTCGTCCGAAAGATTATTTATATTTTCAATAATACGTTCATAATCATTATAATCGCATACGGTCAAAACATCTTTATAATTTTTCGCAGCGGCCCTTAAAAGCGCCACGCCGCCTATGTCTATATTTTCAATAACTTTTTGATCGATATTTTTATCCCGCGGTTTTTCTATGGAAGCTATGGTTTCTTCAAAAGGATAAAGATTTACCACAACCATATCAATGGGCAAAATAGAATGTTTTTCTAATTCGGCCAAATGCTCTTTTTTATTTCTAACGGCAAGAATACCGCCGTGAATTTTTGGATTCAAAGTTTTTACTCTGCCGTCGAGAATTTCTGGAAAACCGGTGACTTCGGAAATTTCTTTGCAATTTATTGAATTTTCTTTCAAGACTTTCGCAGTGCCGCCGCTTGAAATAATTTCCCACCCATAAAAAACTAAACTCTTTGCAAAATCAACAATCCCCTTTTTGTCCGACACGCTAATCAATACTCTTTTCATACTATGCCCCTTTTTGATAAATAATAATTATATCGTCATTACATATTATAATCGTAAATCTTTATCCGCCGGCAGTTATTCTTATAATCTCTAAAGCGTCTCCGTTTTTTAAGATTATTTCATTTAATTGAGTTTGCCGCACAATGCTTTGATTATATCCGATGAAAACGCCCTCTAACTTTATTTTCTGCTTTTTTAATAAATCAGAAATAGAAATATTTGATTCAATTTCTTCTTCTTTTCCGTTTAATTTTATTCTAATCATTTTTTTACTCCTTGTTTTGCGGATTTATTTCATAAACTAAAAACTCGCCGCTTAAAATCACAATGACGAATTAGCGTTTATAATATCAAAAATATCTTTTACAGTCCTTGCTATATTTTGAGACTGAGTTATTTCGCTTACTAAACAAACATTTTCAGGGTGATATTTCAAAACGGAATTTAGATTATCAATTTTCACTCCGCCGATAGCGACCTTTGGAATTCTTATATTTTTTACGCAATAATCAAGATAATCAAGACCGACGGGATCCACAACATCCTCTTTTGTAAATGTCTTAAAAATAGGTCCCACCCCTATATAATCCGCCCCGTCTTTTTGCGCGTTTTCAGCTTGCAAAGGAGAATGCGTTGACAAACCTATAATCATTTTTTCGCCTACAATTTCTCTGGCTTTGCTTATCGGCAAATCGCTTTGTCCTAAATGAATTCCGTCGCTTTCAACCGATAAGGCTATGTCAATATCGTCGTTGACAATAAAAAAAGCGTCGTAATCTAAAGTCAATTTTCTAATAATTTCGCATTGTCTATATTTTTCAATTTTAGTTTTTTTCTTATCGCGGTATTGAAGCAATTTAATTCCCGCATCTAGCATTTCTTTTACAACCGTAATATTATCTCTGCCGTTTGAAAGATTTTCTGCTGTAATGACGTATAAACCTTTAGGTATTTCTTTTTTCATAATTTTAACCAATCTTTCAACACAGGCTGATACCCTCTTTGATAAATCATATCTTTTATTTCTTGCAACGTGGCGGCATCGCTTATTTCAAACTGTCCTTTAGTATTATTTTTTTTCGCATATCCGCCCACTTGAGTGTTTGAAGCCGCCGACATTCTTGTTACACCCAGCGGTATAAGATTGTTTCTCAATTTATTATTTTCACGAGTGGACACCGTTATACCTATGCGGTTTATAAAAATTCTACAAGCGCAAATTGCTTGAACGAGCATTAAATCGCTAATTATTGTTTGAGCTTTATACCCGCCTTCGGCGGCGCGAATTCTTGGAAAAGACATTCCTATTTCGCTTGATGGAAATTTCTTTTGGAGATAACGAGCGTGAAGTCCCATAAAAAAAACTTCGCTTACAAAATCTCCCAATCCCAAAAGAGCGCCCAAATTCAAATTTCTATATCCCGCTTGTCCGCCTCTTTCTAAAGTTTCAAGTCTAAATTTATAATCTGTTTTCGCTCCTTTTGTATGCAGTGTTTTATACAAAGGCTCGTCATAAGTTTCCTGAAAAATAGTTAATCCGCTTGCTCCGGCTTCGCCAAGCTTTTTATATCCGTCCACGCTAAGAGGATAAATCTCAATGTCCGCCGCTTCAAAATATTTTCTCAAAATTTTAACGCACTCCGTCAAATATTCAAGAGAAGTTTTTACCGGACTTTCTCCCGTCAAAAGCAAAATGTGCCTAATCCCTAAAGACGATACGATTTTTGCATTATCCTCCACTTCGTCAAAAGATAAAACTTTTCTTTCTATATTATTTCTTGTTGAAAATCCGCAATAAGCGCAATTATTTATACAAAAATTTGAAACATATAGTGGAGCAAATAAAACTATTGATTTTCCAAAATGATTGATAGAAATGTTACGCGCTTTTTGAGCTATATTCTCTAAAAATGGAACGGCTTTTTTTGTTAAGAGGGCAAGAAAATCAAGTTCTGAAATTTCATCTAATGATAAAATATTCTCAATTTGTTTTGAGTCGACTTTATCCTCAAAAGCCTTAAAATCAAAATCATCGTAAATGCGTTTTTCGTCATAAAAACTCATTTAATTTTCCTCGTTTAAAAAATTGGTCAAAGGAGAAGAAGCTCTGCCCGTATCGGAAATTGTTCCAAGTTTTGCAAGAAACGCTTTTCTGCCGGCCTCTACTGAATTCTTAAAAGCTTCGGCCATCAAAACAGGATTTCCGCTCGAAGAAATAGCGGTATTTATCATCACCGCGGCGCAGCCCATTTCCATAGCCTGGCAGGCGTCGGAAGGTTTTCCAATTCCCGCGTCAACAATTATCGGAAGATCTATTTCGTCAATTAAAATTTTAATCATATCGCGCGCAAGCAAACCTTTATTTGTTCCTATCGGCGCTCCCAAAGGCATGATTGCCGCCGCTCCGGAATTTTTCATATCTCTTGCTGAAGACAGATCCGCATTCATATAAGCAAAAACATAAAATCCGTCTTTAGCAAGAATTTCGCATGCTCTTGCCGTCTCATAATTGTCGGGCAAAAGATATTTATTATCGTTTATAATTTCTATTTTTACTAAATTTGTTCCGATAGCTTCTCTTGCTAATTTTGCTATTATCGCTGCTTCTTTTGCATTTCTTGCGCCGGACGTATTTGGCATAATACTAATATTTTCAGGTATATAGCCGAGAATATTTTCATTTGGATTTTCAAAATCAAATCTGCGCACAGCAACCGTTATTATTTGCGCCTCTGAAGCCTCTATTATTTGCGGAATTAAAGAATTGTTTGGAAATTTTCCGCTGCCAATAAAAATTCTACTAGTAAGATCAAGTCCGGCTATTCTTAATTTATCGTCCATAAAATCCTCCTATGCGCCAAGCTGTCCGCAAGCCGCTCCGATATCCGCTCCTTTAGCTTGTCTTATATTTACCGTAAATCCATTTACTTTCAAAATATTCTTAAACCTATCTAAAGTTTCTTGAGAAGGCGGCTGAAACTGAGAATTTTTAACGGGATTAAAAGGAATAAGATTTATTTGAACATTTGGATTTAGCAATCCGTTTTTCTTTAACAGTCTCGCGAGTTTGTGCGCGTCCGCCGCCAAATCATTTATACTTCTGAGCAAAATAAATTCAATTGTCAGACGCGATTTTGTTTTTTTTAAGTATTGATTTGCCGCTAAAAGAATTGAAGAAATTTCAAAACCCATATTATTTGGCATCAAACGTTTTCTCTGCTTATCGTCCACTGCATGAATTGAAAGAGCAAGTCTTATTCCGACATTTTCGTCCGTAAGTTTTTTTATACAAGGAATTACGCCGACGGTTGAAAGAGTAATATGTCTTTTTCCTATATTAAATTCTTTTTTTGATAAAAGACTTTTTACAGCCGACAAAACATTATTAAAATTAAGCAAAGGTTCGCCCATACCCATAAACAAGACGCCAGAAATTTTCTCTCCCGTATCATTTTCAATAGTTAATATCTGCTCTAAAATTTCCCCTCTTGTCAAATTTCTTATGAATTTAGTTTGTCCAGAATAACAAAAAGCGCAGGATACTTGACAGCCTATTTGAGAAGAAATACAAACGGAATTTTTCCCTTTTACTTTTGACGGCAAAAAAACGGCATAAAAATATTTTTTGTCCAAAGTTTTGAAAGTATATCTTATCGTGCCGTCAATTAAAGATTTTTCTTTTCTTTCCGCTTTAAGAGTTCTTATTATAAATTTTTCCGAAAGTTTTTCTCTGAGGTCTTTAGGCAGGTTTAAACATTTATCAAAGGAATCGGCTTTTTTTACATAAATCCAATCTCTGATTTGTTCAATTCTATAATCCTGCTTAACCAAATGTCCTAAAGCGTTTTTTAACTGTTCCGACGGCAAATCCAAAAGATATTTTTTCATAGTTTTGTATTCTCATTTTTAATTTTGCTCTTATAAAATAGATTATAGCAAATTAACCTATTGGCTTTTGGACAACTTTATTGTTATCACAAAATCATAATTACCGTTGCAGACGGCACATCAACCGCAATTTAATCACTTGCATACGACAAGTATCAATTTTTCAAGAGTTGAAAATGTGTCGCAAGATCCCGTCTTGATCGATATGTCGGCGTTTAATATTTCTTTCATATAAGACTTCAGCGAGGCAAGATCAAATTTTTTCAAATTGTCCTTAAAAACTTGTTTTTTGAAAGGCGGTAAATTATACGGCAGAACCTGATCCGGATTATCTCCTTTTTGTTCGTAAAGACTTTTTGCATTTAACAATCTTCTAATTGAACTCGAAATTGACGAAAGCAAAAAAGACGCGTCAGTTCCTTCGGAGAGAAGTTTTTCTAAAACAAAAATAGCTTTTTTTCTATCTTTAGCTTCGATATGCTCTATTAAAGTATATTGATTTATTTCTTTCGTTTGCCCACTTACATATTCGATATCGTCTTGATCTATTGTTTTTTTATCATTTCCGACAAAAAGGACAAGTTTTTCTATTTCATTTGAAAGGTTTAATAAATCGCAGCCGTTTTCGTCTAAAACCCTCAAAGTCGCGTCGTAAGAAATGTTTTTCCCCTCTTTTTTTACTTCATTTTTTATAAATTCTTTAGCGTCTTTTTCATAAACTTTCGAGCAGTTTACACATACTGCGTTTTTAGAGTTTTCGCATTTTGCAATCATATTTTTTCTTGCAACAATATCTTTTTTAATCTCTCTGAAAATACCAAAATATACAAGAACAAGACAAGTCGTATCCAATGGATTTAACACATATTCGCCAATTCTTTCAGTATCGGGCGATCTCATTTTATTGACGTCTTTAACTATTACTATGCGTTTTTCTCCTGAAAAAGTTAAAGTCTGAACGGCGTCTAAAATAACCTCGGCGGAGTTTTCAAAACCATAAAAAACGTCTTTATTAAAATCTCCGGCAGACATTGATTTTTCAAGATTTTCTAAACATAAATCAAGAAAATAACTTTCATCACCCGCAAGTAAAACTACGGGAGGAATTTTTTTTACAGCAGTTAATTTGATGAAATCTATAGGTTTTATATAAGCCATTTTTTCTTAAAAATTTTCAATTTATTAATCATTTTTCCTCGAGTCCGCAAGCCATTTAACAATGCCTCTGACTATATTCCTTGAAAGTTTCTCCCATAAATAATTTCTCGCTTCCTGCTCGGCCGTAAGTTCGTCCGAAAGAGTGTTTGGATTGCGGTATATTTGCATAGCTCTCATATTCTCCTGCATCCATAAAACTTCTTTGGTATCAAAATCATAAAGAGAAATATCCGCGGCAATCTCAAGTTTGTATTGCTCAGCTCTAAGAAGATCGTCGTAAGTTAAAGGTTCGCGGACATATCTTGTGATACTTACGGACAAGACTCCGTCGGCTTCTTGCGGCGTATTTACAAAAGTCAATCTGCCGTCAAAAAGCATTTCATTTGTGATAGCTCTCATCAGCCCCACGTCAAGCCCGTATTGAATGGTGGAATTGCCTATGGGATTTACATAAATCTTAAAAACTTTTCCATTCTCTCCCGCAGGTTTGAAATTGTCTCTTGCAAGAAAACATCCTTGAAAAAAAACAATTATTCCAAAAAGCAGAAATAATTTTTTCATTTATTATCCTTTATTTTACGACCAAAGTCGCAATTTTATTTTTAACATAAATAAATTTAATTATCTTTTTTCCATCTAAAGCTTTTTGAATTTTTTCATTTTTCAAAGCGGTGTCTTTGACTAAATCCTCGTCTGAATCCATATCTATAGTTATCGTTCCCCTTACTTTTCCATTAACTTGAACGGGAATCTCGACGCTTTCTTCCTTTATCATATTCTCGTCAAAAACGCTCCATTTTGAACGCGAAATATAATCTTTACCGTTAAAGAAATTACGCCAAATTTCCTCGCACAAATGAGGAGTAAAAGGAGCCATTAAAATAACGGTGTTTTTATAAACTTCTTTAGAAACGCCGCCGTCATTTGAATGAAATTTATATGCATACAAAAAATTCACAAGCTCCATTATCGCGGAAATTGCTGTGTTAAATTGCAATTTCTTTTCAATGTCAACGCCTACTTTTTTTATAGTTTTATGCATTGCTCTTAAAAGCTCGTCTTTATCTTTTTGAGCCGCAGATACGGATGATTTTACATTTATAATATCTTGCAGTCTCCAAACTCTATTTACAAATCTCCAGCATCCTTCCACCCCCTCGATCGACCATTCAAGTTGTTTTTGAGGAGGCGCGGCAAATAAAATAAAAAGTCTTACTGTATCCACGCCGTATTTATCTATTATCTCGTCGGGACTCACGACATTTCCCCTCGATTTAGACATTGCGCTTCCGCCTAAAGTAACCATACCTTGAGTTAAAAGATTTGTAAAAGGCTCGTCTGACTTTACCATTCCCAAATCTCTCAAAAATTTATACCAAAAACGCGCATATATCAAATGCATACAAGCGTGTTCTATTCCGCCGATATATTGATCCGCCGGCATCCAATAATCAACTTTTGAAATATCAAAAGCCTCTTTATCATTATGCGGATCGCAATACCTGATAAAATACCAAGAAGAATCTACGAAAGTGTCCATTGTGTCCGTCTCTCTTCTTGCGGGACTTGAGCATTTTGGACATTTGACATTTATAAAAGATTCGCAAGTTTTTAACGGCGATTCTCCTTGACCCGTAAATTCAACGTCTTCGGGAAGTTTCACAGGTAAATCTTTTATAGGAACGGGAACAATTCCGCATTTGGAACAATGAATCATAGGGATAGGCGTTCCCCAATATCTCTGCCTTGAGATAAGCCAATCTCTGAACTTAAAATTTATAGTCTTTTTTCCAAACCCTTGTTTATCAATCCAGTCAATTACCGTATTTATCGCTTTATCGGATTTTATATTATTAAATTGTCCCGAATTTACTAAAACTCCTTCGCCTTCATAAGCCGATTTTTCTATCGACGAATTTTCTCCTTTTATAACTTCAATAATCGGTATATTAAATTTTTTTGCAAATTCCCAATCTCTTTGATCATGAGCGGGCACGGCCATAATTGCACCCGTCCCATAACCCGTCAAAACATAATCGGCGATAAAAATTGGAATGCGCGAACCGTTTACCGGATTTTCAGCCGTAATTCCTTTAAGCTCAACTCCCGTTTTTTCTTTAGACTGAGATCTTTCGATATTTGTTTTAGCCGCGCTTTGAGCTGCATACTTTGAAACTTCATCCCAATTTTTAATTTCGTTTTTCATCTCGCTTACGATTTTATGCTCGGGAGCAACCGCCATAAAAGTTACACCAAAAAGGGTGTCCGGTCTTGTTGTAAAAACTTTTAATGAGCCGGCTTTATTGCCCGCAAAAATCTTAAAATCAACTTCGGCTCCGTAAGATTTGCCAATCCAATTTTGCTGCATTGATAGAACTTGCTGCGGCCAATGACCTGTTAATTCTTTATGTCCTTCAAGCAATTCGTCCGAATAATCCGTAATTTTTACAAACCACTGTTCCAGCTCTTTATGCTCAGTCGGGCTTTTGCATCTCCAGCACACGCCCTCAGAAACTTGCTCGTTTGCTAAAACCGTTTGGCACACGGGACACCAGTTTACGACGGCTTTTTTTCTAAACGCCAAACCTTTCTCATACATTTTTATAAAAAACCATTGATTCCATTTATAGTATTCAGGATCACAAGAAGCTATTTCTCTATCCCAATCGTAAGAAATTCCCAAGGTTTTTAACTGTTGTCTCATTACTGATATATTTTGTTTAGTCCATTTCGCAGGATGAATTTTATTTTTTATCGCGGCATTTTCAGCGGGAAGTCCAAAAGCGTCCCAGCCCATTGGATGTAAAACATTTTTGCCGTTCATCATTTGATAGCGCGACAAAACGTCTCCGATACTATAATTTCGCACATGTCCCATATGCAGCGCTCCCGACGGATAAGGCAGCATTTCTAAACAATAAAATTTTTCTTTTTTGCCGTCTTCTTTAACGGCAAAAACTTTATCGTCAGCCCATTTTTTTTGCCACTTTTTTTCAATTTCCTTGTAATTATAATCTGCCATAAAACCCTCTCATTTTTTCAAATATATAAAATGTTCTAAATTTCCTTTCGGCCCTTTTAAGCCGGAATCTATTTCGTCAATTATCTTAAAACCCAGCCCTTCGGAAAAAGTTTTTATTTTATCAATCGCTTTTTTTCTCAATTTTTCATCTCTGACCACGCCCTTTTTTATTTCTTTTGGTTCAAGTTCAAATTGAGGTTTTATCATAGCAAGAACAAATCCGTCGTCCTTAACGGCTTTATAAGCGACGGGTAAAATTTTATCAAGCGATATAAAGGAAACGTCTATGACTACAAAATCTATAGTATCTTTTAATATGGATAAATCAAAATATCTAAAATTAACGTTTTCAATATTTATCACTCTTTTATCTTGGCGGAGTTTATAATGAAGTTGTCCATAACCCACGTCCGCGCAATAAACTTTTTCAGCGCCTCTTTGAAGAAGACAGTCGGTAAATCCGCCGGTAGAAGCGCCGATATCCAAACACACAAAATCGTCAACCTTAATATTTAATCCGTCTAAAGCATATTGAAGTTTTAGTCCGCCGCGAGAAACATAAGGATTTGGATTTTTCAATTCGAAATTATCGTCGTCTTTTAACAAAACGCCCGCTTTATAACAAACTTCTCCATTGACAAAAACATTTCCGCCTATAATAAAAGCTTGCGCCTTTGAACGAGTCGGGGCAAGCCCTTTTTCAACAAGCAAAATATCCAATCTTTTTTTCATAATATTTCCATCAACGGTAAAAATTGTTTATTAAAAATTTGCAAAATCAATTTAGCCGCATTAAATGCGCTTACAAAAGTTCATTTTTAATTTCTTTTTTATATTTTATGCCGAGATGTTTATATCCGGCTTCAGTTACAATTCTTCCTCTATTAGTGCGGGCCATAAAACCCAATTGTATAAGATAAGGTTCGTAAACATCCGTTATTGTGTCAACATCTTCGGAAATTGCTATTGAAAGAGAATCTACTCCAACCGGTCCGCCGTTAAATTTAGAAACAATAGCGTTAAGCAAATATCTATCCATTTTATCAAGTCCCGCATTATCAACTTCTAAAGCCCCCAGAGCGATCTGAGCTATTTCTTTATTTATCCTGCATCCTTTAATTTCGGCAAAATCTCTAACTCTTCTTAATAATCTATTTACTATTCTCGGTGTCCCTCTCGACCTCAAAGCTATCTCTTTAACGGCATCATCGTCTATGCCCATATTCATTATTGCGCTCGAGCGGCGAACTATAAGCATAAGATCGTCTAAATTATAAAAATCCAAATGACCTATTATCCCAAATCTATCTCTCAAAGGACCTGATAAAAGTCCCGCACGCGTCGTCGCACCGATAAGAGTAAAACGAGGAATAGGAAGTTTTACAACTTTTGCCGAAGGGCCTTGTCCTATAATAATATCAAGTTTGAAATCTTCCATAGCGGGATAAATATATTCCTCTATAATATAAGGCATTCTGTGAATTTCGTCTATAAAAAAAATATCGCCTTCTCTGAGATTTGTAAGCAATGTCGCCAAATCGGCTTTTTGAGTTAAAGCGGGGCCTGATGTCATCGTCAAATTGACGCCCATCTCTTTTGCAATTATATGGGAAAGAGTGGTTTTGCCTAAACCCGGCGGAGAATAAAATAAACAGTGGTCAAGCGCCTCTTTTCTTTTTTTTGCGGCCTCGATATAAATTTTAAAAATTTCTTTAAGTTTGTTTTGTCCGATAAAATCGTCAAGAGTTTGAGGTCTTAGAGAATTTTCTATTTTCTCTTCTTCCATAAGTTTTGAAGACTCTAAAATTCTTTTATTTTCATCCATTTTATTTTTCCCGTATTTTGAATAATTATCTCGTATATTTTAACGATTTTTTTATTAAATCTTCCAAACTTATATCTCTATCGTCTTCAAAAGCTTTATTTACTGCCCTCTTTGCATGTATTTCTTTTATGCCCAAAGATATTAAAGCCATAACCGCGTCTGAAGTCACAGTATTAGGCTGCATAAAACTTGCTTCCTGCTCGCCCGCTATATTTACGGCCAGAATTTTTTCTTTAAGAGCCGCTATAAGCTTGTCCGCCGTTTTTTTTGTAAAACCAAATGTTGAGCATAAAGTCTCTGAATTTTTTTTCAAAACAGCCGTTTTGAAATCCACAAAAGATTTTGAAACTTTGTCCGTATATTCCAATGCTTTTTTTGCGCCCGTGCCGGGGACTTCGTCTTTTATTAAAAGATACATTTCTCTTTCCTCGTAAGTCAAGAACCCGTATAAATTTATAACTCCGCCGTATATACCCGCCACAGCTTCAACAATATAAATTTTTACATCGCTATCTTCTTTTGGTAGTTTTAAAAGCGTAGAATGCGGAGCAAATATTTTATAACCTATTCCTCCGGCCTCAACAACAATAGCTTCGGATAATTTAACTTTCAATATTCCATTGATATAATCAATCATTTTTTATTCCTTTATTTATCAATAAATCGTTTTTGCAAGTAACTGTGAAAAATAAAAATTATTTAAAAGAAATACTTATATGACACATAGCTATCGCCAATGCGTCGCCCGCGTCGTCGGGCTGCGGAATTTCTTTTAATCTCAATAAAGTTTTTACCATATGCTGCATCTGATATTTATCAGCAGAACCATATCCCGTTAAAGACATTTTTATAGTGCGCGGATTATATTCAAAAAGCGCGATTTTATTTAACGCCATTGTTAAAACTATCGCCCCTCTGGCTTGACAGACTGAGGCAATGCTTTTGGCTTCCTTTGAAAAAAATAATTCCTCTATGGCGGCATTTTGCGGACGATATTCGTCTATAATGCTCTGTAATTGCTCGTTGATATCTTGAAGTCTTTTAATAAGCGGTTGTTTAGAATGCGTCGTTATACAACCGTAATTGAGAGGTATTATATTGTTGCGGTCTTTTGCGTCCACAACTCCCCAACCTGTTAAGGAAAGCCCGGGATCTATCCCTAAAACTATCATTAATCCATTGCCTATATGTTCATCTTTTCCATGTCTTGTTGCGAAATATCAAAGTTCGCATAGACATTTTTAACATCGTCGTGCTCTTCTAAAGCATCCATCAACTTTAACATACTTTTAGCATTATCGCCTTCCAACTTTATATAAGTTTGAGGAATCATAGAAATTTCAGCGGAAGAAATCGGAATATTTTTATCTTTTATAATTTTTTTCATTTTTTCAAGATCTGCAGGAGGAACGATAATTTCATAAATGTCGCTGTCAATATCGCTCTTAAAATCGTCGCTGCCCGCTTCTATCGCCAAATTCATAATTTCATCCTCTTTAACGGCAGATTTTTCAACCGTTATATAACCTTTTTTATCAAAGATCCAATTTACGCATCCGCTTTCGCCCAAATTCCCGTTATGACTTGAAAAAATTTTTCTTATATCGGACGCCGTTCTATTTTTATTATCCGTAGTCGCTTCAACAATTAAAGCTACTCCAGCCGGACCATAACCCTCATAGCTTAATTCTTCATAAATCGCGCCCGGAATTTCCCCGCTGCCTCTTTGAATAGCTTTCTTTATATTATCTTGAGGCATATTGGCTTCTTTTGCATCGTCTATCGCTTTTCTTAAACGAGCATTATTTTCAATTTGAGAACCGCCTTCCTTAACCGCAATAACAATTTCTCTGATTATTCTTGTAAAAACTTTTCCCTTTTTAGCGTCCGTAGCGGCTTTTTTATGCTTTATACTTGCCCATTTATTATGCCCTGACATTAAAGAATTCTCCTTTTGCTATTTTTTTCTTCTAAGTTTTAATCCGCCGGATCTTAACATTTCTATCTGAGTTTTTAGATGAGCTTCCATCACTGAAACATCAACGGAACTCTGGCGTTTTTGCTTTAATTCATTTGCAATGCGGATCGCTTCGTCTATTTTCTCTTTGCTTGCTTCGTCGGAAGGCATGGCAAATTCAGCCACAACATTGACTCTGTGATCCGATATTTCAAGAAAACCGCCGGTGATGGATACTTTTTTTTCACCTTCTGGAGTTTGAAAATTTATCTCGCCTTTAGTTAAAACAGTTATCAAATTAGCATGCCCCGGCAAGACGGTTATAAAACCCGACAATGTCGGAAACGTGGCGGTAGAAGATTTTCCCTTAAAAGAACTTCCTTGCGGTGATAATATTTCAAAATCAAATTCGCTCATTTTTTTACCTTTTAATTTTATTTCTTCTTAGCTTTCTCTACGGCTTCCTCTATAGTTCCCACCATATAAAAAGCCTGTTCCGGTAAATCGTCATATTTTCCTTCAATTATTCCCTTAAAACCTCTTATCGAATCTTCCGAACTTACATATCTTCCTTCAAGACCTGTAAATGTTTCGGCGACAAACATCGGCTGAGTTAAAAACCTCTGGATTTTTCTCGCTCTTGAAACGGTTATTTTATCGTCGTCTGAAAGTTCATCCATTCCTAAAATTGCAATTATATCTTGTAAATCTTTATATTTTTGCAAAATTTTCTTTACGGCCATAGCGGTATTATAATGATCTTCGCCGACTGTATTTGGATCCAATAATCTTGAAGTTGAAGTCAATGGATTAACCGCGGGATACAAACCTTGTTCCATAATCGCTCTGTCGAGAGTTAAAGTTGCGTCCAAATGAGCAAAAATTACGACGGGGGCCGGGTCCGTATAATCGTCGGCAGGAACATAAACAGCTTGAACAGAAGTGACAGAACCGTTATTTGTAGAGGTAATTCTTTCTTCCAAATCGCCCATATCGGCGGCTAAATTAGGCTGATAACCCACGGCTGAAGGCATTCTGCCGAGCAATGCCGAAACCTCGCTGCCCGCCTGAGCAAATCTAAAAATATTATCTATAAATAAAAGAACGTCTTCATTTTTTTTATCGCGAAAATATTCGGCCATCGTCAAAGCCGTTAAAGCGACTCTCATTCTATTTCCGGGAGGTTCATTCATTTGTCCAAAAGCCAAAACCGTTTTATCCATAACTCCGGACTCAAGCATTTCCATCCACAAATCCGTTCCCTCTCTCGTTCTTTCCCCGACGCCTGCAAAAACAGAATGCCCTTTATGAACCGTCGCTATATTTCTTATAAGCTCTTTTACTATAACCGTTTTGCCTACTCCCGCGCCGCCAAAAATTCCAATTTTTCCGCCTTTTGTAAACGGCGAAACTAAATCGATAACTTTTATCCCAGTCTCAAGCATTTCAGGAGTTGTTTTCTGATCGATAAAATCCGGCGCTTTTCTATGTATAGGATCCCTTTGAACGCCGGCGTCTATATCGCCTAAAGAATCAACAGGCTGCCCCAACACATTAAAAATTCTTCCGAGTGTTTTTTCCCCGACCGGAACTTTAATTGGAGAAAAAGTTCTTTGAGCTTTCATTCCTCTTTTCATTCCGTCGGTAGATCCCATAGCGATAGTTCTAACTTCAAAATTTTCCATTTCAAACATAGTTTCCAAAGTCAAATCGCTGCCGTCCGGCATTTTCAAAGTAAGAGCTTCGTAAATTTCCGGAACCGAGCCTTCAAACTTAAAATCAACCACCGCTCCCTGCACTCTTATGACTGTTCCCTGCTGCAATTTTTCATTGTTTTCCATTTTTACATTCCCTGTTGTCCATTGGCAAGATCCAAAATTTCATTAGTGATTTTTTCCTGTCTGGACTTATTATAGATATTAGTTAAAGACGCCGATATTTCTTCCGCATTATCTTTAGCATTTCTCATAGCCGTCATTCTCGCAGCCTGCTCGGAAGCATAAGCGTTCATTAAAGCGTTATAGAATTCAACTTCAAGATAATAAGGAATCATATCCGAAAGAACTTGTTTAGTAGAGGGTTCCATAATATATTCTATACTGTTATTGACGAATTTCTCATCTCTCTTTATAGGAAGAATTATATCCTCAACAGCTTCCTGAATAAGCATATTCTTAAAATTAGTATAAATTATGGAAACTTTGCCGACCTCTTGCAAATTAAATAAATCCTCAGTTATTTTCTTTAAGGGAAAGATATTTTCATATTTTGGAAAAGTCGTTCCCATATTAAAAGTAGCCGCGATATTTATATTAGTTCTAATTGCATTTGATATGGCTTTTTTTCCGACAGGCACGACATAATCGTCTTTGGAGATAGACGAATAAAGTTTCTTAAATAAATTAACGACAAGCCCGCCGCATAAACCTTTGTCGGGAGAAATTATAAATACTAATTTTTTCCCCTCTCTTGCTTTTACCAATGGAGAATTGTCCATTATTTCTTTATCGGCAAGAATTTTTTGAATTATATAAGTCACCCTCGAAGAATAAGGCTTATATCTTTCAACGGCGACTTCGGCCTTGCGTATTTTAGACGCGGCTATCATCTCCATAGCTTTAGCTATTTGAAATATACTCTGCGACGTTTTAATTCTTTTTTTAACTGCCTGTAGATTCTGTGCCATAATTATTTTTTTTCTTAAATTCCTTCATTATATTTACTAATGTCTCTTTTAGAGAGTCTTCTATTTTTGCTCCGCTTGAAAGTTGTCCGGCAATATCGGAATGGAAATTCTTTACATATTCAATCATCTGACTTTCAATCTCCATAATTTTATCTACCGGAATATCGTCAAATAAACCCTGCGTTACGGCAAAAAGCGATAAAATTTCAGCCACTTCGTCATAAGGCCTGTATTGAGGCTGCTTCAAAATTTCCGTCAATCTCTTTCCTCTCTCAAGTCTTTTCAAAGTATCTTCGTCTAAATCGCTTCCAAATTGCGCAAATGCCTGCAACTCTCTAAACTGAGAAAGCTCAAGCCTTACCGGACCCGCCAGCTGCTTCATAGATTTTGTCTGCGCCGCTCCTCCGACACGAGAAACAGACAAACCCACATTGATAGCGGGACGAATGCCTGAATTAAACAAATCAGTTTCAAGATATATCTGGCCGTCTGTAATTGAAACGACATTTGTGGGAATATAAGCCGATAAATCGTTTGCCTGAGTTTCAATTATAGGCAAAGCTGTGAGAGTTCCGCCGCCTCTTTTATCCGACATTCTTGCGGCTCTTTCAAGAAGTCTTGAGTGCAAATAAAAAATATCGCCGGGATAGGCTTCGCGCCCCGCCGGTCTTTTTATAAGCAAAGAAATCTGCCTGTATGCCCAAGCATGTTTTGTCAAATCGTCATAAACAACCAAAACATCCTCGCCCTTATCCATAAAATATTCTCCTATCGCGCAAGCGGCAAGAGGAGCGATATATTGCATAGAAGCCTTATCTGAAGCCGAAGCCGCCACTATAATAGTATAAGCCAAAGCTCCTTCTTCTCTTAACTTAGCGGTAAGCGCCGCCAAATTAGAAAGTTTCTGCCCAATAGAACAATATATACAAATAACTTTTTTTAATCCTAAATCAAGCTTTTTTTGATTTATTATTGTGTCTATTGCAACGGCAGTCTTTCCCGTTCCTCTATCGCCGATTATAAGTTCTCTTTGTCCGCGCCCGATAGGCGTCATAGAATCGATAGCTTTGATGCCAGTCTTTATAGGTCTGTCAACCGGAGCTCTTTCTATAATTCCCGCGGCAATTTTTTCAACGGGATATGATTTGGGATTGTCGTGTTTCAATTCTATCCCGTCAATAGCCTGTCCCACGGCATTGACAACTCTTCCCAATAATTTATCGGAAACGGGAATACTCAACACTTTTCCGGTAACTTTAACTTTCATTCCGCGCGTAATTTTACCCGAATCGCTGAGCAAAACAATTGAGACAAAATCCTCGTCGAGATTCAAAACAAATCCCAAAGAACCGTCGTCAACAAATTCCACTTCTTCGTAATAACCCACGCCCGAAAGACCAGAGGCCTTAACAATTCCGTCTCCAATAGTTTCAACAACTCCGAAATTAATTAACTCGGGGTTTATTTCCGCCGAGTACAACTCTTTTTCAATTTTTTGAATTATTTCTTCTGGTTTCATATGCTCTCTCTTATCCTGCTTAATATTCTTTTTATTATGCCTGAAACGCTGTAATCCAAGACAAAGTCGCTGTATTCAAGACGAATACCGGCTCCGACTAAATTATCGTCTCTCTTAAAAATAATTGTTTTGCCTGGAAAAAGCGATATTATTTTATTTTTATCCCGCTCGTTTATCTCGCCGCCAAAAAAAGCGTTGACATTATTATCTTTAATTTCTTTAGATAAAAAACGCTGGAACATTTTTATCTCATTTCTATTGAATTTTTCAAAAACCCAATTGAGTTCTTTATCTCCCATACCGCCGGAAGCGACAATAGACTGCGCTAATTCCTTAATTTGAACCTGTCTCATATCCGCCCTTTTCTATTTTTTCTAACGCACGTGAAAGTATTTTTTGTTTGTCTTCATCCGTGAACAAATCGGAAAAAAGTTTAGTCATTATTTTCCCGGAAAGATCAACAGACATACGTCCAACTTGTTTATTGACATTCTCAAGCTCCACAACGGCGCGCTGTTTTGCTTCATCTATAATTTGCTGAGAACGTTCCTTTGCCTCTTTGGTCAACTTTTCTTTGGTTTCGGAAAGCTGCCGTTTTGTCGCCGCAGTCATAATGTCGGCGTCTTTTTTAGCGTCGCCAAGAATTCTTTTCCTTTCAGCGCCGGCATTTTCAAGAGCGGCTTTAGCATCTTCGGCATCGCGTAAAGATTGATCAATCTTACGTTTTCTCTCCTCAACCATATTTCTTATAGGCTTATAAAGAAATTTTGTAAGAATAAATAAAATCACCAAAAAATTGATGATTTGAAATAAAAACAGAGATGCTTCTAAACCGAATGTATGCAATATTCCCATTGTTTCTCCTCAAATTACATAAATGCAAAAATTAATGAATAAATTGCGATTGCTTCGGCAAAAGCCATTGCCACAAGCATATTTACCGTAATTTTACCCGCTGCTTCAGGATTTCTTCCTATTGCTTCAACAGCCTTTGCTCCGATAAGTCCGATACCTATTCCAGGACCAAGACCTCCGATAGCAATAATAAGTCCGCCTGTCAATGTAAATGTCATTTTACTCTCCTTTCCTTAATGTTGTGGTTTGTCCGACAAAATATGCATAAACGCCATTGTCAGCATAGAAAATACTAAAGCCTGAATCACCGCCACCATAAATTCAAGAGCCATAAATGGAAGCGGAATACCTATTGGAAATAAATGATACATTTGCGAAAGCATACTTTCGCCAGCAAATATATTACCCAAAAGTCTGAAAGAAAATGATATAAACTTAGTCAATTCATTTGCAAATTCCAATATTCCTACAAACATAAAAATAGGAAACATCTTAAAAGATACAAATTTCAAAATATAAGATTTTATCCCTATCCGCACGATAGCGATAATATTAGCGGCTATCACGGAAATTGTCGCAAGAGCTAAAGTGGTGTTGAGATCGCTTGTCGCGGCTCTAAGAAAAGGAACGCCCTCTTCTCCATAACCGGCGGGATGAAATCTTATTGATTCAAAACCGGGGAATTGCGCGGCAAGATTGGAGATTACTATAAAAAGGAAGAATGTGAGTACCCAAGGATAAATGAAAGAAACTTTTTTGCCAGCAGTGTCTTCAATAAGGTCGTAGAAATAATCTATAACTATCTCCACAACATTTTGAAAACCTTTTGGTTTCAAAGATAACGTTTTGCTTACGCAAATAACAATAAGAATCAAGACTAAGTCCGTAAGCAATGTTGTTATTATTGTATTGGTTACTGGAAAACCCGCAATCTTAAATAAAATGTCCGGAGCAATACTCATTTTAATTCAATACCCTCTTCCCATAACTTTTAATTTTTTCTTAAATATTCTAAAGCATCTTTATCTTGAGGATCAATTCTATTTATTTCAGTCCATAGCCGCCTTGCTTCTTTTCTATTTCCCATTTTTTCATAAACAACGGCCATATTTTTACGAGCTAAAATATTATTTGGCGCTAATGTCAGCGCTCTCTGATAAACATTTATAGCGGGTTGAAACATATTATTTGCCGCATATAAATTTCCAAGCTGGAAAAAAGTCTCGGCATTTTCTTCGGGAACTCTGCTGCGCCAATCTATTCTATTTCCCTGCTCGTCGGTATCAACCCAAATATCATAAGGATGTCTTAAAAGAATTTCCGGATACTGAATATGAGCATACAAAATCTTTTCAGCACTTGCAAGATCTCCTATGTCGGCGTATAAAGCCGCAACATTATAATATGTAAGAGGATAGATGGGATCTATCAAAAGAAATTCGTTATAGACCGCAAGGGCTTTTTGAAACAATTCCGTCAATCGTGCGTTAATATTTGCGATCTCGTTTTGAGGTCTGCCTTGCCGTATATATTCATTTCTTAAAAACAAAGCGTCTCTCCATAATTTTGAATACATAACTCCCGCAAGATATTTAGATTGAACATAAACGGGAGCTAATTTCCATAGAGCTTGAAATTCTTTTTCAACCATCTGCGGATCGCCCGCTTTCCACCTGTCTAAATGAACATTTCCCTTAAAATATCTCGACATCGGAAAAGACGGATTTTTCTCGCTGACTTCTTCATAAGTTTGTATAGCCATTTCCCATTGACCCATTTTCGAATAAGTTATGGCTCTTGAATGCAAAATATCGGCCGTAAAATATGCGCCGAGATATTTCATCAATCCCAAGAAAAATATAATTAGAACCGCTTGTATAATGAATTTTATCCACTTGCTAAGTTCAAGTTTTTTTACAGGTTCGGTATCTTTTATATACATTACGGATATTGATAATGTCAGTCCTATCAATAACCAAAACATCACTCCCGACGACACAAACCTTAAAGAGACGCAAGTGGCGTCATGAGTTAATTTTGCGACAAAAGCGGCGGTAAGTCCCATTTGAATATAAGGCATAGGCCCGTCTCTTGCGGGATTATCTCTGCGGTGAATAAATAAAATATTTCTGACTCCCATAAGCAAAACAAAACCGATAAGAGTAAGAAAAATTGTAAATCCTATAATCCCTTCGTCAAACCACACTTCAAGATATTCATTTTCAGGATGATCGCTTTCATTATTATGTTTGCCCTCGATATAAAATATTTGAGGTCTTCTAAAAGAGGGATACGTCACATAAAATGATCCGATGCCGGTTCCTAAAACAGGATTGGTGTTTATCATATCCCAAGTCGAGAGCCAAGTAAAAACTCTAAATGAAATGCTGTCCATCCTTCCTTTTGCAAGTTTATATATGCCGAAGCCGGATACGGACAATAAAATGGTTATTAAAAGAATTGCTGAAATTATAATTTTTTTATTGATTCTGTCTTTTAAAAATATAAAAACAAACAATAGTATAAAAACAAAATTTCCAGAAGCGGTCGCGACCCACGCGCCTTTTGAATAAGTAAAATATGTGCACGCTATTACCGAAGCCCATAGCAACGCGTATAAAATTTTCTTTTTATACAAAGTCAAAGCTAAAACAATCGGACCCATTGTAATGAGAAAATCGCCAAAGAAATTAGGATTGCCAAAAGTCGAAAGTATCCTATTATAAAAAGCCTGCCGCCAAATAAAAGGATCTAATCCTGGCGCCGGAGGCCTTGGAAAAAAATAAAAGTCTATTACTTGCAATAATCCATAACCGCTGGCAACTATAGTGGCATAAAGCAGCCAATTGACCGCTCTTAAAATATCTTTTTGAGAGTGAAAATCATTAACAAAAATTATCGCAAGAGCGCAGTAAATAAATCTTTTTACCGCTTCGTTAAAACTCGCGTAAGGAAAAGGCGATAATAAAAACGAGAGAATCCCCGAAACAAGAAATAAAACGACGGGAAAAATAAAAATAAAGTTTTTTCTCAAGAAATCAAAACCGTCGTCTTGTTCAAATTTTAGAACAAGCCAACTTGTGATTAGAAATAAACCGAATACATGTAAAATTGTGATTTTTATTTGAGCGGAATCGTAAGTTATAAGATAGAAACTAACGGCCATCAAAAAATAAAAGATGGGAATGCCAAACAAAACGACTTTGTGTAAAATGTCTTTTGTAAAAAGCGGGCGCAAACGAAATAAAAACAATATAAAAACAAAAAATATCCCTGCAAAAATATAAAAATTAGCAAATATAAAGTTCGGTAACCCAAGATAAGCCATAATTTTATTTTTCCTTTTTTTATTAAATTTTATTTTTCAATTAAAAACCGCAAGCCTTATCAATCAAACTTGCGGCAAAGCGCATCTTAATAAAGACATTTATATAGAAACCGACAAAAATAAGTTTTGAAAAATGACAAGGAATATATTTCAATAAAAATATTTTCAAAAATTATAATATTAGAACCATAGGGATTATACTTATTTTCAACAAAAAAACAATATTTGATCGTCATTTTTAATTTATTTATTTATTTCTAATTCATTTATTTCCGGGCGACAAGCGCAATACTTGTGCCAAAAGGAATTTTTATTTTTAATCTCATAAATTTTATTTCTATCTTATTAAAAATTTTTATAATAAAATTAGTGAGAAATCCGCCCGTATGTCTGTTTTTATAAGTTTCATTATTGACGTCATATTTTTTTATGAATCCAAATCTCTCTAAAATTTTAATAGCAAGCATTGGTAAAAACAGAAAACTAAAAAAATAGCTTGAAAATAAAACCTTAAAACCAGCTTCAACAGCCGCCTTATTTAATCTTTTTAACGAATAGCGTCTAAAATGTTTTGCGACATTATCATTACTATTCCATAAAAATTGAAAAGCGGGAACCAAAATAATAATCTTTGCATTTTCTTTCATTTTATCTTTTAAACATTTGAGAAAATCAATATCTTTTTCTATATGTTCTAAAACATTTGACAGCAAGCAATCGTCAAAACATTTAGGATTGAAATCATTATCATTAACATATCCGCATATAATATTTGAAATTCCTTTTTTTGAAGCGTTGACGCAAGCTTCTTTTGTAGGTTCTATTAGAATCATATTAAATCCTTCGTCTGTCATCATTTTTGCAATATCGCCATTACTCCCCCCTATATCGGCAATATAGCAGTTCTGTCTGTCTGTCTGTCTGTCTGTCTGTCTGT
>JAISQF010000012.1 GCA_031274365.1 Elusimicrobiota bacterium | reverse complement strand
TATAAAAATTTTTAAAAAGATATAAACGCTTTTATTTTTTCCCATAATTTTAATTTTTCGGGTTTTTAAACATTGGCTTTTACTTTGTAAAAAAATATAAAAACCCCCCCCCCCCCCCCCCCGCACAAAATTAAATAAATCAATCTTACTTAAAAATTTAATCACAAATTCAAGTTTTATAATATTCAAAAAAGCAATGAATTTATTTTCATTGCTTTTTTTATTTATACAAAACGCCGCCAAATATTTTTATTTTGGCGGTATTTTTTTTGCAAAAAAACAGTAGTAAAAAATAAAAAATGGAGAAAGCAATGAGTAAATTTTTAAGAAATCTAATTGCAGGGGTAATATTGTTGTTTGTCGGGGGAGTGTCTTTTGCGCAAACTAATATAGGGGATTTTGATACATTAAGAAGTTGGTGGACTGGAGGTAGTAATCTTAGTAACGGAAAATTGACAAACAACATCATTTTTACATCCGATTTGGGAGCTTTTGGCAGTTGGACTTCTTTTTCAATTGATGGACTAGGCAAAAAGTTTAATGGAAATGGAAATGTTGGATTTCAAATTGCGCAGTATCAAGATGATGATCATAATAGAACTTTAATATTTTCTAATGTATCTTTTGAAAACTTTAATCTGATAAACAACACGAGGTTATTCTGGGGCGGCGGAGCGATTTCTGTTGAATATTTTTCTGACCTATCTAATGACAAAAATGTGGCAATAAATTTTAACGACAATATTTCTTTTATCAATAATAATATAATAAGTGGCGATGAAATTGCGGTGCATGGCGGAGCGATTTCTCTTAGCGGTAACGTAGTTGCAACTTTCCAAGAAAGTAATGTTGAATTCAGAAATAATAGAGCAGTTATTACTGATCAACCTTCTCATTATGAGTTTGGCGGCGGAGCGATTTCTGTTGGTGGTGGTTGGAGGAGTATGCCTCAAGCAAGTTTTGTAGGCTCAAAAGTAAATTTTACAAGTAATAGCACTAACGGTTCTGGCGGGGCGATTCTTGCTTTGCCAATAGTGTTCGGCTCCAGTGGAGAAATACACCCGGAAAGCATAAACTTAAAATTTGAAGATTCAATAGTAAATTTTACAGGTAATAGCGCCGTTCAAGGAGGGGCAATTTCTTTTTATGGATTCAGAGGTGTTGCAAGAAATTCAGCTTTTGCAGAGTTTACAAATTCAACAGTAAATTTTACGAGCAATATAAGTTATAGTAAAGGCGGAGCAATTCATATTAGAGTGGAAACTCAAGTAAATTTTACCGGTTCAAGAATAAGTTTTATAAATAACACTGCAGGGGATGCTGGCGGAGCGATATATGCATTTCAGGATTCAACAGTAGCATTTATCAATAGCGGAGATATTGTATTTAGAGGAAATAAAGCGGGCGGAGCGGCAAATGATATTTATTTAGAGGGCTCAACCTTAATTTTAGATATCAGTGAAGGTCATAAAGCGACAATGGACGGAGGAATTGTCAGTAGAAGTGCGGAGATTCCTTATTACGAGCAGTCAATCATTCCGGAGATTACAAAATCAGGATTAGGTGAATTGGAAATCACAGGCGGGAGAACTGACTTGCGGGGTAATTTCACAATTTCAGGCGGTGCGGTAAATGTAAAGGGCGGGACTTTTAATGCAAATCTTGAGAATTTCAAAATTGAAAGCGGGGCGAGTTTGTCATTACAAAATGATTCAGCGGGTGAGGAAATACAAGTTAGTAATACTGCGACGATAAACGGCGACTTGTCATTGGATGTTGACTTTTCAAATGGCAAGGCTGATAAAATCGTTGGAGGAAATATTACATTTGGGACGATACAAATAAATGTCAATGGCTTGGGTGATGGATGGAAAAATCCTATAGCAATTGTTGGAGGGAATATTAGTGGGAGTGTAACGTTAAACTTTCCGGGATTAAATGCGATTAAATATGGAGGAGCAGTTGGAACTAGCAGTATCACAGTAATAGCAAATCCGGCAAAAGAAGCAACATCGGCTAGCGATATAAACAGCGCTGAAACCACTGATCAATTATTAAAAGTAGAGACTGATGAGCTTGCAGTTGGTGAGAGCGGAATAGCTATAACTGTAAATAAAGTTCTATATGGGGAGGGGAATGCATTGACAGGCGAGGGCGGGGATAATGGAATTACTTTAGGCACAAACAACACAGAAATAGAATTTGACGATTTGAGTATTAGGAATTTTAACAGTGCGCAAGCAATTTCAGTAAGTGATAATGTCAAATTAACGATAGCGGCAAATAAGGATAAGGTAGAGTTTAGCGGAAATGCGAAAGACTTAGTTTTAGCCGATACAGCGCAAGTAAATATAGAAACAAGGAATGGAAAGAATGTGACGTTTAATTCTGGTGTAGAGGGAAGCGCAGCTGGTGCGACGATAGAAAAGAACGGCTCGGCTGAAGTAGTATTTAACGGGAAAGTAGATTTTAGCGGGACGGTGAATGTGAATAATGGGACGGCGAAGTTTGGATATAGCGATGATAAGAACACTGTAGGGACTTAACGATAGGCGAGGATGGAACATTAGCGATGGCAAGCGGTGTGGGTAGCACGATAACGGTGACGAACTTGACGATAAACGGAGCATTGACGATAGGCGTGAATGGCGCGAGTGAAAATGGTGTATTATCGTCGGACATAATAGAAGCAAGCAATATTACAATCGGCGGCGGGGCGACGTTTAACATAACTGCATATTTGAGCGGCATAAAAGCGGGTGAGATAGTGCCGATAATATTGGGAAATGTTAGTTCATTAGATTTAGATAATCCCGTGCAAAGTTATACATCAAATGGTCGGACGATAACGTATGCGATAGCGACGCAAGATTATATGACAGGCGGCGGAACAGGATTTAGGACGGCAACAGCAGGATTAGGAGCGCCGAGTTTGTCTAACGGATTGTATGGATATATACTAAGCATAATAGATGCGATAAATAACCGAGGGATGAACGCAGTGTTTTTAGCAAACAGTTTGCGTGAAGCGGCGAGCATAAATAATGAAGGTGTGTATAAAAATGCAAGTGAAGGTGTATGGGTTGATGGGAACTTGAGCGGAAATAGGTTAGGTGATATAGACAATAGGAATTTCAACAGCAAAGGCGGCGGCGTGCAAGCGGGCGTGAAAGTGTTGGGAAATAAAGAAGTATCGGTTGGATTATATACTGGATATGAAAGCAAGCATATGGAACAAAATGACGATAGGGGCGATAGCGAGGATGTGCTGTTGGGCGTGTATAGCAAGTATGAGGCAAATAAGTTTAGTATAGTGGGAGCGGTAAATGCTGGGCAACATAGTATAAAAGCAAAGAATGCGATAGCGGATGCGGAAGTGGATATAAATGCGATAGGCATAAGGTTAGGAGTAGAAGCTGAGTATGAATTGGGATTATTGAAACCATTTGTGGGATTAGAGGGCGGATATGTGACCAATGAGAAAGGCAAAGAAAAGGTCAGCGGGAGCGAGACGGGTGATGAGCTAAAAGCGGGTGAGTATATGAGGGCGAAAGGATTAGTGGGTGTGAAAGTGGGAAGCAAGTTAGGGGAAAAAATGGGCTGGAATGCGAAAGGGTATGTAGGCGTGCTGTTGGCAGGCGATGAGCCAAAATATAATGAGGAGACAATAAAAGGGACGAAAGAAAAAGAAATGAGTTTTGGAGTGGGAGCTGGGATAGACTATGAATTGACAAGCAGTGTAAATGTATATGTTGGAGGCAAGGTTGACAGAGGGGAGGATTTATTTGGATATACGGCAAATGCTGGAGCGAGTTATAAGTTTTAAGTAAGTAAGAAATGTAATAAGAAAGACGAAAGCAAAGATGAAAAGAAAAGGCTGAGACAATAAAATGTTTCAGCCTTTTTTGTTTTTTGATTGACTGTAATGAAAACAGAAACAGAAACAGCGGGGACGGCAAAGGGCGTGGGGGCGGCGAATCTGGCAAATGCCAAAAAATATAAGCGATTGTCCGCAGCGGCTGTAGCAAAAAAACTAAAAAAGAAATGCGTCCGATAGAGCAGACGGCTGATAAAATATTTTCATTTTACTGCCGGAAAATTTTGAATATTTGTAATGTCCGCTAAATTCCAATCGGATTTTAACGAGTAAAAACTTAATGTAATATCTATCAAAATGTTTGGCTTGTCCCGCTAAAACTAAATAATGAAAAAAGGTGTTTTCAATATTCTCTTTGTGTTTATTATAATAAACACTGTGCATTTCTCTCCGCAATTCATAGCTATAAATAAAAATAAAAATTATATAGATAATGACGAAGTTGATAAAAAAATCCAAAAGTAATAATATCCATATCAAAAGCAATATCGCTATATTCAAAGAGCGGCATTATTATGTATAGAAATAATCGCAATATTATTTTATTTGAATAAATTGCAGATGTAATATGTTGTCGGCGGTAAGATGGAAAAAATGATAGAAAGGAGGCTTAGTAATGGCGGCAGAAATGATTGAAATTCGTTGGCATGGACGCGGCGGGCAAGGAGCTAAGACGGCGGCGCTTTTATTTGCTCAGGCTGCGATGGCTACAGGTAAGTATATTCAGGCTTTTCCTGAATATGGACCGGAAAGAATGGGTGCGCCGGTGCAATCTTTTAATAGAGTAAGCGATGACCCCATAACAATTCATTCGGGAGTAATAAATCCTCAGTATGTGGTAATTCTTGATCCTACTCTTATGGAAACGGTGGACGTTACGGAAGGAGTGGGTAAAGATGGTAAAGTTATAGTCAACACTTCTTTTTCCGCTGAGGAAATAGCAAAACTGCTTGGGATAGACAAATCTCAAATTTGCGTGGTAAATGCAAGCCAAATAGCCGTTGAAACAATAGGCAGAGACATACCAAATACCCCTATGCTCGGCGCTTTGGTCAAAGTTGTCGGAAGTTTGGATATCAACGGCGTTTTGGAAGACACTAAAAATAAGCTTTCAGTTAAATTTGCAAAGAAACCCGAAGTAATCGAAGGCAATTTAGCGTCTATTAAACGCGCTTACGACGAAGTAAAAGTTTCTTAATTTAAGTATTGGGAGAAAAAAATGAAAAAAGAGGAAAATAGAAAATTAACGGCGGCGGAAGTTGCCTCGGCCGGTCTCGTGGAAGCCGGCACTGCGGACGCTTTTCATACGGGCAGCTGGCGCTCGCAAAGACCGATATGGAATAAAGATAAATGCATTCATTGTTTAACTTGTTGGATTTCTTGTCCGGATTCGTCTATAAATATTGCGCCGGATGAAAAGAAAGGAACCGTTGTAACAGGTATAGATTATGATCATTGTAAAGGTTGCGGAATTTGCGCGAGAGAATGCCCTCCAAAAGTGAACGCTCTCACTATGGAACAGGAAAAGAAATAAATAAAAGGGGTCAAAGAAATGATAAAGACAATATATTCAAAAGGAAAACTTGTTGCAAAAACGGGCAATGAAGTTATGGCGGAAGCAATGCGCCAAATAGAACCGGACGTTGTGGCGGCATATCCTATAACTCCGGCTACTGAAATTGTCCAGATATTTTCTCAATTTGTCGCAGACGGTAAAGTAAAAACGGAATTTGTCGCTGTGGAAAGCGAGCATTCGGCAATGTCTGCCACTTTGGCGGCCACAGTCGCCGGCGCAAGAGCAATGACCGGAACGTCATCTCAAGGACTTTGTCTTATGTGGGAAATGCTCAACATTGCCGCGGGTTTAAGATTGCCTGTCGTAATGGCTGAAGTCAACAGAGCCATATCGGCGCCTATAAATATTCACGGAGATCAATCCGACACAATGGGCGCAAGAGATACGGGCTGGATTCAGATTTATTCTGAAAATTCTCAAGAAGCGTATGACAATATGATACAAGCCGTAAGAATTGCAGAGGGCGCTAAATTGCCCACTCTTGTAACTACGGACGGTTTCATTATTTCTCATTGTATGGAAGTAGTCGAAGTGTATCCCGACGAGGATGTTAAAAAATTTGTCGGCGAATATAAGCCCGACAGATACCTTTTAGACATTGATAAACCTTTTACTTTGGGATCTATCGAGCTGCAGGATTATTATTTTGAACATCGTTGGCAGCTTGCTCAGGCTATGAGAGATTCTAAAAAAATTATTGCAAAAGTTGCTGATGATTTTGCTAAAACTTTTGGAAGAAAATATGATTTTTATGAAAAGTATAAACTTGACGACGCCGAGATTGCCATTGTGGTAATAGGCTCAACGGCCGGAACGGCAAAAATTGTCGTTGATTCTTTAAGAGAAAAAGGCGTTAAAGCCGGACTTTTAAAGATTAGAGTTTTTAGACCTTTTCCCGCCGAACTTATAGCTAAGGATTTGGCTCATTTGAAAGCTGTTGCCGTTTTGGATAGAGCCGATTCGTGCTCTGGGACATTTGCTCCGCTTTATAGCGATATTGTTTCTGCTTTGTATTCGGCGCAGGTAATATCTCCGAAAGTGGTAAATTATGTTTACGGTTTAGGCGGAAGAGAAATAAGCGTCGCTCATTTGGCTAATGTTTATGACACTCTTAGCAATATAGCGTCCGGAACAGAAAAACCTTTGGCGGAAGTCGGATATATAAACGTAAGGTTATAATCCATTTTTGGATTTAATTAAGATAATATTGATTTCAGAGAAAAACAGAAATATAAGAGGAGAAATAAAATGGCAAATCTCAAAGAACTAAGCAAAAATCCCGAAAAAATGACAGGCGGACATCGCTTGTGCGCGGGCTGCGGAGCAGGCGTTGTGATGAGACAAACTTTAATCGCCGCCGCGGGAAAGCCGGTTATAATTGTCGGGGCGACGGGCTGCGTGGAAGTTTCAACCACAATTTATCCTTTCACATCTTGGAAAGTCCCGTTTTTTCACAGCGCTTTTGAAAATTCCGCGGCGACTGCAAGCGGCATAGAGAGCGCGTATAAGAGCTTAAAGAGACAGGGAAAATTGGATAAAGATATAAATATTATCGCTTTTGGCGGCGACGGCGGAACATACGACATTGGTCTTCAATCTTTATCGGGAGCAATGGAAAGAGGCCATAAAATGCTTTATATTTGTTATAACAACGAAGCGTATATGAATACTGGAATTCAAAGAAGCAGCGCGACTCCGCAAGGCGCGGATACTACGACGGCTCCCGCCGGAAAAGTGGGTCAGGGTAAAAAACAAAATCAAAAAGATTTAACGGATATTATGGCTGCTCATCATATTCCTTATGTCGCTCAAGCATATTTGGGAAATTGGAATGATTATATAACTAAGGTTCAAAAAGCATTGGCCGCAGACGGTCCCGCTTTTATAAATATTCTTACTCCCTGCAGGCTTGGATGGGCTTATAAGCCTGAGGAAACTATGAATGTGGCGCGGCTTGCGATGGAAACTTGTTTTTGGCCCGCTTTTGAAGTTGAAAACGGAGTTTATAAAATCAATGTTTTTCCTAAAGAGAAAAAACCGATAACCGAATTCCTAAAACCGCAAGGAAGATTTAAACATTTGTTCAAACCTGAAAACGCTCATTTGCTTGAAGCTATTCAAAAAAATATCGACGATTATTGGGAGACGTTAAAGAGACGCGACGAGTTGGGCAAGAAAGGACTTCCCGCTTAAGAAAGGAGGCGTAATGAGTATAAGAGAGAAAGTTGAAAAGGCGTTGGATACCGTTAGGCCGGGCCTTCAAGCCGACGGCGGCAATGTGGAAATTGTGGATGTAAGCGACGACGGCATAGTTAAAGTAAAACTTGTCGGAGCCTGCGGATCTTGTCCGATGGCTCAGATGACATTACAGTTTGGAGTTACGAAAGCGATTAAAGAACTTGTCAGCGAAGTTAAGGAAGTTCAAGCGGTATAATTATGCTTATAGGCGTTTGCTCCGACACGCACAATGACGCGAAAGGAATTAAAGAAGTTATAGATTTTTTTGCTCTCCGCAATGCGGATTTAATTTTGCATTGCGGAGATATTTGTTTGCCGGAATACGCCAATCTTTTTTCAAGCCTCAAAAAAGGATTTAAGGCCGTCTATGGCAATAATGATTTTTATTATTCAGATTTAGAAAAAGTTATATCAAAGTTTGGCACAATCGACAGAGAGCCTCTTAGTTTTCGTGTCAAAAACAAATCCTTTATTATGGCTCACAGGCCGGGCGCTTTAGACAGTCAAAAATTGCCTCAATATGATTTTGCTTTATATGGCCATACGCATAGAAAAAAAATAGAAAAAGCGGGAAAAACAATATTGATAAATCCCGGCGAAGTTTGCGGCTGGAGATATGGGATAAGAACCGCCGCCTTAATAAATTTAGACGACAATAGGGTCGGGATTTTCGATTTGGAAAAACAAAAGGAAATAGATTTTTTAACATAATAGTTATGTCATTTTTCTTTTACAAGTCCCTGCGGGACGGCACTTGCCTTTCTTTTCTTTTTAGTTTTTTGACTTCAGCCGCTGCGGACATTCGCTTATATTTTTTTGGCATTTGCCAAACTCGCCGCCCCTGCGCATAACGACATAAGGAAGGGCGGCTCACACAGTGTCAAATGATAATCCAAAAAAATATTTCGCTCATAGACGCGTCCTTTTAAGGCGGCTTGCGCAAAAAACCTTCTATAAATAAAGACACGGCAAAAGCGGATGTCGCTACAGTCCACGGGTCGTTGACCCGCGGTTATGGAAATCCAGCCCTTACGGGCTGATAACGACGACAACGACGACGGCAACGACGACGACGACGGTAACGACAACAACGACGACAACGACAATGACGACGGCAACGACGACGATGACAACGGCAAAAACAAAAGTTTATTATGTGTTTGATATTTTTTATAGACAGCGGTTTAACTTTATAATGACAAAGGATCTGTTTGCAATAATATTAGATGATAAAGTTATGAAATTTGCTATAATTTAATTATATTTAATTTAATACGCTCCCATCATTATTAAGATGAGAGCGTATTTATTTATTAAGCGTATGAATAATATAATTGTAATGTGTTTTAGGAGGGAGCGATAAATGGCTTTGGTAGTGATGAAATTTGGCGGATCTTCCGTAGCGGATGCGGATAAAATGAGATTAGTCGCAAGTAAAATTGCTTCAAAAAAGAAATCGGGCAATAAAATTGTGGCGGTTGTTTCCGCGCCGGGCGACACGACGGACGACTTGCTTAAAATGGCGGAAAAAATCAGCCCCAATCCTCCCGCAAGAGAAATGGACGTTCTTTTATCGACGGGCGAAATGATGTCTATAGCTCTTCTTGCCATGGCTCTTGACGCTATGGGTGAGAGCGTTATTTCTCTTACCGGTCCTCAGGCCGGCATATTTGCCGATCTCCAGCACAGACAGGCAAAGATAAAAAAAATTATTCCTCATAAAATACATAAACTTCTAAATAAAAATCATATCGTTATCATCGCGGGCTTTCAAGCCTCGAATGCAAACGGCGATATTACCACGCTTGGCAGAGGAGGTTCCGATTTAACGGCCGTCGCTTTGGCCGCGGCTCTTAAAGCGGATGCTTGCGAAATTTATTCAGATGTCGAGGGAGTTTTTACAACCGATCCGCGTATAGTCAAAGAGGCGCGCAAAATGGATTATCTTTCATACAACGAAATGCTTGAGATGGCGTGTTCGGGCGCGCAAGTTTTGCAATCAAGAAGCGTTGAAGTTGCAAAAAAATTTAATGTAATGATAAATGCGAGAGGAACTTTCAGCGATGATGCCGGAACAATAATAGCAAGCGAAGAAATGATAAAAAAACTCAGCGGGAGAAAAAAAATGGAAGCAATGATAGTGTCGGGAATCACTTTTGATAAAGATCAAGTGAAATTCACAATAGTGGATCTGCCGGATACTCCGGGGGTTGCGGCAAGAATCTTTAACGATCTTGCAAAAATTAATGTCAATGTGGATATGATTATTCAATCGGCGGCAGTTGATAAAAAAAATGACATTTCTTTTACTGTCGTTGAAAGCGATATGAAAAAGACGCAAATTGAATTGGACAAAATAGCCTCTGAATTTAACGCCACAAGAGTTGAGTGCGACGATCAAGTTGCGAAAGTTTCCGTCGTCGGCGTGGGAATGCGCACTAATCCGGGCGTTGCGGCTATGGCTTTTGAAATTTTAGCCAAAAGCGGAGTAAATATTGAAATGATTTCGACAAGCGATATTAAAATTTCATGCGTTATAGACGAAGTGGACACGATGAAAGCGGTTGAAGCTTTGCATAAAGGTTTCAAACTTTCAAAAAGTCATAAAGCTTAAAAATTAAAAAACCAGCGGAGAAAAAATGAGAAGCGATCAAATTAAAAAAGGAGCGGTTAGAGCTCCAAATAGATGTCTGCTTTATGCGACGGGAATAAGCCATAAAGATTTGGACAAACCTTTTATCGGCATAGCTTCGTCTTTTACCGATTTAGTTCCGGGACACATTTCAATGAGGGATTTGGAAAGACATATTGAAAGAGGAATAGCCGCGGGCGGAGGGGTTCCTTTTGTTTTTGGAGCGCCGGCAGTATGCGACGGAATAGCGATGGGGCACAGCGGAATGCATTATTCTTTAGCGTCAAGAGAAATAATTGCCGATTTAGTCGAGACTGTCGCAAACGCTCATATGCTCGACGGTTTAGTGCTTCTTTCAAATTGTGATAAAGTTACTCCCGGTATGCTTATGGCGGCGGCAAGACTTAATATTCCGTCGATAATTGTTACGGCGGGACCGATGATGACGGGAATGTTCGATCATAAAAGGCGGTCTTTGGTTAGAGATACTTTTGAAGCGGTCGGGCAATTTCAGGCGGGAAAAATCAATGAGGAACAATTGGGCGAACTTGAAATGCAGTCTTGTCCCGGAGCGGGTTCTTGTCAGGGAATGTATACGGCAAACACTATGGCTTGTTTAACCGAAGTTTTGGGAATGTCGTTGAAAGGCTGCGCTTCGGCTTTGGCGGTGAGCGCAAAGAAAAAAAGAATAGCTTATGAGTCGGGCTTAAGAATAGTAGATTTAGTTAAAGAAAATATTTGTCCAAGGGATATTTTGACATTAAACGCTTTCAAAAACGCCATTACTGTGGATATGGCTTTGGGGGGGTCCACCAATACCGTTTTACATCTTCCGGCTGTAGCTTATGAAGCCGGTATGAAATTATCTTTAGATCTTTTCGACGAGATTTCAAAAAAGACGCCGCAGATAGTTTGTTTGGAACCGGCCGGGGATTATTATATGGAAGATTTGGATAATGCCGGAGGAATTGGCGCGGTTTTGTCGGCTGTGAAAAAATCTCTTAATTCTTCAAAAACTGTTAATGGAAAAGATATTTTAGAAATAGCGCTTGATGGAAAAATTTTAGACAATCAAATTATAAGAGCCGATAATCCTTATAGAGCAGAGGGTTCTATTGCAATCTTAAAAGGAAATATTTCTCCAAACGGAGCTGTTATAAAACAAGCGGGCGTCAGCGAAAAAATGAAAGTTTTTAGCGGTAAAGCAAAAGTTTTTAACAGTGAAGACGAGGCTATGAAAGCAATTTTGGATAAAAAAATAATAGGCGGGGACATTGTTGTAATAAGATATGAAGGACCATCGGGCGGGCCGGGTATGAGAGAAATGTTGGGACCTACGAGCGCCATACAGGGTATGGGTTTGGCAGAAAGCGTCGCTTTGCTTACCGACGGCAGATTTTCCGGCGGGACAAGAGGACCGTGCATAGGGCATATATCTCCCGAAGCGGCTTTGGGAGGAGTGATCGGTATAATAAAAGACGGCGATATAATAAATATAGATATTTATAAAAGAATATTAAATGTTGAATTAAGCGATGAGGAAATAAAAGATAGATTGTCAAAAAATAAAAAATTGGAGCCAAAAATCAAAACGGGGTATTTGTCTCGTTATGCAAAATTGGTGCAGTCGGCCGATACCGGGGCGATTTTGAAATAGGAAAATAGGATGAGATATAAAATAAAACTTTTTATCAATAGATTTAATCCCAATAAGCACAAGCGGCGCGAAATAAGAAAAGCTATTGAAAATAAAATGACAAATAAATTTTCGCAACAAGAAAAAGCTCAACTGCGCTCATTTTCTCAATATCATATTCAAAATGACATAAAAAGATTACAGAAAGGAAAATGCGTTTATTGGCATTCCGATTGTTATGCGTTTTGCGATAAAACAATATTGGGAAGTTTTGTTTCCATAGGATGTAATGTGGCAATAGGACCAAAAGAGCATTCATATAACTATTTGTCGGCCCATCCGTTTTTTGTTTCAAGTTTTTGGCGCAAATTTTTTAACGGGGGGGGGGGGTATCTGAAGAAGATATCACAAAACCTTGTAAAATTGGTAATGATGTTTGGATAGGACATAATGCAATTATAAAAAGCGGAGTAATTGTCGGGGATGGGGCAGTTATAGGCTCAGGGGCTGTTGTGACAAAAGATATTCATCCATACGCTATTGTCGGAGGCGTGCCGGCTAAAGTAATTAAGTATCGTTTTGATGATGAAATTATAAAAGAATTATTAGAGATTAAATGGTGGGATTTGCCATTAGACGTTATAGAAAAAATTCCATTTAGAGACATCAAAGAATCTATAGAATTTGTAAAAAAATATAAAAATAGAAAGTTTTGACATTATTATCGACGACGGATTGCATATATTTGACGCAGGTAAAACTTTATTTGAAAATGCTATTGATAAATTATCTGATAAAGGAATATATGTAATAGAAGATATTGGATCAGAAGATATTATGAAGTATCAGGACTATTTTTCAGATCAGCCAAATTTTAACGCTGATTTTATAATAATGAATACTTACGAAAGAGAGAATAACAATATGATAGTAATAAGGAAAAATATAAAATATTAAGAATTAAATATAAAAATTTCCGATGGCATATTCACAGCCATAGCAACGACAACAGCGGCGTTTGGCCGCGTCAATAAATTATAGACAAAGGAGTCTGTATGAATGGATTAACAATGCTTGTTATTTCGGCGGTTGTTTTATTTTTTGCTTATCTTCTTTACGGAAGATATTTGATAAATAAGTGGGGCATAGACCCGAACAAAAAAACGCCCGCTTATGAATTTGAAGACAATGTGGACTATGTCCCGACTTCTCCGCTCGTAGTTTTTGGCCATCAATTTGCTTCAATTGCCGGCGCGGGTCCTATCAATGGTCCAATTATTGCGGCAATGTTTGGATGGGTGCCAGTGCTTTTGTGGATTCTTATCGGAGGTATATTTTTTGGCGCCGTTCAGGATCTTGCCGCTCTTTATGCTTCGGTTAGAAATAAAGGAAAGACTATTGGTTATATTATTGAAATATATATAGGTAAGACGGGCAAAAATCTTTTCTTGATTTTTACCTGGCTTTTTTCAATTCTTGTGGTGGCGGCTTTTGCCGATATTGTCGCGGGAACTTTTGCCGGTTTTGATAAAGACGGCGCTCAGGTTAGCGCAAACGCTTCGGTAGCAATGACTTCAACTTGGTTTGTTGTCGCCGCCGTTTTGCTGGGTTTTTTTATAAAGAAAAAGAAGCCCGGCTCAATTTTAGGAGCGGTTATTGCCATAGCTTTGCTTGTTGCCTGTATAGCTTTAGGTATGGCTTTTCCTTTATATATATCTAAAAGCATTTGGCTTTATTTGGTATTTGCCTATATCTTTGTCGCTTCTATTACTCCCGTTTGGGCGTTAATACAACCGCGCGATTATCTCAACTCTTTTTTGCTTATCGCTATGATGGCGGCGGCTTTTATAGGAATAATTTTTGCAAGACCTTCTATAAATATTCCGGCATTTAACGGTTTTATAGTCAACGGCCAATATCTTTTTCCGATACTTTTTGTAACGGTGGCTTGCGGAGCTGTTTCGGGATTTCATAGTCTTGTCTCTTCGGGAACGACGTCAAAACAATTGGAAAATGAAAAACATATTCTTCCAATTTCGTATGGCGCTATGCTTGTGGAAGCTATGCTTGCCGTAATCGCTTTAATTGCCGTGGGTTCTCTGGCTGTCGGCGGGAAACTTCCTTCGGGAACTCCCCCTATGGTTTTTGCAAATGCCGTGGCGTCTTTTTTGGGAGGTTTGGGTCTTAGCGCGGATTTAATTTATACGCTTATAACTCTGGCTATTTCGGCTTTTGCTTTAACTTCTCTTGATTCCGTCGCGCGCGTGGGCAGACTTGCTTTCCAAGAATTTTTTATTAATGAAGGCAAAAAAGGTCCGATTTCATCTTTTTTTGCCGGCAAAGTTCCGGCTACTATTTGCACTCTTATTCTCGGTTATCTTTTAGCTATCGTGGGTTATCAAAATATTTGGCCGCTTTTTGGTTCCGCCAATCAATTGCTTGCGGCATTAGCGTTGGTTTCTTGCGCGGTTTTCTTAAAAAGAACAAATAGACAAGGCGCGGCTCTTTATATACCTATGATAATTATGCTTGCCGTAACATTTTCAGCGTTATTGCTGACGATAAAATCTAAATGGGCAAAACTTTTTAGCGACGCCGAATTTTTATTTGCTTTAGACGGCTTGCAATTGATATTTGCAGTTTTACTTTTGATTTTGGGAATTCTCGTCGCGTTTTCGGGAATATCAAAATTGTGTCAAAGTAAAACGGTTAAGAGCTGAAATTCGTTTTATAATTGGCGTTTAATCAAACATAGAGGAATAAATATATGGAAAAAACAGGGGCGCAGATTCTAATTGAGAGTTTATTGAAAGAAAAAGTGGAAGTTGTTTTCGGTATGCCCGGCGGACCGGCGCTTTTTCTTTTTGATGAAATGTATAAATCTAATTTGAATTTTATTTTAGCAAGACATGAGCAGGCCGCGGTTCATATGGCCGACGGTTATGCGCGCGCGACTGGAAAAACGGGAGTGGGTATTTTTACTTCCGGTCCGGGCGCGACAAATACGGTGACGGGTCTTGCGACGGCTTATATGGATTCAGTCCCTTTAGTCGTGATAACGGGGCAGGTTGTAACGACAGTCATAGGCCAAGACGGTTTTCAGGAAGTTGACACGACGGGCATAACAAGACCTATAACAAAACATAATTTTCTTGTAAAAGACGTTAAGACTTTGGCAAGAACTATAAAAGAGGCTTTTTATATAGCTTCCACCGGAAAGCCCGGACCTGTGCTTATAGATTTTCCGGGAGATATTCAAAGAGCTAAATGCGATTATGTTTATCCCGACAAAGTTGAAATTCGCTCGTATAAACCGACAATTGAAGGACATATCGGACAGATAAAGAAAGCCGCGCAAATTATAAACGCAAGTAAAAATCCCGTTTTATATATAGGCGCGGGCGTTGTTATTTCTAAAGCTGAAAAGGAAGTTTTGGCTATTTCGCAAAAAGCTCAAATTCCGGTGACGCACACTTTGCTTGCAGTCGGCGCTTATCCGTATAACGACGAGCTGAGCTTAAATATGCTTGGAATGCACGGAACTTTTTGGGCTAATAAAGCCATTCAATCGGCTGATGTTATAATAGCGGTCGGCGCGAGATTTGACGATAGATGCACGGGAAAAGTGGTTGACTTTGCAAGGAATGCCGATATTGTTCATATTGATATAGACCCTGCTTCAATATCAAAAATTTTCAAAACGGATATTCCCGTCGTCGGAGACGCCAAGGCTATTTTAAAGAAAATGGAAACTTTCATTGAAAAGAAAGAAAGAAAAGACTGGATAGCAAAAATTAATCAATGGAAAAAAGAAAATCCTCTGCGCTATGATGAAAATGACGACAAACTTCATCCTCAATATGTTATTTCAAAATTGTCAGAGCTTACAAAAGGCGAGGCTATTGTCACGACGGAAGTCGGACAGCATCAGATGTGGGCAGCGCAATACTATAAAGCCAAACATTCAAGATTATTTTTAACTTCAGGCGGGCTTGGAACTATGGGTTTTGGTTTTCCAGCGGCTATCGGCGCTAAGTCAGTCAATCCCGATAAAGAGGTGATAGCTATAGCCGGCGACGGATCTTTTCAAATGAATATGCAGGAGATGGCCGTTTGTATGGCAAACGATATGCCCGTTAAAGTTATTATCTTAAACAATCAATTTCTCGGAATGGTCAGGCAATGGCAGATGATGTTTTATGATAAGCATTACGCTCATTCTTGTCTTGCAAAAAGAAAGGAATGTCCGCCCAAATGCAATACGCCAAATAACGGCAAATGTCCGGCATATCTTCCTGATTTTGTTTTATGGGCGCAAAGTTACGGCGCCGAAGGCATAAGAGTAAAAAGCAAAAAAGAAGTGGAGCTGGCATTAAAGAAAATGCTTGCCTCAAAAAATAGCGTAGTTTTAGACGTTTGGATAGAAAAGGAAGAAAATGTTTTTCCGATGGTGCCGGCGGGAAACGCTTTAGACGAAATGCTGTTTAGGTTTCACGGATAAAATTTTTTATCCTAAGGAGGCAAAATGCGTCATGTAATTTCTGTTTTAGTCGAAAATAAGCCGGGGGTTTTGGCAAGAATCGCCACTCTTTTTTCAGCGCGGGGATTTAATATAGATTCTTTGGCTGTCGGCGAAACGGAAGATCCTGAAATTTCGAGAATGACTATAGCGGTCGGGGGCGATTATTCGGTTTTGGAGCAGATAACAAAACAGTTAAACAAACTTGTTGACATTATAAAGGTAAGCGATTTTACGGATATTCAATATGTTGAAAGGGGTTTGGCTCTTATAAAAATAAACGCGACAAAAACTAACCGCGCTGAAATTATTCAGCTGGCGAGTATTTTTAGAACGAGGATTATAGATATGGCTTCCGATTCTTTAATTCTTGAAGTTACGGGAGATAAGGATAAAATAGAAGCTTTCATTAAACTTGTTTCGGTTTATGGAATAAAAGAAATGTGCAGAACTGGAGAAGTAGCTTTGTCAAGAGGAGAACTTAAATAAAGTCTCTCGCGAGATATTGGAGGAATAAAATGGAAAAAGAAGCTAAAATGTATTATGAAAACGATGCGGACTTAAATTTACTTAAAGGAAAAACTATAGCTGTTTTGGGCTATGGAAGTCAGGGACATGCGCATGCGCTAAATCTTAAAGATTCGGGATTAAATGTCATTGTCGCTCAAAGACCGGGATCTAAAAATTATGATAAAGCCATAGAGGACGGCTGGAAACCTATGAGTATTGCCGAAGCCGTAAAACAAGCGGATTGGGTTCATATTCTTTTGCCGGACGAAGTTCAAAAAAAGGCTTGGGAAGAAGATATAAAACCCAATATAAAAAAGGGCGCGGTTTTAAGTTTTTCTCATGGATTTAATATTCGTTTTAAGCAAATAGTTCCAAATGCTGATTTAGACGTTTTGATGATTGCGCCTAAAGGTCCCGGACATTTGGTTCGCAGACAATATGAGGAAGGCAAAGGAGTTCCCTGCCTGATAGCCGTCGAACAAAATGCCGGCGGGAAAGCTAAAGAGTTGGCTCTATCTTATGCAAAAGGCATAGGCGGAACAAGGGGCGGAGTTTTGGAAACAACTTTTGCCGAGGAAACTGAAACGGATTTATTTGGAGAGCAAGTCGTTTTATGCGGAGGTTTGGTTGAATTGATAAATGCGGGATTTGAAACTTTAGTCGCCGCGGGTTATCAGCCGGAAATAGCTTATTTTGAATGTTGCCACGAGGTTAAATTGATTGTTGATTTAATATTTGAAGGCGGTATAGCTAAAATGAACCGCTCTATTTCAGACACGGCGGAATACGGGGAATATGTTGCAGGCAGAAGAATTGTCACCGACGACACCCGCTCTGAAATGAAAAAAGTTTTATCGGATATTCAAGACGGAAAATTTGCAAACGCTTGGATAAAAGAAAATCAAGAAGGGAGACCTTATTTTAATAAGCAAAGAGAGAGAATAGAAAGTTTGTTTATAGAAAAAATCGGCGCAAGACTGCGCTCAAAAATGGCATGGATAAAAAAGTAAGAAAATTATGAAAAAAAAATATTTAAGAACTATCATAGCGTTGATAATTTTATGCGCCGCTTTTTATTTCTCTTTTAATTCCGTTATGAATGCTCTTGTTAATTCAAATGCAAGCAAAGAGACCGTCGTTCCCGACATTTGCGGGAAAACTATAGACGAAGCGCTTGAGATTCTTTCAGAAAGCGGACTTGCTTTGATTGGCGAAAATACTGAAAACAATAATTTTGACAAAGGGATAATTTCAAAACAATTTCCCGCGGCGCAAGGAAAAATCAGGGAAGGCAGCGTTATAAAAGTTATAGTTACGCCGGCCTCAAGCGCCGCATTATAGAGTTTTGATAAAAGGGTATTTATGAAAAAGAAAAATAGACATTTAATAATTTTTGTGTCGATAATAGTAATCTTAATATTTTCTTATTTTTCATTTAATTTGATTATGAATGCGATAATACATTCTAATAAAGAAATCGCGGCTCCAAATGTCGAGGGAAAAAGTATAGACGAAGCTTTTAATATTCTTTCGTCCTCGGGACTTGCCTTGATAAAAGAGGGAGAGGAGACCGCTCCTGAAGATATGTTTGGACTTGTTTTGAAGCAAACTCCGCCTCCCGGCGTAAAAATTAGACAGGGGCGGGTAATCAGAGTTCTTATAGGAGGCGATAAAAAAGCCGATATTGTCCCTAATTTGATTGGAAAACCGATAAGAGCGGCGGTGGGAATGATTGAAAATATGAAAATGCATTTTGACGCTTTTTCGGAAATCCCGCGCGAAAGTTCGCGCCAAATTGCAAAAGATTTGGTGATAGATCAAGATCCTCCCGCGGGCGCGGAAGTAAAAGCGGGAAGTTTTGTAACATTTACTATTTCCGAAGGACCTCCTTTGATTATGCCCGATTGGAAAAATAAGAATATTGACAAAGCGCGTCTTTGGGCAAAAAGAGAAAAATTAAATATTGAGGAAATTGAAACGGATCAAGCCGGGACGGAAGCCGGAACTATAGTAAAGCAAGAGCCTGAGCCTGATACCGATATAACAAAATATAACTCCGTTACTTTATATGTCGTTAAAGAATAAAAATGAAAAAAATTATAATATCGCCGTCAATTTTATCAGCCGATTTTGCAAGACTTGGTTTTGATATCGAAAGGTTGGAAAATACGGGCGCTTCTTGGCTTCATATAGACGTTATGGACGGACATTTTGTTCCAAATATTACAATTGGCGCGCCTGTCGTCAAAGATATAAGAAAGATTACCAAAATGTTTTTTGACACGCATTTAATGCTCTCTGATCCGCGAAAATATTTACAAGATTTCGTAAAAGCCGGTTCAAATCTCATAACTTTTCATTATGAAATAGAAGGCGATAAAAAAGAAATTATAAAAGAGATAAAACAAGCCGGATTAAAAGCGGGAATTGCCATAAAGCCAAAAACTAATGTTTCAGAAATAGAACCTTTGCTTAGCCAGATTGATCTAATTTTGGTAATGAGTGTGGAGCCGGGTTTTGGCGGGCAGAAATTTGACAGCCGGTCTCTATCTAAAATCTCTCAATTAAAACATATAATAGATGAGAAAAAATATTCTTGTCTTATAGAAATCGACGGCGGAATAAATTCTCAAACCGCCAAACTTGTAATTGATGCGGGCGCGGACGTTTTGGTCAGCGGGAATTTTATTTTTTCGGCGCAGGATATGAAAGAAGCAATGTATTCTCTTTGCAGTTAGCGGCTGAAAAATCTCAAATATATAAATTTTTATTTTTGCCGTATAAGTCCCGCAGGAGCGGCGCATGTTAATAATGCTTTCAAGCTGGGAGTGGGGATTTAATAAGTTCCCCGCAGGCGCAGCGCATGTTTTTTGTCGTGGTCTTTATTTATATAGAGGGTTTTTTGCGGAGGACGCCTTAAAAGGACGCGTCTATGAGTGAAATATTTTTTTGGATTATCATTTGACACTGTGTGAGACGCCCTTCCTTATGTCGTTATGCGCGAGGGCGGTGAGTTTGGCAAATGCCAAAAAAATATAAGCGAATGTCCGCAGCGGCTGAAGCCAAAAAACTAAAAAAAATCCTAAGCGGTTAAGCGCATTAAGCGGGAGTTAATATGAAAAGATTTGCAATTACTATGGGCGATCCTTGCGGCATAGGCGCGGAAATAATAGTTAAAGCATTAAAAAGCCGCCGAGATTATATAGATAAAAGTGTAATTTTTGGAAATGCCGATATTATTAAATATTATATATCTTTGTTAAATTTTGACGATATTTTAGTTCATAAAATGTCTTCCCTTGACGATGTAAAAGACGGATTTATAAATGTCTATGATTCAAATCCCGCCGCGGTTGAGGAAATTCCGATAGGCAAGATAAGCAAAATAGGCGGCGAGTGCGCTTTTTCATATGTTTGTAAAGCGATAAAAGCGGTTCTTGATAAAAAGTTTTCTTCAGTTGTCACCGCTCCGTTAAATAAAGAGGCTTTACATCTTGCGGGACATTTTTATGCGGGTCATACGGAAATTTTTGCCGATCTTTCCGGCGGCGATAATTTTGCAATGCTTTTGTGGAGCGATAAATTAAAAGCTATTCATGTGACAACTCATATTCCTCTGCATAATATTTTTGAAGTTATTACAAAAGAGCGGATAATAAAGATAGTAAAGTTAGCCGATGAAACTCTAAAAAAATTGGGATATAAAATCCCGCGTATAGCCGTTGCGGGCATAAATCCTCATGCTGGTGAAAATGGAATTTTTGGGAATGAAGAAATTGAAATAGTAATACCCGCGGTTAAAGAGTGTTTAGAAATGAATATAAATGTCCGCGGCCCGATAGCGCCCGACACGGTTTTTTTAAGAGCTTTAAAAGGCGAATTTGATATTGTTGCGGCAATGTATCACGATCAAGGGCATATTCCTATAAAACTGCTTGCTTTTGATACGGGCGTAAATATTACCGTCGGCTTAAATATAATACGAACGTCTGTGGATCACGGAACGGCTTTTGATATAGCCGGCAAGTTAGAGGCAAAAGAGCAGAGTTTGATTAAAGCTATAGAAATAGCCGAGAAACTTTCTTTGCGCTCATAATATAGTTGACGGACGAATATAACGATAGAAGTAATAATGATGGAAAAATGGAGGATAATAATGCAGAGTCTTATTGGCGACGCTCAGACTATTATTAAAAGGACTATTGAAGAGAATATGCCTGAAGTTTCCGTTAAAAATGTTTTAAGAAAACACAAAATATCTCAAGAGGGAGATGTCTATGTCGCGGCTATCGGCAAAGCCGCTTGGACTATGGCTAATGCCGCTTATTGCACGCTTGGAACAAGGATAAAAAGAGGTATAGTTATTACAAAATATAATCATTCGAAAGGCGAAATACCAAATATGGAAATTATTGAAGCCGGTCATCCTCTTTCGGACGAAAATACAATAATCGGGACTCAAAAAGTTATAGATATGGTCAAAGATCTTAAAGCAAGAGACGAGATTTTATTTTTTGTTTCCGGCGGCGGTTCGTCGCTTTTTGAAAAACCGCTTGAAGGTGTAACTCTCGATGATATTGTAAATATAAACAATCAGCTGTTGGCTTGCGGCGCGGATATTGTGGAAATAAATATGATAAGAAAAAGATTGTCGTCGGTTAAAGCGGGACGGTTTGCCCAGATCTGCGCTCCTGCAAAAGTTTTTACGATAATTTTGTCAGATGTTTTAGGGGATAGACTTGACTCCATCGCGTCGGGGCCCACTGTGCCCGATATGACAACGTCTTTAGACGCTATGAATGTCGTTAGAAAATATAATCTTGATGTCAGCGATAAAATAAAAAAATATCTTTCTGAGGAAACTCCAAAAAATATCGATAATGCCGAAACGGTAATTATGCAAAGCGTGCGCACACTTTGTCAAAGCGCGGCCGAAATTGCCGAAAGTTTTGGATATACTCCGTTAATTTTAACCGACGAACTTAGCGGTCAAGCGCGTCAAGCGGGAAGTTTTATGGCTCAAATTGCAAGACAAGTTGGGAAAGGAAAATATTCGATAAAACGTCCTTGTATAATAATTCTTGGCGGCGAGACAGTCGTTTGCGTAAAAGGAAAAGGAAAAGGAAAAGGCGGGCGTAATCAAGAGATTGCTCTTGCCGCCGCCGAAGGTATAGAAGGAATGGAAAATGTGGTGATTTTTTCTTTAGGCTCGGACGGAACGGACGGTCCGACGGATGCAGCCGGAGGAATAGTGGACGGCATGACGGCTGAAAAGTTAAGACAAAAGAAAATCAAAATATCCGAAGTTCTCGACGATAACGATTCTTATACGGCGTTAAAAAAAATCAATTCATTAATTGTAACAGGTCCGACGGGAACAAATGTCAACGACATATCTGTGATTTTGGTCGGATAATCCGCTCTCGCCGCTTTCTGTTTTCTCAAACTTAAATATAATTATGAATTTATGGGAGATTTATAATGAGCGAAAGCTTAATCATTTCAACTGTTTCAAAAAAAGAAAAATATGAGGAATTATTGCCTCAGATAGAATCTCTTATAGATTCAGAGGACGATTTAATCGCTAAAATGGCTATTGTTGCCGCCGCTTTAAGACAAACATTTAATTTCTTTTGGGCGGGGTTTTATAGAGTAAAAGGAAAAGAGCTTGTTTTATCGCCTTTTCAAGGGGATATAGCCTGCTTGCGTATAGGATTTGCAAAAGGGGTTTGCGGGACGGCTTGGAAAGAAAGAAAGACGATAATAGTTCCAAATGTTGACGAATTTCCGGGTCATATTGCCTGCAGCAATTTGTCTAAATCTGAAATTGTAATTCCGGTTTTTTGCGGGGATAAAATAATTGCAGTTTTGGATATTGACAGCGATTCTCTAAACTCTTTTGACGAGACAGATAGACGCTATCTTGAGAAAATAGTTTCTTTAATATAAAGTAAAATTATGACAAAACATATCTGCCGTTTTCGATAATGCTATATAATTTCATATACAAATCCCGCCACTATTTCTAAATTAACTATAACCCAATGTTTTACGCAATTTTCGCGCAATCGTTTTTGAGATTAAGAGAGGTTTTTTTGATATAATCATTATTAACTTTGTGATAATTTGTATTTGTTAATAGGCGGGAATATTTTATATTGAAAGGAAAATGATATGAGTATGAAAGAGAAGTTGTTTAAGAAAAACTTGATACATAAAGGCAGGGCTGTGGATTTTTATTGCGACGAAATAGTTTTGCCAAATAATCATCATTCTTTTAGGGAATATTTAGGGCATCCCGGCGCGGCCGCAGTTTTGCCTTTTTTAGATAAAAAAACGATTGTTTTAGTTAAGCAATATAGGTATCCGGTTAAACAAGCGACGCTTGAATTGCCCGCGGGCAAACTTGAAAAAGGCGAAAGCCCGGTAAAAGGAGTAAAAAGAGAGCTCAAAGAGGAGACGGGATATTCCGCAAAGAAAATAGAAAAATTGATTCAATTTTATCCCTCGACGGCTTTTTCAAACGAGCTTTTGCATATTTTTGCGGCGACTGATCTTGTATGCGGAAAAACAAATCCCGACGAGGATGAATTTGTGGCTAATGAAATTTTGGATTTTGACGAAGCGGTAAAAATGGTATATAACGGAAAAATTATGGACGCAAAAACTATAATAGCTTTGCTGCTTTGGGCTAATAAAAATAAGAAATAAAAAACATCGGATAAAAATATTTTTTAATATTAAAAAAGGGAATTGTTTAGGAGAGATAATTATGAAAAGAAGTTGTTATTGCGGAGACGTAAGAAAGGATAGCATAGGGAAAGAATTAACAGTTTGCGGATGGGTTCATTCCCGCCGCGATCATGGCGGCGTCATTTTTATTGATTTAAGAGACAGAAAAGGTATTTTGCAAATAGTTTTTGAGCCGGAAAATAAAGAAGTTTTTGCCGCCGCTGAAAAAATGCGCAGCGAATATGTCATTTGCGTCAAAGGGCGTTTAAGACATAGACCTGAGGGAACTGTAAATCCCAATATGCCTACCGGCGAGGTTGAGCTTGTGATATCAGAGCTTGAAATATTAAATTCAGCGCCTGGGCTTCCTTTTGAAATATCGGATTATACGGAAACGTCCGAAGAAATTAGACTTAAATATCGCTATTTGGATTTGCGCAGGCCGAGTTTTCAGAAGAATTTTATAATCCGTCATCAAATTTCGCAAGAAACTAGAAATTTTTTTAATAGCGAGGGGTTTTTGGAAATAGAGACTCCTTTTTTAACAAAATCAACTCCCGAAGGCGCGCGCGATTTTCTTGTTCCGTCGAGAATTCATCATGGAAATTTTTACGCTCTTCCTCAATCTCCGCAGCTTTTTAAGCAGATTTTAATGGTTTCAGGTTTTGATAAATATTATCAAATCGCAAGATGTTTTCGCGATGAGGATTTAAGAGCCGACAGACAGCTTGAATTTACGCAAATAGACGTTGAAATGTCTTTTATCGACGAGGACGATATTATAAGTCTTACGGAAAAGATGTTGAGCGGAGTTTTTAAGAAAGTTTTGAACTTGGATATAAAGACTCCTTTTTTGCGTTTGAAATACGAGGATGCGATGCTGAGATTTGGTTCTGATAAACCGGACACGCGTTTTGAAATGGAGATAAAAGATTTCTCCGACGAACTTAAAAATTGCGGATTTAGCGTTTTTAGCAGCGTTTTATCCAAAGGCAATCCCGTGAGAGGACTTTGCATACCCAAAGGCGCTGGTTTATCGCGCTCGGACATTGACGGGCTTACAAAATTTGTTTCCGAATACGGAGCTAAAGGGCTTGCTTGGATGAAAATAACAAAAGACGGAGCCGAGTCAAATATTGTCAAATATTTCAAAGACAGCGAAATAAAAGCCATTATTTCAAAACTTAACGCTAATGCGGGAGATTTGGTAGTGTTTTTGGCCGATGATAAAAAAATAGTCGCTCAGGGACTTGGCGCATTAAGACTTAAAATGGCAAAAGAGCTGGGTTTAATAGATAAAAATAAATTTAACTTTTTGTGGGTTGTGGATTTTCCTCTTTTTGAATGGGATAATCAAGAGCATAGATGGGCGGCTTTGCATCATCCTTTTACTTCTCCAAGAGACGGCGAAATTTTAAGCGCTGAAAATGCGGGTAAAGCAAAAGCGAGAGCTTATGATATTGTGCTAAACGGAGTGGAATTGGGCGGAGGATCCATAAGGATTCATAAAAAAGAAGTTCAGAGAAAAGTTTTTGAGATATTAAATATTTCCGACGAAAGCAGCAGAGAAAAGTTTGGGTTTTTGTTAGACGCTTTGTCTTTTGGAGCGCCGCCGCATGGAGGAATAGCTTTGGGTTTTGACAGATTATGCGCTTTGATTTGCTCTGAAGAATCAATAAGAGAAGTGATAGCGTTTCCAAAAACTCAAAAAGCAATTGATCCTCTTTCAAACGCTCCTTCGTCTGTGGACGAAAAACAATTAAAGGAATTGGGAATTAAAATAACGCTTAAACAGGCGAAAAATTAAAATATAAATTAAAATATAAAATTAAAATAAAAGATTGTCTATATAAAACCGTTCAAGTATTTGGGCGGTTTTTTCAATCAAATACCAAAGAGGGCGTGAATGGAAAAAATAAGAATTTGGGTGCGTGATTTCCTTATAGGACTTGCTAAAAATTTTGATTCGGATCGCAAAGGGCCGGTTTTGAGAAATACAAAACAATTTTTGCAAGCCGAAGTAAAAATTCCGATCGTTTTGTCCATGGTTTTTACCTTTATTATCGTTTATGCAATGCTTATAATGGATATGGGTTATACTTATAGGACTTTTCTGGCCGCGGGAATTATGATGTTGACGATATCCTATGTGTTTATTTTTGAAACTCGAAAAGAACAATCTCTTGTCTCGGATAACGACGCCGTCGTTTTAATGTGTCTAAATCTCATAATAGCCGTGCTTTTTATGCAAGTATCCCAGCATTATATTTCCATTTTCGTTTTTCCCGTGAGCGCTTTTGTAATTATGGGCGTGATGCTTTTAGCTCCAAGGATTGGTTTGTGCTATGCCATAATTTTGAGTTTATTGGCCGGATTTATAAGCGATATGCGTTTTGACGTTTTTATGATTTTGCTTGGCAGCGCGACTGTGGTTTTGTCAAGAGCAAGAAAAATAAGAAATAGATGGGATTTTGTTAAGACGGGACTGCTTGTGACAATTGCAAATATAATTATTATAAGTATGTTCTATCTGCTTACATTTTATTCGTTTGGGCAATATGAAAAGAATTTGTATTACGGTTTGCTAAACGGATTGTTTATGATAATAATTTTGCTTGTGATATTGCCTATCTTTGAAAGAATTTTTTCAAGGACTACAAATATTAAACTTATAGAGTTAGCCGATTTTAACAATCATCTTCTTAAAAGACTTATGCTTGAAGCGCCCGGCACATATCATCATTCCATTTTGACGGCAAGTATCGCCGAGCAGGCGGCTGAAGCCATAGGCGAAAATCCGATTTTAGCAAGAGTCGCTTCTTATTATCACGATATAGGAAAATTAAATAATCCCGAATATTTTATTGAAAATCAAGGCACGACGGTAAATCCTCACAATGATTTATCGCCGGCGATGTCAACTTTAATTTTGACTTCTCATATAAAAGACGGAGCGGCTCTTGCAAAACAATATAATTTGGATAATGATATTATAAGCTGTATAGTCCAGCATCACGGGACTACGGTTATGAGTTCTTTTTATAATAAGGCCCGCAGCGTAAACGGCGGAGAGGAAGAACTCAATTCAAATGATTTTAGATATCCCGGACCAAAACCGCAGTCAAAAATTGCCGCAATTATAATGATAGCCGATTCTTGCGAGGCGGCTTGCCGGACAATAGACGAGCCTACCGATGCAAAAATAAGCGAAATGGTAAATAGAGTGGTGGATCTAAAAATGAAAGACGAGCAGTTTAGCGAATGCCCCATAACTTTTAAGGAATTGGAATTGGTAAAAGAAAGCCTGATGTCGGCATTGCTTAGAATGTATCATTCTCGAATAAAATATCAAGAGACATATGAACAACCCAAATAAACAAATTATAACTTTTACAGGTTTTAATAAAGAGAATATTCCCGTTTTGAAAAAGGCGGCTTTGCTTACTCTTGAGAGCGAGAAAAAAAAAGAATTTGAGATAAATTTTATTCTTATTTCCGATGAGGATATAAAAAAATTAAATTCAAAATATAGAAAAGTCCGTCGTATTACCGACGTAATTTCTTTTCTAATCGTCGAGGAATTGTTAATAGGCGATATTTATATTGCGCGTGCGCGTTCAAAAAAACAAGCTAAAGAATTTAATCATACTTGGCAAAATGAATTGGCGTATTTGGTAATACACGGAGTTTTACATCTTTGCGGTTATAGCGATTATACGGTCAAAAATAGAAAAATTATGTTTAATAAACAGGAAGGAATTTGTAAATGTTTATTTTGTTAGGCACCATACTTTTTATTTTTTTCCTTGGAGTTTCGTCTTTTATGGCGGCATCCGAAATAGCTATCACAAGTTTGTCCCGCGTGCGCGTTAAAAAACTTATAGCTCAAAAACCGGCTCTTGCCCAAACGTTGACGACTTGGCTAAAATCTCCCTATTATCTGCTTTCCACAATTTTAACCGTAAATGTCATAGCCGATATGATGTTGAGTTTTTCCTCGACTTATGTGACGACTCAGGCTTTCAATATGATAGATCGTCATATTGTGGAACTTGTAAATTGGCTGTTTACGACAATTATAATTTTAATAGCGGGAGACACCGCGCCTAAAATTTATGCAAGAATGCACGCTCAAAAAATCACGGCGTATTCCGTGGAAAGCCTTTCAAAAATTGAAAAAATATTCAAACCTTTTTTATATCCCATAATAAAACTTACCGAGCTTATATTTCAAAAACCTTCAATTTCATCATCTCGCGAACTTAGCAAAGAGGAAGCTACAAATATTATCGACGAGGGCGACACGACGGGAGAGTTGGATAAAGAGACAAGCAAAATGCTAAAGAGAACTTTGAATTTCGGCGAGCTTTCCGTAAAAAAAATAATGCGGCCTTTGGCTGAAATGGACGCCGTCAATATTGATCTAAGCGACGAGGATTTTCTCGATAAAGCTATCGACACTTTGAGAAGCCGCATTCCCGTATATAAAGATACGATTGAAAATGTTGTCGGTTATATTCATATAAAAGAAATTTTGAACGTTTTATACGGAGAGCAACAAAATAAACGTTTTATAAAAGATTTTATAAGACCGCCTTATTTTATTTGCGCGGATAAAAAAATAAACGAGCTCTTAAAAGAATTTCAAATTGGAAAAACGCATATAGCTTTTATTAAAGACGAAAATAATAAAACGATAGGATTTTTAACGCTTGAAAATATTTTAGAAGAAGTAGTCGGGGGGATAATTGACGAATATGAAGTTGCGGAGAGTATTTCCAAATGAATGAAATAATCGCCGTTAAAATTATTCTTTTTATATTTTTTCTTTTTCTATTAGTGTTTTTTAATATGGCTGAAACCGCGATAGTAAGTTTGACAAATAGGCAGCTTGATAAGTTAAGAGAGAAAAATCCAAGACTTTCAAAATATATTGTTTTTTGGGAAAACAATTACGAACATACGATTACGGGAATAGAAATTTGGTTAAATTTATCAATTGTGGCCTTAAGCGTCATATCTTCTTCAATAGTCGTCGATATTAATTTTTTCTTTTACGGACTTAAAGAGCAAGGGCTTTTGATTCAAGATATTTTATTGCCGGCAATATCAATTGTCGTCACGTTGACGATAGGAAATCTTTTTCCAAAGACTTTCGCTCGATATAATGTTGAAAAAATATCAATTATAGTTTTACCTATTGTTGTGTGCTGCGTGAAAATGCTTAAAGCCGTCGTGGTTTGCGTGTCGAAATTTTCAAACTCTTTGGCGTATAAAATATCGGGAGAAAGAGAAAGTTATTTAGTGAAAGCCGACGAGATAGATTTCTTGCTTTCAAATAAAACCACTTCCCCGCTGCCCGACGATTCGAGAGAAATAGTAAGCAATATTATGGATTTTGCAGAAAGACGCGTTAGCCAAGTGATGACTCCCAGAAACGAGCTTTTTACCGTTAATATAGATAAAGGTAAAAATGAAATAATAAAAAGTATAATTGATTCTCAATATTCGAGAGTGCCTGTCCATAGAGGAAATTTGAGCAATATCATAGGTATAATTTATAGTAAAGATTTGGCTTTGGAGCGGCGCAATTCGGATATAATTATTATTCAAGATTTAATAAGACCGGTGTATTATGTTCCCGAAAGCGCAAAGATAAGCCAAATATTAAAAGAGTTCAAAAGAGGACATCATCATTGCGCCATTGTCGTCGATGAATTTGGGTTGACAGTCGGCATAGTTTCCATTGAAGATTTGCTTGAAGAAATAGTCGGTGAAGTTTTAGACGAATATGATATTGAACAAGACGACGACGTTATTTCTTACGCTAAATTTGGACGCCAGGAATATCTTGTGCAGGCTCAAGAATCCGTGCTTGATCTAAATGAAAAATTGGGAATTGAAATTCCCGACGGAGATTATGCGACTGTCGGGGGATGGATATTGGAATTGTTTGGAAAAATTCCAAAGACTGGCGAGACGGTTATATGGAAAAATTTTGAAATAGAAATAAAAGAAGCCGATAAAAAACAAATATATAAGGTATTGTTGAAATGTATTACCAAATAAAAGGACTTGTTTTGAATGCAAAGCAGCAAGGGGAAGCCGATAAATCCGCCACAATATATTCATATCAATGGGGTAAAATTGTTTTGACTTTTCCGGGCGCAAAAAAAATAAACGCAAAACTTTCAGCCGCGGCCGAACCGCTGACTGAAAGCGAATTTATGGTTTGTCAAAAACATTCCCTAATGCGGCCAAAAGCCGTCGGCGCAAATATCATCAATAATAATTCAAAAATAAAATCCGATTTTAGGAGAAATCTTTACGCTCTTTATGCAGGGGAGATTAGCGAAAAACTTGCCGCTTATAATGTTAAAAACGAGCATAAATATCTTTTATTGTCCAGAGTTTGGGAAATTTTGGGAGTTTGTTCAAATCCTCGCCGCGCATTGACGGCTTTTGTTTTAAGATTCTTAAAACTTTCGGGATATGCGTTTAGCGATTATTTGAAACAAAACGAGGATGTTTTGGATTTAGAGCTTCAAAGAAATATAGCTGAAATTTCCCGTTGTTCCGGAGACGATATTGACGATTTTGATTTTGACGACAAAAAAGTTTGGAAATGCGTGGAAAATTATTTGTTAAATTATATAAAAAAACCGTCGGTTGGCATTTTTATTGAAAAAATAAATATAAAAAAAACGGCTTTTAACTGCGGCGGAGAAATTTGAAAAGCGTCCGGCCGCATTATTTAATCACGGCGATGAAATAAATTTTGACTTTGGCCGGCAATTTTGCTAAATTCTGCTTTATATATAATGTAAATAATAGGAGCTAATAAATGAACTATGCAATTGTAAAAACAGGCGGTAAGCAGTATAAAGTTGAAGAAGGCGTAAAATTGGCTGTTGAAAAACTTGATGCGGAAATAGGCCAAGAAGTAATTTTTGACGAAGTCCTTTTAATATCAAAGGGCGATAAAACTTCGGTTGGAACGCCTACGGTATCAGGCGCGACTGTTGCCGCAAAAGTTATAGCGCAAAAAAGAGCGCCTAAAATTTTGGTTTTCAAAAGAAGACCTAAAAAGGGCTATAAAAAACTTCAAGGTCATCGTCAATATTTAACGGAAGTGTCTATTACAAAAATTAATGCAAATTAAAAAATTTTAAGTAAAAAATTAGATCCGTCGTTTGCTGTTTTTGAAACGGCGGATTTTTTGATAAGGAGAAATAAAATGGCACATGTAAAAGCTCAAGGCTCGTCAACTAACGGAAGGGATTCGCAGGGTCAAAGATTAGGCGTAAAAATATACGGCGATCAAAAAGCTCAGGCCGGAGCTATTATAGTTCGTCAAAGAGGAACAAAATATCATCCCGGTTTGAATGTCGGTATGGGTAAAGACAATACAATTTTTGCAAAAATTAACGGGACGGTTAAATTTACCCGCAAAAGCGGCGATAAATGTTTTGTAAACGTTATAGTCTAAAGTAATGTTTATAGATAAAGCTGAAATTTTTCTTACAGCCGGACGCGGCGGCGGCGGCTGTATTTCTTTTAGAAGAGAAAAATATGTTCCGTATGGCGGACCAAACGGCGGAAACGGCGGCAACGGCGGCAGTATCTATTTTGAAGGCGACTTGCGTAAAAACACACTTCTTGATTTGTCCTATAAACGTATAATCAAAGCTCAAGACGGAAATAAAGGAATGCCAAACGATAAAACCGGTAAAAGCGGAGAGGATCTAATTATAAAAGTTCCTCTCGGGACCGTTGTTTTTAAGGACGGGACATTATTTGCCGACTTAAAAAATGACGGCGAGCGCATATTAATCGTTAAGGGCGGCAGAGGCGGCAGAGGCAACGCTTCTTTTAAGACGGGAAAACATACCGCTCCGCGTATTGCTGAAGAAGGCGAAAAAGGCGAAAGCGCGCAAATAAATCTTGAACTTCGTTTGATAGCGGATGTGGGATTAGTGGGATTTCCAAATGCCGGCAAATCGACGCTTTTATCTAAAATTTCAGCGGCAAAACCCAAAATTGCGGATTATCCGTTTACAACTCTTGCTCCCAATTTAGGCGTTGTTGATTTTAACGGCAGATATTTTACAGTCGCCGATATCCCCGGTATTATCGAAGGCGCGCATAAAGGAAAAGGGCTTGGTCTTGAATTTTTACGTCATATAAGAAGAACTAAAGTTTTGGCTTATATAATAGACGCGAGCGGCTCCGACGGAAAAGATCCTTATAAAAATTATCAGATTCTAAATAATGAATTGGTTAAGTATTCAAAGTATTTGAAAAAGAAAAATATTCTTATAATCCTAAACAAAACGGATCTGCCCGACTCCAAAAAAAATACGGCAATTTTTAGAAAACGTTTGAGATTAAGAAAAATTGCGGAAATCTCCGCGATAACCGGCGAGGGCATAGATAAAATGATTGTTGAAATTGTAAAGATGCTCGACAAACCCATAGAAATTAATCCGGAAGAAGAAATAGAAATAATTCCCGTGAAAAAATATATTTATGAGCCTGAATTTAGAATAAAGAAAGAAAAAGGAGTTTTTATAGTCAGCGGAGAAAAAGTAGAAACTTTAACGGAGATGACGAAATTTTCAGAGGAAGAGGCTTTAAGACGTTATCAAAATATTTTGAAAAAAATGGGGCTTGAGCTTGAGCTTGAAAAAAAAGGCGCAAAAACGGGAGACACAATTAAAATAAAAAATTTTGAATTTACGTTTGAGAAGTAAAAAGGAGTATCTATGAAATTAGGGATTATCGGTTTGCCTAATGTCGGAAAATCAACTTTATTTAACGCCATAACAAAAGCCGGAGCGGAGGCCGCAAATTATCCGTTTTGCACAATTGAGCCAAATGTCGGAGTTGTCGCAGTTCCGGACGCAAGGCTTGATTTTTTAGAAAAATTGTATAAATCTAAAAGAAAAGTTCCCGCCGCCGTCGAATTTGTCGATATTGCCGGACTTGTCAAAGGCGCGTCCAAAGGCGAAGGGCTTGGCAATCAATTTCTCGCTCATATCAGAGAAACGGCCGCCATAGTTCATGTCGTTAGATGTTTTGAGGACAAAGACATCACTCATGTTTCGGGAGATATAAATCCTTTGAGCGATATTGAAATTATAGACACGGAATTGATTTTGGCGGATATGGATTCTATCGGTAAAAAACTTGAGAGATTGGGAAAAAATATTCGTCTAAACGATAAGAAAATTTTAGCTGAACGCGATTTGGCGTTGAAAGTAAAAGCTCATTTGGATTTGGGAAAACCCGCGCGCAGTCTTGAAGTCGGCGCCGACGAAAAAGATATGATGAAAGATTTTTTTCTTATCACGGCAAAACCAGTTTTATACGCTTGTAATGTTTCTGAAAACGATTTGCCTGAAATGAAAAATAAATATACTCAAATAGTCGAGGAAAAAGCAAAAGCGGACGGCGCTCAAATGATGCCGATTTGCGCAAAAATAGAAGCCGAACTTTCCGAATTGCCTGAAAATGACAGAGATGAATTTCTTAAAGATTTGGGATTAAAAGAAGCGGGATTAAACCGCTTAATAGAAACGGGTTTTGATTTGCTTGGTCTTGCGACTTTTCTTACCGCGGGGGCAGACGAGTGCAGAGCTTGGACTATTAAAAAAGGATGTCTTGCTCCGCAGGCCGCGGGCGTAATTCACAGCGATTTTCAAAGAGGTTTTATACGCGCTGAAGTTATGAATTTTTCCGATTTGAAAAAATTAGGGGACGAAAAAGCCGTTCGCGACGCTGGACTATTGAGAAGTGAAGGAAAAGAATATGTCGTTAAAGACGGAGATATTATTGAATTTAAGTTTAATGTTTAGGAGGTTTTATGACAGACTTAGATAAAATTATAGCTCAAAGAAAGAGCGTTCGGGATTATAAAGACATTCCGGTCGAAGTTGAAAAGATAAAACAAATTTTAGAAGCCGCAAGACTTGCTCCTTCGGCTTGCAATAAGCAGCCGTGGATATTTGTGGTGGCCAATACCCCAAAAGCAAAAGAAGAAGTAATGAAATTTGGACTTGGCGAAATGATGGTTTCTAATGAATGGGCGGCGTCCGCGCCAGTGATAATTGTTGTTTGCAGCAAGAAAGAATTTATCACTCATTCTCTGGCCGAGAAATTGCAAGGCGTGGAATATCATTTGATAGATATTGGAATAGCTTGTCAAAATTTGGTTTTGAAAGCGACAGAACTCGGGCTTGGGACATGTTATATAGGTTGGTTTAACGCTAAGGCGATAAAAAAAGTTTTAGACTTGCCGCTTTCATATAAAGTGGAATGTTTAATCGCATTGGGTTATCCGAAAGAAAATAATCAAAATCAAACGTCAAGAAAATCTATGGATGAAATATCATTATGGAAATAGTAAAAGTAAATTCAAAAGAGTTGATAGAAACCGTTGTGGAAATTGCCGGCGAAATTTGGAGACGGCATTATTCATCCATTATCTCTATCGAGCAAATTGAATATATGCTTGAAAAATTTCAATCCTTTGATGCCGTGTCAAATCAAATTAAAAATGAAAACTATCAATATTTTTTGATGAGAAACGATGAAAATTCTTACGAGGGATTTTTTGCCGTATCCGTAAAAGATAAAGAACTTTTTTTAAGTAAAATTTATATAAAAGAGCGCAGCAGAAAAAAGGGATACGCCAAACAGTCTGTTGAATTTATAAAAAATATGGCGGCAAAATTAAATCTTTCCCGCATTGCTCTTACGGTAAACCGCGCTAATTTGAATTCTATCGAGGCTTATAAAAAAATGGGTTTTGTCGTGGAGGAGAGAATAGACGCTTATATAGGCAACGGTTATGAAATGAACGATTATAAAATGGCAATGGAGATAAAAATATGAGCGTCCAAACTATTATGTGGATTGCTTTTTGGATTGTCATTGTTTTGTCTTTGTCCATAGATTTAATCGTTATGAGAAAAAACTCAGCATTGGGTTTTAAGAAAGCCGTGAAAATGACGAGCGCATTGATAAGCACGGCTTTATTGTTTGGAGTTGCGATATATTTTAGTTTGGGGTGGGAGAAAGCCATAGAATATTTTACGGGTTATGCGATAGAATATTCTCTTTCCGTCGACAATATGTTTGTTTTTATTTTTATTTTCTCATACTTTTCCATCGAGAGACGCTATCAGCATAAAGTTTTGCTTTACGGAATTTTGGGCGCTATTATCTTGAGATTTATTTTTATTTTTATAGGCATACGTTTGATTGACACTTTTTCTTGGACTGTTTATGTTTTTGGCGCTATACTTATTTGGACTGCGGTGAAAATGTTAAGACACAGCGAAAAAGAAAAAAGTATAGAGGATAATTTTGCATATAAAATTTTAAAGAAATTTTTTCGTTTCTCCGCGCAGAGCGCCGGCGGGAAATTTTTTATCAGAGAAAATAATTTTTTATGCGCAACGCCGATGTTTGCCGCGGTTTTTGTCATTGAGATGAGCGATATAATTTTTGCCGTGGATTCAATTCCCGCCGTGCTTTCCATTACCACCGACGACTTTATAGTCTATACGTCCAATATTTTTGCAATAATAGGTCTTAGATCTTTATATTTTGTTCTGGCCGGACTTTCGGATAAATTTAAGTTCTTAAAATACGGAGTTATCGTTATATTGTTTTTTGTCGGATTAAAAATGCTTCTCTCCCGCCATTTTCATATTTTGCCGATTATCTCGCTTGGGATAATTCTTTTTACTATTTTTGTATCGATAATCGCTTCTTTAATTTACGACAAATATTTTTCGCCGGCAAAATAAAAGCGCTTGCGCGGTTAATTTAACTTTTAATATCTTTTAAGATTATAGCGTCTTGTAAAAATTTTGATTGAATAATATTGTTTATTTGTTTGACTTAATAAATGCGATTATGATATAAGGAGCGCGCATTAATGAAATCTCAAAAAAGGAGGGCAATAAGATGAAAAGATTGGAGATTATTATCCGCCCCGACAAACTTGAAGCGCTAAAGAATATTCTAAACAGCCGTAGCGTCGGCGGAATTACGGTAACAAGCGTAATGGGCTGCGGAAAACAAAAAGGCGGATTGACGTCGGGAGGTCCGAAAGGTTTCAAAATTAAAGGAGTTAAAGTTGCGGGTATGAATTTACTTCCAAAAATTCAAGCCTCGACGATTGTTGAAGATTCCGTTGTGAATGAAATTTTGAATATTATTCATGAAAAAATTTCGTCGGGGAAAGTGGGCGACGGGAAAGTTTTTGTTTCGCCGGTTGACGATGCTATGCGCATAAGGACCGGAGAGCGCGGGAAAAAAGCGCTTTAATATGAATGAAAAAATTTACGGCAGTCTTAGAAATATAAATTAAATAGAAATGATAAAGTTGACAACGAGGTCGCTTAAGACTGTCGTTGTTTTTTTTTATCAGGGGGAAAAATAATATGGAAAAAGAGACGGAATCTATAAAGGAACCTCCCTCCATTGCGGAGGAAAAGCCGAACCCTATCGTTGAAATTATAGGAGTTGATAAATTTTACGATTCTAATCACGTGGTCAAGAATTTGAATATGACGATTTATGAAAAAGAATTTCTCTCAATACTCGGTCCTTCGGGCTGCGGAAAAACCACTCTATTGCGAATGATTGCGGGCTTTGAACATCAAACGAGCGGAACTATCACTATAGAGGGAGAAAATGTTGAAAATAAAGAGCCGTTTGAGCGTAATATAAATACCGTTTTTCAAAGCTACGCTTTATTTCCGCATATGAATATTTACGATAATATCGCATACGGATTAAGGATGAAAAAAGTTCCAAAAAATGAAATAAAAAGCAGAGTCGATAAAGCTCTCGTAATGGTGCGTCTTGAAGGTTTTGAACAAAGGTATCCGTCGCAGCTTTCGGGCGGACAAAAACAGAGAGTGGCCATAGCTCGAGCGATTATCAATAATCCCCGCGTTTTACTTTTAGACGAGCCTTTGGGCGCTTTGGATATGAAGTTAAGAAAGCAAATGCAAATAGAGCTTAAAAGTCTGCAAAGAAAATTGGGCATTACCTTTATTTATGTTACTCACGATCAAGAGGAAGCTCTCACAATGAGCGACCGCATAGCCGTGATGAATGCGGGAAATGTCGATCAGTTGGGAACGCCCGAAGAAATTTACGCTCGTCCCGCGACAAAATTTATCGCTGATTTTATCGGCGAGACAAATTTGTTTGAGGCTGTTGCCGAAGAAGAGCGCGGCGGAACGGCGTATTTGTATTGTGAAGCCGGCGATCTGCTCGGCAAAAGTGAAGGGTTTGATCCAAACGAAATAGTTTATGTAAGCGTTCGTCCTGAAAAAATACGCTGCAGTTCTCAAGCGGTGGAAGGATTTTCTTTAGGTGGTGTAGTTAGAGAAAACATTTATCTTGGAAATATTATTAAGACGATAATTATGCTCACAAACGGACAGGCGGTCAGAATAAACACTCCTGTGGATTTGCCCGTCCCCGCGCTTGGAAGTATTCAATACATTTATTGGGATATAAAAGATTCCGTTATGATTTACACGCCGTCAAACGATATTATCAAACAAATTGAAAATGCGGACTTTGCGGCTTTTGCCGGCGAGATTAAAACTAAGGAGGCGGGGAATGTTTAACAGTCCGGCTTTTAGGAAAAAAACCGTTCCTCTTTTTGCGATGATTTCTCCCGTAACGGCATGGCTTGTTTTATTGATAGCCGCGCCGCTGGTTTATATTTTGATAATTAGTTTTTGCACGACAAATGAATCGCACAATATAGTTTTTCATTTTACTTTGAGAAATTATGCAAGACTTTTTGACCCGACGATTTTAGGCATATACACAAACTCTCTTATCGTTGCGGTTTTAACCACGGTAGTGTGTATTTTAATAGCCTATCCTTTCGGCTATATAATGGCTTCCACTTCGCCGTTTAAGAAAACTTTGATGATGATTTTTCTAATGCTGCCGTTTTGGACAAATTCGTTGATAAGACTTTACAGCTGGAGAGTTCTGCTTGGCAAAAACGGTTATATCAACGATTTTCTCATTTATATCGGTTTGATAGACGCGCCGATTGAAATGATGTTTACAAGAGGGGCGGTCATTCTGGGTATGGTTTATACTTTGCTTCCATTTATGGTTTTGCCGGTATATACCGTTATAGATAAATTGGACAATAGTTTGATTGAAGCCTCAAAAGATTTGGGGGCGGGTTTTTGGCAAACGTTTAGAAATATAACTTTGCCGCTCACCGTGCCCGGAATTTTTGCGGGATCAATAATGGTTTTTATTCCGGCTTTGGGATATTTTTTCGTCTCGGATTTAATGGGCGGAGGCAATAATCAAATTATAGGAAATGTGATATCAAGACAATTTAAGGAAGCGTATAATTGGCCTTTTGGCGCGGCGCTGTCTATAATGCTGATAGTCATAACTCTAATTTGCGTAAAACTCTATACAAGGTCGGGCGGAAAACTCGACGAGCTGGGGACGGTATAAAATGCAAACTAAAAAAACTGTTTCTTTACAAAATTCTTTTTCGCGTTTGTTTTCAACTTTCGTCTATATCTTTTTATACGCGCCGATAGCCATAGTGATTTTGTTTTCATTTAACACTTCCCGCCGCAATATTATTTTCGAAGGTTTTACTTTTAGCTGGTATGGAGAAATGATACAAAATTCGTCGCTCCTTCAATCGTTTGTAAATACGTTAATAGTCGCGTCGGCAAGCACCGCTATAGCCGTCGTGATAGGAACTCTCACGGCCGTGGCGATGTTTAGATATAGATTTAAGGTAAAAGGCGCGATAGACGCTTTGCTTTATATTCCGGTGGTAATTCCGGAAATAGTTTTGGGTATTTCTCTTTTGGCGTCTTTTGCCATAGCAAATGTTCCTTTGGGCAGAATAAGTTTGATAATAGCTCATGCGACGTTTAGCATACCTTTTGTTGTTTTTACGGTTCGCGCAAGACTTTCAGGTTATGATAGATCTATAGAGGAAGCGGCTATGGATTTGGGAGCAAACCGCATTCAAGTGCTTACCGGCATAACGATACCCATTATCGCTCCCGGTATAATTTCAGGCGCAATTTTAGCTTTTACTTTATCGATAGACGATTTCATTATCAGCTTTTTTACGACGGGAGCGTCGAGTATAACTTTCCCGTTAAAAATAATGGAGTCTGTTCGCTCGGGGATTCGTCCGGACGTCTATGCTTTGTCGTCCATAATAATGTTAATTACTTTGATAGTTGTGATAATAAGCCAGCTCAGCGCTTATAAAAATGCTAAAAAATCGGGTAAATAAAAATTGGGTAAAATTTCGCCGCATTCTTAAAAGGATTAATTTAACAACTTAATATGTTTTTATAGTTTTAAGCAAAGGCGCTTATTAAATGAATTTTTAATAAGCGTTTTTTATTGTAGTATTAAAGCGGTATTAAAAACGTTTTTATTTTGAGCGAAAAATTTTTATAAAAACTTAAAATAAAATACGTAATTAAAAAGGAGAAAGAAATGAAGAAAAAAACGTTTTGTCGTCTGATTTTTGCAATGACTTTAATTGCCGCCGGATTTGGTTCTGTTTTTTTATCGGGATGTAAATCTTCAAACAGCCAGGGAGAAGTAAATGTTTTTGTTTGGGAAGACTATCTTCCGGAAAGCGTTATCAATCAGTTTGAAAAAGAAACGGGTATAAAAGTTAACGCCGCAAATTATATATCTAATGAAGATATGCTTGCTAAAATAAAAAGCAGCAAGGAAAACATTTATGATATTGCGGTTCCAAGCGATTATATGGTCGAGCTGATGAAAGGCGAGGATATGCTTTTGGAATACGACACAAAATCTTTGGAGAATTTCAAAAATCTCGACGAGAATTATTTGAATCTTTCTTTTGACAGAGGAAATAAATTTTCCGTTCCTTATATGGCGGGCGGAGCTATGATAATAGTCAATAAAAATCAAGTAAAGGATAAGATTACAAGTTTTGCCGATTTGTTAAATCCTAAATATAAAAGCTCGATAGTGGTTCTTGACGATTTTCGCGCCGTTATAGGAGCAATGGCAAAATCTTTGGGTTATTCTTTTAATGTTACAAATGATAAAGAACTTGCGATAGTTGAAAAATATATGGAGCAATTAAAACCCAATTTGAAGTTGCGCGACAGCTCTTCTCCCAAAACTCCGATGATAGGCGGCGAAACGTCCATCGGTTATATTTGGAGCGGAGAAATAGCTCTTTGCTTAATGGAAAAACCGGACGAATTTGAAGTGATTTATCCAAAAGAAGGAATTTATCTTTTCGTGGATAATCTTGTGATATTAAAGAACGCTAAAAATGTCGAGAATGCAAAGAAATTTATCAACTTCATTTTAAGGCCCGATATTAGCGCGATGATTTCCGCGGAACATCCTTATCCGAATCCCAATAAAGCGGCCGTCGCTTTACTGCCGGATTCTTTTAAGAAAAATCCAGCCGCAAATATTCCGCCCGAGGTTTTGAAAAAAGGCGAATTTATAAAGAACTTAAAGCCAAACGATCTTGAAAAATATGATTTGATTTGGACTAAGTTTACGAAATAAAAAAATATTTAATGTCTTAATGCCGCGGCGGCAAAACAAAATAATATGTTTGTTTGTTTTGTCGTTGCGGCGGGCGAAATAGTAATTTTGTCAGCATATAATAATGGAGAGAAAATGGGTAAAGTAAAAACAGTTTTAGGAGAAATTGATTCAAAGGACTTAAATTTTACGGATATGCATGAGCATATTCTCGTTGATCTTAGACCTTATGTGGAAATTTATAAAAACGCTTTTCCTCCCATAGACGAAAAATATTTAACGATAACCGGCGAGAATATGTATTATTTAAGGAAAGGATATTTTTATTTATCGCCGGAATGTATGCGTCTAAGCGACACAGATTTAGCGATAAAAGAAGTCGGATATTTTAAGGCGGCGGGGGGATCTACGATTTTGGAAGTAAGTCCTTCGGGCATACGCGGCGATATAAGAGAAATTCAAAAAATATCAAAAGCGGCCGGCGTTAATGTCATAGCTTCGGCGGGGCTGTATGCCGACAAGTTTTGGCCTAAAAGTTGCGCGGATATGGACATAGCGCACTTGGTTAAATATATTGAAGATGAAATAAATGTGGGCATAGACGGCACGGATATTAAAGCGGGTCATGTAAAAATAGCGTGCAACAGCTTAAACGATAATGAGATAATAGCGTTAAAAGCGGGCGCCGTAGCCGCAAAAGAAACGGGTTTATCGATGCAGATTCATACGGGCGGCTGGACTGGAGATAATTTTCTTGACACAAACGATACGTCTAAAATGATTGATATGATTCTTAACGAAGGCGCGTCTCCCGAGCGCATTATCGCTTGTCATATGGATAGTTTTATAAAAGAATATGACGCGCTTAAAATAATTAAATACCATGACGCATCGGCCAAGTTGAATTTGGATCCGGTAAGAAAAATACTGGATACCGGCGTAAATATTGTTTTTGATTTTTTTGGAGAAACATGCGGTTATGAGGCGGCAGGCATTTTAAATCCGACGGATTATGATAGAATATACGCATTATTAAAATTATTTGAGCTGGGATATTCAAAACAAATTGTTTTAGGCTGCGATTTATACGTCAAGATTTATTATAGACATTACGGCGGAAACGGTTATTTGAGAGTTTTGGATTATGTTGTCCCGATGTTAAAAAGGAGCGGCGCAAAAAAAGAGGATATAGATAATGTTACGATAAACAATCCCGCGCGTCTTCTTTGCGCGATAAGGGTTTGAAGATATCCTATATTTTGCTATATTGTTAAAAAGTAATTTGTATGTTGCGGTATTTTTGCAGTTCTAAGCAAAGACGCTTATTAAAGAAATCTTTAATAGGCGTTTTTTATTATAAACTAAATAAAACGTTTTTATTTTGAGCAAAAAGTTTTTATAAAAACTTAAAATAAAATACGTAATTAAAAAGGAGAAAGAAATGAAAAAAGTATTTTTGTCTTGTTTGATTTTAGCCGCTATAGTTTCCGTTTTTTCTTTTACGGCTTGTTCAAAGTCGGGGAAAAACGGCGAAGTAAATTTGTTTATTTGGACGGAATATATTCCCGATTCCGTAATTAAAGAATTTGAAAAAGAGACGGGGATAAAAGTCAATATGGCGACTTATTCGTCAAATGAAGATTTGCTTGCAAAAGTTAAAGGCAGTAACAGCGGGATTTATGACATAGTTGTTCCAAGCGATTATATGGTTAAGATGATGATAGAGGAAAATCTGCTTGAAGCAATTGACGCAAAGTCGTTAGAGAATTTCAAAAATATTGATCCGGCTTATACTAACCGCACTTTTGATCCGGGCAATAAATTTTCAGTTCCTTATATGGCCGGCGTGGCCGCTCTTGCCGTCAATAAATCAAAAGTCAGTGAAAAAATAACTTCTTTTTCTCAGCTCTTTAATCCTAAATATGAAAATTCTGTAGAAGTTCTCGACGATTACCGCGCGGTGATAGGAGCGGTCGCTAAATCTCTGGGTTATTCTTTCAACACTACAAACGACGCTCAGCTTGATAAGATTGACGCGGCTGTTCAAGCGTTAAAACCCAATATTAAACTGCGCGACAGCGATTCTCCAAAAACCGCTATGTTAAACGGAGAAACAATCATAGGTTATATGTGGAATGCAGAAATTGCAATTTCAATACAAGAAAAACCTGAAGAAATTGAAATTGTTTTTCCGCAGGAAGGATGCTATTTATTTATAGATAATTTAGCTGTGTTAAAAGGAGCAAAGAACCTTGAAAACGCCAAGAAATTTATAAGTTTTATTTTAAGGCCCGAAATAAGCAAAAAGATTTCCGAAGAATATCCTTATACAAATCCCAATAAAGCCGCTGTCGCTTTATTGCCTGATTCTTATAAGAACAATCCCGCGTCAAATGTGCCGTCTGAAGTGTTTGAAAAAGGAGAGTTCATAAAAGACATAGGCTCTAAAGTTGAGAGATATGATTTGATTTGGACAAAGTTCACAAAATAAAAAATGCCGTTTGCGGGGGCGGGAAAAGTTTTTCAAAATTTTTTCGTCCTCGCGCCGCAAATTGCGGTCATAGGCGGTTAAATGACTTTTCTGGTTTGCTTTGCTTGGCTGTTACAAATTGACAGCAAAGCAATCCGGGAATGCATTCTTAAAAACGAAAGTTCTTACGTAAAATGAAAATTTACGTTTTTAATCAATCGGTTAAATGTTTAATTAGAAATAAAATAATAAATTAAAATAAAAGGATAAATCATGGATATAAAAAAAGCAAAGGAAGTGTTAGGCAAATCTTTAGATTTTATAATGTCTGAAAGTTTCACGCCCGCGCAAAAAAAACAAATAGAAAAAGATACCGTCGCAAATTTTAACAATCATATAAATCCGGGCTGGTTAAAATATCGCAAGTCGGTTTCTTCAAACGCCGCGTCTATAGAATGGACTGATTATGATTCTTATTTTGTGGATTTAGACGGCGAAAAATTTATAGATTTTTTAGGCGGTTTTGGAATTTTTACATTTGGCCACCGCAATCCCGAAATTCTTAAATACGTAAAAAAGCAATTGGATCATCAAGCTCTGCACAGCCAAGAATTGCTCGACCCGCTGCGCGGTTATCTCGCTCAAGCTATGGCGGCCATAACGCCGGGAGATTTAGAGTTTTGTTTTTTTACAAACGGCGGAGCCGAAGCCGTCGAAATGGCTCTTAAACTTGCAAGAATAGCGAGTAAAAAAACTTGGATACTTTCGACGATAAACGGTTTTCATGGAAAAAGTATGGGGGCGATTTCCGTCAGCGGAAAAGATCTTTACCGCTCTCCTTATTTTCCTTTAATCGGACAAGTTTCTCATGCGATTTATGGAGATATTGAAGATATGAAAAGCTCCGTCTGGAAACTTAAAAAAGCGGGCGAAAAAATTGCGGCAATAATTTTAGAGCCTATTCAAGGAGAAGCCGGCATTATTGTTCCGCCAAAAGGTTATTTAAAAGGCATAAGAAATCTTTGCGATGAAAATGATATTTTGCTGATTTTTGACGAAATTCAATGCGGAATGGGGCGCACCGGCAGCTATTTTAGATGTCAAGCCGAAAATGTAACTCCAGACATTATGACTTACGGCAAGGCTTTTGGCGGAGGAATTATGCCTATCACGGGAATAATTGCGAGAAAACATTTATGGATAAAAGAGCTGCAGGACAATCCTTGGATGTTGGGATCTCCCACATTTGGCGGAAATCCTTTGTCATGTTCGGCGGCGCTTGGCGCGATAAACTTTATGATAAATCATAATGTCCCAAAACTTGCCCGCGAGAAAGGCGAATTTTTAATGAAAGGATTAAAAAAACTTCAAAAGAAGTATCCGAAACTTTTAATAGATGTTCGCGGCGTCGGTCTTATGGTAGGCGTGGAATTTCCAAAAACTGAAATAGGATATTTTGTGGCAAAAAATCTTTTTGCAAGAAAAGTTATGATGGCGGGAACGCTTAATAATGCCTCGGTAATTCGTTTAGAGCCCGCGGCGACGACAAGCTATGAAGATTTTTCTAAAGTTTTAACATATATGGACGAAGTTCTCGGCTGTGCAAAAAAGGAGTTTAATTTATAGTTGTTATTTCCTGATCCGTAGGCCGCTGGCCTACGGTTATGAAAATCCAGCCTTTCAGGCTGATCGGTCTCCGCAAAAAACTTTGATAAATGAAAAGACACGTAAAAATCTAAAAAACTTTTATTATTGATTTCGGGTGGATAAAAAACTAAAATGAATATATAGAGAATTTTAGCGGGAGGATTAAAATGAAAACTAACAATATAAAAATCACCGATATTGCCGTCGGCTTTCAAAAACATCGTCCTGTTCAAGCGCTAAACGCTTCCAAAACGGCGGATGTTTCCGTCGAGTTAAAAAAAATAAAGATGCAATTAAAAGCAGTAATGGAAAGAATGGAAGATTTAGAGGACACGCTTTTGACTATGCGGGCTGTTGAAGAAATAGAGCATGGGAATGGAAAAACTTATACTCATGAAGAAATAAAAAAAATGTATGGAATTGAATAAATATAAAATTGCGTGGAGCATTCCTGCGCAAAGAGATTTGAAAAAATTGACAATTCGGTAAAAGCTAAAATTTTTAAGTTTCTTGAAAAAGATTCTATATTACTTGATCCAAGAAGCTCGGGAAAACAGCTTAAATATAAGTTTGGCGGATACTGGCGATACAGAGTTGATAATTTTAGAGTTATTGTAGAAATCAAAGATAATGTTTTAATTGTTGTTGTTGTCGCTGTCGGCAAACGCGATGAAATCTATCATGATTAAAATTAACGGTTGTTTTTTCAAGATGAATTTGGTATAAAGCGATTGCATTAAAAATTGAGGGGTTTTTATATTTTACACTTACTACGACTAATCTACTGCGGTTAATTTATTACTTCTCTTGCTGGGCTGACTGCTCGCTTACAGATAACCTCTTTTCAAAATCGAAAGGATTTTTTATTTATGGTCAAGAACTTACAATTTTCAAAAACTACAAATACTTCAAAATTTTCCAAAAATTCTAATATTTTTAATATTTCGGGATTTTCTACATTGGCTATTACTTTGTCATGATGGGGACGTGGGGGGGGGGGGGGGGGGGGGGGGGGGG